>NZ_JAGSSV010000009.1 GCF_018145875.1 Marinomonas vulgaris | reverse complement strand
GTGAGGATTAGCGCACGTGTCTTGATGGTTTGGGTTGCGGGTTTTGTGGCCTTCGGGCTAAAGCCCGACCTACAAGACCAAGAGTAAGTCGGGTTAGTGGTGTTGCTATTTAAAAGAAACGTGAGGATTAGCGTACGTGTCTTGATGGTCTGGGTTGCGGGTTTTGTGGCCTTCGGGCTAAAGCCCGACCTACAAGACCAAGAGTAGGCCGGGTTGGTGGTGTTACGCGTGGTTTTTCTTCAATGCCATGTAATGCTGGATGCCTTGAATTTGGTCTTCGGCGTGGTGGTTGACGTAGAGCACCGTAGTTGTTTTGCCTTGGCAGATTTTTTCGATCAAGGCGAGTACCAGTTGTCGGTTCATATCGTCGAGACCGAGGCAGGGTTCGTCGAGTATTAACAGGGGCGGGTGTTTGACCATAGCGCGGGCGATGAGCAGTAAGCGTTGGTCGCCGTAGGACAGTTTGTTAAACGGTGAGTCGGCGCGGTCTGTCATGCCCAACAAGGCCAGCCATTGATCGGCGATTTTTTTCTGGTTGTCAGTCGATTTAGAATACATGCCAATGCTGTCGTAAAACCCAGAAATGATGACGTTTCTACAACTGGTGCTGACGCGGTATTCCCACTGCAACGAGGTAGAAACGTAGCCGATGAATTGCTTGATTTGCCAGATGCTTTCGCCGTTGCCTCGCTGAAAGCCAAACACAAAAATATCGTTGCTGTAGCACTGAGGGTGGTCGCCGGTGATCAAGGACAAAACGCCCGTTTTGCCGCTGCCGTTGGGGCCGCTGAGTTGCCAATGTTCCCTAGGTTCAATCGTCCAATCTAATGCATCCACAATGACCGTATCGCCATATTTAATTGTCGCGGCGTTGAGCTTGACCAATGGTTGGTTCGGGTCCAGTGCTGGCAAGGCGTTGCTGGCATCGGCGTCTGGCACGCTAAGGTCAGTGGTTTTGAGGTGCAGCAGTTGATACAGCTCGTTGAACGCTGTGTCGTCTTGCTTGTCGGTAGTCAGTGGTAAAGTGCCTGCGTTCATGTACGCCACATGGGTAATAAAGTCCGGCATTTCATCGAAACGATTAAGCACCAGCACCATGGGCGTGGTGTCAATAATAGACGCCAGATGGGCTTGCAGCATGGCCAGCGTGTTGGCGTCGAGACCATCAAAGGGTTCGTCTAAAATCAGTAAATCCGGTTTGCTGGACAGGGCACGAATCAGCATAACTTTGCGGGTTTCCCCCGTAGACAGTTTGCGAAACGCTCGATCCAGTAAGCCGGTTAAGCCAAATTTTTCCACTAAAGAGCGTGCCAGTGCTGGGTCCGCGCAGTCGTCGAAGATCATTTCTTCCACCGGGGTGCCGAGGGAAATCACGTCCATGATGTCGGCGTCGTCTTTTTTCAGCTCTTTGGCAATGAGTTCCGCTTGCGCTTCAAAGGAGACCAAGCCCACGGATGTCGGTAAGCCGGTGACCTCGCCTTTTTCTAATTTGCCCACGCCTGCCAAGACCGCCGCCAAGGCGGATTTGCCTGAGCCATTGGTGCCGGTGATCACCCAGTGTTGCTGGGGTTCCAGCGTCCAGTTTATATCGGTGAGGGCGAAGCGATCGTCAAAATTCACGGTGAGGTTGTGCAAGCGGATAGCCGAGTCCATGAGGTTTTTTCCTAATCAATAAAATACGAATGAAGGTGACAATAAAAAAACCGAGCATATCGCAAGGATATCTCGGCTTTTGATGTGTCGTTTTTTCTAGCAGAAATTAAACGATTTTCTTCATGTCTGCCATGTGACCACGAAGCACACTACCGATGGCTTCTACTGGGTGAGCGCGAAGCGCCGCGTTCACTTCGATTAGGCGAGCGTTGTCGACGCCATTGTCGTCAGTAGTAAGGCCTTTACCGATCACATCGGTGTGGATGCCTTTCATGAAGTCAGCCAATAGCGGTACACAAGCGTGGTTGTATAGGTAACAACCGTATTCTGCTGTGTCAGAAATGGTGGCGTTCATTTCGTAAAGCTTCTTACGAGCGATGGTGTTGGCGATCAGAGGCGTTTCGTGTAGAGACTCGTAGTATGCAGACTCTGCAACGATACCAGCGGCTGTCATGGTTTCGAACGCCAATTCAACACCGGCTTTGACCATAGCGACCATCAAGATGCCGTTGTCGAAGAATTCTTGCTCAGAAATTTCCACGTCGCCCGCTGGGGTTTTTTCGAAGTTGGTTTCTGCTGTTTCTGCGCGCCAGCCTAGCAGGTTTTTATCGTCGTTCGCCCAGTCTTCCATCATGGTTTGAGAGAAGTGACCGCTGATGATGTCGTCTTGGTGCTTGTTGTACAAAGGACGCATGATGACTTTAAGCTCTTCAGCTAGGTCAAACGCTTTGATTTTTGCAGGGTTAGAAAGACGATCTAGCATGTTGGTCACGCCGCCGTATTTCAAGGCTTCAGTGATGGTTTCCCAACCGAACTGGATCAAGCGAGACGCGTAACCGGCGTCGATGCCTTCTTCTACCATCTTGTCGAAACAAAGGATAGAACCGGTTTGCAACATACCACATAGGATAGTTTGCTCACCCATTAGGTCAGATTTTACTTCGGCAATGAAAGACGACATTAGAACGCCGGCTTTATGACCGCCAGTGCCCACAGCGTAGGCTTTTGCTAGGGCAAGACCTTCGCTTTTAGGGTCGTTGTCTTCGTGAACTGCGATCAGTGTTGGTACACCAAAGCCACGCACGTATTCTGCGCGTACTTCAGAACCTGGGCACTTAGGCGCTACCATGATAACCGTTAGGTCGTTACGGATTTGCATGCCTTCTTCCACGATGTTGAAACCGTGAGAGTAAGATAGGCAAGCGCCTTCTTTCATCAGTGGCATAACCGCTGTGACAACCGGTGTGTGTTGCTTATCGGGCGTTAGGTTCAATACCACGTCGGCCGTTGGGATCAATTCTTCGTAAGTGCCAACAGTAAAGCCGTTTTCAGTGGCGTTTTTCCAAGATTGACGTTTTTCAGCAATGGCTTCTGCACGCAAGGTGTAAGACACATCAAGACCACTGTCGCGTAGGTTCAAGCCTTGGTTAAGACCTTGAGCACCACAACCGATGACAACGATTTTTTTGCCTTTAAGCGCTTCTACGCCATCGGCAAATTCTGCGCTGTCCATGAAACGACATTTTGCCAATTGAGCCAATTGCTCACGTAGCGGTAGGGTATTGAAGTAGTTAGCCATGATAAACACATCCTAATTATATTATTATGAATACAGTATTAACGATTAAGGCACGTCAATATGATAAGTCGATGACAAAAAGCCGCCATCGGCTGCTTTTTGTAAGTGGGCTCACTGTATAGAGAAACCACTCTTTCGTAAATTGATATATTTGCAATATTACGTCCCATATTTTGCAAGAAGGTTTTATCATGGGGCGCTGGTTTATTGGCTTGGGAGAGGTTGTGAACATACGTGTGTTAAAACAGTTTTTGGCGTTGGCAGACACTCTGCATTTTGGCCGTGCCAGTGACGACTGCCACATCAGCATTTCGGCTTTGTCGCGCAATATTCGCCACCTAGAAGACGAGCTAGGGGTGGCTTTGTTTAATCGTGACAACCGCACGGTGGCCTTGACCCAAGAAGGGCAGAAATTCCTCAAATACGCCCGAGACACCAGCCATCAATGGCAGTTGATTCGCCATGAGCTGACGGACAACTCCGACGAATTGAGCGGCGAGATCAGTTTGTACAGCTCGGTCACGGCCAGCTACAGTTTTCTGTATGAGCTGCTGCGCCGTTTTCGGGTGGCGTTCCCCGCGATTGAAATTAAGCTGCGCACGGGCGATCCCGAACACGCCATTGGGCACATTTTGGATGGCAAAGAAGACATCACCATTGCCGCCAGACCCTTGAATTTGCCCCGCGGGGTGGCGTTTAAACAGATTGCCATTTCGCCTTTGTTGTTTATCGCGCCTCTGGAACAGCCCGTTCCTAATGTGCCGAACAAAACCCCGACAAGCCCACAAGAATGGGCGAGCATTCCGATGATCTTGTCAGAAAATGGCGTGTCACGAACCCGGGTGGATGAATGGTTTCGTCAGCACGACATGACGCCACGCATTTATGCGCAAGTCACTGGCAATGAAGCCATTGTGAGCATGGTGAGTTTGGGTTTTGGGATTGGTGTGGTGCCGAAAATCGTGTTGGATAACAGCCCGCTAAAAGACCGCGTTCAGGTGCTAGAGGTTACACCCGAGCTGGAGCCGTATGATATTGGCTTGATTACTTTGAAGAAGAATCTGAAAAACCCGCTTGTAGAGGCGTTTTGGGCCTTAATAAAAGAAGAGACGCGATAACGTCTCTTCTTTCTTTCTATTTCTCTTCTTTTACTTTGATCTGTTCTGTTCGTTTTGCTGTTATTTCCAGCCGCCTTGGTCCATAAGTTTGACTGCTTGGCGGTTGTTTTCGCCCAACACACTCAAAGACACCTGATCGGCTTTGAATTCACCAAACGTGGCTAGGCTTTTTGGTGGCGCTATGCCGTCGACCACGGCGTATTCGTTGTTGACGTTGGCGTACCAGGTTTGGCTTTGCTCATTGGTCAAGAAATCGATCAACTGTTTGGCGTTGCCGGTGTTTTTCGACGACGCTGTGATGCCAATACCACTGACGTTGACGTGCGCGCCGCGTTCGTTTGTCGCTTGGTTTGGCCAGAACATGCCCAGTTTATCAAACACCGCACGGTCTTCGGCTTTGTTGCTCAAACCCAAACGACCAAAGTAGTAGGTGTTGGCCACTGCAATGTCACAAACGCCCGCCGCTGCCGCTTTGATTTGATCGGTGTCGCCGCCCGCAGGTGGACGCGCAAAGTTCGCGACCAAGCCCTTGATCCATTCCAATGTTTTCGCTTCACCGTGGGCATCGATCATAGACGCCACAAGGGATTGATTGTAAATGTTGCTGGAAGAGCGAATGCAAATTTGGCCTTTCCATTTCGGGTCTGCTAGGTCTTCGTAGCTAGACAGGTCGGCGGCTTTGACGTTTTCTGGGTTGTAGAAAATCACACGAGCACGCTGAGACAAACCGTACCAGTAACCTTCGCGGTCTTTTAGGTGATCAGGCACCACCTTGTTTAACTGCGCGGTTTCAAATGGTTGCAACACACCGGCTTCTTTTGCACGGAACAAACGACCCGCATCCACAGTGATAAACACATCCGCTGGGCTGGCATCGCCTTCCGACTGCAAACGGCTCAACAACGCATCGGCGCTGCCGGTGATCAAATTCACCTTAACGTCATTTTCCTTGGAAAACGCATCCAACAAAGGTGCAATCAAAGCCTCGCTACGAGCCGAATACACATTCACCTCACCCGCGGCATTCGCCGACATACTGGTAAGCGCAAGCAAAGAAGACGAGCCGACAAGGGCAACAAGAGCAGAGGTACGTTTCATAATTCGTTTCCTATTAGTCGTAAAAATAAACCTGATGCATGGCTTAAAACGCAAATGCATCATCGTGATCGCATGAATAGACAAACACTAATAGAAATCGTTCCCGTTAACATCTAAATTTTTAAATAAAATTTAAGATTTATTGGGCAGGCTCTTGTAGGTCGGGCTTTAGCCCGAATACCACGGATCATGCAGCTCAGGTCATCGAGACACGTGCGCTAGTCGTCACGTTTCTTTTTAATAGCGCTACCACCATGTATATAAAATCTTCGGTTATTGGCCTAAAGGCACGACCTACAAGACCTGATCTGTACAGGGTATTTGTTTTGTAGGTCGGGCTTTAGCCCGAAGGCCACGAAACCAGCGACTCAGGTAATCAAGACACATGCGCTAATCGTCACGTTTCTTTTTAATAGCAGCATTACCTCACATATTAAATTTTCGGTTATCGGCCTAAAGGCGCGACCTACAAGACCTGACCTGTGTTTATGTAGGTCGGGCTTTAGCCCGAATGCCACGAAACCAGCAACTCAGGTGATCAAGACACGTGTGCTAATCGTCACGTTTCTTTTTAATAGCAGCATTACCTCGCATATTAAATCTTCGGTTATCGGCCTAAAGGCGCGACCTACAAGACCTGGTTCGTACGATGTTCTGACCTTTGTAGGTCGGGCTTTAGCCCGAATGCCACGGATAATGCGGCTCTGGAGGACAAGACACGTTCGTTATGCCGATTATTTAATAACCTTTTATTGAAATAATCATTCTGCTGTTTTTCAATTGGGTGCTTAGTAAAAGTTTAAAACTCTATAAAAGGACTTGTTTATGTCATGGATTGACTTAAAAAAAGGACGATATTCACAACTAGGGGCTGAATATTTTATTACGTTTAATACTCAGGGGCGTTTTCCATTTTTTAACGACCATCATCTAGCGCATATTTTTTGCCAGCAAATTAGTTTGAACGAGCAACACTGTAACTGCCAATGGCTAGCGTGGGTGCTGATGCCCGATCATTTTCATGGGCTAGTTGTTTTAGAGTCTGAAGTCATGAGCTTGTCTAATGTCGTTGGTGCTTTGAAAGGGGCAAGCGCTTATAGGTTAAATGATTACACTGGTTATCGTAGAAAGATATGGCAAAACTCGTTTTACGATAGGGCTCTGCGTGCAGATGAAGATAGGCTTAATATCGCAAGGTATATTGTTGCAAACCCGCTTCGAAAAGGCTTAGTTCGTAGTGTAAAAAACTATCCTTTTTGGAACTCTGTTTATCTTTGATTTTAACGTTTTGCAGGAAGATCGATTCATCAGTTATCGGCCTAAAGGCACGACCTACAAGACCTGGTTTGTACGATGTTCTGACCTTTGTAGGTCGGGCTTTAGCCCGAAGGCCACGAATCATGCTGTTCAGGAGGTCAAGACACGTGTGCTAATCGTCACGTTTCTTTTTAATAGCGACATCACCATGTATATAAAATCTTCGGTTATCGGCCTAAAGGCACGACCTACACGACCTGATCTGTGTTTATGTAGGTCGGGCTTTAGCCCGAATGCCACGAAACCAGTAACTCAGGTGATCAAAACACGTGTGCTAATCATCACGTTTCTTTTTAATAGAGACATCACCACGTATATAAAATCTTCGGTTATCGGCCTAAAGGCACGACCTACAATACCTGACCTGTGTTCATGTAGGTCGGGCTTTAGCCCGAGGGCCACGAAACCAGCAACTCAGGTGATCAAGACACCTGTGCTAACCGTCACGTTTCTTTTTAATAGCAGCATCACCTCACATATTAAATCTTCAGTTATCGGCCTAAAGGCACGACCTACACGACCTGATCTGTGTTTATGTAGGTCGGGCTTTAGCCCGAATGCCACGAATCCAGCAACTCCGGTGATCAAGACACGTGCGCTAATCGTCACGTTTCTTTTTAATATAGGCATCACCACGTATATAAAATCTTCGGTTATCGGCCTAAAGGCGCGA
This sequence comes from Marinomonas vulgaris, assembly GCF_018145875.1. Classification (GTDB taxonomy): domain Bacteria; phylum Pseudomonadota; class Gammaproteobacteria; order Pseudomonadales; family Marinomonadaceae; genus Marinomonas; species Marinomonas vulgaris. The sequence continues at coordinate 113,937 of NZ_JAGSSV010000009.1, read as the reverse complement.
CCTACGATACCTGACCTGTATTTATGTAGGTCGGGCTTTAGCCCGAATGCCACGAAACCAGTAACTCAGATGATCAAGACACGTGCGCTAATCGTCACGTTTCTTTCTAATAGCAGCATTACCTCGCATATTAAATCTTCGGTTATCGGCCTAAAGGCACGACCTACACGACCTGATCTGTGTTTATGTAGGTCGGGCTTTAGCCCGAATGCCACGAAACCAGTAACTCAGGTGATCAAGACACGTGTGCTAATCGTCACGTTTCCTTTTTAATAGAAGCATCACCACGTATATAAAATCTTCGGTTATCGGCCTAAAGGCGCGACCTACAAGACCTGGTTCGTATGGTGTTCTTGTTTATGTAGGTCGGGCTTTAGCCCGAATGCCACGAAACCAGTAACTCAGATGATCAAGACACGTGCGCTAATCGTCACGTTTCTTTCTAATAGCAGCATTACCTCGCATATTAAATCTTCGGTTATCGGCCTAAAGGCACGACCTACACGACCTGATCTGTGTTTATGTAGGTCGGGCTTTAGCCCGAATGCCACGAATCCAGCAACTCCGGTGATCAAGACACGTGCACTAATCGTCACGTTTCTTTTTAATAGCAGCATCACCACGTATATAAAAACTTCAGTTATCGGCCTAAAGGCACGACCTACAAAATCTGACCTGTGTTTATGTAGGTCGGGCTTTAGCCCGAATGCCACGAAACCAGCAACTCAGGTGATCAAGACACCTGTGCTAACCGTCACGTTTCTTTTTAATAGCAGCATCACCTCACATATTAAATCTTCGGTTATCGGCCTAAAGGCGCGACCTACAAGGTCTTAGATTATTCAAACACGGGGCGGACGCAGTTGCGGCCGTCGGCTTTGGCTTCGTAGAGGGCTTTGTCGACCATGTCTAGGGTGTTTTCCAGTTCGATGGCGGGGTTGATTTCTATGACGCCAATGGAGAAGGTGATGTGGATGTCTTGTTGTTTGATGGTGAAGAGGTGGGTTGCCATGTTTTTGCAGAGACTTTCGGCAAAGGGGTAGGCGGTGTGGATGTCGGTGTCGCGCATGAGTAGGTAAAACTCTTCGCCGCCAACACGGTACACGCTGTCGGTGTCGCGCAGTTGGTTTTGTAGCCATTCAGAGATGAGCTGTAGGGCTTGGTCGCCGCCGCCGTGGCCAAAGCGGTCGTTGATGTGTTTGAAGAAGTCGATGTCCAGTGTCATCAAACTGAGTTTGCGTACGGAGCTTTCAAGCTGGTCGAATTCCCTGTGGATCACCTGGTTAAAAGCGCGGCGGTTTTCGAAGCCGGTTAAGGGGTCGGTGTGAGAGGATTTGTCAAGCTGGCGAATCAGTTGGTTGCGCTCGGTAATGTCGAGCATCACGCCTACCTGGCCAATGGCTTTGCCGTCGTGTGAGGTGAAGACGGCTTTATTGAATTCGATTTCATGGAGGGAGCCGTCGGCGAATTTGACGTCCGCTTCGTAGCGCTGGGTGCCGCCTTCTGCTAGTAGCTGGTTGTCGGCGTGGTAGTATTTGTCCGCCAGCTCTTTTGGAGCGATGTCGTAAACTGAGTGTCCGACGATGTTGTCCCGCTCAAAGCCAATGGAATCGCAAAACGCCACATTACAGCCACGGTAAATGTGCAGGTGGTCTTTGAAGAAGATCGGTGTGGGGATGGCGTCTATGATGACTTGCAATACGCTGTCTTCGGTACGCTCGGCGTGGTTTAAGGCAAAACGTGACAGTTCCGACACCAGCCAGCTGATGAGGTTGTCGTCGTGGCGGGCAAAGCAGTTGGTCGCGCCGCGTTCTATCCAGGCCACGCTGGCAGGCAGGCGCCAGTTGTCGAGTATGACAACGGCTTTGCGGGAAGCCAGGAGTGGCCAGTCGGTTTGTTGTAAATCCTGTTCGGCGACGAGCAAGATCGATGACACGGGGGATTGTTGAATTTCGTCAATGACTTGCCACTGTACTTTTTTATTGAATGCGCTCAGCTGGCGGTTCACAGGCTGGGTCCAGTCAGTCAATAAGGGGGAAAAATACAGGGTCGAAGGCGTCATTGTTACTCGTTTTTGTCTAGTGGTTGTCTATTTATGAGCTCTATTTTTTGGTCTGTCGCTAAGTATTGTCTAATATAGGCCCTAAATACTACGCGAAGTTCATCTATTTGCGGGGCTTATTTCACCTCTTATGATGAATATCAAAGGAAAACCGGCGCGAACAGTAGGTTGACGACAAACATTCTTATTTTGCTGTTTCCTTGTCTGCTAAAAAAGCGACAATAGCCGCTTCTTTCCCCTTTTTATCTGCGCAGGTGGTTATGTTAACTAGGTCGTCTTCTGAACCTATGGTGTCTCGTCGGGTTCAATACTTGCGTGTATTCGTATTGGGCTTCAGTGCCTTTATTTTTAACACCACGGAATTTGTACCGGTGGGGCTTTTGTCTGACATTGCCCTGAGCTTTGAGATGACCCCCGCCCAAGTTGGGTGGATGCTGACGATTTACGCCTGGATTGTCGCCTTGATGTCCTTACCGATGATGTTGCTCACGCGGAAAATAGAGCGCAAAACCCTGCTGTTGGCCTTGTTTGTGTTGTTCATTGGCAGCCATGTGTTAACCGCGGTGGCGTGGAATTTCAACGTCTTGCTGATCAGTCGTGTGGGGGTGGCGTTTGCCCATGCGGTGTTTTGGTCGATTACCGCTTCGATCGCCATTCGTGTGGCGCCGCAGGGCAAAGAGACCTTTGCTTTGAGTGTGTTGGCGACAGGCACTGGCTTGGCCATGGTGTTGGGTGTGCCAGCAGGGCGTTTGGTCGGCCAATGGTTTGATTGGCGCACCACCTTTGCCTTAATCGGCGTGATCGCTTTTGTCATTATGTTGGTGATGTATCGTTTATTGCCGAGCTTGCCCAGTTTGTTTTCCGGCTCTTTGAACAAGGTGACGGCAGTACTTGGCAATCGTATGCTGCTGGCCATGTACACCTTTATTTTTCTGGTGTTTTCTGCCCATTACACGGCTTACAGTTACATCGAGCCGTTTTTGCAGGAAATCGGCACAGAAAGCGGCGGTTTTACCACCTTGTTGCTCTTGTTGTTTGGCGCGGCGGGCATTATCGGCAGTGTGCTGTTTGGCTATTTTGGTGATCGTGCGGGTGGGGTGATTTTGTTCGTCGGCAGCATCGCCATGTCTTTATGTATGGGCAGTATCTACTTTTTGTTATGGAGCGAAATCGGTCTGCTGGTGTGTGTTTGCCTGTGGGGCGCGTCTTTAATGATGATCAGCTTGGGCATGCAGGTGCGGGTGCTGAGCCTGGACAAAAGCGCGTCGGACATCATTATGTCCTTGTATTCCGGCATTATTAATTTGGGGATTGGCACAGGGGCCTTGGTGGGTGGTCAGGTAATTCAAGTGGCCGGCTTGGCCAATGTGGGCTTCGCCGGCGCGGTACTTGGGGTGCTTGCTATCTTGGTGCTGATACGCTTAAAACTGCCCAATCGAGTGAGCTAACGGCGACTTAAAGTACGTTCAGTACGCTGTCCATCGCCAAGCGAGATTTCGGCAGTGCGGCGTTGTAGTCTTCTGCGGCGTCGTTGTAACCCATGGCAAGAGCCACATCGCATTGGTAACCTTCTAATTCTGGGAACAATTCACTGATCAATTCGTGGTCAATGCCTTCCATTGGGGTAGAAGCAATGTTCAAACGTGCCAAGGCGCTCATGGTATTGCCAAGGGCAATATAGGTTTGAGCTTTTGTCCACGCGGCGTTGTTGCCGGCGTCATCTGTGTTCATGTCAACAAAGGCGAACGCGCCAAAGGCTTGTTCTTTGTTTTCTGCTGGTGTGCGACCGATGGCGATGTCGGTGTCGATGACTTTCTCGTAATCGGCACGGCTGTAGTGGGTTTTGTGCGCAAACAAAATAGTGTGTGACGCGGCTTTGGCGTGCTTTTGGTTGAACTGGAACTTGTTGGCAAAGGTATCGTGAAAGCGTTGTTTGGCTTCGTTGCTTTCGATTACCAAGATTTTCCACGGCTGTGAATTAATAGAAGACGGAGACAAACGAATGGCTTCGTAGATGACTTCTAAGTCTGCCGCGGAAATGCGTTTGGTTGCGTCGTAGTGCTTTACGGTGTGGCGGTTGTTCAAGTCGGTAATGATGGGATGTGACATGATTTTCTCCAAAAATGAGGGCTGTCTAAAAGAATGACGCCATAGTAACCACTCGTCCTGTTTGAAAAAATAGGTTTTGTATTGAATTATTATCAAATATTCATTGATAATGAAGCGGTTATTTTCTGCTGAATGGGGATGAAAAGTGCAAATAGACGACTTGCGAGTAATACTCAAGGTGGCGGAATTTCGCAGTATTACCGCGGCAGCGACTCACTTGGACATGCAGGTGGCCACGGCCAGCGCGGCGGTGAAGCGTATCGAAGCGGCGTTAGGGGTGGAGTTGTTTGTGCGCACCACGCGGCATTTGCGGCTCTCGACCGCGGGTGAGCGTTACCTGCCTCAGTGTTCGGCGGCGCTGTCCATGCTGGATCAGGCCAAGCAGACTATCCATAACGATTTAGACATCATTCGCGGCGAAATTCGCTTAGCGGTGTCGTCGGATTTAGGCCGCAATATCGCTATTCCCTGGGTCAACGAATTTATGACCGAGTACCCGAATGTTACCTTGCGGGCACACATTAGCGACAGTAATGTGGACTTTTATCGGGATGCCCTCGACATGGCGTTGCGCTACGGCGCGCCGGCGGATTCCAATCTGTACGGGTTTAAAATCTGCAATGTGCCAAGGCTTTTAGTAGCCAGCCCCGAATACCTCGCCAAGCACGGCACGCCACAACAACCCAAAGATTTATTGCAGCATCAGTGTTTGTTTTATCAGCTGCAGAATATTCTCAATGATACCTGGTACTTTTCTAAAGCCAGTGTGATGGACAAGGTCAAGCCCAAAGCCTATTGCGCGGCCAACGATGGGGATTTGGTGCGACGCTGGTGTGTCGATGGTAAAGGCGTGGCGATTAAATCTTCCTTAGACATTGCCAATGATCTTTTGGCGGGGCGTTTAGTACCCTTAATGCCGGATTACCACATTGCCCAAGGGGAGCTTTGGTTGATCAGCCCCAGCCGACAATCCATAACGCCCACCATGCGCTTATTGCGAGACAGATTTCGGGATCGTACGCGGGGTTTACTGGAACAGCTGGTGGCGAAAGGCTTGGTGCCAGCCAGTGCGCTAAACGACGAGAACAAAGAAACGACTAAATAAAGTACTGAAACAAGACAGTACTAGAAAAAGACAGTACGGCCTTTGTCCTCGTCTTATGAAAACAGCATGCGCTTATTTTGCAAACAACTGGCTCATGTCTTTAAAGGCTTTGAACTCTAGGGCGTTGCCACAAGGGTCGAGGAAAAACATGGTCGCCTGTTCGCCTACCTGGCCTTGAAAACGAATGTAAGGCTCGATGATAAAGTTGGTGCCTTCGGCTTTTAGTCGCTCGGCCAATGCTTCCCATTGTTCCCAGGTGAGCACCACGCCAAAATGCGGCACAGGCACATCGTGACCATCGACAGGATTGGTCGAAGCGTTTTCTTGGGTCGGTGTTTTGGGGTGATAATGAATTACTAACTGATGGCCAAAGAAGTTGAAATCGACCCAGGTTTCTGCCGAGCGACCTTCTTCTAAGCCAAACACATCGCGATAAAAAGCCCGCGCTAATGGAACGTCATATACCGGAATTGCCAGATGAAAGGGTTGCAAGCTCATAGTCTTCTCCTAAAAATAAAACGGTTTTCCAACATAAAGCATTCTTGCCAAATAAAAAAGCAGAGACGTGTTCGGCTCTGCTTTTGTTAGTTTAACACTGATGATTCGTTTATCTGTGATTAACGATTTTTCAAGTAGTTCAACATGGTGTCGGCGTCGGACACTTCAAACGGGTCGCTTGGTGCGTTGTCTTGGTAGCCCGCTTCAGAGAACATCTTGGTGATTTCGCCATTCTCAACGAACATGGCATAGCGCCAGCTGCGCATGCCGAAGCCTAGGTTGTCTTTTTTCACTAACATGCCCATTTGGCGAGTGAAGTCACCGTTGCCGTCTGGTAGTAGGAAGACGTTTTTCGCGTTTTGGCTTTTGCCCCACTGGTACATAACGAACGCATCGTTGACCGACACACAGATAACAGCGTCGACGCCTTGGGCTTTGAATTCGTCGTACAATTCTTCAAAGCGTGGTAGGTGAGACGTTGAGCAAGTAGGTGTGAAAGCGCCTGGCAATGAGAAAACCACGACTTTTTTGTTATCGAACAAGTCGGCTGTGGTGACGTCTTTCCATTCGAATGGGTTTGGGCCACCGAGTTCTTCGTTACGAACGCGGGTTTTGAACAGAACATTTGGGACGATGGTTGTCATGGAGGTTTAGATTCCTTGTGAGTGAAAATAATGTGTGTAAAAACAAATGTGTGTAAAAACAACAAGTGAATATGGTATGCCTTTTTAGCGTTTTACAAAACCTTGTTTTTGTAAAAACTCGAGCATGTGTTCGCGTTTCTTCTTCTGCACTGCCGCGGCGGTTTGTTCTGACCAGTTGCTCATTTTTTGATTGCCAGAACGGCTTTGGTAATAGGCCTGCATTTGTGCGTCGTAGGCTTGTACATCGCTGGCACAACGGCTGCTGTCGTAGCTGTCTTTGTGCAAAATGACGTCCACAGGCAAGCGCGGTTTTAAGTCTGGTTCGGCGTCTGGGTAGCCAAGGCATAGGCCAAATATTGGGTAAACGTGTTTCGGCAAGTTGAGCAATTCTGCTACTTGGGCTGGGTCGTTACGAATGCCGCCAATGAAGACCGCGCCAAGGCCAACGGATTCTGCGCCCAGCATTAGGTTTTGGGCAAAGAAGGTGGCGTCTGTGGTGGCGGCAATAAAGTGCTCGGCGTTGCCTTCTAGCTCGCCCAACCCTTGTTCAATACTGCAATATTCCACGCGAGTGAGGTCGGCACAAATCACCAAGAACTCGGGCGCCGCTTCGACCCATTTTTGGCCGCCAGCAAGCGTCGCGATTTTGCTGCGATTTTCTGGCAAGGTCACCTGTACCAAAGAATAGGCTTGGATAAAACTGGATGACGCGGCCCCTTGTGCTGCTTGAATTAGTTGCTTGAGCAGGTCGGCGTCTATGGCTTGATCGGTGTATTTACGAATGGATTTATGAGTACTTTGTGCCTGAAGAATCGGGTTCATGAGTCAGTCTCTAATAAATAAAGGTGTTTAAATATTAGAGACTTACTCATGAGTGGTCAAAGGTCTCTTGTGTGCTTTGTCTGCATTAATGATATTGCTTGCTGGCGACTTCGCCCCACAGGTCTTCGATGCGGTCGTCACGGCCACAGCTTAGGCGGTAATAGCCGTAGCGAATTGGGTTTTTGGTGTAATAGCTTTGATGATAATCCTCGGCGGCGTAGAAGGTTTTGGCGGGCAGAATCTCGGTGACTATGTCGGCATTGAAGGGTTTATTGGCGTTTAGCTCGGCAAGGGAGGCGTCAAATACGGCTTTTTGTTCGGCGTCTTGATAGAAAAGAGCGGTTTTGTAAGGCGCGCCCTTGTCACAAAATTGACCGCGTGGGTCGGTTGGGTCGATGGTTTTCCAAAAGTAATCGGTGAGCGTTTTGAGCGATACGATGTCGTCGTCAAAATGAATTTCCACCACTTCAAAATGCCCCGTATTGCCTTTCGAAACTTGCTTGTAAGTGGGGTTGTCTAGGTGACCACCAGAGTAACCAGAGATCACCTCGCTGACGCCTTCGACCGGCTCGAAATCCGATTCCACACACCAAAAGCAACCGCCGGCGACCATAAGCGTCTGCGGCGCGGCGCTCGCCACATTACTAAGCGAAGCGGTGCCCGCCAGTAACAATAATCCAAGAGAGGGTTTTAATATAAAATGCATTTTCATGTTACTGTCCTTTTAAAGTCGGCAAAGTGTAAGAAGCTAGTTGTGTGGTACGTCATAGACACACTAAACGATAAACAGATCATACGATGTCATGTTATGACGTAGGGTGTCGCGACTTTCTTACAAGAGGGTGTGATCTTCCTAGTTACTAACGTATTTTTTGATTATTTGGATGACATACTGGCGTTTTACCGTTGGCGATGCCGTATTAAACGGACCATTTTTTACCCTATTATTTTAGAGGATCTACTATGAGTGCAGATACCAATAACAACCAAGCGTACGTGCCACCGGCGGTATGGACATGGGAAACCGAGAGCGGTGGCAAGTTCGCCAGCACCAATCGTCCGATTGCGGGCGCGACTCACGATAAGGTCTTGCCGGTTGGCGAGCATGCGTTGCAACTGCATTCATTGGGTACGCCGAACGGCCAAAAAGTCACCATCATGTTGGAAGAATTGCTGGCGTTAGGCATCAGCGAAGCCGAGTACGACGCCTACTTGATCAACATCGGCGAGGGCGATCAGTTTGGTTCTGGTTTTGTCGAAATCAACCCTAATTCTAAGATTCCGGCTTTGATGGATCACAGCACCACGCCGCCTACGCGGGTGTTTGAATCGGGTTCCATCTTGCAATATTTGGCGGAAAAATTTGACGCCTTGATTCCTAAAGACTTGCTCAGCAAAACCGAATGCCGCAACTGGCTGTTTTGGCAAATGGGCTCCGCGCCTTATCTCGGCGGTGGCTTTGGGCATTTTTACGCCTATGCGCCGACCAAGCAGCAATACCCAATCGACCGCTTCGCCATGGAAGTGAAACGCGAACTGGACGTGTTGGATAAGCACTTGGCCGATCACACCTATTTTGCGGGTGACGAATATTCCATCGCCGACATCGCTATCTGGCCTTGGTACGGCAACCTAGTGCTAGGCAACCTTTATGACGCTGCGGAATTCCTCGACGTGGCCAGCTATGAGCACGTGATGCGTTGGGCCAAAGCCATGGAACAACGCCCAGCGGTGCAACGTGGCCGCATCGTGAATCGCTCCTGGGGCGAGGTGTTTCTTGAAGAACGCCATGCCGCGTCTGACTTTGATGGGCTGGTGGGTTGAATCAGCCATAGTTCCCCGTTTTTACCTAAGAAAAAGCGTGTTCAATAAATAAACACTTTATTTCGCTTTTTGGGTGGCTGTCACCATTTTGTAAGGGGCGGATGTGTTAGAGTAGCGGCCTACGCAACCTGTAGGCCAGCATGATGCTGCAACCTGTTTTACAGTCTTACGTCCCCTTCAAGAGAGCTCAAACATGCAAAACCTAACGCAAGACGGACAACAACTCGTCAATTCCCTTTCCAGCCGTTATAACCTAAGCCATGATGCGGTGATGCACATGTTGATTGCGGTGAACAATGGCAGTGGCTCGATGGCGCAGTTTAATTGCCCTGAGTTGGGCGGTGGCGGCCAGTGGATGCGTGGCGGCATGACCATGGTGGGCGACATGTTTAACTACGGCCTGAAATCGACCGTGGATAACTTGTGCAATGAATTGGCCAATGGTTTAGCTTCTATGCAGGTGTTTGCGCCCTTGCCTCAAGGCTCGTTATCGAGCAATCAATGGTGGCCGGGAGATTTAGGTCAGCCATTTAGCAGTGGCGCTCAAAACAGCACGCGCTATGCGATTTTCCCTAACCGTTTGGCGGTTGATGTGAACGGCAGTGTGACGGTTTACGACACCTTGGACAACAATATAGGTGGCATTGGTCAGCAGCAAGGCGGTAACGACTCGCTGACCTTTTCCAGCCAATACGGCACCATTGCGGTGAACAGTTTGCCCGTTGTATCGGGGGCAGGGTTTGCTCAGGTTCAGCCTCCTGTTCAGCCAGCGCAAAATAACTTTATGGAGACGCCGACACCGGCTCCTATGGCAACGCAAAATAATCAAAGCATGCCTAACCAAAACCAGTTTAACCAAAACACCTCGTCTGTTGATGAGGTGATTCAGTTGATTGAGAAATTGGCTAAATTGCGCGACATGGGCGCGATTTCAGAAAATGAATACAATTCGAAAAAGATCGATTTATTGAATCGTATCTGAGCCTGTCTTAGAAACAGATTGCTCTGGAAACAGATAGACACTGAAAATAGACACAAAAAAAGCAGAATAGGACGACATCCTATTCTGCTTTTTGTTTTCTAATATAACGCTGTTTAACGATTAAGCGCTTGCCTGTTTTAAGCTTTTGCTCCGGCAATGTCGTTAAAGGCTTGGAACTGAGACAAATACACCTTGCCGTTTAAGTGTTTCAAGAAACCGCTGCGTTCTAGGTTGTCCATCACTGGGCCTTTCACTTCTGAGAAAGACAACTTGATGCCAAGGGATTCCAACTGCACGTTTAAGGCTTCGAGCATTTCCAACGCACTGTAGTCAATTTCGTTCACCGCGCTGCACTGAATCACCACGTGCTTAATGGCTTTGCGCTGACTGATGGCGTCGACCACGTAATCTTCCAAGAAGGTGGCATTGGCGAAGAACAAACTTTCGTCTGGACGCAAACACAACAGATTTGGCGCGGTTTTCACTTCGTAGCGTTTGATGTTACGAAAGTGCTCGGTGCCGTCGATCAAGCCGACTTCCGCCACGTGTGGCTTAGAAGTGCGGTACAAATGCAGAGCAATGGATAAAATCACCCCTGACGCCACACCCACTTCCACACCCATTAACAAGGTAATGCTGATGGTGGCAAACACCGCGTAGAAATCGCTGCGAGAGAACTGCCAGGTTTTCTTCAAGATCGAGAAATCGATCAAGGTGATCACCGCCACAATAATGGTGGCCGCTAAGGTGGCTTTGGGCAAAAAGTACAGCAAAGGTGTGAGCAGCAAGGAGGCGATCATGATGCCGATGGCGGTCATGATGCTGGCGAGCTGAGTCACCGCGCCGGCGTCAAAGTTCACTACAGAGCGAGAGAACCCACCGGTTACTGGAAAACCACCAGAAATACCTGAAGCGATGTTCGCCGCGCCTAAGCCGATTAATTCTTGGTTAGGTTTGACTTTTTCGCGGCGTTTCGCCCCTAGGGTTTTACCGACGGAAATGGATTCCACATAACCAATAATGGAAATCATCAAGGCGGGCAACGCTAGAGATTTGATTAATTCCAAAGACGGCATGGTTAGGCTTAACGTTGGTAGTCCTGCTGGAATATGACCGGTAATGGCCACCCCGTAGTCTTCTAAGTTATAGAAGTACACAATGGCCAAACTGCCCGCCACACCCAAGATAGGCGCGGTTTTCGCAAGCGAACCTGCCGCCGAAGGCGACGCTTTGAGCATGAGGAATACACGTTTTGCGTAACGTCGAGCCAGTAACAAAAACACCACCACAGACGCGCCAATCGCAAAGGTCACTGGCTTGAACTGGCCAATGTTTTCCAACATGGTGCTTAACAGCTCCACCACATTGTCACCATGGCCTGAAACCCCCAAGATGTGCTTGAGCTGGCTTAACGCAATGATGATCCCGGACGCCGAGATAAACCCAGAAATGACCGAGTGCGACAGCAAGTTAGTGACCATACCCAGTTTTAGTACCCCCATAATGACCAGCATAATGCCGGACAATAAGGCGAGGGTGATGGCGCCGGTTAAATAGCTTGCCGTGCCTTGATCGGCGATCACACCCAAAGACGTGGCTGTCATTAAAGACGCCACGGCCACAGGGCCCACCGACAAAGAGGTGCTGGTACCAAATAAGGCATACAGCACCAAGGGCAAGATACTCGAGTACAAGCCAACTTCGGCTGGCACACCGGCTAACATGGCGTAACCCAGCGACTGAGGAATCAGTAGCATGGTCACAATGAAAGCCGCGGTCGCGTCTTGACTGAATTGTCCGCGGTTGTAGCCTTTCAGCCAAGACAAAGCGGGAATGAAACGTTCCATGGTGTCGTTCTCGTTATTTGCGTAGTTGGGGTTTAACAAACCATTCGTGACCTTTTAACATGCCGCGCCAGTAGAAAGGCGGCAACAGGTCTTCTTTTAACACCCAAGCAAGATACGTCGGTTTGGTGCCATCGTTCAACCACGCCGGGAAAGTAGGGAGCAATTTGCCGCCAAAGCCAAATTCCGCCAAGACGATTTTGCCGCGCTCTACGGTTAATGGGCAAGAACCGTAACCGTCGTAGTAAGCGTTGATGTCTTGGTTTTGCATGGCTTTTAGAATGTTGTGCGCGGCCACAGGAGCTTGCTTACGCACGGCGGCCATGGTTTTAGCGTTCGGACTGTTGGTGACGTCGCCCAATGACCAGACATTTTTGAAGCTGGCGTGCTGCAAGGTTTCTTTGTCAATGTCGACCCAGCCGGCATCGTCCACTAATGGGCTGTTGCGAATAAAGTCTGGTGCGGTTTGCGCTGGGCAAACGTGCAGCATGTCGAATTCGGTCTCAACAATGGTCTGCTCGCCGTTTTGATCGGTAGTCGCAAAGTAAGCCCGTTGATTTGGGCCATCGACCTTGACTAGGTTATGGCCAAAATTAGTGTCGACTTGGTATTTTTCGATGTAGGTTTCCAACGAAGGCACATAATCTTTTACCCCAAATAACACAGCACCTGCATTGAAAAAAGACACATCGATGTTGTTGAGTTTGTCTTTTTTGAACCAGTGGTCACAAGACAAGTACATGGCTTTTTGTGGCGCGCCGGCGCACTTGATTGGCATTGGTGGCTGGGTGAAAACGGCTTTGCCTTTGCCCAGTTTTTGCACCAGTTCCCATGTGTACGGAGCAAGATCGTAGCGGTAGTTCGAGGTGACACCATTGCGGCCAAGGGATTCTTTTAGGCCTTCGACGGAATCCCAATTCAGCTTGATGCCAGCGGCGACCACAAGATGATCGTAAGAAAGCTGTTGGCCATTTTCTAGGCTGACACGATTTTGCTCTGGGGCGAAACTTTTAACCGCTTCTTTTAGCCAGGTGGTGCCTTTTGGAATCACTTCGGCCATGGTACGACGGGTGCTGGCGGCTTTGAAGACACCACCACCAACGAGCGTCCAGCCTGGCTGGTAGAAGTGACTGTCGGCGGGGTCGACCAAACAAATTTTCAGGCTCGCTTTACGTTTTAGCAAGCTGGCTGCGGTGGAAATACCTGCTGTGCCGGCACCGACGACCACCACATCGTAGTGGGTGGCTGGGGGGTTGTTTTCAGCGACATTAGCTTGCTCTGAAGTGTCTTTAGCCGGCGCTTGGGCCGCCATCATGTCTTGAGCGGCTTGCCAGATTTGTGTAGAGCGATTACCGGTGCGACAAAAAGCGTGGACATTCTCTGCATCTTGAATGGTCCCTATGAACGCCTTGATGTCATCTTCGGTCATCTGTCCGCCGGAAAAGGGAATGTGCGCGGTGGCAATGCCCTTATCTTTAGCGACGGCGGCGATGTCTGCAAACGCCAATTGCCCGCTTTCTTCGTTGTCGGGGCGATTACAAATAATCAGTGTGACACCTGCAGCGGCGAGTGTGTCCACGTCGTTCAGGGTAAGTTGCTCGGATACGGAGTATTGCTCGGTGATGTGTTTACGTTGCATGCTTATTCTCTCGTTTTTTTAGTTAGCCTAATGAGGGGTCATTAGGCTATTTTTTTATTAAGCAAACATGATGTGAGTCATGTTGTAGTGTGAGACCGAGAAACGGGCGGAGCGCCCGTTAACTTGGTTTATTTGAAAGCATTCAGTGGTACTTTTAAGTAAGACATACCATTGTCTTCTGGTGCTGGCATGTGACCGGCACGCATGTTGATTTGCAAAGATGGTAGGATCAAACGTGGCATGGCCAGAGTGGCATCACGCTTCTCGCGAAGCTCAATGAAAGCCGCTTTGCTGATGTCTTTCTTAACGTGGATGTTTTCTTCACGTTGTTGCTTAACTGTAGTTTGGTATTCCAACTCGCGGCCATTTGGGCAGTAATCGTGGCACATGAAAATGCGGTAATCGTCTGGCAAGGCCAAGATTTTCTGTACCGAATCAAACAAGGTGCCTGCGTCGCCGCCTGGGAAATCAGCACGAGCAGAACCGGCATCTGGCATAAACAAGGTGTCACCAACAAATACGGCATCGCCTAGCACATGGGTGAAACACGCTGGCGTATGGCCAGGGGTGTGCATCGCAGTACACGCCATGTCGCCGATCATGAACTGCTCACCGTCGGTGAACAGGTGGTCGAACTGAGAGCCATCGTGCAAGAAGTCTGCGCCTTCGTTAAAGATCGTTCCAAAGGTTTCTTGTACCGTGGTGATGTGTGAGCCAATACCGATTTTGCCACCGACTTTCTTTTGAATATAAGGCGCTGCAGATAAGTGATCGGCGTGTACGTGGGTTTCAATCAACCATTCTACTTTTAGTTTATGGTCGGTCACGTAGGCGATGATTTCGTCTGCGCTGGTGGTTGATGTGCCGCCAGAGGCGTAGTCAAAATCCAGTACGCTATCAACAATGGCACAGCTAGAAGAGGCCGGGTCTTTTACCACATAAGAAAAGGTATTGGAGTCTTTATCAAAAAAAGCCGCCACATTGGGTTGAGCAATAAGATTGGTTGTCATGGTTCACCTCACTGTTTAATTGGGTCTTGAATGGTTGGCCCATTCAGCGTAACGATGTCGTTGTAAGAGCAGAAACCGTGCCAAAATATCTAAAAGATATTAAATGCTTGATTTCAATATAGTAATTGTATTTATTATTGCAATTAAATTAAATTAGTTTTTTCTAATTAAGTTAATAGTTGCTATTTTTGACACAGGTTTTGTCATAATTGACATTGGCGAAGTGGGTAAAAAGTGCTTATTAAAGAGGGGGTTGAGTGCAGGAGTGCAAATAGGATCGCCACTTGCTTAAGTGGTGATCCTATTTGTTAAGAGGTTAGCGAAATTTAAATTGTTTGATCTTGTTGGCCAGCGCTTGGCTCATATTGGCAATCATGGCGCTGCCGTCGGATACCTGTTGGGCATCGTCGAGCACTTTTTCTGAGACGCTACGAATGCCAATAATGTTTTGATTGATTTCTTCTGCAACAGCACCCTGTTGCTCAGCGGCGGAAGCGATTTGCTTGCTACGGGAAGAGGCGTCGTCTACTTGCACTAACATATTTTTTAACTTTTCGGCTGCTAGGTGCATGCGCTCGGCACCGCGTTCCGCTTGGGTCGTACTGGACGCCATGGAAGTGGAAGCCGCTTTTGACTGTTGCTGTAGTTTTTCAATGATGGTGCTGATTTCAACCGTTGAGGTTTGGGTGCGACTGGCCAGGGAGCGCACCTCATCGGCGACCACCGCAAAGCCACGACCTAGCTCTCCAGCTCGCGCCGCTTCGATGGCCGCATTCAAGGCCAATAGATTGGTTTGTTCGGAAATGCCGCCAATCACCCCAAGCACCGAATCTATGTCGGCCGTTTGAGCCAGCAATTTAACAATGACCTCGTTGGCACCTTCAATGTGGTTGGTGAGGCTTTGAATGTCACTGTTGGTGGCGTCTAGATCCTGGCTGCTTTCACGAGTAATGGTTTGCACGGTTTGGGTGGCATCGGCGGTGTCTTTGGCGTGCTGTGCGACATCTTTAATGGAATATGACATTTCATTCATGGCAGTGGCCAGTAACTCCACTTCTTGAAACTGTTTGTCCATGCCTTGCTTGGTATTGAGGCTATTGCCTTGCATTTGCACGCACACGGCTTGCAGCTCGGTGATGGCATGATCTACTTCTAATAGAGTGTTATTTAATGAGCGCGACGCTGAGTTGGCCGCGTCGGCGAGCATGCCTATTTCGTCACCCCGTTGCATGTCTAGATGTTCGGTTAGGTCGCCAGTGGCAATGTGCTGAAGGTGATCGGTCACGGTTTTAAGCGGGCGGGTAATGTTGCGCACAATGATGATGCTGGCGATGGTGGCAAAAATAATCAGTAAAAGCTCGATCACAGCAGACTGTTCAACGGCTCGCCAAAATAGATCTGTTACTGAACTGTAAAAAACACCGCTACCAATTACCCATCCCCACGGTTTGTAGCCTTTGACGTAGGAGACTTTGTCTTCCGGTTTGTCTACTTGTGGGCCTTGATAAGCGTAGTTTACATAGCCTTCACCTTGTTGTTTTACGATGTCGACCATTTTTTGCCAGTGTAACTGGCCTTCAGCGTCTGTGGTTTTGGCCATGTTTTTGCCGATGATCTCAGGCTTTAACGGGTGCATTAACAAGGTGGCTTGCATGTCATTAACCCAGAAATAACCACTGTCACCAAAGCGTAAAGCTGCAATGGCTTCTAGTGCAGATTGCTTTGCCTTTTCTTCGCCAATATATTGCGCTTGCTTGCCATAAAAATTCACCAGTGAATAAGCGTTATCCACTTGCTCTTTGACTTGTTGCTGACGTGCGTTAAGCAGTTGATTATAGAGCTCGTTGTAGGTGGTAATGCTAAACACCAAAAGCAACGTGACTAGGGTGGCAATTAATCCCCACAGCTTGTAACTGATCTTGATAGAGCTAAGCGACATGGAACGTCCTTTTCTTTTTATTGAGATTTATCATTAATTGTATTTATGGGTGGCTAGTATGAGGGGGTTGCTGTATTCAAAAACTGAGCGAGATCAAGGAAACAACACTTTCGGGGATATTTTGTTAGTATCGAACCAGGCTAGTAAAAAGCGATTAACTCTTGTTGAGGACCCAGTATGCAATATTCGATTTTAATCACCGGCTGTTCCAGCGGAATTGGCCTAGAAGCGGTGAAAATGCTTCAAGCACGAGACTTTTTGGTGGTGGCGAGTTGTCGTCGCGCCGACGATGTGGCCGCGTTAAAAGCACAGGGTATTCACCATGTGGTGCAATTGGATTTAGCCGATTCGGCGTCCATCGCCAAAGGCTTGGAAGAAACATTAGCCATCACCAATGGGGAGTTATTCGCGCTGTTTAACAATGGTGCCTATGGTCAACCCGGTGCGGTGGAAGATTTACCGGTAGACGCCTTGCGAGAGCAGTTTGAGTGCAATGTGTTTGGTACCCATGAGTTGACCACCAAGGTACTGAACATCATGTTAGCCCAAGGTTATGGCCGTATCGTCAATAACAGCTCGGTGTTAGGGCTGGTGGCGGCGCCGTTCCGTGGGGCGTATAACGCCAGTAAATTTGCTTTAGAAGGACTAACCGATACGATGCGTTTGGAGCTGTCTGATACGCCCATTAAGGTCAGCTTAATTGAGCCAGGCCCGATTGAAAGTCGCTTTCGTGCCAATGCTTTGTTGGCCTTGAAAAAGCATATCGATGTGGCCAACAGTCGCCATCAGGCAGGTTATGTAGAAGCCATGGCGCGATTGAGTAAAGAAGGGCCGACTTCGTCGCAAACCTTGCCCGCCAGTGCGGTGGTGAATAAATTACTGCACGCGCTAGAATCAAGTCGTCCTAAAGCGCGATATTATGTGACCTTGCCTACTTACGCGGCGGTGTTTTTAAAACGTGTGTTGCCAACCTGCTTGCTTGATCGAATCATGCGTCGCCAAGGGGCTTAACGGCTGGTGCGATTGATCTGTTAATCTAACGTGTTGAGCCAAGTTGTGATGGCTGATAAATAGGCTTGACGAGCGCTTTTATGGGACAAATACAAATCATGAAAGCCCTCTGTAATGACCTTGGTGGTGAGCTTCGAGAAGGTTTTGTCGGCGGCATCTTGCATGCTGTCTACGTCGAGCACGCCATCCCCTTGTTGGGTTTCTGCCACGGTGGCTTTGCCAATAGTACTGACTTTGGATCGACACAATAAGGTGGGTATGGCGAGGCGCTGATGGGCGAGATGACGCTGGGTGCGAATGATTTCTCGCAGCCAATGAAACGACAAATCAAAGCCTTCCGCGGGTTTCCAATCCAAACGATAATCCCATTCACCCCCAAATTTTGTATGCAAAGTTTTGGCGTATAGCGAGATTTTTTTGGCGCGCAAAAAAGAAAAAGGCAGCGCGCTGACCAGCATACGAATCGGCCAACTGATGCGATTGAGCATGGCGGGAGGAAACGGCAGCGCCAGAAAAGGGCTGTTGAGTATCAAGCCACGCACTGTTGGAAAGTCGTTGCGATAGTGGCTGTCCCGCTCCGGCAAAGCATAAGGTTGCGCTAGGTAATTAGAAAGAATGAGCCCGCCAGTCGAGTGCCCCAAAAGCACCAGGCTGTTTATGCCATCGGCTTTCATGGTGGCGAGTGCGATGTCGATGTCTTGGCCATATTGGTCGAGTGAGTCACACCAATTGGGCGGCGTAGAAGGGCGAATAGAACGACCATAGCCTTGCAGATCCAGCGCGTAAAACCGATAACCCAGCGCCACAAAGTGTTCGGCTAGGCCGGTCTGGAAAAAATAATCCGTGTAGCCGTGCACATACAAGATGCCCTTGTCCGACGATGGGTTGCCCTTGTGATGAATTAAGGTTGTATGCACCAGGGTGTTGGGGTCTTGATTGGCAGCGCCGGCAAAAGCAAAGGTGCGCGCATGAAATTCCGGCCCCAATAAGTCATCACCTTGGTGTACCAGTGTCCAGTGTTGTCCTATTGGTGTGCTCATTGTGACCCCAAGGCGTTAAAAATAAGACTAGCGGAAAATGCTCTCGCCCATTTGGTCTATGGTCAATTTGGCTTTACGTAGGGTGATCTCGATGCACTGCTCGCGACCTGGCATCAAGTCGGAGCGGATGAACTGATGGGTTTTTATATCGTCGCCTTCTCCTTTGGTGATGACGGCCGCGACACGGAATTGGCCGTTGTCTTTCATTGGCGCGGGTACAATGGAAAAGCCCTTGTATTCAACCGCTTCTTCGGCTTTTTCTGGGGCACTTTCGCCACCTGCAAATAAGCCTTTTAGGCCAGATAAAATTCCCATGTGTGTGTTCCTCTATTAACTGTGTTGATTACTTGTCGGCTATTTTTCGGGGATTTGTTGTAATAGTCAAATATCATCGTATGATTCCCCTTTTTATTGGTCACAAAGAGTAGGCAGACATGGCGGGAACACAGGCGAACAATCCATTACACGGGGTGAAATTAGAGAAGGTAGTCACGGATCTAGTGGCGCATTACGGATGGGAAGAGTTGTCGTTTCGTATCAATATTAATTGCTTTAAAAGCGACCCGTCGGTTAAGTCCAGCTTAAAGTTTTTGCGCAAAACCCCATGGGCTCGGGAGAAAGTGGAAGCCTTGTTTTTAGCTACTTTCCACTAGGCTTTATGATCAGCAAAAGTGTCGTTATTAAGCGCGTCGCAATGCACCATGTTGCGGCCCTTGTGTTTGGCTGAATACAGGTTTTTATCCGCCGCTTTAAGGAACTCTCTGAAGGTTTGGCCCTGGTGAAGTGGCGCAATGCCAATGCTCACCGTGACCTTGATGTCTTGTTTTTTCGAATGGAACACCGTTTCTTCGACGTTTTTACGCAGCGCTTCGGCAAAATTGAGTGTTTGTGATGAGGTGTGTTCTCGCAACACGATTAAAAATTCTTCACCACCAATGCGATACACAGTATCGCTGTCGGCATACAGGTGCAGTAATTCAGTCATCTGCACCAAAACCGCATCGCCCACATCGTGACCAAATTCGTCATTAACGAGTTTGAAATAATCAATGTCGATAATCAGCAGGTGAGTGCGCTCTTCTTCAGGTAAGCAGGGCTCTTGGTGTTTATTAAAATCGTTAAAAAACAGCTTCAAGGCATGGCGGTTTTTCGCTCCTGTTAATGGGTCTTGAAACGCCATTTTTTGCAATCTTATGTCTCTGGCCATGTACTGGCTTTGATAAAGGTAGCAAATAAAGTACGACAAAAAATAGGTTAGAACGAAGTTCAACACGGCGCGATAGGCAATGTAGCTTTCCGTATCGGATTTGACATAGAGCACAATGGCCGCAGGAATGGCCAATAACAGTGTGTAAATAAAACCGTATTTTGCGCCGCTCAATAAACAAAAAAGAGGAGGGAGGAAGAGTAGCCAGAAAACAGAGCCGGCGCGCAAATCTGCAAAACTAAAGGTATGAAAAATCACCGCAGTAAGGGACAACATGAGCAAGTTGGTGTGCCAATATTGCGTGGTATTGTGGTAGGCACAGTAAAAAAAATACAGATTTAACAGGCCGAAAAATATTTCCACAACACCGACAGAAGTTTGATTGAACATCAATATATTCAAAACAGAGAAAAACAGCATAGCCAGACCGCTCGCAAGGCTAAGCCATTTGTGCAGTATCACTCTGGTTTCGAGTAGTTCTAAATCGCTTTGGTCCAGCATTTGGGATCTGTCTTTCCGTGGATCAGTTTTTATTGGCTGCACATTATCTACCAAAAAAATAGATGACTTGCATTTATTTTAGTAACAATTTGTTATCAATAGCAACAAACTGGCTGGCTTCATTGATCAAAGATTGTGCGGTTAGGCATTCTACACCGTATACTTCCACCCGTGTTTGGTATTTTTCGACGAGTTTCTTTGCCAGTAAGTCGAAATCGCCGTCCCCAGAGACCAGCACTAATATATCGCTGTCTTTGCCTAGATCTATGCCGTCTAGCGCTATGCCTACGTCCCAATCGCCCTTGGCGGAACCGTCTGAACGCTGAATAAAGGGTTTGAGTTTCACTTCAAAGCCAATGGCGCGCAAAATATTCTGAAATTGACGCTGTTTTTCGTCGCCTCTGTCGGTCGCATACGCCACCGCGTGGACGACTTGGCGATTGTGCGTGGCTTGTCGCCAAAATTCGTTGTAATCAAAAGAGCGTCCAAACGCCTGTCGTGTGGTGTAATAGACATTTTGCACATCGACTAAGATGGTGACGGTTTGCATGTTTTTCCTAGGGTAATAATAGTGTGAACAGTGATAAGAAAAGACCACAGGGTACAAGCGATTGACGTAAAATGACACGATAACCAATGGTACTTTAAAATAAACAATGGAGTAAGAGTATGTCTGGATTTGAACCTAGCCAAGGCCGACGCCCCCAGTCGCCCAGAGAGGATAACGCCAAAAGCAATGTGGTGGTGGCTTATGTGTGCATGTTGCTGGGAATCTTTACCGGTGTGTTTTGGTTGATCGGTGCCATTTGGGCCATGGTGAAAATTAATGAAGCGCGAGGCACCTTGTACGAAGACCATTATGTGAACATTATCAGTACCTTTTGGTGGGGCATTTTCTTGACCGTGGTGGGTTTGGTGTTGGCGCTGTTTTTTGTCGGTTATTTTGTTTTGCTAGGGGTGTGGTTGTGGTCGATTTTTCGAATGGTTAAAGGCATCGCTCGGGCGACATCGAACCAATCTTATCGGCCGATGTACAACCCGTTTTCCTGAGATTATTGTGGATTCGCCGCCTGCACAGAGAGATTCATCTGGCTGGTTTGATACAGTCGCCCTTCACTGGCGTAGCGTGCCAACTGCGTCAAACTCACGGCGGTGTCTGGGGTGACCGCTAAACGTATGGTTTGCGGATCAGCGAGAAAGTCTGTGAGGGTCGTTGCGATGTGTTTCGCCTCAGGGGAATTGGCAGGCGCTAAACCAAGCATTTGGCTGCCAAAGGCAAAGGCGTCTTTTTGTGCTTGTGTTGCCCGTGCCGACATAGGCTGAGCTGGCAGTAAGTGCGCCACCAGTCCCGCTTCGTCGTAACGTGCAGACAATGAACTCAGTTCGATGTCGTCGCCGTATAAATTCAACATGGCTTCTGGTTGCCCTAATGCGATGGAAGCCAGTAGGTCCGATCTCAGTTCCGGTAAGTTGATGGCATCGTTTAACAAATTGATGTGGGACGATAGGGACACCTTGCCCACGTCTTTGATTATTAAGTCAAAGTGTGTGTTTACCGCTTGCCCTTCGGTTTGAGAAGAAAACGTGCCCTTGGCGAGTAAGGTGTCGATACCAGCGGCGCGCATAAGTCGTCCTGTATCGCGTGACACTTCTTCGATAGCGCTTTCTTGCACCCAAAAACTGATGTCTAGGTTTGGGTGGGTGAGCGGGTAGCTGTTAAAAGCAATGCGTGCGAAATGCAACCAAGGGGCTTCTGGGTTGCCCACGCGCACCTGTTCAAAAGACGGCGTTAGCGTGAAAGGGTCAAAATGCACCTTTTCGTAATGCACCAAAGGCGTTAATCCGGATTGTTCGAGTTGTTTAAGAAAAGCACGTTCGGCGTATTTGGCACCAAAGTGCTGAATACCAAACAGCAAAAACACCACGCCACAGGCGATGAAAATGCAGTAAATAACGGCTTTGCCGAGCAGTGTTTGAAATCGAGACGTTGTGTTCAAGGGAATAGTCCGGTAAATAATAAGATAGATAAGCCATTCAATTGGCTAGTTTTTTTTACAAAGCAAGATTCTAGCGGATAATTCGTAGCAGAGACAAACCTTTACGGTTTACGCTCAATGAATCCTTATATTGGTTTTAACAAGGAGTTGGTTATTTCATCTTTGATTCCCTCAGCAGAGGATTTGTGGTTTTTGCCTTTAGGCGGCACCGGCGAAATTGGTATGAACATGAACCTATACGGCCACGATGGCCAATGGTTGATGGTGGATTGTGGCGTCTCTTTTAACGAACCGCTGACACCTGGCGAACTCAGCACATCCGAAGTGGTGTGCGCCGATCCGCGTTTTATCAGCGAGCAAAAAGAACGTTTGGCGGGCATCGTGATCACTCACGCTCACGAAGACCATGTGGGGGCTTTGCCGCTTTTGTGGCGTCGTTTTAAGTGCCCTGTATATACCACGGCGTTTACCGCCGAAGTGCTGCGTCGAAAATTAGTGCAAGTGGGGTTGGCCAATCAAGTGCCAATCATTGAAGTGGCGGAAAATGAAATCAAGAAAATCGGCGTGTTTACGGTGAAATGGCTGGGGTTAACTCACTCTGTGCCAGAACCTTACGCGATGACCATTGATACCCCTGTGGGTCGCATCTTTCATACCGGCGATTGGAAAATCGACAAGCAGCCTATGTTGGGCAAAGGTTTTTCTCCCGCGGCGTTTAAAGCCCTCGCCAAAGAAAATATGTTGGCCATGGTGTGTGATTCGACCAACGCCCTAAAAGAGGGCTTTTCACCTTCCGAATACGACTGCTATCAAGGCTTATTAAAAACCATTGCAACGGAAAAGAACCGTGTTGTGGTGGGCTGTTTCAGTAGCAACGTAGCGCGGCTTGTGGCCTTGGGGCGGGTGGCCAAAGAGACAGGGCGCTACTTGGCCTTGATCGGCCGCTCTTTGACGAACATGGTCAGTGCCGCCAGAGTGACAGGCCATTGGCCGGACGATTTGCCCATCATCGATGCAGCGCATTTAGGCTATTTGCCGCGAGAAGAGGTGCTGGCGGTGGTGACGGGTAGCCAAGGAGAGCCCAGAGCGACCTTAAATCGACTGGCCGCAGACAATTGCTTTGATTTAAGCCTCGAGGCGGACGATTTGGTGATTTTCAGTGCCATGCGTATTCCGGGCAATGAACAGGCCATTGACCGTTTAGCGGCGCAATTTAAGGGCCGAAAAATTCGTACCTTACAATCCCAGGATACCGAGTTAACCATCCACGTGAGCGGCCATCCTTGTCGAGAGGAATTGAAGCAGTTGTATACCTGGGTACAGCCCCAATGGGCGATTCCGGTTCATGGGGAGCCAAAGCACTTAGACGCCAACGCCGATGTGGCTAAGCTCAGCCATGTGCCCGGCCAATTAGTCGGACGCAATGGGGATTTATACCAGCTGGCGCCTACCGTCACCGTTCGTCGCCACGCCGTTAAAACGGGGCGTATAGCGTTACTGCGCTAACGCCCACTACTTACATTAGTGAGTGAATTAGTAAGTGAGCTATCTAGGTGAGCTATTTAGGTGAGCTAGCAATGATAGGCGCAAACACGCTTTTTGCCTGTTTGCCGGGGATTTCCTTCGCCAGCCTTGGCACCAAATAGCCGGGCAATTCCGCGGCGACTTTTCCCATCAGGCGTTGTGCGTCTTCGATGGAAATATCAAAGTGCGCCGCGCCTTCCACGGGGTCTAGGGTAAAAAGGTAATAGGGCAAAATACCCGCGGCAAACACGGCTTCACTTAGATTGACTTGAGCCTCTACCGAATCGTTAATGCCCTTTAGTAATACCGCTTGGTTGAGTACAGTCACCCCTGCTTGCTTGAGTCGTTGTGCGGCGTCGGTCAGTTCAGTATCCACTTCGTTGGCGTGATTAATGTGCCACACCATGACGATATCGAGTCGGCTGGCGTGAATCCATTCCAGCATCTCGTCGCACACGCGTGCTGGAATCACCACGGGTAAGCGGGAATGAATGCGCAAGCGCTTGATTTGCGGTAGGGCGTCGAGTTTGCGAATTTTGTCGGCTAATAGGACGTCTTTCATCATCAAAGGGTCGCCGCCGCTCAAAATCACTTCGTTGATTTCTGGGTGGTCTTGTAGGTAATCGATCACCGATTGCCATTCCGCTTGCGCCAGTTGGTTGTCGCCATAAGGAAAATGTCGACGAAAACAGTAACGGCAATTCACCGCGCAGGTGCCAGTGGTAATCACCAAAAGGCGACGTTTGTATTTGTGCACAATGGCTTTTTGCGGGTTGTGCTCGGCTTCTTCTAACGGGTCCTTGGAATAACCAACCACGGCCTGCATTTCGGCGGCGTCGGGTAAAATTTGCAGCAGCAAGGGGTCATTCGGATTGCCCGGTTCAATGCGCGACAAATAGGGTTTAGGCACTAATAATTTGAAGCTCTGGTGCGCGGCCAGACCTTGTTGTGCTAATTCGGCAGGCAAACCGAGTTGCTCGACCAGCTCGGGTAAAGAGGTAATGGCTTGGGAAAGGTGTTGCTGCCAGTTTAGAGGGTTCTTAGTTTGAATGGGGATCACGTCAAATATCTGCAAAATTGTCTTCAATTGGGTTATGATAGCGCCAACTTTTTTTGGCCAATAGGCCAGTGGCTCTGAAAAAATATAAGACTGACATGATACGCCAGTCGGAGCCTTTTCTCTAAAAATATACTGTGAGGATATATGGCTAACATTTCTACTAGCGACATGCGCAGCGGTTCTAAATTAATGGTCGATGGTGACCCATGTGCGGTGATCGACAACGAACACGTTAAACCGGGCAAAGGTCAGGCGTTTAACCGCGTTAAGTTGCGTAACTTAAAAACCGGTCGTGTTTGGGAGCGTACCTTTAAATCAGGTGACACCCTAGAAGCGGCGGATGTGATGGACACCGACATGGAGTACTTGTACACCGACGGTGAATTCTGGCATTTCATGGCTGTCGATGGCTCTTTCGAGCAGCATGCGGCGGATGAAAACGCGATTGCTGACACCAAAAACTGGCTGAAAGAACAAGAGCGTTACGTGGTGACCTTGTACAACGGCGCGCCTCTTGCTGTTGCGCCACCTAATTTCATCGAGCTTGAAGTAAAAGACACCGACCCAGGTGTGAAAGGCGACACGGCGAACGGCGGTTCAAAACCTGCTTACTTGGTGACGGGCGCCATGGTGCGTGTGCCTTTGTTTATCAATATCGGCGAAGTGTTGCGTATTGATACCCGTACTGGCGAATACGTGTCCCGTGCAACGGGCAAGTAATCCTTTGCGTTAAAACCGAATCATTATTGGTTTTTTAAAGCCCTCGACAGTTTGCTGTCGGGGGCTTTTTTTGTTCATTCGTTTGGACACTAACCTTGTGCGTTTGACCAGTGGCCTTGCTCGTTTGACCAGTGGCCTTGATAGTAGCGACTGAGGGTCTGGTCCTGCCATTGGTAGAGGTAGAGCCAGTCGTTATCAACAAGGTGTCGAACGAGTTCGTGTTTGGCTATGATGTCGGCGATGGCCTGCTGTGGGGCGTCTATGTAGACGGCGAGTCTGACCGGAGTGTGCATCCAGCGCTCGCCGTCGTGCAGAGATTGCTTAGACAAACCGATCCGCAGGTCCCCGCCATTACCTTCAAAAACCCCTATGTTGCCGCCAACGGCGTTGTGCAACACTTTATCGCCGCTGCCGAATTTGAAGTTGTCGGTGACGGAAAGGTTGTATTGCATGTTGATCCAGTGGGCGACCAGCATGGGCGCGGTGATCAGTTTTTCTAAAGTTGCGAAGTCGGGATCTTGCTTGGCTTGGTAATCGTGTAAAAAACTCCGGCCGTGTAGGTTCATTGAGCGTGTTTTTTCACGGGGCGCGATGATAAAACTGTGGTTGTTGGCCAGCCCCCATTCTGGGCGAACTTGTGACCAATCGTTAGCGCGCTGCAAAAAGGCCTTGTGTCTTGTTTTGTTGGACACATCGACCAGTGTTGGGTCGAGCAAGAGCGCACGTTCTTTTTGTGCGGCGTACATGGCTTGTTCAAACCAGCCAGAAAAAGCGGCGTTAGGCTGGTGGTCGTAACAGGTGAGTTGGTCTGTGGTGGTGTTGTGCATGGCGGCGACAAACTGCGTGGTTGCAGGAATGTTCGCCTCCATGTGATTGAGCAAAACCCGTACTTGAGGGTCGTTAAGTAAGCTCGCTAATACTTTCACATTGACTTCGCCACTTTGGCCGCCGCACGCGCCACATTCTAATCCCGCTGCGTGTAAATTATTGCTGGTTTGACTGCCATGGCCCACCAACAACACAGTGTCGGCGTAGTCTTGAATGCCCATGTTGGTCAAGATGCCCATGGCGAGATCGGCTTTGTCTTGAGGGCTGAGCGTTCGGCCTTTTTGCTGCAGCGTCCAAGCGGTATTGGGGGCAAGTCGATTGACAGGGTTGGCCTGTTGTTTTGAGAACAGAGTTTGTTTGAACATTTTAAAGGCGTACCACCAACCCATGGATTCCACCATGGAAAATGACGCCGGCGCAGCGTGTCCCCAGCGGTGCCAGCGGGCTTCTTGCTGCTGGTGATGCACCTGTTGATCGTCGCTTTCGGTTTCGGTCACTGTGATGCTGGCTTGCAATAAACCCGGTAATTGCGGGCGTGTAAACTGGCTGTCTTTGGCGCGGTACTCAATGGGCAAACCAAAAAAACCTGCAAAGCCAAAGGTTTGAATGGCGTGCGATTGCGCCTCTAAAGCACGACGAAAGACTTCTGAACGCACGTCGATGCAGAAAACGGCCTGCAATGCGGGAGGCGTTTTTTGTGCTGAGCTGGTTTTTTGTACTGGGATAGACAGAAGAGTGCGATGAAGCGCGTTTTGCTCGCTGAGTTCAAATGCCATGGCCCACACTTTGAGGCTAAGGTGAGCCGCTTGGTGTTGCTCGATCAGCGCCATTCTGTGTTGACTTTGTTGCTGCCATTGGCGCTCTATGGCTTTAAATGTGGCGTTGTTGGTGTCTTTTAGGTAACACCAGACGACCCACCCCCAGGCCATTTTAATGGCCAATAAAGACGCCACATGATTTTCGTTGGGCGCTTCTGGCGCTTGATGAGCGAAGTCGTTTAAGTAGGCCAGATAGCTGCTCCAGCCATTAATGTCGAGCAACAAAGCGTGGGCGTAAAAGTCCAAAGTGCTGTTTTCACAGGCCAAGTGGTTTAGTGACAAATCGTGAATGACCAACGCAGACATATCATCTTGGTTGCTCGGCAACGCCCGAAAATAGTCACTGAGGTTGGCTTCCCCCATTAAAATGCTCAAGCCCTTGTCTTCTATGGTGATTTCCCGCCAGTGGGCGTAAAGATCTAGGTCTTGATTAGCGCTTTTTTGTCTTAATGTCGGGCTTTGTTCTTGGTAGTGGGCGGCGCAAAATTGGCTTACTTGATGAGTAATTTCATCGTGCCACGACATCTTATTGGCTGGTCGATATTGATCGGCAAGATCCGCGATATTGCGCCACTGACTGGATACGTTCGTGGCTTGTGAAAGCTGTGATACGAGGTCATCTGCGCTTGTGTCGAGTTGATAATGTTCGGCGGCTTGATGGAGCGCAGCCTGCTGAATTCGCCCTTGTTGAAACCAAGCAAGGTAGGTGTCCAGTGATAAATGCGTTTTGATGCCGGCCAGCGCAGACAGTTCGTCCGATGTGTGATCAAAAGATTGTGCAATGTGCGACCAGAGCGGATTCACTGCGATGAGCTTATCCAGCGGCCAGCTAGGGGCGATTTTTGTCGCTGCCTTGATCAAGCAGGCTTTTTGTTCCGGTAATAACGTAGCGGAAGTCGTCATAACATCCTCCTAAAGAGTGGCCGAATCATCAATGGCGCTGGTGTTGTGTTGGTCTTTGGCGCGCGCCGGAAGTGTCACCGGCCATACTTTTAATACTAGGCGCGTTAGCCATTCATCGAGGTAAAGCCCAGCGAACAAGGCGATGGACAAACGACGGACCGCAGGCAAGTGCACTTGGTAATGCAGCAAGGCATTGATGACAAATAAGAGGCTGAAAAGCGCCATGGCCCATAGGTCAGTAAGCGATAGCGCCGCCGTATGACCAATGTGCGTAATGGGAAACAGAATATGAAAAAACAGCTTTAACGCGGCGTATGCGACACACAAAAAGGCACTGACAAAGAGTATGTAGGGTAAGGAGGGCGCATGCTCTGAGGCCTGCCATTGAATGATCAACAGCGTCATGGCCAAGGCGAATAGCCACCAGGTACTTAATGCGCCTTCTAAGCCAAAAACGGTGCGTACCAGTAATGCGACCAAGGAGCAAAAAGCGATGGTGACCAGCCAGGTTTTGAGGCTGGGTTTACTCTCGTTGCCGTGTTGGACTGAATGACCAGTCGAGTGGTGGGGCTTAGACGCCCCAGAAAGGCTCAAGCGTAAGGTGTCGTTGATGGCGTTGCCTGAATTCAAGAAAGAATAGGCTTTGTAAAAAGAGTGCGCCAATAAATGCAACAGCACCAGCTCGTACAAGCCTAGGGCGAATTCCATCAGCATCAGACCCATTTGTGCGCTGGTAGACCAAGCGAGCCGCACCTTGACGCTGATGCGTGTGGTCATAACCAAGGCGCTGGCGAGAGTAGACAGGCCCGCGATCAACAACAAGAGCCAAATGGCAGCGCTACTTTGGGCGACCAACGGGGCGAACAAAAGCACCAAATAGCCACCCAAGTTAATCACCCCTGCGTGCAGTAGGGCGCTGATGGGCGTGGGGGATTCGACCACTTGGATCAACCAACCATGGAACGGCAGTTGGGCGCATTTGATCAGTGCAGCGATGGCAATTAAGACCGCAGCGAAGTGGTCAGTCGTTGAAAGGCGTATGCCTGCGTCGGCTTGCAGGGTAAGCGTGTTTAAAATGTCGCTGATGTAGAGACTGCCATGGGCTTGATACAAGATGACAAAAGCCGCTAGCAAGGCCAATTCGGCAAGGCGCGCCACAATGAATTTTTTATGAGCGGCCAGTATGGCTCTTGGTCGATCTGGGTAAAAGGTCAGTAAGTTATGCAAGGACAAACTGATACCGAGCCAGCCAAGCCAAAAGGTGACCAAATGGTTGGATGTGACCGTGATGGCCACAGACGCCAAGGTAAACATTAGCCAGCGGTAATAACGCTTTTGGTTGGCCTGTCCTGCCATGTAGTTCTGAGAAAAAGTAATCAGCACCCAGCCCATGATGGTGACCAAGCCGAGCATGATTTGGCTCAGGGAGGTGTGTCGAATTAGGTTGGACGATTGCCAAGCATCGGCAAAAAAATAGCTGACAGGGAAGGTCGCCAAAAACAGCATCAGCAGACCTCGGCTTAACCAAACCGCTTTATAGGGCGTGCGCTCTGTGGTCGCTCGGCCTAGGTGCCAGCCTCCTAGTAAAAAAGCGGCGGGAATAAAAATGGGCAAAAAACTTAAGATAACCAGTGACATGCGGTGTTCCCAGGCAAGCTCTTAAAAGAAGCACTAAAAAGAAATAATGAGTAAGTGGTAACAATAGGGCGAGTATGAAGTCTTTCTTTTGTTAATAAAAATACATATATTGAAAGATAACGTTCTTTTTTATGTATGTTTGGTAAGAGCTTTAAAGGAGTGCTTTATGAGCCGGTTAAATTACCACCACTTGTATTATTTCTGGCAGGTGGCAAAAAGCCCCAGTTTGACCGAGGCCGCTGAGCAGTTACACATTTCTCAATCGGCCCTGTCGGCGCAGATTAAGCAGCTAGAAAGCAGTTTGGATGTGGCCTTGTTTGTACGCCAAG
The DNA here is from genome assembly GCF_018145875.1 of Marinomonas vulgaris. Classification (GTDB taxonomy): domain Bacteria; phylum Pseudomonadota; class Gammaproteobacteria; order Pseudomonadales; family Marinomonadaceae; genus Marinomonas; species Marinomonas vulgaris. The sequence continues at coordinate 83,883 of NZ_JAGSSV010000009.1, read as the reverse complement.
GGCGCAAGTTGGTGTTGACCGATGTGGGTCGGCGGGTGTTGGCTTACGCGCAAGATATTTTCAATACTGGTGAAGAGCTGGAAAACTTTTTGCAAAAAGACACGGTGGCACAGGGACAGCACATTACCTTGGGGGTGCAGAGTAACTTGTCGAGAAACTTCATTGAGAGTTTTATTGAGCCCTTGTTGCAAAGTGAGCATGTGAGTTTTTCCTTGTCGTCTCGCGGCATTACCGATTTGCTCAATGGCTTGGTGAACCATGAACTGGATTTGGCACTGACGAATCGACCTATTTTGAGCGAGAGCAAAGACACTAGCTGGCAAAATCAGCTGGTGGCGCGCCAAGCGGTGGCGATTATTGGGCCTTACGGGCAAAAGCCCGATTTGCCTTTTCCTGAGGGTTATCGGGACAAAAAGTGGATAGTGCCAGGCAAGAACACCGATATTCGATCGGCGTTTGAGTCGTTTTGCGCCACGCATCAATATCAGCCAGATATAAAGGCGGAGGTGGACGACATGGCCATGTTGCGCTTGTTGGCAAGGGACAGTGGCTATTTGTCGGTGCTGCCGACCGTGGTAGTAAAAGACGAAATTCAGTCGCAGCAATTGCAAGATTACGAGAGTATCCCGCAGGCATTTGAAAGCTTTTATGCCATCACTGTGCCGCGTAAGTTCGCGGTACAATCCGTGCTCGATTTGATCAAGACCGCCATGACCACTTACGACGTTAAGTTGTAACCTGTAAATTTCACCAATTCGCTGTCGTTTAACTGAAATGAAGTCGCACTATGATCAAGCACTGAGAGCGAAATAAAGCCTGTCAGATGCAATGCCATCGATATAAATCACAGTGTGAAAAGGTCGAGTAAAGCGCGTGTAATACTTGATAAAACAACAAGCTAGCACCACTATGTAAAAATGATACTTTTTAATAGACAGCAAGAGGAGGGCGATCATGCAGAATGAAGATCGCGTAGATGCGTTAGTCGCACCAAAGGGTGCGTTGGAAATGTTATCGCAAGACGAAATGGCGCGTTTATCAGAAGAGTCTGGCCCGTTTCACGATTTATTTCATCGTTGTGCTTTGGCTATTTTGAACTGCGGCAGTGATTCTGATGATCCGCAAGCGGCCGCGGAAGAATTTAAAGATTTTGATATTCGTATTGTGCAGCAAGAGCGTGGGGTCAAACTGGCGCTAAAAAACGCCCCTGGCAGCGCCTTTGTTGACGGCAAGATGATCAGTAGCGTACGCGAAATGCTGTTCAGTGTGTTGCGCGACATCATTTTTACCCAGCACGAATGCAGCTTGGCGGGCAGTTTAGAAGACGCCAGTTCTGATAAGTTAACCAACGTGGTGTTTGAGTTGCTGCGTAATGCCGATGTGTTTCGTCGCGCCCAAGAGCCCGATCTGATTGTGTGTTGGGGCGGTCACTCTATCGCTCGTTATGAATACGATTACACCAAGCGAGTCGGTCATGAGCTTGGGCTGCGTGAGTTAAATATTTGTACCGGTTGTGGCCCTGGAGCGATGAAAGGCCCGATGAAGGGTGCGACCATTGCTCACGCTAAGCAGCGTATTAAAGATGGCGTGTATTTGGGGCTGACAGAGCCGGGCATTATTGCCGCTGAATCACCAAATCCGATTGTGAACCAATTGGTGATTATGCCGGACATCGAAAAACGTCTTGAAGCCTTTGTGCGAGCCGGACACGGTATTGTGATTTTTCCCGGTGGTGCCGGTACGGCAGAAGAGATCTTGTATATTTTGGGTATTTTATTGCACCCAAAAAATGCCGATTTGCCTTTCCCTCTAGTATTTACTGGACCTAAAGAAAGCGCCGAATATTTCGAGCAGATTCACGCCTTTATCGGCGATGTGTTAGGCGCCGAGGCGCAAAGCAAGTACCGCATCATCATTGAAGACGAAGTTGAAGTGGCGCGAGTGATGAAGCGGGGCATGGAAGAGGTTCGTCAATACCGTAAAGCCCACCAAGATGCGTTTTATTACAACTGGAAGTTGCACATTCCCGAGGAATTTCAACATCCGTTTGAGCCCACTCACGAAAGAGTGCGCGAGTTGAACTTGCATTTTGGTCAAGAAACTCACTTGTTGGCGGCGGATTTACGTCGTGCCTTTTCGTCCATTGTGGCGGGTAATGTAAAAGCGCAGGGAGTCGCCTGCATTAAAGAATTTGGCCCGTTTGAAATTCATGGCGATAAGGCCTTGTTAGCGAAGTTAGATGCGTTACTGCAAGCTTTTGTCAGCCAACAGCGTATGAAGCTGCCTGGCAGTGCCTATGTGCCTTGTTACAAGGTGATTACCGAGTAAGTTTTCCTAATAAAAAAATATCAAAAAGGGCTTCCATGTGAAGCCCTTTTTTTGTGTTATGTGACGCTATGATTAGCCATTGTCTGTTTTCATGTGTTCCACATGGCGGTGAATCAGTTGCCCAGAAATAGTAGCCAGATTAGGCGTGTGAGGTAAGTCGTCTATCGAGTACCAGTCGGCTTCGTCTATTTCACCAGGCGCGGGCGTGATTTCTCCGCTCTCATAATCAGCGAAAAAACCGACCATGAGTTGATGGGGGAACGACCAGGGTTGGCTGTCTACGTAGCGGATATTGGTCACTTCTAGACCCACTTCTTCACGAATCTCACGAGCTACGGCTTGCTCTAATGTTTCGCCTGCTTCGACAAACCCCGCGATGTTACTGAATTTGCCTTGTGGCGCATTGATGCCACGTGCCAGCAGTATCTGATTGTCTTTGCGAATAGACACTATGATGCAAGGGGAAATTCTAGGGTAGTGGCGCAAATGACAACGTGGACAGATCTTGGTGTGTTCCTTGGTATGTTTTTCACGCATAGATGTGCCACATCGACCGCAAAACTGATGGTCTCTGTCCCAAGTGGAAAGCTGATGGGCTCGGCTTAACAACAGGTAATGGGCTTGATCTTGTTCGAATAATAACTCGCGCAGCCCCGTTTCGCTAAACCCCTTCGGAACGGATTCAAAACGACACACGAAAATGTCTTGTGCTGCGCAGCCGTCTTCTTGCCATTCGCCACAGTAAACGGCGTTCATACTGGCATTGGGCTGGAAGTGCGTAAAGGGGATAAGAAATTGATTGTCCACTTCGACCAGTACTTGGTTGCGATGCAGAAGAATGTAGAGCGCATCTTGATGGGGAAGAGGGTGTGTTTGGGTGCCAATGTTTAACATGCTTTTGCTCGGTTAAAACGAAAACAAATACGCTAACGCGATCGTCTGCAATACGCAATAACTGAAAAGTGGTAACTGGAAGACAATCGTCGTGAGGCGGGTTTATCAGGTTGTTGCTAGAGAATTTCACCCTTTAGGGTGAAGTCTTTGCGCCTAAAGCATTTTAATCTTTACTTAATCTGTTCTTATTTGTGTTTTTTGTGAATTATTAAAGGATTTATACAATGTTGCGTTCTTTATTTATTGTGTCTTTGGGTTTGTCTGCTTCCAATTTGTATGCTGCAGCAGCTGATGATGAGGTGTTTGACCCTGCTAGTGTGTCTTGTGCTTTAGAGGCGGGTGCTTTTAAAAAAATGTATGTAGGTGAGAAAGGCAACTACGAATGGAAGAAAGGCTTAGCACAAGTATCTCAAAGCACAGGCTTCTTTAATGTAGAAACCCTGTCTCCGAGCGGTCGTCATGCCTGTCAGGTAGAGCTTAAGCAGCACCAGTGTTTGACCATGTTTATGGATGAAAACTGGGAAGATGAGTTCGGCACAAACTCAGGTACATTTAGTTGTGTGAATTTGCGTAACGGGGAGGCCATTCCTGCGGGGGATTTGGCGTATCAAAATAGTGTGCAAGAGCGCATGATCAAAATGCGCTGTCCACACGGAACGGATATGGCGGAATGCAGTAATGACTCTAATAGCAAACGAGGCAATGACTTTCGCGCCCAAGTGTTAAAGGCGAACAATTTAGAAATGGAGTCGGTTTGTGCCGGCTATATTCGTGAACCACGTTACTTTAGTGGTGGTAAAGTGGGAGATAGAGCAATGTGTGCTCTGACCAATCAACAGGGTGAGGCTTTATATAAGGTGATTATTCCGATGGAGTATTCACATGCCCAGCCGCTGAAAAAGCTTGACGGTACTTATGTCTCTTATCGACCAAAAGAAGTGAGCATTGACACCAGTAACCTAGCAGCTAGTGAGGCGCTCTTTATGCAGGAAACGCCTTTAGGAGACATGATGTCAGGTAATTCGGAAGAGGTTCTCGCGACTAGCATGCGTTGTACTTCCGCTATGTTTGGTTTGATGAGAGGGACAGAAGCGACAGCGGATGAAATTGAAGAGGTGCTTAATATAACCACTGCTCGAATAAGCCAATGGAGCGCTACCAAAGGTGTGCTCATCCCAGGTGATAAGGGCGTTGATCAAGCGACTCGACTTTACACTTTGGCCGAATACCATTTGGATCAGATTGCCAGCCAGCAAGACGCAGCAATGATACAGGCAGATACAAAAAGCTGTGTTCCACTTTTTCAGCAGACAGGGCTCTTCTAAACATCGTTTTCAGCGGGAGGCTTGTTTCGATAAGGGCTAGCTGATAAAAAAAGAATATCCATTTTATCACGCCTTGAGAGTCGCTTATTCGATGATGTCATCCCCCCGCTTTCTTCGAGAGCATCCATTAGCAGAATCTTTGCGCCGCGAGCTTCATCAAACTTTTATAAAGGAGATGATCTCGCGAATGCCCTTTTCTTTATTCGTTCTGGTGGCGATTGCTTTTTTCTTTAGCAAGGCTAATTCAGCGACATTAATGTTGTGTTGGTATGGCGCTGCTGCGGCCACCGGTTTTTTTTCCTTTTTGATGTTAAGTCTTCATCGTCAGGCCTTGAAGTGCAGTGACGATTATTCCTACTCTCAATATCAACGCTGGCGCTTGGTTGTCTACCTTATTGCTTTGCTCTGGGGTGGTTTATACAGCTCTGTGGCGTTGGTGTTTTTTCCTAATGCAAATGAGATCGAAATTATCACTGTGGTGATCGTTTTAATTCTGAATGCGTCAATTCCTTCTTTAACAAAAGGCAATGATCCCTGGGTATATATTTTGTTTGTTGTGCCTGTCTTTTGTTGTTTTACTTGGCAAATTTATTATTTGGAAATAGAGCAATATTGGCTGCTTACCATCATGCTCCCCGTCGCCTGTGTTTGTTTGATCGTGTTTAGTTTAATGACACATAAAGAGCAGATGGAGTACACGGTATTGCGCATTCTCTATAAAGAGGCGGAATTAAAAGCGGTGGAAGCCACCCTTGATAAGACGCGTTTTTTGGCCGCGGCGAGTCATGATTTACGCCAGCCCATGCAAGCCACTCAGATGTATTTGCAAGGGGCATTGGCTTTGCCATTGTCGGTTCAAGCGGAAGCCTTAATTAGGAAAGCCAAATTGGCTTCGGTCGATACCAATCGTCTGCTTGATAAGCTCTTGAATTTGTCCGCTTTGGATGGAGAGGGAATGACAGCAAGCATGCGTCTTTCATCGTTACAGCCCGTAATAGAGAAAGCGATAGACCAATATAGGCCCGTTGCCCAGCAAAAGGAGTTGTTTTTAAACGTAAAAAATATGGATGTGAATGGCTATTTTGATGAGTTGTTTTTGCAACAAATTTTGCAAAACCTGGTATCTAATGCCATCAAATACACAGAGCAAGGTGGTATTTCTGTTAGCGCCGAACAAACTGAGCAGCACCTTGTGGTGTCCATAAAAGACACAGGGATTGGTATTTCCAGTGCAGATCAAAAGCGTATTTTTGATGAGTTCTTTCAAGTACAGGCAGAAGAGGAAGGTCAGGGACTGGGACTATCTATTGTAAAGCGTTTGTGTTCATTACAAGGCATTGAGCTGACGGTTACATCCTGCTGTGAAAAAAACGGTGATAAAAGGGAAGGCGCACCATGGGTGACAGAATTTACTTTAACCCTACCTTTGAGTAGCTCTAAATAAAGAGCAGTGAATAGAAGTGTTTTGAGCGTTTTTGGGTTGGCTTTTTCAGTAAGCTGACAGCAAGTTGAGTTTGCGAGCACGGGTAATACATTGTGAGCGATTACTCACATTGAGCTTATCAAACATTAAGCGAACATGAGTTTTTATGGTGTTTTCACTTAAGCAAAGCTGATGGGCAACCTGCTTAGTGGTGGCGCCTGATTCAAGTAGCTGCAGGATGTGGATCTGGCGCTCAGTCAGTAAGGTGCGGCTACCCTCGTAATGTTCAAGCTGTTGTTGATGGAGTGAAGAGCATACCCAAGACTCACCCTTGGTAATACGATCGGCGAACGAGAGAATGTCAGCTGCATCAGCTTCTTTGGTGATATAACCTTGCAGTCCAAGGTTGCGCAATGCCAGTGCTTTTTGTGGCTGAAACGCCCCAGAGCACACCATTATCTTGTCTATGCCCGTCTGTTTAATGGTTAAATACAGTTCTTCGCTGGCGCATTTGGGTATGTGTAAGTCAAGAATAACGAGCGAATACTCAGTTTGTTGTAAGTATTTTATTGCTAGGTCGGCTGTTGTCGCGACGTCGACAGTAAGTGAAGGGCGCAGGATAGATAAAACAATGGAGAGAGCGTCGGCAAACATGGTGTGATCATCAATCAGTAACCACTTATCATCTTCAGGTTGAATGCTGTCCATTTCACGCCTCTTGCTTTGCTGCCTTGTTAGATGAGTCTTCTTAATAAAACCTAAATAGTAGCGCTAAGTAGCTGTTGCCGCTAGTTTGTCAGCTTATTGTCATTTGCTGTGGTTTTGTCCATAGCGCCATAGTGATGCTATTGTGCATCCTTCCGATGCATGGCGTAGAATGTCGGCAAATAGATTTTTTAAAGGAAGTAACATGTTATCTAAACCTTATCTTGGTGTCCTAGTTGGAGGAGCGCTGTTAAGCGCATCTATACAGGCACAAGATTATTTGCCTGTTTTGCAATACCATCATGTGAGTAACACGACCCCCAGATCAACCTCAGTGACGCCAGAAGAATTTGCCGAGCATATGGGATACCTCCAAAGCGGTGGCTTTCAGGTGGTGGATTTACGCTCGGCGCTGGATGATTTGAAGGCGAACAAGCCACTCCCTGAAAAAGCTGTGGCGATTACCTTCGATGATGCCTACAGCAACATCTATCAATCGGGCTTTCCTGTTCTAAAAGCCAATAACTTCCCGTTTACTGTGTTTGTTAACTCTGGGCCGGTAGAGCGCAATAGCCGCAGCTTTTTGAGCTGGGAGCAAATGAAAGAAATGCAGGCGGTGGGCGGTGTGTTTGCGAACCACACGGAAAACCACCCTTATATGTTGCGTAAAGAAGCGACTGAGAGCGATGACGCTTGGTTCGCGCGCATGTCTCAAGAGCTGGATGTGGTAGAAACGGCTTTAGTCGATAAGCTTGGTAATTCTCCGAAGATGCTTGCGTATCCCTATGGCGAATCAAACCATCGTATTCGTGACATGGTAAAAGAGAAGGGTCTGATGGCGTTTGGGCAGCAATCGGGTGTGATCAGTGCCGACTCGGATTTTGAGAATCTGCCAAGGTTTCCTGCTTCTGGGCCCTATGCCAGTTTGTCTACCTTAAAGACCAAGCTGAATTCAAAGCCGATGCCTTTGTTGTCAGAAGACGCGGGCGGTGATTTCGCGACAGATCAACCCGTGTCCATTCGCCTTACTTTTAAAGACGGACAGTATCGTCTGAAAGATTTGGCGTGTTATGTCTCAGGGCAGGGTAAAGCGTCGCTTGATTGGGCATCTGACAATGACGTTGTCGCCACCGCCAGCAAGCCATTTGGCGTGGGCCGTGGTCGGATTAATTGCACCATGCCAGATCGTTCTGGTCAGCAATATTACTGGTATTCCAACGTTTGGATTCGTTCTGCTCCTGAGCAAGGTTATGTAAGCGAAAAAAGTTAAACTTTTTTAAAAAATAGGTTGCACTGAAATTTCAAATCAGTATTATACATCTCGCTCGCAACGGAGGGGTGGCAGAGCGGTTTAATGCACCAGTCTTGAAAACTGGCGTAGGTTAATAGCCTACCGAGAGTTCGAATCTCTCCTCCTCCGCCATTTATTAAATGGTTGTTGTAAGCAAGATAAAATTAGTTCCTCGATAGCTCAGTTGGTAGAGCAAATGACTGTTAATCATTGGGTCACTGGTTCGAGTCCAGTTCGAGGAGCCAGATCGGAGTATAGCGCAGTCTGGTAGCGCGCCTGCTTTGGGAGCAGGATGTCGGGGGTTCGAATCCCTCTACTCCGACCATTAATTTTATCGTCACCTAGTAATGGTGGGCGTAGCTCAGTTGGTAGAGCTCCGGATTGTGATTCCGGCGGTCGTGGGTTCAAGCCCCATCGTCCACCCCATTACTTGATAGTTGGGTCGTTAGCTCAGTTGGTAGAGCAGTTGACTTTTAATCAATTGGTCACTGGTTCGAATCCAGTACGACCCACCAACTATCCCTATATATTTCTGATCTGATTCATTCCTCGATAGCTCAGTTGGTAGAGCAAATGACTGTTAATCATTGGGTCACTGGTTCGAGTCCAGTTCGAGGAGCCATCGGAGTATAGCGCAGTCTGGTAGCGCGCCTGCTTTGGGAGCAGGATGTCGGGAGTTCGAATCTCTCTACTCCGACCATTAGATCACAAAAAATATGAGCGGGTCGTTAGCTCAGTTGGTAGAGCAGTTGACTTTTAATCAATTGGTCACTGGTTCGAATCCAGTACGACCCACCATTTTGCCTCTCTTGTTGTTTCCTTTCTTTGCTATTTTTTCTTTACTTCTTTTTTGTAAAATCTTAAAAATTCTGTCTATCTGTCTATCTGTCTATCTGTCTATCTATCTGTCTATCTGTCTATCTGTCTATCTATCTGTCTATCTATCTATCTGTCTATCTATCTATCTGTCTGTCTGTCTATCTGTCTGGCGTGTATGTGTGGTGGCGGCCTGAAATACCTGTGGTTGGGCTGGGTGTGGGTTTTGGTGGTGATTTGCGCTAGGCGCGGCAATGAGGTCCACTAAATAGAAACTTGATAATATGTGGATAAGTCTGTGTTTAAGGTGTGGTTTTATCCAGAAAAAGTATGTTATTTGTACTCTTGGAAAATTTTTAGTAGGAATTTCTGAGGTGTGTATCTTGAGAAATGATTGTGCTGAACATTAATTTTAGGAAAAAATTAATGGTGGAGGGAGGTGGATTCGAACCACCGAAACTTTCGTGGCAGATTTACAATCTGCTCCCTTTGGCCACTCGGGAACCCCTCCACAGCAGCGGGACGTATGGTATACGCACCGCATTACTATGTAAACACTTTTTGTTATTTATTTAGCAACTTTTCCAGTTTAGCTTTCATGCGCTCTTCAGGCGATAGATTTTCATAGATATCGTCTTGTTTTGGCGCTGGCTTGGCTGCTTTTGGCTTGTTGTTTGTTTTGGCTCTTTCCGGTGAGCGCTGTTTTGGTTTACTGCTGCGCTGTGTCGGCTTTTCTCTGGCTGGTCGGCCAGTAGTCGGCATTTTAGTTTTCTTTGGCAGCATGGATTCAGGCAGCGCTGGTTCGTTGTTAACGGCTACCCCTTCAAGGTCAACACGAGGTTGGCCAGTTAAAAGGCATTTTTTATAGCGATCAGAGCGTGTGTAAGCGGCAAGGGCGCGTTTTTGCTTGCTGGCGTTGAAATCATCGTCCAGCACCATATCTTTATCAATACCGACTTTCAGTGGCTTAGGTTGATTCCAGTCGAACGCTTTCGGATAACGGTCTTCAAGCATCTTGATGAGGCGGCGATTATTTTTTTGATTCTTTTGACGTTTCTTTTGTTCTGGCGTCAAGATCACCGCGGCTGTCTCTGGGGTGCTTTCGCTGGCGTCTTGTGTTTCTGCAACCTGGTTGTCGATAGGAGTGCTATCTGCAGGTGTTGTGTCAACAAGTGTGCCGTCTTCTTGCAAGCCGTTAAGCTCAGGTTGTTGTGTAGTCATGTAATCAATCTGTTCTGTTGTCGTGGTTGTGGTGCTGCTATCAGCATGCTCGTGCAATAAATCAAAACTGAGTTGGTTTTCAACGGCGTCTAATTGTATTGCTTGCTCAGGAGTTGGCTCAAGGTCTAAAAGATCAAGGGAATCTTCGATGTAAAGCTGAAGTTGATCTTCGTTAGAGCGATCAGCCATCTGTTGCAAAAGGTCCATTGAGGCGCTGTACTCAGTGGAGGAGGGGCTTAAGCCCTTTAATTGTTGTATTTCCTCGTTGGCATTGTTTAGCTGCTGAGTTAGCCAGTCAATCTTTGCTTCGAGTTTAGCAATAAGTTGTTCCATAAAAACACAAAGCTCAATTGTTCAATGGTGTCAGTGGAATAATAGATGCATTGTTTGTGCCTATCATTTCTCTTCGCTGATCATCATTTGGCAGAGTGACAGAAATGGTGTTGCCGTTTTGCCACCAAACATACGTTGTTGTAATTAAAGCACTTGCAACGAAAATAGGTAATAACTTCATGTTATTTAGAACGTCAGTCCAGCACCAAGCATGACATGCTTGTCATAGGTGTCATTACTGCTGTTAAGGATCTTAACAAACACATCCAATCGCGAAGTGTCAGAGGTGGCAACACGAAAGCCCGCTTCAGGGTAAAAAACTGTATCGTCTAGGAAGGATACGCCGCCCCCAAGGAAAGACCACATAGGTATCCCTGGGAATATTTGAAACGCTGGAGTCGAGCTGTAAAAGCGCGATCCTAGAGTGATAGAGCTTTCGAACGTTTCTCCGATAACAAAAGAAAACCCGCCGTGAAAGGAAATGTTTTCAGGCAGAGTATATTCCATGGAGGTATTCAGAATGGAAGTAACGTTTTTTTGGCCGTCGGCTGTATCTGGACGAGCGGCCGCTGCTTCGAACGAAAATAAGCTCGCAATTTGGCCCTCGGCCGATGCATGAGCACTGACGAAAACTAAAGCTGCAAGCAGAATCGATCTCATTGTTTATCATCCATTTGATTAAGGCGATTCAGCATTTGAGATAATGAGGATTCCCAATTGGACTGCTGCTCTTTGGTCTGATCAAGCGAGGTCTGGATTTCATTTTTTTCTTCACTCAATTCATAATTTTGCATTTCTAGCTCAGAAATACGGCCACGCAGTGAGCCAATTTCTTCAACGGCTTCGTTAATGCGTTGTTCTAGGTGGTGTAGTAGTTCGTTGTTCATTGTGTATATCCTAAAAAAATAAAAATAGCCGTTAATGCGACGACGTTATATAAAACTACCAGGCAATCACGACATCTTGTTGTTGTACGTTAAGTATATGCGAATCAACCACAAGTTCACCAACTGAAAAGTTTGGTTGAACTTGCTTTATTGTAACACTGATATTGGCATTGTTCAGCTGAGTTTGTGCTGATTGCAGTTGATTAAACACTTCATAACGACGGTAAACGTTAAATTTATCCCCTTGTTTGACGCCCGCGAGGGAGCCTGCCGATATGTGAATTCGGTTTCCTTCGGTGCGAAATATATTGGCGATAAAGGGCTGGCAGCGTAATTCTTCGCTGGTATCCAGTGCGCTTTCTTTTAACGCTTGCTGGACAACTTTGCCGTAGTGAACCGTCCAAAATTTGGCGCTGCCAAAACCGATTCTGGCGTGATCAGAGATGTCCCAATTACCTACTTCGTTATAACGATGCTCAAATAAAAGGGCGCCACTAAAGCCGTCGTAGATGTACATGTCGACCACGAAATTTCTTTGTTTCTCAATGATATCTTCGTTGCTGGCTGAATATTTGTCATCAGGAAAACGCAAATACACTTCGCCAATATCGCGGATAACACCGCTGATAATATATTGCACGCCCAATTGCTCACTAATGCGCGTCACGTTGGTGAGTGAGCCGTCGTTGTTGGTGGATGAGGGGGCATTAATTAAATCAGGGTAAATGGCAATATTGGTGGCCGTGAGCGCTCGTAAATAACCTTGTTGATTAATGGCATCCGCGAGTTTTTTGGGTAATTCCCGAGAGATATTGCTCAGTTCACCTAATCTGGCTTGCTGTGGAACTTGTAATTCAAAGCCGGTGACGCCAACGGTTTTTTTGTAATAGCTGGTTGGGCCTGTACTGCATTGTGAATCTGGTGTGACTTCAACCCTTGCCAGTACAGTAAGAAAATCACCGTTTTGCTCTTCCGATAGAATGCGAGCTTGCTGCACATAGCCTGAGCTACGGATATCCAAATTGGACTCAAGCTCACCGTTGTAGAGCTCATCTTTCACGTTGACTCGTGAACTGGACTCCAACACGGCTTGTTTAATAGCTTGTTGGGTGGCTCGATAGCGAGCGTCGACCAAGTCGCCGTTATAAATAATGGCTTGACCTTGAGCGTCGACACTTTTCGCTATCCCCATAATAGGCAGCAGCAAAAACAAGGTAGTCGCAATAAGGCGTGGCAACATCTGCATGGTGTCTTTATTCAATGCTGTAGAAGTTGGTCGTTGGGGTAGCGCTTTGTGCATTAATAGTGCGGTAAGCGGGTTGAACCTGACAGTTAGGGTCATTTTGCATACTGGATGATGTTAAGCACTGGCGAAAGTTTTCTTGCAGAGCCATTTCGACCACGGTTTCAAAGGTGCCGTCTTCGTGTTCCCGTTGTGACACAACTTTGGCGCCAATTAAATACGCGTCGACGTAGGTGCGTAATTCGTCGTTTTGCATGACCATGTTGCTCAAGGTGCTGGAACCGTCGATTTTCAAGCCGTAAACTCGCTCGGACAGGTTTCGATAAGCGTCAAGCATGGAGCTGCGTAATGTCATGATGCGTGCTTGAGATTGAGATAAGCGTTTGTTGGTAATAAGTGCGGCGTATCCTGTTGCCGTGACAATAATGGGTTCTTGCTTAATAATAGCCACGGTATTTACTGAACCTGTTTGCGTATAACCCGCTGTGGTCGATGTATCACCCCCAACAATGTTGCCATTACAGGGCGCCACAGAAGTACAAGGCTCTCCAGTAGCACTTTGTTGTGCCAGGTTTTGACACCCGCTTAATAGGACAGCGCCTATGGCGATTAAAAAAATACGAAGTGATGATGTCATCGTTGAGCCCTTATTATAAAAATCATTGCCATATTGTTCGATGTTGAGTGCGTTCTAATTACAGATCAATAATGGCTGTACGAAAATGTAAACTATTTTGTGTTTGAACGTCCATGTTTGGCGGTGTAAAAACGTCTTTTTTCTCTGTTTTAATAGGATATTACCTGCTTATTGAGTAATTTCCTGCTTTTTCAGCGGCTCATTCTTTACCTTGGCTAATTATGACACTAGCACGAAAAATCATACACATAGATGCGGATTGTTTTTACGCGGCCATTGAAATGCGTGATGACCCCAGTCTGCGAGATATTCCTATTGCCATTGGTGGGCCTTCAAATGCTAGAGGTGTTCTCGCTACGGCTAATTATGTGGCGCGAGAATTTGGCGTTCGCTCTGCTATGCCGACTTCGATGGCAAAGCGGCTGTGTCCTGATTTGTTGGTGATACCAGGCAATATGGCGAAATATCGTCTGGCCTCTGAGCAAATGCACGCTATTTTTCGGATATTTACCGACACGATTGAACCCTTGTCTCTTGATGAAGCGTATCTGGATGTGACTCACGCCACGGATTTTCAAGGCAGCGCGACGCGTATTGCAGAAGATATTCGTCGCAGAATAGAGCAAGAGGTCGGTATTACTGTATCGGCTGGTGTAGCAACCAATAAATTTATTGCCAAGGTCGCTAGCGACTGGGATAAGCCAGACGGTCTTACTGTGATTGCCCCAGACAAGCAGTTTGAGTTTGTGTCGGCTGTGCCGGTGAAATTTATTTCCGGTATCGGTCGAGTGGCTCAAGAAAAGCTTGCGGCGTTAAATGTCTTTACTTGTGCGGATTTGCAGACGCTGGATTTCATGGTGCTGCAAAAGCAATTTGGCAGCATGGCCTATCGTTTGTCACAGTTCGCTTTAGGAATTGATGAGCGACCGGTAACTGTGTCTAGGGAGCGAAAAAGTGTCTCTGTTGAGCGGACGTTTGCGAAAGACTTACAGGGATTGGCCGAATGCCAAGCGGCGTTGCCAGACTTGTTGGTCGACTTGAAAAAACGCATGAAGGGTCGACATTATGAGTCTCAGTTGAGTAAGTATTATCTGAAACTCAAGTTCGACGATTTTAAACAAACGACAATAGAGCGCCCTATCAAAAATAAGCTTTCAAATGCGGTGTTCGTTGAGCTTTTATACGAGGCGTATGCACGGGCACGGCGTCCGGTTCGTTTGATCGGTGTGGGGTTTCGGTTGACCCCGATTAAAGCGCAGCAATTAACTTTGCCTTTTGACTAAGATTTTAAGCTGTTTGTTGTTGGGAATAATGCTGGGTGTCGAGCCTGCATCGTCAGTGTGCTAGTCTTAGCCCCATTGCGAAAGCCTATCTTTTTGGAGTAGTAGAAATGATCGATTTATTGCCATCTGTGCAAGTTGAAACGGGAAAACAGCCTGATGCAGCGGTGATTTGGCTGCATGGTTTAGGGTCAGATGGGCACGATTTCGAATCCTTGGTGCCGGCTTTGTCTTTATCGCCAGCGTTGAGTGTGCGTTTCGTTTTTCCCCACGCCCCCAAGCGTCCGGTGACGGTTAATGGCGGCATGGCGATGCGAGCCTGGTACGACATTTATGAAATGACCTTGGATCGCAAGGTAGATATGGCGAACATCGACGAGTCTTGTCAACAAATTGAGCAGCTGATTCAAGCTCAAATAGACCTTGGCATAGCGTCAGAGCGTATCCTTTTGGCCGGTTTCTCCCAAGGGGGTGTGATCGCTTATCAGTTGGCGTTACGAACGTCGCACAAGCTAGCCGGGGTGATGGCCTTGTCTACGTATCTTGTAAAAGGGGAAGATGTGCCAGACGCCACCGCTTGCGTGAATGGTAAGGCGCCTATCTTGATTCATCATGGCTCACAAGATCCTGTAGTGGCACCTGTATTAGCAGAGAATGCGCAAGAGTTGTTGCGCAAAAAAGGCTATGCGGTGACTTATAAAACTTACCCTATGCCGCATTCTGTATGTCCAGAGCAAATTGATGATATTTCTCAGTGGCTTAACACTCAGCTGGCTTAATGTTGGGGTAATTGTCTTTTTAATCGATAAGGTGTGATATGTCCGTTACCGCGTTTATATGGTTTTTATTAGGTTCTTTTGTTGTGATTGCGGTGTCCATTTGGTTTATTTGGCGCCAGTTAAAACACAACCAAGCTCGTGAAGAAAAGATTCGAGCGGGTGAGGCGCGCTTTCAAGAAGAGCGTCAAAAAAGAATCGACAGCATTCGTGTGCTGCTTAAAGTAGTGGGTACAGAAGAGTTAAATTGGATTGAGGCCAGTATCCGTATTAAGCATTTGTTGGATCAATTGAGCGAAGATTTGTCACAGCACGAAGATATATCGGCGTTTTACATGCTGACGGAAAAAACCATGCATATTCCCACTCATGAACAGTGGAGTGAACTGCCCAAATCTGCACGCATTAAATTTCGATTAGAAATGGACCGATATGAAACCGAGCATTTGGCGCATCTGGAACGTGCCAAAACGGCCTTAATGGCACATTCTTTTTAATTGATATGCTAGAGCTGTTGGTGTCCATTGGTAGCCTTTTTGTGGTTTTAGTGGGCTTAATGGTGTTTTTTGTTCGACATCAATCCAAAGTGCCATATTATAGGCTGACGCAAGGCCAGTGTGTACGCTTGCTAAGAAAAGCGCTACAAGGGAATTTGCCAGAGCACGAATGGCATGCTTTTATTGGTATGTCGATGCGAGACAGCGAGGCGCTAGAAAACCTCCGAGAAGAGTGTATCTTCATCGATGAGTATCACGTTAAAGGGACTCAATTAGTGGCAGGTCGTCTTTGTATGATATTTGATAAACCGGGACGACAGAAATTAGAGCGATTGCTCGATGAATGGCAGCACACATCGGACTATTTGGCTTAATAAAGTTTTAACAGCGATTTTTTAACAGCGATAAAGCATAGGATTTGAGAATTATGAACGAAGAAATTGAGGCGTTACTGGAGCAAGGCTCGGAGTGGGTGCCGGTGTTAATAGACAGCGGTATCAATCTGCTTATTGGTTTGGTGGTCTTTTTCGTCGGTAAATTTATCGCGTCTAGGGTCGCTCAATGGTGTGAAAAGCGCCTACTAAAAGCATCGGTTGATCAAGCTGTTGCGGGTTTTGCTTCTAGTATTCTCTATGCCTTGATGTTCGCTGGTATTGCCTTGATGGCATTAGGTCAGATAGGGGTGGAAACCACGTCTTTCATTGCGATTTTGGGCGCAGCGGGTCTGGCTGTTGGTCTTGCACTGCAAGGCTCCTTGTCTAATTTCGCATCAGGTGTGTTAATCATCTTATTGCGCCCATTTCGCTCGGGGGATTTCATCGATGCTGGCGGCCAAATGGGAACGGTTAACCGTATTGAATTGTTTCATACTTACCTGAAAACGCCAGATAACCGCGTGATTATAGTGCCGAACTCTTCCGTTATGGATGGTTCTATTGTGAACTTTTCGCGTGAATCGACTCGCCGTTTGGATTTGGTAATTGGTATCAGTTACGACGCAGACATTCGCTTGGCGAAAAAACTGATGGAAGAGATTGTGAATGCCGATGAGCGTATTCTAAAAGACCCTAAGTGTTTGATTGCTGTGTCTGAGTTGGCGGACAGTTCGGTGAATTTCTTTTTACGTCCCTGGGTGGCATCCGGTGATTATTGGACAGTTCGAGCCGATTTGTTAGAAAAAATCAAATACACCTTTGATGAGCAAGGCGTTGGTATTCCATATCCACAAATGGATGTTCACGTGCACAAACAAGAGTCTTAAGTGTTGTCTTTATAATGTTTTTTTAACAAAAAGCTTTTTGTAATAGCTTTTAAAAGTGAATGCCGCCGGAGGCTAACCTGGCGGCATTTTTGTTTCATCTGGTCAATTTAAAAAAGTGATGTGCTATGAGTCGATACCGCCCGCCCGCTCCACCTAAGTCTGCCTATATTACTCAGGAAGGGGCGCAGCGTCTGTTGGCAGAGCTGAAGTATCTTTGGAAAGAGAAGCGTCCTGCGGTTACCGATACGGTTCGCGAGGCCGCCGCGCAAGGCGATCGCTCGGAAAACGCAGAATACCAGTACGGCAAGCGTCAGTTGCGAGAAATTGACCGTCGTGTCCGCTATCTTGAAAAGCGCTTAGACGCTTGTACCGTGGTCGATCGTTTTCCAAATGATCAATCCCAGGTGTTTTTTGGTGCTTGGGTGACGGTGGAAGATGATAACGGCGAAGGCAAACAATATCGAATTGTTGGGCCTGATGAGCTTGATCATCATGAGCGATACATCAGCATCGATTCACCTGTGGCGAGGGCGTTACTCAAAAAACGAGAAGGTGATGAGGTGGTTATTGTGCTGGCAGGGCGAGAAAAAACCTATTATATCGACAAGGTGGAGTATTTAGAGGTGCCGCAGTGAAGGTTCGATATGGTATGGCTCAATGGCAGCACCCTGCGTGGGTGAATTGGCTGTACCCAAGCACTCTGTCAGCATCGCAGCGTATTGGTCGCTACTCAGAGTTTTTCTCTAGTGTGGAAGTGGGCAGCACTTTTTATACCGATGTTGACCCCATACAGTTGCAGCGCTGGTACGATGCGGTGGTGCCTGAGTTTCGATTTTGTTTTAAAGCGCCACAGACTGTCACGCACCGCTTGGCAGACCGACCGTGGCGGGAAATTGAACAAGATTGGCTTAAGTTTATGGATGTTTTACAACCGCTGGTGAGCAAATTGGGGCCTACCATGCTGCAATTTTCTGGCGCTATCGATGAACGCTATCTAGAGTCTATCCTAGCGTTGTGTCAGTGCTGGTCGTTGCCAACGCCCTTGTCGGTCGAGGTACGGCATTTAGCGTATTTTGACAAGGGTCGTATTGAAACGAGTTTTTTAGCTGGGTTGGCTGAGCGTCAGGTCAATCGAGTTATCATGGATTCTCGGCCGGTGTTTTCTACCGAGGCTTATTGCGACAGTTTGGTTGATGCGCAAAGTAAAAAACCGCGAGTGCCTTGCCACCCTGTTGCGACGGCTCGGCATCCGGTCGTGCGATTTATTGGTCATCCTGATTTGTCGCGCAATGATGTATGGTTAGATCAGTGGGCGTCGAAGCTGGTGCAATGGCTGGATTTGGGGTTGTCGCCTTTTGTGTTTGTGCATTCGTCAGATAACATTGCTGCGCCAACACTGGCGGCAACATTAGATCAAAAAATACAGCGGTTGCGACCGGATTATCAGTCAGAGATAGTCTTGCCTGCTAGCCAAGAACAAACAAGTCTTTGGTAGCAGGACTGGCAGTCTTTAAAACGAGTGTGATGAGCTGCTCAGTGTGATGGACTACTCGTAGGTGTTGTTCAAATAAATGGTGTCTTCATGAAAGCCGTAAATGCCGGTTTTGTGATCTTCTATAAAAAACTTTAGCGTTGTGGTGACGCTGCTAAATGCCAGCTCGTCCCATGGGATGTCTTGCAAATCAAACAGCGCGACTTCGGAACTTTCTGCTGTGGCGTGAAAATCATCTCGTTGAAGCTCTGCGATGTAAAACAGGTGAACTTGATTGATATGAGGAATGCTGATCATGCTGAAAGCTTGGGTGCAAACAGCGACGGAGCCACTTTCTTCTAGTGTTTCTCGAAGCGCGCCTTCCGCTGTGGTTTCTTGATTCTCCATGAAGCCCGCAGGCAGTGTCCAGAAGCCCAAGCGCGGTTCAATGTTGCGCTTACACAACAAAACCTTCCCTTGGTAAAGGGGAATGGTGCCGGTGATGATTCTTGGGTTGTCGTAGTCGATAAAGTCACAACTTGGGCATACTGCGCGAATGCGATTGTCCCCTTCAGGGGTTGTCATATTAACGGCATGACCACATTGCGGGCAGTATCTCATAGTGTGTTTACCTTTTAAGCTGAAGTTTGGCGTATTTGACAACCTTGTCTTCGATCTCTTGAATTTCAATTAAATAGTGACCCACCCATAAACTAATCGGGTGTTCTGGTATGAATTCCAAGGTTTCGATGATAAGCCCATTAAGCGTTTTGGGGCCGTCGGTCGGTAAATGCCAATCTAAGGTTTTGTTTATTTCACGAATGTGTGTTGAGCCTTCGATGCGGAACGAGCCGTCATCTAGAGTTTGGATCTCTTCTTCTTCGTCTTGCGTTGGTGGTGTGAACTCCCCAACGATTTCTTCAAGTACATCTTCTAAAGCAGCAATACCTTGAACATCACCGTATTCGTCTACCACAATGCCCATTTGCTGATGGTCTTTTTGAAAGTTTAACAGCACGGTATTAAGCGAGGTACTTTCAGGAATAAAGTAAGGTTCGACCGTTGCTTTAAGGAGCGCTGCCTTAGAAGGGGAGGCATCGCGCAGGAAAATAGCCGCATGGCGTGCGTGTAAAATGCCGATTACCTTGTTGATTTCACCATTGTATACCGGCATACGAGTATGACGACTTTGGCAGATCTGCTCAATGATCTCTTCTATGCTGTCTTCTATGTCGATACCAACCACATCGTTACGTGGGATCATGATGTCTTCAACAGAGACTTTTTCCAAATCCAAGATGGAGATCAACATTTCTTGGTGAGCGGCAGGTATCAGGCCGCTGGCTTCATTGACCACGGTTCTTAATTCTTCTGAATCCAAAGTGTCTTGACTGTTTTGTGCGGTGCTTACTCCTATGATGCGAAGCAAGCCATTGGACAATGTGTTCACCAGTAGTACGAGTGGATAGAGCGCCTTCAGTAAGATGGCGAGCACCCAAGAGGCGGGAAAAGCAATCTTTTCTGGATGAATGGCCGCCAATGTTTTAGGGGTTACCTCGGCGAAAATCAACACTATCATGGTCAAGGCAGCGGTAGCGATAGCCACGCCCGCATCGCCCCAAATTCGAACCGCTATAATGGTCGCGATGGCTGAAGCAAGAATATTGACGAAGTTGTTACCGATTAAGATAACGCCGATAAGTCGGTCTGGTCGTTCAAGAAGGGAGCTGACTTTGATGGCAGATCGGTTCTTGCTTTTCACAAGATGTTTTAATCGATATTTGTTAATCGACAACATCCCTGTTTCGGAGCTAGAAAAGAATGCAGAAAGCAAGATAAGACAAAAAAGTATTCCACCAAGAATACCTAAGGGTACTTCGTTCAAAAAGGGATCGCCTCAATTATGTAGATAGTCGGATTATTGTTTCTTAAGATCATACTGTCAAATAGACTTTATGGCCTTGCGTGTTAATGGCGCAAAATCTGTAACGCAATTTGACTACCAAAATACCCTAGCATGAGTAAAAAGAAACCGCTTAATGTCAACTTAACAGCTAATTGTCCTCGCCAGCCAGCAAAATGTCGACCTAATAGCAGCCCTGCAAACACAAACCAAGAAGCAATGGTGAAAAACGTCTTGTGAGCGACATGTTGAGCAAACATGTCATCGATAAAATAGAAGCCTGTCGCTATGGTGACAGTGAGCAACACAAACGCCGCCCAAATCAGTTCAAACATCAAGCGCTCTAATACTTGCAACGGCGGAACGCGCAGCAGTTGTTTGAGCTTGTGGTGCTTGAGTTGGTACTCCTGAATAGACAATAAAATGCCTACACCACAGGCGGCGGTGAATAAGCTGTACGCGACTGACGCGATAAGAATGTGTGCGCTGGTGCCCCATGACGGGCTGTGGAGCTGGGTTAAGTCCCAAGGTTGAATGGCATTTAACGCAATAATGATCGCGCCAAGAGGAAATGCGGCACCTAACAATAAAGACAAATCTTTGTCGCGATTACTTAACCACAACATGCTGTTACCAATAAGAGCGATTAAAAAACCAATCGTCAAAAAATTAAAGCCATCTCGGCTGAGTAACACTAACGCTAGTGAAATGGTGTGTATTGAGATGGCGAAAGCGCCAAGGTATTGGGTATAACGCTGTGTGGGACGCAGATAATACGCTGTGCCAGCAACTAAACAGGCAATACAAGCAAGCCAAAGCGATAATTGAGTCATGAAACTAAAGGTTCCGCTGGGTAAAAGTATAGGGCGATAATCATTTATCCGTTATAATAGAGGCAATTTCACCTTGGATAAACTGAAACCGTAGGTTTTTTCCATTTAGAACCAAAATTTGAGGGTAATATGTTCGACAATTTATCGAATCGTTTAACTTCCTCGCTTGATCGTATTCGAGGTCGAGCGAAATTAACCGAAGACAACATACAGGAAGTGTTGCGCGAAGTACGTATGGCGCTGTTAGAAGCCGACGTTGCCTTGCCGGTTGTAAAAGATTTCATCGGTGCGGTGAAGGAACGCGCCATTGGCACCGAGGTGTCAAAAAGCTTGAGTCCTGGTCAAGTCTTCCTGAAAATTGTTAAGCAGGAACTTGAAAATGTGATGGGACAGGCCAACGATGGTTTGAATCTTCGCGCTGCGCGCCCTGCGGTTATCTTGCTGGCGGGTCTACAAGGGGCAGGTAAAACCACTTCCGCGGCGAAACTGGCTAAGTACTTGCGTGAACGCGAGAAAAAATCCGTATCTGTAGTCAGTGCCGATGTGTATCGTCCAGCAGCGATTAAGCAGCTTGAAACCTTAGCTGGTGAAGTCGGTGTTGACTTTATTCCAAGTGATCTGTCGCAACAGCCGATAGACATCGTTAACAATGCCATCGATTATGCGAAAAAAGCTCATAAAGATGTTCTGATCGTTGATACAGCCGGTCGTCTTGCTATTGATGACGACATGATGGCCGAAATTAAGGCTTTGCACGCCGCAGTAAATCCGATTGAAACCTTGTTCGTGGTGGATGCCATGACAGGTCAGGATGCGGCGAATACCGCTAAAGCCTTTGGTGATGTATTGCCATTGACTGGTGTTGTATTAACCAAAACCGATGGTGATGCCCGTGGCGGTGCGGCTTTGTCGGTTCGACATATTACTGGTAAGCCGATTAAGTTTTTAGGGGTCGGTGAAAAAACGGACGCACTAGAGCCTTTCCACCCAGATCGCTTAGCCTCTCGTATTTTGGGTATGGGCGACATGTTGTCCTTGATCGAGCAAGCTGAACAGCAGATCGATAAAGGTAAGGCTGAGAAACTGGCCGGTAAGCTGAAGAAAGGCAAAGGCTTTGACTTAGAAGACTTTAAAGAGCAGCTGCAACAAATGAAAAACATGGGAGGCATGACCTCTATGTTGGATAAGTTGCCGGGCATGGGTCAACTTGGCAATATCCAAGACAAGGTGAACGATAAGATGTTTGTACAAATGGAGGCCTTGATTAACTCCATGACTCAGGCAGAACGTCGTAACCCTGATGTGATTAACGGCTCCCGCAAAAAACGCATTTCAGCGGGGGCAGGGTTACAAATTCAAGATTTGAACCGTTTGTTAAAACAACATAAGCAAATGCAAAAGATGATGAAGAAGATGTCCGCTAAGGGTGGAATGCAGAAGATGATGCGTGGTCTAGGTGGCATGATGCCTGGTGGTGGTTTCCCTGGAGGCCGCTGATCTTCTGTTGGAAAGATCTATCTACTTGTTTTACTTAGAAGAATGAAAAAACTTCTAATTAATGTGAAAGGGCGAGTGATTCGCCCTTTCGTTTTTCTGGTTTATCGACTAGAATATGCCGCCTTCTTGTAGTATGAGTCAAAAATTCGACTCGGCAAGGGGTGTTTCGTTAAGCAATAAGGAACCAATCATATGGTAACTATTCGTCTTTCTCGTGGTGGCTCTAAAAAGCGCCCATTCTATCATTTGAACGTGGCTGATAGCCGTCGTGCACGTGATGGTCGTTATATCGAGCGTTTGGGTTTCTTTAACCCTGTTGCTCGTGGTCAAGAA
The DNA here is from genome assembly GCF_018145875.1 of Marinomonas vulgaris. Lineage (GTDB taxonomy): Bacteria > Pseudomonadota > Gammaproteobacteria > Pseudomonadales > Marinomonadaceae > Marinomonas > Marinomonas vulgaris. Next base: position 60,929 of record NZ_JAGSSV010000009.1, on the reverse strand, counting down.
GAACGTCTACGCATCGATCTAGATCGCGTAAATCATTGGGTTAGCCAAGGCGCTCAACTTTCTGACCGTGCTGCGCAGCTTGTAAAAGATGCTAGCAAAAACGCTTAATATTGAGGTAATGCTATGTCTGCAGTAAAGCAAGCGGCCGCTCCTGAGCAAGCCCTTGTGGTTGGACGCATTACATCAGTATACGGTGTTAAAGGGTGGGTGAAGTTATATTCACACACCGACCCAATGCAAGGAATCTTTGATTACAAGCATTGGTGGTTGAAAACTCCTAGTGGGTGGAAAGCCGTAGAATTAAGCCAAGGCCGTCTGCAAGGGCGTGGTTTGGTCGCATCAGTTAAAGGCTATACCGACAGAGATCAAGTAAAAGAGATTTGTGGTATGGATATTTATATTGATGCCGCAGAATTGCCAGAATTAGATGAAGGTGATTATTACTGGAGTCAGCTGGAAGGTCTGAGGGTAATTACCAAAGAGGGTGTCCTCTTGGGGAAGGTTTCTCAACTGATGGAAACCGGTGCGAATGATGTGGTTGTTGTCCGCGCGTGTGAAGGTAGCTTTGATCGTGAAGAGCGATTGATCCCCTATGCTCCAGGAACCTATGTTTTAAACATCGATTTAGAACAACAGGAAATGGTAGTTGACTGGGATCCGGAATTTTAAACAGATAAGCTGAGGTCACAACGTGAAGGTTAGCGTTATATCGCTCTTTCCGGAGATGTTTCAAGCCATTACCCAATACGGTGTGACGGGCAGAGCCATTAAATCTGGGCTGATTCAGGTGGATTTTTTAAATCCTCGTGATTTTACCCACGATAGACACAAAACAGTAGACGATCGACCTTATGGTGGTGGTCCAGGGATGCTCATGAAAGTGCAGCCTCTCAAAGATGCGATAGACAGCGCCAAAGCCTTGGTGCCAAACGCAAAAGTTATTTATCTGTCCCCTCAAGGGCGTACGCTAACGCAAGAAGGCGTGCAGCAGCTTGCTAAACAAGCAGAATTTATTCTGGTAGCAGGTCGCTATGAAGGCGTTGATGAACGTTTGATTCAATCACAAATTGATGAAGAATGGTCGATCGGCGACTTTGTCCTAAGCGGTGGTGAGTTGCCGGCAATGGTGCTCATGGACACTGTATTTCGTATGGTGCCAGGAGTGTTAGGAAAACAAGCATCAGCGGATGAAGATTCATTTGCCGATGGTTTGTTGGACTGCCCGCATTATACTCGTCCCGAAGTATTGAATGGTGAATCTGTGCCTTCAGTGCTACTTAGTGGCAACCACGAGGAGATCAGACGCTGGCGTTTAAAGCAAAAGCTCGGAAGAACTTTTCAGCGCCGGCCAGACCTTCTGCAAGACCTTGAGTTGGACAAGGAACAGCAGTTGTTGTTAGAAGAGTTTATTCGCGAAACTGAAGATTCAACCTCGGCAGAGTAGGAATTGCGAGCTTATTGAACCGAAGAACCTTCATTCAGTAAGAAACCATATCATTAGGAGTCACATCCATGAGTAATAAAACTAAACTGATTCAGCAAATTGAAGCTGAACAGATGACAAAAGAAGTCCCAGCCTTCGGTCCTGGTGACACTGTTGTTGTCCAAGTTAAAGTTAAAGAAGGTTCACGCGAGCGTCTACAGGCCTATGAAGGCATTGTAATCTCTAAGCGTAACCGAGGCCTTAACTCAGCATTTACCGTTCGTAAAATCTCTAGCGGTATTGGTGTTGAGCGTGCTTTCCAAACGTACAGCCCTTTGGTTGAAAGCATCGAAGTTAAACGCCGCGGTGACGTGCGTCAAGCTAAGATCTACTACCTACGCGAGCGTTCTGGTAAATCTGCACGTATCAAAGAGAAATTGGCCAAGCGCTAAGTTTTCTTATTTAAAAAAGGCGACGCGAGTCGCCTTTTTTAATGGAACTTTTTAATGGAACTTCCCCCCTAACGTATGGCCTAATAGACTTTATTTTTTGTCTTTGAGGCTTGTCATGAAATATTTTCTCCGCTCCTTTGCTCGCTCTCGTGTTATGAGCTTCTTGTTACTCCCTATTTCTGGTGTTGTGATGGCAGATCAAGCGGCTGTTTTGTCAGCTGTGAATACCGCATTGCCACAATACGAGGTGGAAAGTGCTGAGCAACACGCTGGGTCGGGTTTGTTTGTCGTGTCGCTAAAAGGTGGCCCTACCATACACGTTACTCCAGACGGCCAATATTTCATTGCTGGCGATATGTATCGAATGCAGGGAACCAGTCTTGAGAATGAAACCGAGAAAGCCAAGCTGGCGAAAGTAGAAGCTTTGCCTGAATCAGACATGATTGTCTATAAAGCGGAAAACGAAAAAGCCCATATTACTGTATTTACAGACATAGATTGTGGTTACTGCCGAAAGTTACACAAAGAGGTGCCAGAACTTAACGATGCTGGTATCACGGTGCGTTATCTTGCCTACCCAAGAGCCGGCGTTGGTTCAGAGTCTTACCAAAAAATGGTCAGCGTGTGGTGTTCGGCTGATCCGCAGACGGCACTTACTCAGTCAAAAAATGGTGAGGCCGTGCCTGAAAATACCTGTACCAATCCAATTGCTGACCAATATGTTCTAGGTAACGAGGTTGGGGTGCGTGGCACGCCAACGATTGTGCTAGGAGATGGCCGCTTATTGCCAGGCTATTTGCCCGCCGCTGAGTTGATTAAACGTCTAGGGATGTGATTCTCTGCCTGGGTTGCGCTAAATAGCCGATGTGTTATGCCTTTTGTTCATTGGGTTTGCCTTGTTCTGGCGTTATAATGGACAGCTTGTCATCTAATCCAAAATAATCAAGAGTTAGCTGACCTATAAAAATTAAATTGTCTCTGTGGGGTATTGTTTTGAAACCGGTAAAAGTCGGAATTTGTGGGCTGGGGACAGTGGGGTCCGGTAGTTTTAATATTCTTCTTAATAACGCGGAAGAGATCACGCGACGTGTTGGTCGCCGTATTGTTATTGAGCAAGTGGGCGCTCGTCGTGATAACGACGCCTGCGACACCACGGATATTAATGTCACCCGTGATATTTTTGATGTGGTGAACAACCCAGAGATTGACATTGTACTTGAGCTTATTGGCGGTACTTCGGTTGCGAAAGAGCTTGTGCTAACCGCCATCGATAATGGCAAGCACGTTGTAACCGCTAACAAAGCGTTGATCGCTGAGCATGGCAACGAAATTTTTGCCAAAGCTCAGGAAAAAGGCGTCATTGTCGCGTTTGAAGCGGCGGTAGCAGGCGGTATTCCAATTATTAAACAAATCCGTGAAGGCTTATCTGCCAACCGAATTGAATGGTTAGCGGGTATTATTAACGGTACTGGCAACTTCATTCTGACAGAGATGAGCCAAAAAGGCCGCGACTTTGAAGATGTCTTGGCTGAAGCACAAGAGCTTGGTTACGCTGAGCTAGATCCTACTTTTGATATTGAAGGCATTGATGCCGCGCACAAGCTGACTATTTTGGCATCTATTGCATTTGGTATTCCTTTGCAGTTCGAGAAAACTTATACCGAAGGCATTAGTCGCATTACGTCTGAAGACGTCGCCTTTGCTGATGATTTAGGGTACGCCATCAAGCATTTGGGTATTGCGCGTCGCTCTAAAACAGGCATTGAGTTGCGTGTTCATCCGACTTTGATTTCACATAAGCAATTATTGGCAAATGTGAACGGTGTGATGAATGCCATTATGGTGCAAGGTGATGTGGTCGGGCCGACCTTAACCTATGGTGCCGGCGCTGGCGCTTTGCCAACAGGCTCGTCGGTGATTGCCGATGTGATTGACGTGGCTCGTACTCTCACCGCAGATCCAACCAACCGCGTGCCGCATTTGGCGTTCCAAGCCGATGCCTTGTCTGGTGTGCAGATTTTGCCAGTGGAAGAGATCGAATGCGGTTTCTTCTTAAACATGACGATCAAAGACCGTGCTGGCGTATTGGCGAATATCACACAAATTCTGTCTAACAACGACATCAGTATCGAGTCATTGATTCAGCGTGAGCGTGAAGGCAGCGAATTAGTGCCTTTAGTGGTCATGACGCACGATGTGAAAGAACGCAATATGAACGCCGCGATTGCTGCGATTGAAGCTCTGCCCGATGTGGCGGGTACTGTGCAGCGAATTCGTGTTGAAAACTTGGCGTAAGAGAGACCTTATTTTATGAAATACATTTCTACTCGTGGCAAAGCACCCGCTTTGTCATTTGGTGACGTGCTATTGGCTGGTTTGGCGAATGACGGCGGTTTGTACGTTCCAGAAACCTTACCTCATTATAGCAAAGAAGAAATTGCCTCTTGGGCAAGTTTGTCTTATCAAGAATTGGCGTTTAAAGTGATGTGGCCTTTTGTAGAAGGCGACATTCCTGCGGACGCGTTTAAACGCATGATTGATGAGGCATACGCCAGCTTTAATCACCAATCCATTGCGCCCATGGTGCAAGTGGGCAACAACGAATGGATTTTAGAACTGTTTCGCGGCCCAACCTTGGCGTTTAAAGATTTTGCTTTGCAATTGCTGGGGCGCTTGATGGATTATGTTTTGTCTGAGCGCAAAGAAAAGTTGGTGATTTTAGGTGCGACGTCGGGTGATACCGGATCCGCTGCGATCGAAGGTTGCCGCCATTCAGAGCATCTTGATATCTTTATTTTGCATCCTTACCAGCGCGTATCGGAAGTGCAGCGTCGCCAGATGACCACTGTCATCGATGACAATGTCTTCAACATCGCGGTAAAAGGCAATTTTGATGATTGTCAGAGCATGGTAAAAGCCAGCTTTGCCGACCAGTCTTTCTTGAAAGGCGCAAAATTGGGTGCGGTAAACTCGATTAACTGGGCGCGCATCATGGCGCAAATCGTTTATTACTTCTCATCGGCTTTGTCGGTCGGTGCGCCTCATCGTAAAGTGTCTTTTTCTGTGCCAACGGGCAACTTTGGCGATATTTTTGCCGGCTATTTGGCGAAGCAAATGGGCTTACCGATTGATCAGCTTGTGGTTGCCACCAACCAAAACGACATTCTTCACCGCGTAATTGCAGAAAACGACATGAGTCGTCAGTCGTTGAATGTCACCTTGTCTCCAAGTATGGACATCATGGTTTCGAGTAATTTTGAGCGTTTGTTATTTGATGCCCACGGGCGTGATGGCGCTGCTATTGATGACTTAATGGCGCGCTTTAACAAAGGCGATGTGTCATTAGGCGATCAAGCCTGGTCTTTTGTGAAAGACAACTTTGACAGCTACAAGGTAGACGATCAGAAAACCTGCGACGTGATTGCCGATGTGTTTGCCAAAACACAATACCTGCTTGACCCTCACACGGCGATTGGCTTGGAAGCGGCGCGTCAGTGCTGGAAAGACAGTTCGGTGCCTATGATTACTCTAGCGACGGCGCACCCAGTGAAGTTTCCAGAAGCGGTCGAAAAAGCCGGCTGCGAAACGCCTGTGTTGCCAGAGCACATGAAAGATCTTTTCGAACGTAAAGAATCTTACACAGTGCTCGATAACAGCTTGGGCGACGTGCAAGCCTTTGTTGCTGATAAGATTTAACGCTGACTTTCGCTGATCGTCCGGCGAATACCCAGTAATCAATAGAAACGGCCAATCAAAGATTGGCCGTTTGTTTTTATCTATTCATTATTATCACTGTGCTCTTCCTATGAATATAATTTTGCTTGATCCAGACCACACGCTAGACATCGGCCTTTACGGGTTAAGTGCACGCCAACAAACTCATCTCACCAAGGTGATCAAAGCCGAACGAGGTGCTGTGCTTAGGGTTGGTCTGTTAAATGGTCAAATCGGTGAAGGTATATATGAGCCGCCGAGCGACATCATGCCTGGGCACATTCACTCATTGAATCTGACCTTATCGCCACCTACACCCTTGCCTATAGTGTTGGTGATGGCGTTGCCGCGACCTAATATGCTCAAGCGTACCCTGCACAATATCACTGCCATGGGGGTGAAAGAGCTGTACTTGATTCACTCTGCTAAGGTGGAAAAAAGCTACTGGCAAAGTCCGGTTCTGCAAACTGAATCGATAGAGCAATGTTTGCTCGAGGGTCTAGAGCAAGCCAAAGACACCATCATGCCAAAATGGTCGTTGATTCCGCGTTTTCGTCCCTTTGTGGAAGATCAGTTGCCAAGTATTTTAGAAGGAAAAACGGGGTTGCTAGCGCACCCTTACGAAGCCATACCATGTCCGGTGGATATTCAGCAGCCGTCGGTTCTGGCGCTAGGGCCAGAAGGTGGATGGAATGAATTTGAAGTGATGAAATGGCACGAGGCTGGGATGAAGTCGGTACATTTAGGAGATCGAATCTTAAAAGTAGAAACCGTGGTGCCTGTTCTACTGTCGCGCTTGTACCCTAGTTAGGGCACAAGCGGGGGGCAAGTGCTAGAAACAGCGTTATTTTTTAATGCCTGACTCTGAGCGAATCAGGTCGCGACGATCCACAGACCAGTTTCTATCGGTCACTTGGAAGCGGTTGATGTGCACCATGATGTTATCCGATAGCTTGATCACATCTTTGCCGACCAAGGTAGAGTGTTCTGTCTGTTCATTGATTTGCACAAAGCTATTACGCATTTCATCGTAATGTGCCGTCACATCAAGGAAGTTATTTTGTTGGCTCGTAATCGCCTTGGCAATATGTTGTACTTTTTGCGAAATAATCTCCATGGCTTCCTGAACCTGAGACAAGGACTGAGTAGCGTCTTGAACATGGGTTGAGGATTGCTCCGCATTGGATTTGCTGTTTTCCATGCGTTTTACCACATCTTCTGTGCCGCTCTGAATGGCTTCCACCATGCTCGCTACTTCTTCTGTAGATTGACGTGTTTTAGACGCCAAAGAACGCACTTCATCGGCAACGACTGCAAAACCACGACCTGCTTCACCTGCGCGGGCGGCTTCGATGGCGGCGTTTAGGGCAAGAAGGTTAGTTTGCTCAGCAATGCTGTTAATCACATCTATAATGCCTGCAATGCGGTCGGTGTCGCCTTTGAGTTTAAATAAGGCATCCACTGCTTGGCTGATATCCATAGACAGTTCTTCCATGGTAGTAGCCACCTTGTGAACAACCTGGCTGCTGGTGTGGACGATTTGATTACCCTCTTGTGATGCGCTGTTGATTTCGCCCAATTCTACTTCTACTTGCTTAGTGGACTCATTGGTCTCTGACAAGCATTCGTTGACCTTGTCTGCCTGATGTTTTTGCTGATCTGTCGCGCCTGTCAGCCTGTTGTTTACATCAGCCATGTCTTCTGAGATGGGTTTCAATCGCACTACAGAAGACAGCACAGAGGAGAAGGTTTTATCGATATGCTCGATGAACAAGTTAATACCAGATGCCAGCTGCGCCAGTTCGTCCTTGCTATTAACAGGTAAACGCTGCGTTAAATCACCTTCGCCTTCCGCGATGTCGTGCATTAAGGTCACCATGTTGTCGATGGGGCGAACAATGATTTTCGCTAAAATAAGACCCAGTAGTGCGCCGATAATCAAGGCAATGAAAGACACAATCGCCAATGTGGTATAAACGGTGTTTTTTAGATTTTCAATGGGTTGAAAAGCCTCAGACTGAGACTCCTCGCTGATGATCACCCAATTCACATCGTCTATTTTGAGCGGTTTGTAAGCACTAAGAGACGGTGTGCCTAGATAATTGTTGTCGATCAAAAAGCCTTCATTACCTGTGATGGCGTCGTCGACTGCAGGGCTATTGATTTTGACAATGCCAATAGTGGTATCGCGCTTGTCTATGCTGTTTAAAGTGGCGGATGTCATACCTGCTTGTTTGGCTTTTTCTAAGAACGCAGCTTTGTCTTCAATCAGCGTGCGATCATTGCTGTGCATGACCCTGTCTTGACCCACTAAATAGGTCTGACCTGTTGTGCCTAATCCGCTTTGCTGCCATTTCTCATGGTGAACCATCACGGCATCAATTCGGTCAATAGGCATTTGGAAAATTAATACGGCGATCATTTTTCCATCGCGAATAATCGGCGACGAAATAAAAGACGCCGCCGCATCATAAGATGGTCCGTAAGGGGCAAAATCGGTTAAGTAAGTATTCGAGGTTACGCTGTTACCTTGAATGGCTTTTTTGAAAGCGGTGCCTATTCCTGTATTTTGATAAGGGCCAGTTAACAGAGAGGTGGCAAAATCCAACTCTTTAAATACGCTGTAGACGATATGACCTGTTTTAGCGTCGGCAATAAACACATCATAAAAGCCAAATTCCTGTTGGAATTGGTGAAACATCGGGTGGAACTCTGCGTGAATTTTATCGTACGCACTGCCGTCACCTGTTCCATCTAAGGTGTCTTTTTCACCCAAAGGAGCCGGGTTGTTTGCAATGTAGCTGGCTTGCATGGATTTGGCGATAGGACTCAGCGCGGAAAGTAGATTATTAGGGTTACTGGATTTTCCAGCATTGAGCGATTGGAAATTTTTGTCGAAAGCGTTTTGGTAATAATCGGTAAGTTGCTGACTGTCTTGCTCTGATACATCGGTTGGGTAGCGTTTAAAAGCTTCAGAGAAGGATGCTGCTGCATCAATCGTGCTGTTGTTTTGTGACAAGCTGATAATCTGTTTGTCGATAAAAGAAAAGTAGGTTTCGATGGATTGTGCAGTTAGGTTTCTAGATAAAATCAACTGTTTTTCAGAGCTTTCTCTCAGCGCTTCAGTACCTTTATTTAAAGCGTTTTGGCTCAAAACTAATCCGACAACAATGGTGGGAACCACAGCGAGCAAGGTGCCCATCAAAATTAAACGCGTTTTTATTGAAACAGCCATTTTTCATCCTAAGCGGTTGAGTGAAAGATACATTTGTTGCGCATTCTTTTATATAGCAACGCAAGGTTAATGCCAATTGTTCTGAGTCATTTTATTGTTGATCTGCATAAGTAATGTAGGTGTTTATGTTATTCTCATGGTGTATTTATGACTGATTTGAAAGTTTTTTAACGCCAGTTGAGTGTTTGCATGCGCATAGAACGTCGACCTATCCAGATTAAAGATGAAGATTTACCCCCGAATATGTCGTCCAGTTTACGTCGTATATTTTTGGCACGTGGGGTGACAACCAGTCGAGAGTTAGATTACCGGTTACCCCATCTGCTCAGGCCCGATTCTTTATTTGATTTAACCCTAGCCGCGAGCATTTTGGCCGATGCCATTGAAGCCGGTCAGAAAATTCTCATCGTGGGCGACTTTGATGCCGACGGCGCCACCAGCACCAGTTTAGGTATGTTGGCGTTGGAAGCCATGGGGGCTATCGCCCCGGAATATTTGGTACCCAACCGATTTGAATTCGGTTATGGGCTTACGCCAGAAATCGTCGAAGTAGCACAAAAAAGTCAGCCCGATGTTTTGGTGACGGTGGATAATGGTATCGCCAGTATTGACGGGGTTGCCGCGGCCAAAGCCTACGGCATGAAAGTGGTGGTTACCGACCATCACTTGCCAGGTGACACCTTGCCCGCCGCGGATGCCATTGTGAACCCAAACCATCCTAACTGTGGTTTCCCGAGTAAGAACCTAGCGGGAGTTGGGGTGATTTTCTACGTGATGTCAGCGTTACGGGCAGAATTAAAAGCGCGTCATTGGTTTGTTGAGCAACACATTCCCGAACCTAAAATGGCCGACTTTTTGGATTTGGTCGCCCTTGGCACAGTCGCCGACGTGGTGACCTTAGACGCCAATAATCGCATCTTGGTGCAACAGGGGTTAAAACGCATTCAGGCGGGTTTGGCGCGGCCAGGCATTTTGGCGCTGTTGGAAGTAGGGCGTCGTGATCATACCCAATTAAAAGCCTCCGATTTGGGGTTTGTCGTAGGGCCAAGGCTCAACGCCGCCGGACGATTGGATGACATGTCCGTGGGCATTGAATGCCTGTTGGCGGTGCATCCTCATCAAGCTCGCGAGTATGCTCAGCAGTTGGATCAATTTAACCGTGAGCGCAAGGTCATAGAGTCTGATATGAAGGAGCAGGCGGAATTGGCGCTGGTGACCTTATTGGATGAAGAAAACGACATGCCAAATGGCATGTGTTTTTACGATGCCGATTGGCACCAAGGAGTGATCGGTATTCTTGCGTCGCGTATGAAAGAAAAATGTCACCGCCCAGTCATTGCGTTTGCCCGTGTTGGAGAAGATGAATTAAAAGGCTCGGCCCGCTCCATTCCAGGGGTTCACATTCGCGATGCCTTGGATTTACTGGCGAAACGTTATCCACAGTTGTTAAGCAAGTTTGGTGGTCACGCTATGGCGGCTGGCATGTCGATTAAAGAGTCTCATTATGACGCCTTTCGCTTGGCGTTCGACGCCATTATCACCGAGTGGGTGACGCCAGAACAGCTTGAGGCGACCTTACTCACCGACGGCCCGCTTGCGCCAGAAGACTTTAGTCTGAGTTTTGCCGAGCAAGTGCGTTTGTCTGGTCCGTGGGGACAAATGTTTCCTGAGCCCAGTTTTGATGGGGTATTTGATATTTTGCAACAGCGTATCGTTGGAGAAAAACACCTCAAACTCATGGTGCGGGAACCGAGCAGTGGCTTATTGTTAGACGGTATCTGTTTTTTTGTCGACTTGGACAAATGGCCAAACCATAACGCCAGCCAAGCGCGATTGGTTTATAAACTTGATGTGAATGAATTTCGAGGCCAGCGCAATTTGCAACTCATGGTGGATTATTTAGAGGCAGTATAGGGCTGCTTGTTGTTTTAATCTCGCGGCCACTGAGTAACAAAAGAAAACTTGGGGTATAATACGGCTCCCTTTTTTACCACGCTTTTTAATTGGAGCTCATTCATGACTGCATTGGTTCTTGATGGCAAACTTTGTGCCAAAGACACAGAAAACCGCTTAGAAGTACAGGTGACGGAACTTAAAGCTCGTACCGGTCGAACCCCCATTTTGGCGACCATTTTGGTGGGGGCAGACCCAGCGTCAGCTACTTACGTGAAAATGAAAGGTAACGCGTGTCGCCGTGTCGGCATGGACTCCATGGCCATTGAGCTGTCAGAAACCACCACGACAGAGGAGCTGCTGGCCAAGATCAACGAATTAAACGATAACCCAGATGTTCATGGCATTTTGTTGCAACACCCTGTGCCAGCACAAATTGACGAGCGTTTGTGTTTCGATGCCATTGCGGCCCACAAAGACGTTGATGGCGTTACCTGCTTGGGTTTTGGTCGTATGGCCATGCAAGAGCCGGCTTACGGAGCAGCGACGCCAGCGGGCATCATGCGCTTGCTTGAAGCTTACGATGTGGCACTAGAAGGCAAACATGTTGTGGTCGTTGGTCGCAGCCCGATTTTGGGTAAGCCAATGGCGATGATGATGCTTAACGCCAACGCTACCGTAACCATTTGCCACTCACGCACGCAAAACTTGTCTGAACTTGTGAAGCAAGCCGATGTGATCGTTGGTGCGGTAGGTAAGCCTGAGTTTATCAAAGCAGAATGGATCAAAGACGGTGCGGTTGTCGTCGATGCTGGTTATCACCCAGGTGGTGTGGGCGATATTGAATTGGCACCACTCGTTGATCGCGTCGCAGCATACACGCCCGTACCGGGTGGCGTTGGTCCTATGACCATCAATACCTTGATCTTACAAACGGTTGAATCTGGCTTAAAACAGCTCGCGTAACACATAACTTCTTATGTTGCCGTTAACCCATGCGTTAACGGCATGTTTTTTGAAATTCCCGATGAAATAGGTAGACATGCCATGTCCACAGAAATGTTAAAAGATGCCTTGGACTTCGACCTTATCGCCGATGTCTTTGTGACGGAATCTATTACCGCGTCGCCTTCCGAATTACACGGCCAATTATGCGGTTATTTGGCCTCTGGTGTGACCTTGCCGCTGGAAGATTGGTTGACCATGGTGGCGGAATTTTGCGACATCGAAGGCTGGAAAGACGACGCTAGCCGAGCTGTAATGGTGGAGCTTTACACCGCCACTCTGACCTTGTTTCAAAATGGCGAATTTGCTCTAGTGCCGAGTATTTCTGATGAAGACGCTGAATTATGCGAGCGCGGTGTGACCCTTTCTCAATGGGCGCATGGCTTTTTAGCCGGTTACGGTTTGTCGGGCCAGAAAAATAACTTGTCTGACGAAACCAAACAAATTCTTCGCGATGTCGCCAATATTTCTGCTATGCAAGCAGAAATGCGCGCTTTGGAAGACAACAACGACAACGAGGCCGATTTGACTGAATTGGTAGAATACGTGCGTTTGTCGGCCATGATGATGTACACAGAACATCATGATATTAACCCCGATGTAGACCACACGAAAAAAGCCCCTTTACACTGATCATTTCATCGATCACCACAGGGATTATTGACCAAACGAGGTTTTATGAACATCAGCACGCAAACTTATCAGGCACGCCGCGCACGCTTAATGGCATCGTTACCAGACAATAGCGTGGTGGTGATTCGAACGGGTGAATTGGCGACACGCAACAACGATTGTGAGTATGAATTCCGCCCTCACAGCAGCTTCTTTTATCTGACGGGGTTTCCTGAGCCTAGTGCTTATGCCTTGATACAAGGTCAGGGCGATTTAACCCTAGTGACCTTGCCGAAAGACCCTGAAAAAGAGCAATGGGAAGGTTTTCGTTTTGGTACCGAAGGGGCTATGTCTGAATTTGGTGCTTATGATGCAGCGGTGCTGGACGACCTGGACAAGGTGGCTTTTACGGCCCTAGATGGCGCCGATAATGTGGTGTATTTAATGGGCGATCAAGGCTTGCGTGAGCAGGTAGCCAAGTGGCGTGATGATATCGCAGCGCGTGCTCGAATTGGCGCAATAGCACCGACACAGATGATAGATTTATCGCCTTTGGTCGCTGAAATGCGTTTATACAAAGACGCGGAAGAAATTGCCATCATGGAAGCGGCAGCGCAAATCAGTGTCGAGGCGCACAAGCAAGCCATGCGCGCGGTTCGTCCTGGGATGAATGAATATCAGCTTGAAGCCGAGTTGAATTACGTGTTTATGAAATCCGGCGCACGACAGCCTGCGTACAACAACATTGTCGCCTCAGGCAGCAATGCTTGTGTGCTGCATTACATTAAAAACGACGAGATCATCGACGACGGTGACTTGATTTTGATTGATGCCGGTGCGGAATTAGGTTGTTATGCGGCGGACATTACTCGTACTTTTCCGGCCAACGGTAAGTTCAGCGAGCCTCAAGCGGCGTTGTACCAAGTGGTTCTCGACGCCTATCATGCCGGTATGAAAGAATTGACCGTGGGTTCGCCTTACGAGGCATTTCATAATGCGGCGGTGCGAACCCTGACTCAAGGTTTGATCACGCACGGTTTATTACATGGGGATCTGGATACGCTGATCGAGAACAAAGCATATCGAGATTTTTACATGCACAATACAGGGCATTGGTTGGGGCTGGATGTGCACGACTGCGGTGCTTACAAGGTGGCCGGAGAATCACGTTTATTAGAAGAAGGCATGGTGCTGACCATTGAACCGGGCTTGTATGTGTCGCCTGATAACGAATCAGTCGACGCGAAATGGCGCGGCATAGGCATTCGAATCGAAGATGATGTGCTCATTCGTACCGATGGCCCTTACGTGCTGACCCATGGCTTGCCCAAAGAAATTCATGACATAGAAGCGCTGATGGCTTAACAGCAAATATCCGCTTTTATGCCGGATACAATGGAGAAATTACAGTGGCGAAATCATACGATCTGATTATTGTGGGTGCTGGCATGGTCGGTGCTCTGTCGGCGATTCTATTGGCAAAATCTTCATTGCGTGTGGCCTTGATTGATAAGCATGATGGCCAATACACCTTGTCGCCACCGCCGGCTTACGATGCTCGTGTTAGCGCCATTTCTAGCCAGTCCAAAAGCTTATTGGAACAGGCAAACGTCTGGCAAAATATTCCACAAGGCCGAGTCGCCACCTACGACAATATTGTTGCTTGGGATGGGCTAGGCGCAGGCTACATCGATTTTAATGCGGGTTCTGCGTCCATGGTAGAACTGGGCAATCTGGTGGAAAATGTCGTGTTAAGCCAGCAGATGATGGCGCAAATACAGCATTCTTCAAATATTGATTTGTATTTTAATAACGCGCTATCGTCCTATCAATTGAGCGAATCGGGTGTGCAAGCTGAGCTGGTGTCTGGCGATCGGATCGATGCTCAAGTGCTGATTGCCGCCGATGGCGCTGTATCCACCTTGCGTACTGACAACGGCTTTGAAACCGTGGAATGGGATTATGGCCACACCGCCATCGCCGCCACCATCGAAATCGACCAATCTCACGACAATACTGCGTGGCAAAGTTTTGGCGAAGAAGGGGTGTTGGCGTTTCTGCCTTTGCCCGATGTGGGCGAACGTCATTTTGTTTCCATTGTCTGGTGTGTGCCTCCAGCAGACGCAAAGGGCTTAACGGCGTTAGACGACGAGGCTTTTTGTCGACGTTTGCATTACGCCATTAATCGTCGATTTAATGTCCTCGGCATCACTCGCCCGAGACAAACCATTCCTTTGCGCCAACGTCATGCGAAATCCTATGTGAAATCGGGTATCGCGTTAATTGGTGATGCCGCTCACACCATTCACCCATTGGCGGGCCAAGGGGCGAATTTGGGTTTTGGTGATGTCAAAGCGCTGGTGGATGTGTTGAGCAAAGCCCATCGACGGGGCGAGCCTTTGGGCGCTAGCAAGGTTTTACGACGTTATCAGCGTGCGCGCATGCTCGACAATATGGCCATGGCGGCGGGAATGGAAGCGTTTAAGCGTTTGTTTTCGACTCAGCAGCCTTTGTTGGTTCAGCTTCGCAATACGGGAATGAAGCAATTTGATCGCAGTCAGGCTTTAAAGAAAAAGCTGATCGCTCGCGCTGCGGGCTTGTCAACGTTTTCATAAGCAACGAGTAAACAAAAGCAACACATTAAAAAACACCAGGGTGAAATAGGCATGCACATTCAAGACCTTCTCAAACAAACAGACAAGCTGCCTAATGTGCCGGATGTGGTTCGTGAGCTGATCCAACTGCTTAATGACCCCAATGCCAAGTATTCTGACATTGCCGCTCGAGTGTCCCACGATCAAACCATTTCATTGAAAATTTTGCGTATGGTGAATTCTGCGTATTTTGGTTTGGCGAGAAAGATTTCGTCCATTGATGAAGCAACGGTACTACTGGGCATGGATAAGCTCAAAACTTTAGTCATCGCGTCGGGTTTTTCAAGCTCTGTCAACAAGGTGGATGGCATTAATTTACCAGAGTTTTGGGTGGATTCGTTTCGTGTTGCTGAGTTATCTGAATGGTTTGCTAAACGATCCGATTTAGTCAAGCCCGACGAGGCTTTCACGGTGGGTATTGTTCATAATATAGGCCGCTTGCTGTTGCATTTGACTGCGCCAGATACGGCAAGAGAAATCCAAACTCTTGTGGCCAATCGCAAAGCCAGCCGAGTCAAAGCCGAGCTCGATTTACTAGGGTTCACTTCCCAAGATGCGGGCAAAGCCTTGATGGACTTGTGGCACTTTCCAAAAGTGCTAGGTTGTGCGGTTCAAGAACACAAACGGCCGTTTGCCCAGGGCGAGCCGAACCCTATGGCTTGCGTGTTAAATCTGGCTGGATACCTAAATGCTTGTATCCGAACAGAGCGCGATCTCGACTTGGTACGTGAAGGATTTCCTATGGCTGTGTGTAAGGCTGCTGGCTTATCAGAAGGTATTATTTACGAGCTAGATGATGCCTTAGTGGTCAACGATGGTTTGAGTTATTTGCTCCATTAATCTCTCTTTTTTTCAGTGCAAATATGAAGCCTTAATGACGGTTTCTTTACTATTTAACAAATGATAATCGCTAGTGTTTAGCATCCTATTGTGCTAATTTCTTTTTTCATTTTTTACTGTCTTTTGGGCGCTTGTTGAAGTTTTCGACGACGGCGAAAGGGCAAACGGATTAAAACAAGCGGAAGGTCACTATGTCTGTAAAGTGCGGCAAAAAAAGTAACATAAAGGGACGCGAATCCATTCTTAAGGGTGTTGGCTTGGTTGCGCTGACGTCGTCTTTGCTGCTTTCCACTAGTCTACAAGCCAAGGGTGAATTGAATATTTACTCAGCGCGTAAAGAGTCTTTAATCAAGCCGGTATTAGACACTTTTTCTGAACAAAACGACGTGGTGGTGAATTTGATTACCGGCTCCGCCGATGCTTTATTAAGCCGCCTAAAAGCCGAAGGCGATGCTAGCCCAGCGGACCTTTTTATTACCGTAGACGCGGGGCGTTTGCACCGTGCAAAAGCGGCCGGTGTTCTTAAGTCTATTCACAGTGATGTGCTAAGTGCCAATATTCCTAGCCATTTGCGCGATGTCGATGGTTATTGGTTTGGTTTGTCTCAGCGTGCCCGGGTTATTTTTTATAACCCAGAAACCGTATCGCCCAATGAGTTATCCACTTACGAAAACCTTGCTGACGCACATTGGAAAGGCCGTATTTGTGTGCGTTCTTCCGCGAATATTTACAACCAATCTTTAGTTGCTTCCATGCTAGAAGCCGATGGACACGAGGCGACACAAGCTTGGATTAAAGGCCTGATGGCGAATTTGGCTCGTCCGCCGTTTGGTGGCGATGTTGACTTGCTCAAGGCTGTCGGCGCTGGCGTGTGTGATCTTACCTTGGCCAACACCTACTATTATGGTCGTCTTGGACAAAGTGACGACGCAGCTGAGCGCGAAGTGTACAACAAGGTCAAATTATTCTGGCCGAATCAGCAAGCAGACGAGCGAGGCGCGCACGTGAACGTCAGTGGCGCAGGCCTGACGGCATCTGCGACGAATATCGAAAACGCCACCTTATTGCTGGAGTTTTTAACCAACCAAGCGTCTCAGGAATGGTACGCTCATGTGAATAACGAATATCCAGTGGTCGACGGCATTAGTGCACCTGAGATGTTAGCGCCGTTTGGTGATTTCACCGCGGACACCATTTCCCTAAGCCAGCTTGGCGAAAACAACCGAGAAGCGGTTGAAATTATGGACAGAGCAGGGTGGAAGTGATTTTTTCTTGTACTAAGACCTTTTTGACAACGAGTCTGACGTTTTAATGGCTGAGTTATCTCATTCACGGGCATCTAATTCATCTTCTTGGAATTGGCTCAAAACGGCGGCGATTGTTGTTGCTGCTGTTTTGGCTTTGCCTATTTTGGTGGTCTTAGTCAATGTGCTTATTGGCGACGCTGAGGTGTGGCAACACCTGTATGAAACCGTGTTGGCTGAATATGTTTCAAACTCATTATTGCTGATGCTAGGCGTTGGCCTTGGCGTGTTGCTCATTGGCGTGCCTTGTGCCTGGTTGACCAGCATGTGCGAATTTCGTGGCCGACGCTTTTTGTCATGGGCCTTGTTGCTGCCCATGGCCATGCCCGCTTACATCATTGCGTATACCTACACGGGGATACTGGACTTTGCTGGCCCCGTGCAGACCTTTATTCGTGACATCACTGGATGGCGTTACGGCGAGTATTGGTTTTTCGAGATTCGCTCTTTAGGTGGCGCCATGACCATGCTCACCTTGGTACTCTATCCGTATGTGTATTTGATGAGTCGGGCGGCATTTTTAGAGCAGTCTGCGAACACCCTGGAAGTCAGCCGCACCCTAGGCTATTCCGGCCGTATGGCGTTTTTCAAACTGGCCTTGCCTTTGGCGCGTCCAGCCATTGTAACGGGCTTATCGTTGGCTTTAATGGAAACCCTAGCCGATTATGGCACAGTGCAATATTTTAGTGTGAACACCTTTACCACGGGCATTTTGCGCACCTTTTATGGTTTTGGTGACATTGCGGCGGCTTCTCAATTAGCGGGTATCTTGTTGTTGTTTGTTGCCATGTTGATCTTATTAGAGCGCTATTCTCGTCACCGTATTCAATATCATGCCTCGGGTTTGAAGCAAGCCAGTAACCGCCGCATTGTTTTAAATCGAAAACACACAGGGTTGGCTTTGGTGTTGTGTGGTTTGCCGATCGTGATTGGTTTTGTGATTCCTGTCGTGGTACTGGCTTACTGGGCGGCGTTTAAAGCCGACATGCCAGGTTCGAATTTTGTGCAGTTGGCGTGGAATTCGTTTTACCTGGCGTCGATGGCGTCGTTAATTGTGGTTAGCTTGGCGCTGGTGCTCAGCTATGCGATGCGATTAAATCGCAGCCGCAGCGTGAAAGCCTCGGTGGGCATTGCGGGTATGGGCTACGCGCTCCCTGGTACCATTATTGCTATTGGCACCATAGTGCCCCTGGCATGGCTGGATCATAGAATCATTGATTTTGTCAGACAGGTGAGCGGCGAACGTGTTGGTTTGATGTTTTCCGGCACCTTATTTGCGCTCTTGTTCGCTTATACAGTTCGTTTTATGGCGGTGTCTTTGGGCGCGGTGCAAAATGGCCTTGGTAAAATCAAACCCAGTATGGACATGGCTGGTCGCTCATTAGGCATGACGCCCTTTAAAGTACTGACGCGTATTCATGTTCCTCTGCTTAAAGGCTCGGTATTGACCGCCATGTTGATTGTGTTTGTCGACGTTCTAAAAGAATTGCCGGCAACCTTGGTGCTACGCCCCTTTAACTTTAATACCTTAGCGGTTCGGGCATTTGAATTGGCCTCGGACGAACGGCTGACCGATGCGGCTCCCGCGTCTTTGATGATAGTGCTGGTGGGCCTTGTGCCAGTGATCTTATTAAGTCGCTCTATTTCTTCTCGCAGTGGGCATTCCCAATAGGACTTTACATGACCTCGTTACCGTCGCAAAAACAGCTTAAAGACTTGACCCTTGACCATGTCTCGGTCGGATACGATGGCGTGGCTGTGGTGAAACAGGCGTCGTTTCAATTACACGAAGGGCAAATTGGTTGTTTGCTCGGCCCCAGTGGTTGCGGCAAATCTACTCTGTTGCGAGCCATTGCCGGCTTTGAAGTCTTGTTGGCGGGGGAAATACGCGTCGACGATGAGGTAATTTCCAGCCCAAGCGTTAACCTAAACCCAGAGCACCGCCACATCGGCATGGTGTTTCAAGACATCGCTTTGTTCCCACACTTAACCATTGCGCAAAACATTGCGTTTGGCCTAACCCAATGGCCTAAAGACGCGGCCCAAGAGCGGGTGCGTTATTTGTTGGAGCTGGTCGGTTTATCTGGCTTCGAAGCGCGTTATCCTCATTCGCTATCAGGCGGCCAACAGCAACGAGTTGCCTTGGCCAGAGCCATGGCGCCTAAGCCAAAACTGCTGCTGATGGACGAGCCGTTTTCAGGGTTAGATGCGAAATTGCGCGAAGAGCTGGTGCCAGACATTCGAGACATCTTGAAACACGAAAAAATGTCGGCCCTGTTGGTGACCCACGACCAAATGGAAGCCTTCGCCATGGCGGATCAGGTGTCCATTATGAGCAAGGGTGAAATCCATCAAACTGGCTCCCCCTACGAAATTTATCACTGCCCAGAAACGCGTTTTGTGGCGAGCTTTATCGGCCACGGAGATTTTCTGGCAGCCACCGTGTGTGGCGCGAATTGTGTGCATTCTGACTTAGGCACCATTCGTGGCGATTTAGACCACGGCTTTGAGGGCAACCAGCAAGTGGACCTTTTGGTGCGCCCTGACGACATTTTGCATGACGACGACAGCGAATTTGTTGGCACCATCGAGAGTAAGTTTTTCCGCGGCTCGCACTTTTTGTATCGAGTGCGACTAGTCTCTGGCAAGGTGGTGTATTGCTTTGCTTCGTCGCACCACAATCATGGCATTGGCCAAGAAATTGGTTTGAGTGTCCATCTTGATCACTTGGTGATGTTTGCTCGCGAATAGAGACTGGCTGACGAAGTACGCAGTACGCAGTACAGAAAAGCGTCGCGATTGGTGATTATGGCGACAACCGTGTATTTCGTAGCATTTGAATAGAGAGTCTTTATAATAGCGTTTTTAAAAATATACTGGGTGAAAGATTTTGAGTGTGATTCGACTAAAAGGCCAAGCTGATCGCCGTTTACGAGCTGGACATCAATGGATTTACAGCAACGAGGTAGACACCTCCGCGACGCCATTAAAGCAATTTACGCCAGGGGATCAGGTTGTTGTCGAAACAGCGCAAGGCAAACCTCTTGGTATTGCTACCATTAACCCAAACACCCTGATTTGTGGTCGTCTGATCAGTCGCAGTACCGACACAGTATTGGACAAATCCACCTTAGTGCATCGCTTAAAAATCGCCTTATCACTGCGTGATATGACCTACGCTGCGCCATATTATCGCCTAGTATTTGGCGATTCTGATGGCCTGTCTGGTTTGGTAGTCGACCGCTTTGCGGATATTTTAGTTGTGCAAATCTCCACGGCCGGTATGGAGCGTGTTAAAAACGAAATCATCGAAGCGCTGCAAGATGTGGTTAAACCGACCGCTATCTTGATGAAAAACGATGGCAAAATGCGCCAAATTGAAGGCTTGGATACCTACGTGGAAGAAGCCTTCGGCACAGTGCCTGAATTGGTGTTTTTGCAAGAAAACGACGTCTTGTTCCAAGCGCCAGTTTGGGATGGACAGAAAACCGGCTGGTTTTATGACCACCGCGAAAACCGCAAAACCATGCAAAACTACTGCGACGGCAAACGTGTTCTAGACGTGTTTTCTTATGTAGGTGGTTGGGGCGTACAAGCGGCTTCTGCGGGCGCAACAGACGTGACCTTTATCGATGCGTCGGCCAGTGCGCTGGGTCATGTGGATGCCAACTTGAAGTTGAATCAATACGAAGGTGGTTCCAACTTGATGCATGGCGATGCATTTGAAGCCATGCAATCTTTGATCGAAGACAAAGAACGTTTTGATGTAGTGGTTATGGATCCGCCGGCGTTTATTGCTCGTCGTAAAGACATTAAGGCGGGGGAAGGGGCGTATCATCGCGCTAACCAACTGGCGATGCGTTTGGTCGCAAAAGGCGGTGTGTTGGTAACAGGCTCTTGTTCTATGCACCTTGAAACCGCACGTTTACACGACATCGTTCGCAGTAACAGCCGCCAGCTAGAGCGTTTCTCGCAATTGATTTATCGTGGTACACAAGCCCCAGATCATCCGGTGCATCCTGCGATTGAAGAAACAGAATACCTAAAAGCCTTGTTTTACCGTATTCATAATAATATGGGTTTGTAGAGTATTTAGCTCTGCGTATCAAATAAAAACGCCGTTAGACATCTAACGGCATTTTTTTATGGCATAAATTTGCACATTAGTCTCTTAAAGAAATATGTTCCCAGCCACGGTCTTTAGCAATTTTGCTTAATGTTTCGTCGGCGTCGACCGCAATAGGGTGTTCGACCAATTCTAATAGCGGCAAGTCGTTACGTGAGTCGCTGTAAAAGTAACTGCCTTCCATTGAGTGTCCCGTTTGTGCTAGCCAATCATTGAGTCGAGTGACTTTACCGCCTTGGAAGCTAGGCACGCCAACAATCTTGCCGGTATAAATACCATCAATGACTTCTGGTACAGGGGCAATAATATGATCCATACCCAATGCGTCGCTAATAGGGCCCGTCACAAATTGGTTGGTGGCCGTGATCATCAACAGGAAGTGCCCTTGATCTTTATGATGTTTTAGCAAGGCGGTGGCTTTCTCTTGCATCATTGGCTGAATCTTTTCTTGCATGAAGGTGCGATGCAGTTGGGTGAGCTCAGCCTGAGAGAATTTCGTCAAAGGCATTAAGCTAAAGGCCAAATATTCGTGAATATCCAGAGTCCCTGCTTGGTATTGGACAAAAAATCGATCGTTTGCTTCTTTATAAGCTTGTGTATCCACCAAGCCTTTCTCAACAAGAAACTGCCCCCAAGTGTAGTCACTGTCACCGCTTAACAAGGTGCCATCTAAGTCAAATATTGCAAGAGTCACGCGCTGTCCTCAATTCGTCAAAAGTGCATGAATTATAGCCTTGGCGACAATAAATAACAGCAGTGTTAATTGTGCGCTTGGGTGAATTATGGAACAATGAATCTAATTTATTCTTATATTAGAAGGTGATAGCTCGTGATTGATGCAGACGGATACAGACCGAATGTGGGCATCATTTTGATGAACGAGCGTGGCCAGCTACTTTGGGCGAGACGTGTCGGGCAAAATGCTTGGCAGTTTCCACAAGGTGGCATCAAACCCGATGAAACTCCTGAAGAAGCTTTATACCGAGAACTCAAAGAAGAAGTGGGCTTAGACCCTCACCAGGTAGAAATAATAGGAAAAACTCGAGGTTGGTTGCGCTATCGACTGCCTAAACGCATGTTAAGACACAACAGTAAGCCTTTGTGTATTGGGCAAAAACAAAAATGGTTTTTGCTGTCTATTCGATGCCCAGACGCCTCTGTTTGCGTAGATGGAACCGAATGCCCAGAATTTGACGGTTGGCGCTGGGTAAGCTACTGGTACCCATTAGGTCAAGTCGTCGCGTTTAAGAAAGACGTTTACCGACGAGCCTTAAAAGAGCTGATCCCTAGCGCACATCGACGCCTTGAAAAGTGATAAACTTAGCCGCGTAAAATGGGATGTTGAAAGAGTGACGGGAGAGCTATGTTAAGTTTGTTAAGACGAATTACTCAAGAGGTGACGGCAGCGCAGTCTTTACCTGCGGCACTGGACATTATTGTTCGGCGCGTCCGCAGGGCAATGCGTGCAGAAGTGTGTTCTATTTATTTAGTCGACACCAACACCAAAGAGTATGTCTTAATGGCCACCCGCGGTTTAAACGCCGACGTGGCAGGCTTAGTCAGTCTGAAAGCCGATGAAGGCTTGGTGAGTTTGGTTGGTCGACGAGCAGAGCCGGTCAACTTAGAAGACGCTCATATCCACCCCTCTTTCCATTATTTAAAAGGCTCTGGTGAAGAGCGCTATCGTTCTTTCTTGGGTGTGCCCATTATTCACCATCGTCAAGTACTGGGCGTGTTGGTGGTACAACACGAAGACAAGCGCCGTTTTGACGAAGGCGAAGAAGCATTTCTAATTACCTTATCGGCACAGTTAGCGGGGGTCATCGCCCACGCTGAAGCAACCGGTGCCATTGCTAGTCTCACGCCAAACAATATTCCTAACGGTTCCGATTTTCGTTACAAGGGAGTGCCCGGTAGCTCGGGTGTTGCCATTGGTCGTGGTGTCGTCGTTTTCCCTCCGGCAGATCTGGACGTGATTCCAGATCGTTACACCACCGAGTTTGATGAAGAAATTCAAGACTTTTATCAAGCGCTTGAAGCGGTCAGACAAGACATTCGTCGTGCCAGTAATCGAATCAGTCAGCATTTGTCAGCGGATGAAAAAGCTTTATTTGATGTCTACCTGAAAATTTTGGATGACAACGCCATCGCTGGGGAAGTCGTTCGAAAAATCAAAGAGGGCAACTGGGCGCAAGGGGCATTAAGACACGTTATTAAGGCCCATATTAACCAGTTTAACCGCATGGACGACCCTTATCTGCGTGAGCGGGCGTCGGATTTGCGTGACCTTGGTCGTCGGATTTTATCCCACCTACAAGAAAAAGCCCCCAATGTGCTGGAGCGATTCAGTGAACCGTCAATCATCATTGGCGAGGAACTAACCGCGTCCATGTTGGGTGAAATTCCCATCGATAAAATCAAAGGCTTGGTGTCTGTGATGGGGTCGGGCAACTCCCATGTGGCGATATTAGCCAGAGCCATGGGCATTCCGACCGTGATGGGAGCACTTGATTTACCTTACGCTCAGCTCGATAAAGTTGATCTCATTGTCGACGGGTACTTGGGGAAAATTTTTACTCACCCTTCCGAAGCCTTGATTGACAGTTATCAGCAAATCGTTGATGAAGAACGCCTGCTCGAAGAAGAGTACGAAACACTCAAAGACCTGCCTTGTGAGACCCTAGACGGTCAGCGTTTGTCTTTGTATGTAAATACGGGCTTGTCGGCGGACATAGTGCGTTCTTTGGATCGTGGTGCCGAAGGCATTGGCTTGTATCGAACCGAAGTGCCTTTTATGGTGCGCGATCGTTTCCCTACCGAGGCTGAGCAGGTGACCATTTATCGCCAGCAGCTTGAGGGCTTTGCCCCCGCACCTGTGACTGTTCGGACCTTGGACATTGGTGGTGACAAGGCGTTGCCGTATTTCCCTATTAATGAAGAGAACCCCTTTCTGGGGTGGCGCGGGATTCGTGTCACTCTCGATCACTTGGAGATCTTCATGGCGCAAATTCGTGCCATGATAAAAGCCAGTGCGGGTCTGTATAATTTAAAAATTATGCTGCCGATGATTTCCAATGTAGCTGAAGTGGAAGAAGCCATGGCGCTGATTCGACGTGGTTACGCGGAAGTCAAAGAAGAAGGCTACGATGTCAAAATGCCCAAAGTGGGTGTGATGATTGAAATCCCTGCGGCTGTGTATCAGGTGAAAGAGTTGTCTGAAATGGTCGATTTTCTGTCGGTCGGTAGCAACGATTTAACCCAATATTTGTTGGCGGTAGACCGAAACAACCCTCGAGTGGCCGATCTATACAACTCCTTTCATCCGTCTGTTTTGCGTGCTTTGCTTAGTATTGTCGATCAGGTGCGAGACGAAGACGTTGGCCTCAGTGTATGTGGCGAAATGGCTGGTGACCCTATGGGTGCCATCTTGCTGATGGCAATGGGCTACGAAGTTTTGTCTATGAGCTCCACTAGCTTACCAAAAGTGAAAGCCGTGATCCGCAACATTTCCTTGCAGCAGGCGCAGGCCATGCTGAACGAAGTGATGACACTGTCTCATGCTGAGGCCGTTACGCAAACCATGACACGACTGATGCGCGAGGCTAACATCGAGCGTCTAATACGGCCTTCTAAAACCAGCAATGTCGATTAATTTTCCTCTGAGGTTTTTCACACCGTTATGATTTCTTATCCCAACATTGACCCTATTGCGATTTCGGTCGGGCCAATTGCTGTGCATTGGTATGGCATTATGTATTTGGTCGGCTTCGCTGGGGCTTACCTTTTAGGCATGTACCGAGCAAAACGTTCCGGTGGCTTGTGGACGCCAGAGATGGTCGGCGACGTGATTTTCTACGGCGCGTTAGGTGTGATTCTGGGTGGGCGAATTGGTTACATTTTGTTTTATCAATTTCCGTCCTTTGTCGATAACCCGCTGATATTAGTACGCATTTGGGAAGGTGGCATGTCCTTCCATGGCGGCTTGTTAGGCGTAATTGTCGCCATGCTGGTGTTTGCTCGTCGACACAAAAAGCACCTTGTTGATGTGACGGATTTTATCGCTCCTTTTGTGCCGATTGGTTTAGGAGCAGGGCGATTAGGTAACTTTATTGGTGGCGAATTATGGGGCAAGCCTACAGACGTATCTTGGGCGATGGTTTTTCCCGCTGACCCGTTACAGCTCGCTCGTCATCCTTCTCAGTTGTATCAATTTGCTCTGGAAGGGGTGGCGTTGTTTTGTGTGCTGTGGTTTTTTTCTCAGAAAAGTAAGCCGCGTTACTGTGTCTCCGGCCTATTTTTACTCTTTTATGGCTTGTTCCGTATTCTTGTGGAATTTGTTCGACAGCCAGACCCACAAATTGGTTACCTAGCGTTTGGTTGGTTGACTCAAGGCCAGTTGCTGTCTTTGCCTATGGTGATTGCGGGTGTGGCTTTGGTGGCGATTGGCTTTAAAGGAAAAATCTTTCCTAAGCATTAAATTTGTGTAGGGAAGTTTTAACTCATAAAAAAACCAGCCTCAAGCTGGTTTTTTTATGATAAATCAAGTCAATACAAACGCGGCTTAGACCGAAAATGGGTAGGCTATTGGCTCGTGGAATTGATAGCCTTCTACATCGAAATCGTCCATGGTGACCCAGGTTTCTATGTCTTCTAGGGTTTTGATTTTTGGATTGATAATAAGCTTAGGCAATGGGTAGGGTTCGCGCTTGAGTTGTACGTCTCGCATCAATTCTAACTGGTCTTTATAGAGGTGTGCGTTAACAATTTTATGGTAGGCCTTGCCTGGCTTTTTGCCAGTAATCTGCGCGACGATGGCCAATAAAACATACACTTGCACCATGTTAAAATTCAAACCAAGAGGGACATCGCAACTGCGCTGGGTGCTGTTTAAATACAAGGTATCACCCAATAACGAAAAGTGATGGCTGTACATGCAAGGGCGTAAACACGCCATGTGAAACGCGCCCGGGTGATAAAAAGTGAGGATTTCCCCACGGTTATCCACACCTCGAGTCAAATCATCGATGATTTGCTTTAATAAATCGATTTTTCCACTGTTGTCGGCTTTTGGAAAGTGGCGGCCAATGGCGCCGTAGCACAGCCCCATATCGTCTTCGCCTTTGCGATAAGGGTTGTTTAACCAGACGTCATTTTGGTTGGCATTGGCGTCCCAGGTTTTGGTGCCTAGAGCGCGAAAATCCGCGGCGTTGTCATAGCCGCGTAAATAGCCAATGATTTCCGCAATGGCGGATTTCCAATAGCTTTTACGGGTGGTGACCAAAGGGAATTCGCCTTTGCTCACATCGTAGGTTAAATCTGCGTTAATAACGGTTAAACAGCGTTTGCCTGTGCGTTCGTTTTCTACCCATACTCCTTCATCGACGATGCGGCGGCAAAGGTCTAAATACTGTTCCATAAAAAATCACCTAGTGTGTATTGTCCGAGACGATCTGAATCGTCATGGGTATAATAAATTGAAACGAATTGTAGCAGAACGCACTCTCACTGCTAAGCACTGTAAAGAGAGATTCCGAGTTCTGAACGAATAGAAGAAGGGTACTTTATGTTGTCACTTATCGTTGCTATGTCCACCAATCGAACCATTGGTATCAATAACGCTTTACCTTGGCATTTGCCAAACGATTTAAAATATTTCAAACAAGCGACCATGGGCAAGCCGATCGTTATGGGGCGCAAAACGTTTGAGTCGATTGGTCGACCCTTGCCAGGTCGTCGCAATATTGTGATTACTCGAGACGAAAACTATCAGGCGGAAGGCGTTGATGTGGTAACGTCTCTTGATGCCGCGATTTCATTAGGCGAAGACATCTGTTTGATCAATGGGCACGATGAAGTCATGGTGATTGGCGGCGCGCAAATTTACCAATTGGCGTTAGAAAAAGCCGACCGTTTGTACATTACTCATGTGGATGCTGAGGTAGCCGGTGATGCGTTTTTCCCTGAAGTGGATTGGCCGTCGTTTACTTTGATTGGCGAAGAAGCTTTCGCTGCAGAAGGGCATAACCCATACGACTATCGATTTTCGGTGTACCAAAGAACCAGTGCTGAGTAATAGATAACGAAAGTCAAAAAAGGCGCTGCACCATCATGGGCAGCGCCTTTTTACGTAGTTAATTCACAACGATTTGTTTACAGGTCGCTTGACCATTCTCAACCGCTTGATTGGCACTGAGTGCTAACTCGTCGATGGTTTCACCGTCTTCTGGGAAGGCCGCGATACCAATACAGAAATCCGTAGGTTCGGAGTTGCCGACCAACAAGGTGGCCGTCTCTTCTTCTGATGGATTTATCATGTGCTGCAGTAAATTTTTTGCATCGCGCACGCTGGTGTTGGGCAGTAACAGCAGTAATTTATCGGCTTCAACTCGGGCGAGCACGTCGGCTTCACGTATTTGTTTATAAATATACCGAGCCGAGGTTTGAATCGCGATATTGCGCGCTTCCATGGGCAAATGGCTCAGTCTGTCGTTCGCATCGAGGTGAATTTTTGCCATGGTCAGCGGTGTGTATTGGCGCTTTGCTAAACCAAGTTGCTTTTTGAAGTGGGTCAGTGCCGCGCCGCGAGTGAGCAAGCCCGTGAGTTCATCGAAGGTGGCTTGATTGCGCAAATGTTCTTCGAGGGCTTTTTGGTGACTGATATCAACGACAAACCCAATGACTTTTTTGATGCTGCCATCGACGCCTTTTGAGTAGCTTCTGCCGCGTTCCTTTACCCACAAATAATGCTGATTACCGGTTAAGATGCGGTATTCTACTTCGTAGTAATTTTGATTCAGAGCAACGTGTTCATTCACGACATTGGCAAGCTTTTTTACATCGTCTGGATGCACCAAGGCATGCCACTCTGTGGTGGAGCGAGGCGTTTGCTCTAGGCTGCAATGCAATAAAGTCGCGATGGATTTGGAGCAAGAGACCAAGTCCGTGTCGGTTTCCCATACCCAAAGCCCTGCTGATGATTCGGTTAAGGCGAATTTGAGCAAGGTGTTGTCGGCAGCGGATAAATCCATGTTGTCCGTGTTGTAAGCGCACGCCAATACCGTTTCCCCTAAATGCTGGAAATCCAACTGCATGGAAACTAACTTATCACCGATGCGAATGAGCGTGTCGCAGCGTTCTATGTTGCCACACTGTATTTTACTATTAAGCATGTGCCAGTATTCGGCGTGATTCGCGTCTTCACACAGTGTTTCCCAGGTGTTGGGTAAGCTGGCGTCTAATTTATCAAATAGGGCTTTGAAATTGCGATTAAAAGACACCAACCGCCCTGTGTTGCTGTCGATAATAAACGCAGGGGTGGGCATGTATTTAAACGCCAATTCGAACGGGGTACTCATGGACAGGCTCCTTGTTTGTCGTCCTTGATTATTCTGGGGTAATCCAAGTGACTTGGTAGCCCGCCTCGTTGTCTTCTGCTAAGAGTCGACTTAATACCGGTAAAAACGTCTCGGCTTCTTTGGCGAGTGTCCAAGGTGGGTTGACGATAATCATACCGCTTCCTGCCATGCCGCGCTCTTGTTCCGTGTCTCTAATGCACAATTCCAACAATAAAATATTGCGAATTTTAGTGGCCTTGACGCTTTTGAGTAAATCGTTGGCCTGTTGACGGTTTAACACTGGATACCAGATAGCGTAAGTGCCTTGAGGAAAGCGTTTGTGGCCATCCTCCAATGCTTGCACCACGTATTGATAGTCTTTTTTGACTTCGTATGGTGGGTCCATTAACACGAAACCGCGTTTTTGTGGTGGTGGCAGCATGGCTTTCACCGCAGCGAAGCCGTCGTCTTTGACCACATTGGCTTTACGTTTATTCGGAAACAGCGCCGCCAATGTTGGGTAATCGTTCGGGTGCAATTCGCACAGGTGCAATTTGTCTTTTTGGCGCACGTAATAATCGACAATTTTAGGACTGCCCGGATACATGGTGAGCGCGTCTGTCGGGTTCATTTCACGAACGATGTCGAGCAATTGTTCTATAGGCTCGGGAAGACTATCTTCTTCGAGTAAACGGGCAATGCCCGATTGAAATTCTTTGTTTTTCTGCGCTTGCTCAGAGTTCAGCGAATATTGACCAATGCCGGCGTGGGTATCCAAATAAAAAAAAGGCGTGTCTTTTTTGACAAAATGACGACATATTTGACTGACCGTCAAATGTTTTAAAATATCAGCGTGGTTGCCTGCATGATAAATATGGCGATAGCTGAGCATGGTGTGTCCTGTGTTAAAAGTCTAAAAATGACTAAAAAAGGCCGCGTCGCCGATGGGGCAAAGCGGCCTTTTTCGTGAGAGTTTAGTGATTAATCGATTTTGCTGATATCACGTACTGCACCTTTGTCAGCGCTGGTGGCAAAGTGAGCGTACACTTTCAGCGCTGGCGATACCTTGCGTGGACGTTCTTCAGCCGGTTTCCACGCTGCCGCGCCTTTGGCGTTCATCGCATCGCGGCGAACTTGCAGTTCTTCATCGCTCAACAATACATTGATGGTGCGGTTTGGAATATCGATACGAATAATGTCGCCGTTTTCTACTAGGCCAATGGCACCGCCGGCGCCCGCTTCAGGAGACACGTGACCGATGGATAATCCGGATGTGCCGCCGGAGAAACGTCCGTCGGTCAGCAGGGCGCAAGCTTTGCCTAAGCCTTTTGATTTAATGTAAGACGTTGGGTAAAGCATTTCCTGCATACCTGGGCCGCCTTTTGGTCCTTCATAACGAACAATGACCACTTCGCCTGCTTTTACTTTGTCGTCAAGAATGTTTTTAACGGCTTCGTCTTGGGATTCAGTAATGTGCGCTGGGCCTTCAAAGACTAGGCAAGACTCATCCACACCGGCACTTTTTACGACACAACCGTCTAGGGCGATGTTGCCGTAAAGCACGGCCAAACCACCTTCAAGAGAGAAGGCATTTTCGATCGAACGGAAACAACCGTCTTTGCGGTCGCCGTCTAAAGAAGGCCAGCGAGTGGATTGACTGAAAGCCGTTTGCGTTGGGATACCTGCAGGACCCGCTTTGTAAAACTCGATAATTTCAGGCGTAGGCGAACGCATGATGTCCCAAGTTTCTAGAGCTTCGGACATGGTATTGGAGTGAACTGTATGACATTGGTTATGCAATAAACCAGCGCGGTCTAATTCGCCTAACAAGCCAAAGATACCACCGGCACGGTGCACATCTTCTACGTGGTATTTAGGGGAATTGGGAGCCACTTTACACAGCTGAGGCACACGACGAGACAATCTGTCGATGTCTTCCATAGTGAAATCGACATTGGCTTCTTTGGCGATAGCAAGCAAATGCAAAATTGTATTGGTTGAGCCGCCCATGGCGATATCGAGAGTCATGGCGTTTTCAAACGCGTCGAAACTGGCAATTGAACGCGGCGCCCAATTGGCTTCGTCGTTTTCGTAGAAGCGTTTGGTGATGTCAACAATGCGACGACCTGCTTCAAGGAACAGTTGGCGACGATCGGAATGCGTTGCCAAGGTTGTACCGTTGCCTGGCAAGCTCAAGCCCAATGCTTCAGTAAGACAGTTCATGGAGTTGGCGGTGAACATGCCAGAGCAAGAGCCGCAAGTTGGGCACGCAGAGCGCTCGTAAGCGGCGACTTTTTCGTCGGATGCCGTCGGATCGGCGGCGATGACCATGGCATCTACTAAGTCTAGTTTGTTTTCAGACAGCTTGGTTTTACCGGCTTCCATTGGGCCACCTGAAACAAAAATCACTGGAATGTTAAGGCGCATGGCGGCCATAAGCATTCCAGGTGTGATTTTGTCGCAGTTGGAAATACATACCAAGGCATCGGCGCAATGGGCGTTGACCATGTATTCTACAGAATCGGCGATGAGGTCTCGTGATGGAAGGCTGTAAAGCATGCCGTCATGACCCATGGCGATACCGTCATCCACAGCGATGGTATTGAATTCTTTGGCAACACCACCAGCTTTCTCGATTTCACGCGCAACCAGCTGCCCCATGTCCTTTAGGTGAACGTGACCTGGTACAAATTGCGTGAAAGAGTTGGCGATGGCGATAATTGGTTTTTGAAAGTCATCGTCTTGCATACCAGTTGCACGCCACAGCGCTCGGGCTCCGGCCATATTACGGCCTGAAGTGCTTGTCTTAGAACGGTATATTGGCATTATTTTCCCCACAGATTTTCGGCTTTGTTTTTGCTTTATCTAACAGCTCATGTTACCAAGATTATTGCCAGCACCCAATGGCAATTTTTAGACAATATTGAGACACTAGATCATTATAGACTGAATTTTTTGCGTTACTTACCACACCCACTTTTTTGGAACCGTTACATTATGGTCGACACTGCACAATCCGCTTACTCAAACGTTGCCGTTGCGAGACAACCTATCGTCGACAGTCGCTTGGTGGTGATGGGTTACGAGTTGCTCTATCGCCAAAATGCGGTGTCTGTTCAAGCGGATGTAATGGACGAGGTGAGCGCCACAGCGCAGGTAATGTCGGCCAGCTTATTGGAAATGGGCATGGAGCATCTTGTTGGTACCAACAAGGCCTTTATTAACTTCCCCCGCGCTTATTTACTTAGTCCAACCGGTTTACCAATCAACAAAGACAATATGGTCATCGAGGTGCAAAGCAACGCTGGATTCGATGCGATTTTATTGTCGGCCCTGCGTCGTTGGGTGAAAGAAGGATGTGTGATTGCCTTGGACGATTTTACCTTTCATGGCAAGCTGACACCTTTTATTGAACTGGCGGAGTACATCAAACTAGACATTCGAGCTTTGGGGCAAGAGGGTTTTCATCAACAGATGGAATCCTTGAGAGGGTTCGATGTAAAGGTCATCGCCGGAAAAGTAGAAACCTGGGAAGATTATCAATTTTGCCGCCTGTTAGGGGTAAATTATTTTCAAGGTTATTTCTTTGAAAAGCCAGAAGTGATGTTCAGCAAGGCAGCCAAGGTCAACAGCATGACGTTGTTACAGCTCATGTCGTCTTTATTAAATACCTCGACCTTGAGCATCGACGAGCTGGAAAACATTGTTAGCCAAGACGCGGGGCTCGTACACAAGCTGCTGCGTTACTTAAATTCTCCGATTACTGGATTAGTGGCGTCGGTGGATTCGGTGCGTTTGGCGATCATGCTGATTGGTGTTGAGCATTTAAAAGCGATTACGAACTTATTGCTGATGTCTGAAATGGTCGGAGATAAGCACGTATTGCTAGAACAAATTATGGTGCGCGCTAAACACGCTGAATTGTTTGCCGCTGCCCGCGAGTACAATAACCAAGATAAGTATTTCTTAGCGGGTATGCTGTCCATGATGGATGTGTGCACTGGCATGAAGTTAGACGAAGTTTTGGGCCAGCTGCCATTACCAAGTGAGTTTATTAATGCCATTGTGCACCGCTCGGGAAGGGTGGGTCACGCTCTGGACTTGGTTGAACATTATGGCAATGGGCACCATATCAAACACCCTCAAGATTTAGCGGATCTCAAAGCGACTTATTTGCAAGCGGTTAAATGGGCCGACAATTTTCTGGTTGCCATGTAGTCTTTTTCTGACACGGCTGTAGGCGTTTCCCGTGTGTTTTGTGGTTGAAATGGATGTTTGCTTGTGTTTTCGATATAAATAATTGATTTGTATATAAAAAGTATATTTTTTGCTTGTTTTAGCCATACTTGCGTCATTCTTTAAATCCAGTATATTCCTTTCCATCAGACGTACTTCAGGACGAAGAGCACATGAGGTGCAGAATACGATGCCAGTGACGGTATTAAGGATTGAACAAGGTGGTTCAAGAACAAGGGAAGGTTTTAAGGATAAAGGTGGCGCAACGGAAAGCGGCATCAGTTAGGACAGTTTGATCGTTTCATGAAGAAACAAACAAGGGTGTTTTTACTTAGCGGAAGAGTCGCTTAACAGGATGTGAGCAGAAAGTAGGGTGGCCATGAGCTGCCCTTTTTTTCGTCTTTTTTCTAGGGTAACGATAAACTCTAACGCCGCTTCAGGCGAAAAATACATCAGCACAAAAAAAGCGACACCGTTATCTTGGGTCGCTTTCATGTTTAGCCTAAGACACTTAATTTGCGTGTGAAATTAACGCTCTAAATGTTCGAGCTTATCTTCAACACCATCCCATTGCGCTGCATCTGGCAAGGCGTCTTTTTTCTCTGCGATGTTTGGCCAAATCATGGATAAATCACGATTTAGTTCCACAAAGACTTCTTGATCTTCTGGTAGCTCATCTTCAGAGAAGATGGCATTAGCAGGACATTCTGGTTCACACAAAGCGCAATCAATGCACTCATCAGGGTTGATGGCCAAAAAGTTAGGGCCTTCATAGAAGCAGTCAACAGGACATACTTCAACGCAGTCGGTGTATTTGCAGCGAATGCAGTTATCGGTAACGATGAAAGCCATTCGACTTCTCCTTACAAGCTATAAAAATGAATACCTGCTATTTTAGAGGTATTACCTATTTGGCGGCAAGTCACAATCGCCAATTCTCTACATTTATCTGGTATTAGCTTATATCCAGTGCCCCAAAATAGCGATGCAACACTCAAGACAAATGCGATTTGAGTTGATAAAGCGCGGTGATGGCTTCCATCGGCGTCATATTATCTAAATCGAGCTGTGCTAACGCATCTTTTAGGGCGCTGTCTTCAGCCTGTACAAACATATCGACCTGTTGCGGCTGGTAAGTGTTTGCCGCTTCTTTTACGGATCGACCTTTTGACGCTTTTGCTGGTTTCTTCTCTTGGATCGGCGCAGATTCGCCGGTTGGTTCAACACCGGTAATGACTTCCAGTTCTTTCAGTTTCTGTTTTGCGTGGCCAATCACGTCACGAGGCACACCGGCAAGTTGCGCCACTTGCAAACCGTAAGATTGGCTCGCAGGGCCTTCGTGCACCTTATGTAAAAAGACAATTTCATCATCGTATTCAGTGGCGGTTAAATGTACGTTGGCGGCATTGTCGAGCTGCTCGGCGAGTGTCGTCAGTTCAAAATAATGGGTCGCGAACAGCACATAGCACTTGAGATGATTTGCCAAATAATCCACCGCGGCCCACGCTAAAGATAAACCATCGAAGGTGCTGGTGCCTCGGCCGACTTCGTCCATCAGCACCAAGCTGTGCTTAGTGGCATTGTTTAAAATATTTGCCGTCTCAGTCATTTCCACCATAAAGGTAGAGCGGCCCCCGGCTAAGTCATCAGACGAGCCCATGCGAGTGAAAATACGATCTACCACTGAGATAGACGCGGACTTTGCGGGCACAAAGCAACCTGTGTGTGCCAGCAAGGTAATCAAGGCAATTTGACGCATATAAGTGGATTTACCGCCCATATTGGGGCCGGTAATCATCAATAAGGAGCGCTGGTCGTTGAGTTCTAAATCGTTTGGGACGAAAGGGTCAGAAATCACGGCTTCAACCACAGGGTGGCGGCCTTCGATAATTTTTACGCCGCCACGGGTATGCAATTCAGGACAGCAAAAATTCAACGCCAAGGAGCGCTCAGCAAAGGTGTTTAGCACATCTAATTGCGCGAAAGCTTGGCTGGTGGTTTGCAGCTCCCCGAGAATCTCGTTGAGCTGATCGAGCAGTGCTTCGTACAGCTCTTTTTCGCGGGCGAGGGATTTGGATTTCGCGCTGAGGGCTTTATCTTCAAAGGCTTTAAGTTCTGGTGTGATAAAGCGCTCGGCGTTCTTTAGAGTTTGACGGCGAATGTATTCCACTGGCGCTTGATCTGAATGTAAGCGGCTGATTTCAATGTAATAACCGTGTACTCGGTTGAAGCCCACTTTTAACGAGCTGATGCCAGTGCGCTCTTTTTCGCTGCGCTCCATTTCGGCCAAAAAGTCGGTTGCGTTGGTCGACAGCGCCAATAGCTCGTCTAGTTCGTCATCGTAGCCTTTGGCAAAAATACCGCCGTCACGCACCACAGACGGTGGATTTTCTACCAGCGCCAGCGCCAGCGTCGCAGTGGTATCGGGTTGCGCCAAGATGCGTTGGTTTAATTCCTGTAAACGAGACGTCTGGGTTTGCTCGAGCAGGGCGTTGATCTCTGGCGCGGCTTCCAGCGCAAAACGCAGACGCAATAAATCTCGTGGGCGAGCAGAACGTAGGGCGATGCGCGATAAAATACGCTCTAAATCCCCGACTTTTTTCAGTGCGCTTTCAAACGACGAATAGCTATGTGATGTTTGCAATTCACTAACCACGTACTGGCGTGCTTGAATTTCATCCAGATCGCGAATCGGCGTATGTAGCCAGCGCTTTAATAAGCGGCTGCCCATCGGCGTGGCACAGTTGTCTAATACTTCAATCAGCGTGTTGCTGGTGCCGCCAGTGAGGTTAATATCGATTTCTAAATTGCGTCGCGTAGCGCCATCTATTAATACCGAATCGTCTTTGTGTTCAACCGTGATGGATTGAATGTGCGGCAAGGCAGAGCGTTGAGTGTCTTTCGCATATTGCAGTAAGGCCCCGGCAGAGGAAATGGCTGCGGTGAGGGCTTCGCAACCAAAGCCGGATAAGTCTTTGGTGTTGAACTGTTGGATCAACTGGCGATAACTGGATTCATAGTCAAAATGCCATGGGCCTAATTCAGAAACGCCTTTTTCCAGTTTGACAGCCTGACGGGCAGGAAAGTCTTCAGAGATCAAAATCTCTCTCGGGGACAAACGCTGCAGTTCGCTGGCGAGGGCATCGTGACCATCGACTTCAAACAAACAAAAGCGGCCACTGGCCATGTCCAAATACGAAAAGCCGAATACATCCAACCCTTTTCTCGTTTGATGAGCTAAAGACAACAAGAGGTTTTCTCGTTTCTCTTCTAAAAACGCCTCATCGCTGATGGTGCCTGGAGTCACAATGCGGGCAATTTGTCGCTCAACTGGGCCCTTGCTGGTGGCAGGGTCGCCGGTTTGCTCGGCGACCACAACGGATTCGCCCATGCGCACCAAGCGAGCGATGTAGTTTTCCGCCGCATGAAAAGGGATGCCAGCCATGGGAATGGGTAAACCACCGGAATGGCCTCGGGCGGTTAAAGTGATGTCGAGCAATTGTGAGGCGCGTTTGGCGTCGTCGTAAAACAATTCGTAAAAATCACCCATGCGATAAAATAACAATTGATTAGGGTGCGCGGATTTAAGGCCAAAATATTGGCGCATCATCGGCGTGTGATTATCTACGGGTGTTTTACTCATGTGGAAAAGCTCGATTGTGATCTAAAAAATAGGGGGGTATTCTACGGGATATTTTCCTAGGATTTAAGGGATAAGTACAATGAATCAAATGCAAAAAATGACGCAAATCGCCGAACAAGTGGGTGAGCAATTACAGGCAAAAGGCCTGATGCTGGTGACGGCAGAATCTTGTACTGGCGGCTTAATCGGCGCCGTATGTACCGAGGTGTCAGGCAGTTCGTCTTGGTTTTTTGGTGGCGTGATCAGCTATGCCAACCAGGCAAAAATACAAGGTTTGTCGGTTAGGCTTGAAACCTTAGAAGCGTTTGGTGCGGTGTCTGAGCAAACCGTAACCGAAATGTGCGCAGGGGCGTTGGCGCTGGGAGGCGACATTGCCGTGGCGGTTAGTGGCGTAGCAGGTCCCAATGGCGGTTCGGTGGAAAAGCCCGTGGGGTGCGTCTACATTGGTTGGCAACAACGCGGTTGTGATGCCAAAACCATGCGTTTTCAGTTTTTAGGTGATCGACAATCGGTCAGAGAGGCCACTGTGTTAGCAGCGTTAAATGGCGTTCAAAAAATGCTCAAATCAAACGAAAAATAATACTGTTTTTATATACAGTATTTCTTGAGATTAACCTAAAACTCCGCTAGAGTTACCAACAACGAAAATTAGTCACAAGGATTCCAATATGTCATCTATCGCAGACAACAAGAAAAAGGCGCTCGACGCAGCGCTGTCCCAAATTGAGCGTCAATTCGGTAAAGGTGCCATCATGAAGATGGGCGAAGGCGCTAAGCTAGACATCGATACCGTATCGACCGGTTCATTGGGTTTGGATATTGCGCTAGGGGCTGGTGGTCTTCCTTATGGTCGTATTTGTGAAATCTACGGACCAGAATCTTCCGGTAAAACCACGCTGACGTTGAGTGTGATTGCCGAGGCACAAAAGCAAGGTAAAACCTGTGCGTTTATCGATGCGGAGCATGCGCTTGATCCTTCTTATGCAGAAAAATTAGGCGTTAACATTGAAGACTTGTTGATTTCACAACCAGACACAGGTGAGCAAGCGCTAGAAATCGTTGACATGTTGGTGCGTTCAAACAGTGTAGACGTGGTGATTGTCGATTCCGTTGCCGCCTTGGTTCCTAAGTCTGAAATTGAAGGCGAAATGGGTAGTTCTTCTGTTGGTGTACAGGCGCGTTTGTTGTCGCAAGCCATGCGTAAGCTTACCGGCTCAATTAAAAGCGCTAACTGTTTGGTTATCTTTATTAACCAAATTCGTATGAAAATTGGTGTCATGTTTGGCAGTCCAGAAACCACCACAGGTGGTAACGCGCTGAAATTTTACTCTTCTGTTCGTTTGGATATCCGTCGTATTGGTTCAGTGAAACAAGGTGACGAAGTCATTGGTAATGAAACCCGAGTAAAAGTGGTGAAAAACAAGATTGCACCACCGTTTAAGCAAACTGAATTCCAGATTATGTACGGTGCGGGTATTTACCGTATGGGTGAAATCATCGACTTGGGTGTCAAGCAAGGCTTCGTTGATAAAGCCGGTGCCTGGTATGCTTACAACGGCAGTAAAATTGGTCAAGGTAAGGCCAATGCGGCTCAGTATTTAGCGGATAACCCTGATATTGCGACAGAAATCGAAGCAAAAGTGCGTGAAGCCTTACTGCCTAAAAAAGGCAAAGCAGAAGACAAAGACGACACAGCGGCGAAAGCTGAAGCTGGCGGCAAAGCTGAGTCGAGCACGAAAAAAGCGAAAAACGCAGAAGTAGAAGACGATGCGGATGCATTAGACTTCTAAGTTCATTCTGTCATCTTCCCTTTATTCCAATAGCAGGCCTAGAGCCTGCTTTTTTGTACATAACATTCCCTGCATTTATTTTCTCAATACCGTGCTCGCCTCGGAGTAGGCTGAATATCTCCCCCAGTATTTGTTATCATGCGATTTATTTTTCAGAGTACCCATGATGTACGACGCTTCTCTATGGCAACCCAGTGCCGATCTGTCTGTTTTACAAAAGCGAGCCACGCTGTTTGCTGCGATACGCCGTTTTTTTGATGAAAGAAGCGTGATGGAGGTGGATACTCAATGCTTGTCTTTGGCCAGCATTACCGATCCGCATATTGAAGTGCTGACCAGTCAAATCCGTTCCCAAGGGCAAGATGTAACCTATTACCTGCAAACGTCGCCAGAATTCGCTATGAAGCGTTTACTTTGTGCCGGCGCAGGTTCTATTTATCAATTGGGTAAGGTGTTTCGAGCGGAAGAAATAGGGCGTCGTCACAGTATTGAATTCACTATGCTGGAATGGTATCGGGTTGGTTTAGATCACTGGCAATTAATGGACGAGATTCAAGCCTTGTTGGCTTATGTCTTAGACGACGCTCGTTTGTCTTGTGAGCGCTTAAGTTATCAGCTGGCTTTTTTACGCCATACTGGTTTAGACCCATTTAGCGCGACCTTATTACAACTACAGCAAACGGCTCATGATCACACAGAATATGGCTTGCAAGAAGAAGATCGCGATACGCTATTAGAGCTATTATTTGCCAGCGTGGTGGAACCGGCTATTGGTCGCTATACCCCCTGTTTTATTCACAGTTATCCGGCGTCTCAAGCGGCGTTGGCGAAAGTTCACAGTGACGAGCAAGGTCATAAAGTCGCCGCACGGTTTGAATTGTATTGGCAAGGCATGGAATTGGCCAATGGCTACCATGAACTAACCGATGCGAAAGAGCAGGCGCAGAGGTTTGAGCAAGACAAGGTGGCTCGACAGAGCATGAAATTAGCCGATCGACAGTTTGATGAGCGCTTAATTAAAGCATTAGAACAAGGCTTACCAGACTGCGCAGGTGTGGCATTAGGAGTGGATCGCTTGTTGATGCTGCTGTGCCAAAAAAACCACATCTCAGAGGTGTTACCCTTTGCCCATGGTCGTGCTTAAATAACGACAGAACATACAATAATAAAGGTCGAATAGGCAATGAAAGCAAACCACGAAGCGTATCGTTGGAACAGTGTGCGAACTTCGGCACAACATCACCCTATTTGGCTGTATGCAATCGCTTTCATCGTTATTGTACTGTCTATCTGGAAAGGGGGCGAAGCGTTAAAGTATCAGCAAATCAAGACCTTACGCATCGACTCCTTCGAGCAGCTCAATCAACTGGCCAATGTATTAGAAAGTGCCATTGCCAAGTATCAACATATGCCGACCCTGTTGGCGTCGAATGATCGTGTTAAAACGGCCTTGCGAGAAGGCACCGAGGCAGGCATTCAGCAGCTTAACCGAGAGCTGGAACAAATCAACCGCATTACGGAAGCGTCGGACAGTTACATTCTTAACACCGATGGGCTGACCATCGCGGCGTCGAATTATCGGGAGAAAACGAGCTTTGTGGGGCGTAACTTTGCCTTTCGTCCCTATTTTCAAGATGCGATTGAAGGACGCCCCGGGCGCTATTATGCCTTGGGCACCATGTCGAATCGTCGCGGCTATTATTTTTCTTATCCTGTTTATGACAGGGACACCATCATTGGTATCGCTGTGGTGAAGGTGGATCTCACTCAGTTTGAAAAGCGCTTTGCCAACCAAAGCTACGAATTTTTATTGCTTGACCCAGACGGTATTGTGTTTAGCAGTTCAAAGCCTAACTGGTTGTATCGTGTATTGGGTGAGTTGTCGTACGATGAATTGCAACGCATTGCCGATTCCCAGCGCTATTTAGGCAAGTACATCGAGAAGCTGGCCATTGTCTACCAAACCCCTTTCGACGAGAAAACGCAAATTGTCGATGTGCTGGAAAACACCGCCAACAGTGGTACGGCAAAGTTAGAACGCGTGTCCTTTTTACGCATGAGTCGACCCATTCATCTATTGGGTTTTCAAATTTCCATACTGGCGCCGTTAAAAACCATTAACGAAGACATTTCGTTGTGGCGAACCATTTTTACCGGTGGTGCTATGATCACCGCCCTGTTATTTGGGTTGGCCGCTTTACGCCAACGTATGTTGCGCGAGCGATCCGATGCCAATGAGATGACTCGCCACAATCAGGCTTACATACGTGAAGTGATCCAGAATACCCAAGCCGGTTTAGTGACTCTGGACGAGCATCATAAAATAGAGTCTTTTAACCCCGCGGTTGAAAAACTCGTCGGCAAGCCGCTGGCGCCCTTGGTTGGTCAGCCGCTGCATCGACTATTTCAAGCCGATGAGGCGGTATTACCGACGCCGTCGATTCAGCAAGAATTAGTCGATGCCACCCTTGATTTAGGCATCAAGGTGCAAACCAAAGAAGGGCATTTGTGTTACTCAGATCAAATGTCGGTGCCGGTGGAAATGGCCATGTGTGAAATGCAGTTGCCGAAGCGCTTGAGTTATTTGGTGACCTTCCACGATATGACCGAGCGCAAACGTTATGAACAAGACATTACTCAGGCTCGGATTGAGTTAGAAGAACGAGTAAGAGAACGTACCTTTGAGTTGGAAGAAGCCAACACGCGTTTGCGCCATGAAATCGAAGAACACAAAGGCACCCAAAGAGAGCTGATTCAAACCGCAAAATTGGCCGTGTTGGGGCAACTAACAGCTGGATTAAATCACGAATTAAATCAGCCACTGACCGCCATTCGAGCGTTTGCCGGCAATGGTTTGAAGTTCTTAGATCGTGGTCAATACGAGCAAGCCCATGCGAACTTACAGCACATCAGCCAGTTAGGTCACCACATGGGGGACATCATCGCGCGATTTAAAGTCTTTGCCCGTAAAGGCGACGTGCAACAAGGGCCGATCGCCGTGCAAACAGCCATCGTGGGGGCGTTGAAAATTATGAATCCCCGCTTTAAAGAAGTGGGTATTGAGCTAGTGGTAAAAGAAGACCAAGGTTTTATTGTCAAAGGCGATATGGTGTTTTTGGAGCAAGTGTTGGTAAATTTATTGGCCAACGCCGCCGACGCCATTTTAGAAGCCTCCGATAAGTCTGGTCAGGTGTCGATTGAGCAAGGTTTAGTGGACGATAATATTATTATTAGTGTTGAAGACTCGGGCAATGGTCTGAGCGAAGAAGCGATTAAACACTTATTCGAACCCTTCTTTACCTCCAAATCGTCAGGGCTTGGACTTGGCTTGGGCTTATCCATCAGTCAACGTATTGTGGAGGCCATGGGAGGCCGCATTTATGCAGAAAATGCCTCGTCGGGTGGTGCTAAGTTTTGCGTTTGCTTGCCCCGTTTTGATCATCAAGCCCTATCATCCAACGCGCCTCATAAGGAAATCTAATGTCAGACAGTAAACAAGTCATACTTATCGACGATGAACAAGCGGTTCGCATGGCCATTTCTCAAACTCTGCAGCTCGAAGATTTTGATGTAGTGGAGTTTGCCTCGGCGCAAGGCGTGATGGAAAAACTCTCTCTGGATTGGTCTGGCGTCATCGTGAGTGACATCAATTTACCCGGTAAAAGCGGCTTAGAGTTGTTTGAAGAGGTGAAGAAAATCGACGCCGAGATCCCTTTTATTCTGATCACCGGACACGGTGACATCAGTATGGCGGTTAGTGCGATTCGTGATGGCGCTTACGACTTTATTGAAAAACCCTTTTCCAATGAAGACTTTTTAGAAGTAGTGCGACGTGCATCGGAAAAGCGCCAGCTGACCTTAGAAAACCGCCATCTACGCCTAGAATTGGCGGCACAAAATGCACCAGGTCCACGCATTATCGGCAATACACCAGGCATCCATCGTTTGCGTCAAGCTTTGTTGCATGTGGCGGATACGGGGGCCGACATCTTGATCCAGGGGGAAACTGGTACCGGAAAAGAGCTGGTGGCGCGCTATATTCACGAACACAGTTCACGCCGCGGCCGTGCGTTTGTGGCAATTAATTGCGGCGCTGTGCCTGACTCAATTATGGAGTCGGAACTGTTTGGCCATGAAAAAGGCGCGTTTACCGACGCGAAAACTCAACGCATTGGTAAGTTGGAACACGCTAATGGCGGCACTCTGTTTCTCGATGAAATTGAAAGCATGCCCATG
This sequence comes from Marinomonas vulgaris, assembly GCF_018145875.1. Taxonomy (GTDB): domain Bacteria; phylum Pseudomonadota; class Gammaproteobacteria; order Pseudomonadales; family Marinomonadaceae; genus Marinomonas; species Marinomonas vulgaris. The sequence goes on along the minus strand of NZ_JAGSSV010000009.1, from coordinate 18,432 downwards.
TCGATGCAGATTCGTTTATTGCGGGTGCTCGAAGAACGTCGTTTGGAACGCTTGGGCTCAAATACCGCCATCGACCTAGATTTGCGTATTTTGGCCGCCACCAAGGTGGATTTAAAGCAGTTGAGCGAGGGCGGCACTTTTCGGGAAGATTTGTATTATCGACTCAATGTGGTTCGAGTGGACATTCCACCGCTTCGGGAGCGCAAAGACGATATTTCTTTGTTGTGGCAGCATTTTTGTCTAATAGCCATTGCTCAGTACAAGCGCGAATCGGAAGCCTTGTCAGCGGCGCGCATGCACAGTTTGTTAAGCTACGATTGGCCGGGTAATGTACGCGAATTGCGTAATTTGGCCGAGCGTTATGTATTGATGGGTGAGGCGGGCTCGTTTGAGTTTGACCAGATCATTATCAACGAAAATAACCCAGGTGTGATGACTTTGCCGGAGCAGCTGGAACGCTTTGAAAAAACCCTGTTAGAACAAGAACTCATGCGTCAAAAAGGTTCAATCAAAGACACCATGGATGCCCTTGGTCTACCGCGCAAAACCCTATATGACAAGATGCGAAAATACGGTTTAGACAAAGACATTTATAAGCAATAACCTTCTATTCAACAACAAAAAGAGATGAAATATGTCAGCGCAATTAAAGGGAAAAGTGGCTGTGGTCACAGGATCGGCATCGGGTATTGGCTTGGCTAGTGCTGAAGCTATGATCGCCGAAGGTGCCACCGTGGTGTTTGTTGACCGTGACGAAGCGGCGTTGCAGGCCATTTGCGATAAACACGGAGACGCGGCGGTGCCCTTGGTCATCGATTTATTGGATGCCCAAGCCTGTAAGCAATTGATTCCACGTATTTTAGAGCAGGTGGGAGTGATTGATATTTTTCACGCCAATGCTGGACTTTATGTGGGCGGTGACTTGGTTGATGCCGACCCCGATGACATAGATCGCATGATGAATTTGAACGTCAATGTGGTGATGAAAAACGTGCGTGATGTGATTCCTCACATGGCCGCTCGAAAAACCGGCGATATCTTGGTGACCAGCTCGTTAGCAGCGCACTATCCTACGCCGTGGGAGCCTGTTTACGCCTCGTCGAAATGGGCGATTAATTGCTTTGTGCAAACCACACGTCGTCAGGTATTCAAAGACGGTTTACGCATTGGTTCTGTGTCGCCTGGGCCTGTCGTCACTTCTTTATTGGCTGATTGGCCAGAAGAAAAGTTGGCCGAAGCGAAGGCCAATGGCAGTTTAGTCGAGGCCAGTGAAATCGCCGATATTTTGATCTTCATGTTGACCCGCCCACGGGGTGTGACCATTCGTGATGTGGTGGTGATGCCCACCAATTTTGATTTGTAAGCCAAAAAAAAAAGCGCCCTTGCGGGCGCCAAACTTTATAACTATTTGCAGAACAGAAATCGTTATTGAACGATTTCTGGCCCCATGATGCTGTATGGTAACGCGGTAGACAGTGCCGGAATGTAAGTCACCATCACCAAGAACACCATCAATACCAATACGAATGGCATTGCGGCTTTGACCACGCGAGCTAAGCTCATGCCGGTGATCCCGGATGTCACAAAGAGGTTCAAACCAATCGGCGGTGTGATCATACCAATTTCCATGTTGACCACCATGATGATACCTAGGTGAATTGGGTCAACACCCAGTTCCATCGCAATCGGGAACACAACCGGCGCTACGATAACCAATAGACCCGATGGCTCCATGAACTGACCACCGATCAATAGCAAGATGTTCACCGCAACTAGGAAGGTAAACCAGTTAAAGCCGACGCCTAACATCCATTCGGTGATCATTTGTGGGATACGTTCTGCAGACAAGGTGTGTGCGAACAACAAGGCGTTGGCAATGATGAACATCAACATGATGGTCGTCTTAGTGCCTTCTAGCATGACTTTACGAGATTCTTCGCCAAACAAAGAAGGGAAGAAGCCGCGTAACATCATCGATAAGTTACGACCCCAGATCGGTAGACCGGCTGCAATACAAGTACCGATAGATTGCTCTAGTTTACTCGAACGTTTGTACACATAGAAAATCGCCAAGGCCACTGACATGATGGCGCCCCAAGTAGCTCGATCGCCGCCAGTGACAGTTTCGCTGTCGGCAAATACGAAGAAAGACATGATTTCCCACACGAGGAAAAAAGACACGCCGTATACCATGCCGTTAAAACCAACACGAGCGTGAGGTGCGTCGTTGTCGTTGGTCCAAGTTTGGCCTTTTAATGGCCCCATATCGCGGTAAACAAACAGCGCGATGAACATGGAGTAAACCGCCGCCACAACCGCGGCTTCCGTTGGTGTGAATACACCGCCGTAAATACCACCCATGATGATGACAACAAGGAACAAGCCCCAGCCAGCGTCTTTACCGCCACGAACCAAATGACCGAAGCCTTTCCATTCTTCTGCTGGTAGCTTTTTGATACGAGCGACCACGTAGATGGCCAGCATCAACATACCGCCCGCCATTAAACCGGGAATGACCCCTGCCAAGAACATACGACCTACAGACACATCAACAGAAGCGGCGTACACCACCATCACGATAGAAGGTGGAATCAAAATGCCCAAGGTGCCAGCGTTGGCAATAATGCCCGCCGCAAATTCTTTTGAGTAGCCCACTTGCGTCATACCAGCAATGGCGATGGTACCAATGGCCACGACTGTTGCAGGAGAAGACCCAGATAGGGCAGCAAACATCATACAAGCCAATACAGACGCCATCGCCAAGCCACCACGAAAGTGACCGACACTGGCAATGGCAAAGTTAATCAAACGCTTCGCCACACCGCCCGTCGACATATAAGAAGAAGCGATGATAAAGAATGGAATCGCCAACAGGGTGTAGTGCTGCCCAGCGCCAAACAAAGAGATCGCCACCGACGACAAAGAGTCGTGGGAGAAAAAGGTAATAAACAAGATGGACGATAAGCCCAACGAGATACCCACCGGCAAGCCAACAAACAGCAGCACGAGTACCAATGAAAAGAGAATAATAGATTCCACAATAACGCTCCTGCGGCTAGTCTTTTAAGACGTTTTTGTTTTCTTCGACAAGTTCTTGCGCTTCATGACCACTGATCAACATGCCACGTTTGCCACGTGCGATGTCGATAAAGGCCTGCAAAGAACGGTAAGAAAGCAACGCCAAACTGATTGGCAAAATAACCAGAACGATCCAACGATGCACACGAGGACGCAAACCAAACATTTCTTGTATAAATTCTGGATAACGTAGTTCATTTGATCCGATGCCAATTTTGTACATTTTTTGCCAATACTCAATCGCACCGCCACTGACATCGATGCCCAGCATGGCCAACCAAGTAGAATCCAACAAAATTAAGCCGTAAAGCATAGCGGCCGCGGCGCCAAACAAAGACAAGCCTTTGGCAACCGGTTTGGGCACGGCATTTAAGACGATGTCGACACCCAGATGTAAGCCGGTTTTGATACCGTAACTCATGCCCAATAGGATTAACCAAGAGAAGGCAACTGTGTTGAATTCTAACGCTGCGTCCCAGCCCGTGTTAAAACCATAGCGTGCAATGACTTGCCCGAAGGACACCGCCATAATGGAAGAAATGACGATGATTAACAGGTTTTCTTCAGCTCGCTCCATGACTTTTGGGAACAGCTTTTCGAGCACCCAAAGGATAATAATAAAAACCAATAAATACAGATGTGGCCAAAGTGCCATGGGGGTCTCCTAATCAGACAACAAAAAGCTGACCCGTTTGGGTCAGCTAACTGCAAGGTAGAATTTGAATTACGCGCCAGCGGCAGCGTCGATCAAATCTTTACCGATGTAACGCTCAAATTGGCTCCAAACAGGCTTCATAGTATCGACCCATTCTTGGCGTTGCGCTGGGGTAAGGGTGTTGATTTTACCGCCTGCTTTCAGAATGTTGGCGCGGTTGGCTGCTTCAGCGGCTTTTACATTCAAGTTCGCTTCTTGAGTCACGTCATCCGCGATTTGAATAAACTGGGCGCGATCAGCAGCTGGAAGGCTGGATAGGAACTCAGAGGAGGTCATGAACAAGTAGGCCAGCAACTGGTGGTTGGTTTCTGTGACACTGTCTTGTACTTCGTAGAATTTCTTCGTGTAGATGTTAGACCAGGTATTTTCCTGACCATCTACCACGCCGGTTTGCAAGGCACCGTATACTTCAGAGAACGCCATGGCTTGTGGAGAAGCGTCCATAGCGGCAATCATTTGTTTTGCTACGTCAGACGTTTGCACGCGGAATTTCATGCCTTCAGCGTCGCTAGGGACCAATAGTGGTTTGTTAGCAGAGAAGTACTTCATACCAGACATCCAGTAACCTAGACCAACGAAGCCTGCGTATTCGTCCATTTCTAACAATAATTTTTTGCCTTCAGGTGTCTTAGTGAAACGAATCGCGTGATCCATGTCTTTAAAGATGAAAGGAAGATCGAACACACCGTATTTGTCGGTATAAGAACCAAACTTAGAAAGAGACGGTGCAAGTAACTGAACGTCGCCAAGAAGAAGGGCTTCAAGCTCTTTAGAATCGCCAAATAAAGTAGAGTTAGGGAAGACTTCTACACACAATTTGCCGTTCATTTCTTTGTTAACACGATCCGCAAAGTTATTGGCTGCAACCACTTTAGGGTGAGTAGTACCACCGGTTACGTGGCTGAATTTTACAACACGCTCACCAGAATCACAGTTTGCAACAGCGGTTCCAGCTGAAAGGGCAAGTGCTAACGAGGTCAGAGCAAGGCTGATTTTTTTCATTTTTATAAGACTCCAAAAACTGAATTATTATTGTTTACCTGGTTTTTAGCCCAGAAAACTGTGTGACACAGAAACATTAGGCAGAGCAAAACAGGTGTGCTTGGTTAGAGTGTTTACACAATTTGTGCCAAGTCTTTAATAAATTGTTAACGGTATGATTTATATAGGAAAAATCAACAATGACTTGTGGGTGTTTTGTTCTAACGTCACCTAATAGGGGGAATTACACACATGATTATTTTATCAATGGGTGGATTTTCACCCATTGACGATTTTCTAAAAAGCCTCGGCTAATAACTGTTTTATTGCCGACATCATGGCTTTTTTCCCGGATAGTCCCGCGGCGTGGCGAGAAGCCTCGGTGTGTCGGCCAAGTGCCGCTTCTAAAAATAACCGATGCATCGGGTTGTCGGGCTGTAATTGTTGAGCTTGTGCCATATTTAATGCCGCTTTGAATAGCACAGGGCGAAGGCTGTCAAAGGGTCGATGGTGACTCATAAACAAGGTTAAATCGTGTCGGTCTTGTGAAGAAAGCGTAGCCAAGGGAGGGATGTTGTGGGTCGATGACGCCATTATTAGCATAATCAGTTCCGTGGCTAAGTCAGGGTATTGCAGTAAGATATTGAGCGAGAATTGCTCGATAAAGTGCCCTTGCCATTGGTCTGCTAATAAGGCGGCCATTTCGTTAAGGGGCTTTATCATCATCAAAGAATAGCTGCCGCTGGCTTGGTCTTTGGCAGTACCGAGTCGAATCGGTCGATAGCCATTTTTCAGCCAAAACGCCACTACGTCGGGCGTGGCTGCGAAGCTGGTGCATAAAAAGTCGCATCTAGACTGAGCGTTCTGCGCAATATGATCAAGCAATCGACTGGCGTGACCTTGCTGTTGTCTTTCTGGGTTGGTGGCAATGCGACTAATACGCCAGTACCGATAGCGACCTGCGTCCTTGAGCCCTTCGTGAGCCAGCAAGGATTGTGGCAGCAAATGACCCCTTGGGCGCCTTGTGCCTTGCATAACCGCCTGACTCAGTTCATCAGGTAGGTTGCCTTCTTCGGTCACAATGGCCACGCAATTTAGCTGGTGATTGGCAGTAGCAAGGTAGCTGGTAACCGATGGGTCATCGAGCATCCATCTTAGGTTATCAGGCGATGTTTGATAGTGAGCACTGACTAGTAGGCGAAAAGTGTCGGCCAATTGTTTGCTTTGTGATAACCAATCTGACGTGGAAAAAGCATGATAGCTTGGCCGTTTTTCAGGCCAAATAAGCGCTGTTGGCGTGGCGTTTTCATCCGTTAAAAAGAGGGTGTTATTGAGCCAATGTTCTAGTGGGTCATTTCCCCCCCATCGAATCGGAGTGTCTAAAGTTAAGCGCTGCAAGGCATGCTGCTGAGGGCTTTTTTGCTCGGTTAAATAGCGACAAAAGCGCAAGCCAAAACCTTTCCCCGCGCCTTCATAGCCATAATCTGTGGTGCTAAACACAGTATGATCTGCCAGTTTACTCATGGCTTTTAGCATGGGCAAAGGCAACATGGCCGCTTCATCTACGAACAGGTAATCCCAGTGATTGGTGGAGTGCTCTAGCGCGTCTGGGGCGAAAAAGGGCAGTTCGGCTTTTGTTTGTGATGCCGTCATCAGGTGAGAAAAGCGCTGCTTTAGAGTGGTAATGGCTTCTTGGTTTGGTGCGGTAATGGCTACTCGTTTGCCCGCTTGTATTAATGTCGCCAAGGTATCGCCCAGCAGGGTGGATTTACCACGGCCGCGTGGGGCAATAAGCACATACGCCCCGGCGTCAGCCATGAGCAAAGCGGACTGAGCGTGAGCTTGCTCTGTGGTGAGTGGCGCTCGCGCATCGGTGGATGTCAGCGCGGGCAAGGGGGTTAATGTACTTGATGTAATCGGTTGAAAAGGCGAATCGCTGCGGTGCAGGCAGTCGTTAAGATAGTGTTTGAAATAGGAGGTCACTTGCTCGGGTTCCAAAGGCCAAGGCAGGTAACGGGCAAGGTCGTGATCCGTTGTCGTCAGCCAGTCTTGCTCTGGCAAAGCGATGGCAAAGAGCCCCTCACCGCGAACCGTGCCCGCTAAAATAGCCAATGCGCTGGCAGACACACCCTGGGTTAAGTCCAACAAAATCGCATCGTGGGTTCGGCCTAGATGTTGGCGAACCTGTTTGAAAGCGCACGTCGAGAATCGGTGAGAATCGCCTTCGTAGTGACTGATATCTTGTGCCACCACAAGCGGCGAAGCCAAATTTTGGCTGAGAAAAAGAAAATCCGACAGCACCTTGTCAGGCGAGCCGGATAACAGATAACAATGACGATGGTTGTTAGGCATACAAGTACATTCGCTCTTTTCAGGGTCGCAGTATGATACTGCGACCCTGAGGATTAAGCGATGACGAACAAGTCCATAAAGCGATTCACCGGTGTGTTTTCTAATGCGGTTTGGTCTTTGCACAAGGTGAAAATCTGCTCGCATTGACGATGGGGAAAACGCGTCGCCAAGTTGTTTTTGAATTTTTGCTCTAACAAAGGGATGCCTTCTTCGCGACGGCGACGGTGTCCTAACGGGTATTCCACGGCGACTTCATCGGTGTGGCTGCCGTCTTTAAAAAAGACTTGAATGGCGTTGGCGATAGAGCGTTTGTCGGCTTCCAAATATTCCGCAGTGAAGCGCGGGTCTTCAACGATGTCCATTTTGTCACGCAACTCATCAATGATGGGATTAGCGGCGTGAAAGTCGTCTTCATAATGTTCGGCAATGAGGTTACCAAACGCCAAAGGTACGGCGGCCATGTATTGTAAGCAATGATCGCGGTCGGCGGCGTTGGCCAATGGGCCCGATTTGGAAATGATACGAATCGCTGATTCGTGGGTACGAATGACGATCTTATCGATGTCGGCCAAACGATCTTTTACCTGCGGGTGCAAAGTCACCGCGGCTTCGGCAGCGGTTTGTGCATGGAATTCCGCTGGGAAGGAAATCTTAAACAAGATATTTTCCATCACGTAGGTGTCGTAATCCTGCGAGAAAGAAAACTGGCGTTGCTCATCGGGCTTGATGGCTTGGTCTTTGTTGGTTTTCGAAAAAGACACGTCGTAAAAGCCCCATTGTGGCGCGGTAAGTACGCTCGGAATGCCCATTTCACCACGCATGGCCATGTCGGCCAAACGTACGGCACGTGAAGTGGCATCCCCTGCGGCCCAGGATTTACGCGACCCTGCGTTCGGCGCATGGCGATAAGTGCGCAGTGCCGAACCATCGACCCAAGCTTGTGAGATAGCCGCCATAATTTGCTCGCGGTCGCCACCCATCATCTTGGTTACCACGGCCACCGAGGCCACGCGCACCAATAAAACGTGGCACAAACCGACGCGATTAAACGAGTTTTCTAACGCTATAACGCCTTGTATTTCGTGCGCCATGACCATGGCGTCGAGTACTTCGCGCATAGTAAGAGGGCTTTCACCATTGGACAAACGCACCTGAGAAAGGTGATCCGCCACCGCCAAAATGCCGCCTAGGTTGTCAGAAGGGTGACCCCATTCTGCCGCCAGCCAGGTGTCGTTGTAATCCAGCCAGCGAATAATGCAGCCGATGTCCCACGCCGCTTTCACAGGGTCTAGCGACAAGGACGTGCCGGGTACGCGTGCGCCGTTGGGCACCACAGTGCCTTGTACAACAGGGCCCAAATGCTTGGTGCATTCTGGAAATCGCAGGGCTAATAAACCACAGCCGAGGGTATCCATTAAACAATTTCGTGCGGTGTCGAGGGCTTCTTGGCTGTCGACTTTAAAGTTGATCACATAGTCTGCGATGTCCTGAATAACTTGGTCATAATCTGGGCGGTTATTTACATCTACGTTGTTGCTCATTGTCTTCCCTTTTAAATATTAATGATGAAATGTTTGGCGTTTGTTGTGTTATGGACGCTGGTCTATGTCGACCCAGTTCGTGTGATCTGGCCCAATGTAATCAGCGCTAGGGCGAATGATGCGGTTATTGCTGCGCTGTTCCATGACGTGCGCGGCCCAGCCAGTGACACGAGAACAGACAAAAATGGGCGTGAATAATTTGGTCGGAATGCCCATAAAGCGGTAGGCACTGGCGTGGAAGAAATCGGCATTACAAAAGAGTTTTTTCTCCCGCCACATGACTTCTTCGCAACGTTCAGACACCGCGTATAAATATTCGTCGCCAACGGCATCGCTGAGTTTTTTCGACCACTTCTTGATGACATCGTTGCGCGGGTCTCGCTCGCTGTAAATGGCATGGCCAAAGCCCATTACGGTTTCTTTGTTAGCCAGCTTTTTCATCAGCTCCGTTTCGGCTTCATCAGCGGATTGCCAAGGCTCTATCATGTCCATCGCCGCTTCATTGGCGCCACCATGCAGAGGTCCACGCAAGCTGCCGATACCGCCGGTTATGCACGAGTGCAGGTCAGATAAAGTCGACGCACACACCCGGGCGGTAAAGGTGGAAGCGTTAAATTCATGTTCAGCGTATAGGATCAGCGAAGCGTTCATCACTTGTGTGTGCAATTCGCTGGGGGCTTCGTCGTGCAGCATGGTTAAAAAGTGTCCAGCTAACGAAGGCACCTGCGCATTGTGAGTATTGACACGCACCCCATCGTGACTAAAACGATACCAATAAACGACCATGGCAGGCAGCGTGGCAACCAGTCGATCAGCGGCATGTAAGGCCAGAGAAGGCTGCTTGTCAAAGGGCAGTTCTGGCTCGATATTGCCCAAAAAAGAGCAACCGGTGCGCATCACATCCATTGGGTGGGCGGTTTTCGGAATCAACTCTAAGACGGCTTTGAGCTCGTCGGGCAAGGGGCGTAAGCTCATCAGCTTTTGTTCGTAATCATGCAATTGATGACGGTTTGGCAAAGCGCCATACAGTAATAAATAAGCCACTTCTTCAAAGCTGGCTTTGTCGGCCAGTACGTCGATGTCGTAACCACGATAGGTTAAATCGGCAGCGGCTTTGCCGACCGTACACAATGCGGTTTGGCCTGCGCTTTGGCCGCGTAATCCGGCGCCTGAAAGTACTTTAGTCATAATGTTCTCCATTGTTATTTTTAGTGAGAATCTTGATGAAAACGGTATTTTGTCGTGTGTTATTTGGTTGTCTATTATTTTGTCGAGAAGAGAGCGTCTAGTTTGTCCTCGTATTCGTGGTAGTTCAAAAATTCGTACAGCTCGTTGCGGGTTTGCATGGTGTCGATCACATTGCGCTGGTGGCCGTCTTGCAATAGGTGCTGGTACACATTCAGCGCGGCTTTATTCATGGCGCGAAAAGCGCTTAACGGATAGAGCACTAGATCGATGCCTGCGCTGGCCAGCTCGGCTTTGCTAAACAAGGGCGTGGCGCCAAATTCGGTGATGTTGGCCAGCACCGGCACTTTTACCGCGGCGACGAATTCTTTGTATTGCTCCAAGGTGATCATGGCTTCTGGGAAGATCATGTCAGCCCCAGTGTCTACGCAGGCAATGGCGCGTTCGATGGCCGATTCCATGCCTTCCACAGCAAGGGCGTCGGTGCGTGCCATGATGACGAAGTCGTCATCGGTTCTGGCGTCGACACAGGCTTTAACGCGGTCGACCATTTCCGCTTGGCTCACAATGGCTTTATTAGGGCGATGACCGCAGCGCTTTTGTTGCACCTGATCTTCAATGTGCACCGCCGCCGCGCCGGCTTTTTCCATCTGCTGAACAGAGCGAGCGATGTTGAAAGCGCCGCCAAATCCAGTGTCTATGTCGACCAGCAAGGGCAAATTAGATGCTGAAGTGATACGGCGCACATCTTCCAACACATCGTGTAAATCTGTCATACCAAGGTCGGGTAAGCCGTAGGAGGCGTTTGCCACGCCACCGCCAGATAAATAAACAGCATGATGACCCGCTTGTTCGGCCATCATGGCGCAATAGGCATTAACCGCGCCCACCACTTGCAAAGGTGATTGAGTGGCGACGGCGTGTCGAAAACGTGCACCTGGTGAAGCTGTTGTCATACTGTCCTCTCTTATTGTTTGTTTTCGTATGGTTGATATGGGGAATAAAAGGCTTAGTGAGAAGCGCGTTCACTGTGTTCCATGGCTTGCTTCAATAACTGGCTGGCGCGGCTGATGTGTCGACGCATGAGTAGCTCGGCCAGATCCCCTTCGTGGTTGGCGATGGCGTCTAAAATCGCTCTGTGTTCTCGCAATGCTTGACGTGGATCGCTGCGCTGGTCGGCGGTATGTCGGCGATACATGCGAATCACCGAGTACAATTCTTCGGTTAATAAACGAATCAATTTGGCATTTTGGCTGGCGTGAATAATGCGTAGATGAAAATCGTCGTTGCCGCCTTGTTGCAAATAATGTTCGTCTTGGTTGTCATCTAAATGAGCTTGGTGCTTGTCGAGCAAGTCGTATAAGTTGTTCACTTCGCTGGCGGGCATGGTGTCGGCGGCCAATCGAGCGGCCATGCCTTCTAGGGCTTCGCGCATGGTAAAGGTGTCGAGCATGTCTTGCAGGTTGAGCTGAATCACTCGAGCGCCCACATTGGCGGTACGAGTGACTAAGCCGAGGCCTTCGAGTTTCACAATGGCTTCCCGAAGTGGCCCGCGAGACACGCCGTATTGCTTGGCCAATTCTGGCTCCGAAATTTTACTGCCTTGAGGTATATCGCCTTTGACAATGGCACTACTCAATTGCTGAGCAATGTCTTCGGATAAGGTAGCGGACCTTAAAGACACTAAATGGCTTGAAACAGGAATGCTCATAACGGTGAAAACCTAATGATTGTTGACAATGTATCTCTTTATAGCCGTCTATTCGGGAATTATCAAGTTAGATTGTCGACAATATTGGATTTTCTTATACTTCTTTAGTCGTAGTGTTTTGTGTTTAACAGGGTCTTTTTTGAGCTAAAATTCTGATTTTTCTGTATTTTTATCGATAGAAACTCGATAACGGCTGGGATGAAGGCAAAAAGCTGATACAGTTTCAGCGTAGGCGTTCGTCAATCGAATAGTGAATGTGTCGACAATCTTGTTTTAGCCTGTCGTCGCGATCTGTGTATTTTTAAGGAACAGCATGAAAAAGATAAAAAACGAAATTGCATTGAGCAAAAAAGCCATTCAAGTGGGAGAAAATTACGCCTTAAAACGCGGTTACGAAGGCTTTTCGGCCACCATGTCGGCGAATGAAAAAACCGAAGCCATTTACCGTTTGTTGGTATTGGATAAATTGATTGTTGCTCTACCTGCAGACAAAGAAGACTTGCCAAGCATGAAGCACAAGCTGGCGTTATGGATTCAAAAACTGCTTCCAAAAGACGATCCTTTACTGAAGTAGCTTCCATGCACTGGCTTGCTGGTAACGTCTAATAGCTTTATTTATGTTTTGTTATAACATATCATTTATTTATAGCAATCATGATGACGTGAATAAGGTGAGAGACAATGCAAGCGAATGTGCAAAGTGCGATAGATTCGGATCAGGCGGTTGGGCTTTTGAGCGTGGCGAAGTCGCCTGATCAGGATGTGTTTGGCGATATTTATAACCCCAGTATTGGTATGACAGTGTGGCAAAGACCGCTGGGTGAACTGTCGGATTACGCCGAGTCGCTGTTAGTATCCTCGCCTAATTTTTCGTATACCTCCCAAGGAAGTTCTGAAAAAATCACTACTCTGTTAGGCCGTTTATTGCCCGACGCTGATGGTAAAGAGGCGTTTGTAGCTGACATAGGCTTGCTGGTGGACATGTTCGCCTGTTTGTTTGACCTTGAGGAAGTAGGGGTGCGCCTGACGGCCTTGTCGTCGGCCATGTGTCCGCGTTTTCATGTGGATAAAATTCCTTGTCGCATGGTGTCTACCTATTCGGGAACCGGCAGTGAATGGCTACACGAAGCCCACGTAATTCGAGATCATTTAGGTCGTGGCGGCCGTGCGACAGATCTTAATAGTGGCTTGAGTGACACAGGAGTGATTAATCGTTTACAGGCAGGTGATGTGGCGATTATGAAAGGGGACGAATGGCCAACGTCGCTAGGTCGTGGCATGGTTCACCGTTCGCCTGCTGCGAGCGCAGAAGACAAACGGTTATTCTTAAGCATTGATATGATTTAGTTTTTACTTAACTTTTGTTTAGCCAAGTGATCACCAGGTGATCGCTTGGTTGTTCCAGTCTAGGTAAGTCGCTTTGTTGTTCATCTCCACGTCGTCCATAATGAACAACAATTGCGTGGCGACAAATTCAGGAGTAAACAGCTTGCCTTCAGGCACAGAGCGCTGAAAGGGTTTAGACAAGGGCGTGTCCGTTGTGCCCGGATGAAAGGCAATCAGTTTGACGTTTTTCGCCCGTCGCGCGTACTCAATCGAGCATGTCTGAATAAGCATGTTGAGTGCGGCTTTGGAGGCGCGATAGCTGTACCAGCCGCCGGTTTTGTTGTCTGAAATACTGCCAATGCGTGCACTGAACACCGAAATCTGAGCCGATGTTTCACCTTTTACCAGGGGCAATATATGGCTTAACCAAAGCATGGGAATAATGGTGTTTACTTGAAAGGTTCGCTCTAGCTGAGCGGCTGTTACATCTTCTAATTTACGCTCTGGCATCATGCTGTCTTCGTGCAATATTCCATTGCAGATCAACACCTTGGTTATCTTTCCCGCAAAAGGCATCAAGCCTTTACAAACCTGACGAATGGCGGTTTCGCTGTAGTCGCATTCGAACCAATGGGTCTTTGGGTCGAACGATTCAACAGGCGCGGTTCGACTCACAGCAAACACCCCAAGACAGGCATCGTTTTGTTCAAATTGCGCAATGGCCGCATGGGAAATTTTACTGCTGGCGCCGATAACAAGGGCATAAAAATCTGACATTTGAGACTTCCTTTCAATGAATAAAATGCGCTAAAAACTAAAGGTCGCAACCATCTTTTTTACAGGGTTCACAACGAGGCTTGCCGCTGACAAAGGACGAAATTTGATGGCGATAACGAGCAAAAAATAAATAGCTTTTGTCGGCAAAGAAACGCACCACGGGCCAACGCAGCACTTGCATCCATTTATGTTTACCCACTAATTTCCATGCTAAGCAGGTAACATCGAGGCCTTTGATAATTTGGCCATTATCGAGCTGACCATGAAGCACTTTGTCCGCTTCGATTGGGTCAATGTGGGGGAATTTTTTGCTGAAATTCTCGGCGTGAATGTCTTCTAATTGCAGTTTTTTATTGGCGTCTAATGACCGAAGGGTGTTCATTTCAGCGGCGCACAAAGGGCAGTGACCATCGTAGAAAATTGTTAGCATAATTTAGACCCGTAAAAATAATTTTTTCATATTGTTTTTACGGGTTTGACGTAGGGTCAGATCATTTTATTAGTGGGTTAGTAGTGCGGGTATAACATCGCAAGGTGCAGCACACAAACGATAATGGTGATAACAAAACGCATGTTCAAATAGCGGGCATTTGGCGAGCGTATTAACACCAAGGTGCGCGCTTCTACCCAAAAAACACTCATAAAACCAAGCAGCAAAAGCGCAATGGATAAGCTAGGGATGTGAATCAACAAAGACGCCCACGCCGCTAAGGCCAATACATTGCTGGAAATAAATAAGAAGCGACCCAGGGGCGAAATGTCTTTATGTATCAATTGTCCCCACAAAGCGCCACTTAGAAAACTTAAAATCACGGCGCTGTAGGTGCTGAACAGGGTGAAACCAGAAAAGCCCAGAAAAGTATGATTATTCCAACTTATATAAGTCGCAGCGGCGAAGGGAATAATGCCCAAAACACCAAGGATTATCGTTAAGTAGGAATTAGGAGTGCGCATGGTCAATATCCTGATCTCGAAAGCAAATGTGCAATAAAAAAGTCTTGGCGTTATTTTAAGCGGAACCTACCTGGCAACACCAGTAATAATGCCCATTCCTTGAGGATATAAAGCCCCTGTATCGAGAATAATCGCCATTGAGGGAAATACGACCACAGAGTACAATGCTGGATTACTTTTCCTTAAGCGTGATGCCTTTTCGGTTTTCATGTCTTTATTAACGAATTGACTAAAGGTGTGTTTAGAAATGCCAGCTAAAACAATGGATGAACTCGTTTCCCTGTGTAAACGTCGCGGATTTATTTTCCAAGGCAGTGAAATCTACGGTGGTATGCAAGGCGCTTACGATTACGGTCCGTTAGGTATTGAATTAAAAAACAACCTAAAAGCGGCTTGGTGGCGTGCCATGGTATACGAGCGTGACGATGTAGAAGGATTGGATGCCGCCATTATCCAAAACAAACACGTCTACAAATACTCGGGTCATGAAGATACTTTTACCGATCCTATGGTCGACTGCCACGAATGTAAATCTCGTATGCGCGCCGATCACATGAAAGACATTAAAGTGTGTGATAACTGTGGTTCAACAAACGTCACAGAGCCTCGCGATTTTAACTTGATGTTTAAAACCAACGTCGGACCTATGGTCAACGAAGAGTCTTACACTTACCTTCGTCCAGAAACCGCACAAGGTATTTTTACTAACTTCAAAAACGTTGTAGATTCCACCTCTCGTACTTTGCCTTTTGGTATTGCGCAAATTGGTAAATCTTTCCGTAACGAAATCACGCCGCGTAACTTTATCTTCCGTGTTCGTGAATTTGAACAAATGGAATTGGAATTCTTCTGTAAACCAGGTGAAGACGAAAAATGGCACGATTTCTGGGTCAGCACTCGTAAGCAGTGGTGGTTGGATCAAGGTCTATCGGCAGAAAATATTGAGTTTGAATACGTGACTGGCGACGACCTAGCGCATTATTCAAAAGCCACTGTGGATATCTTGTACCGTTTTCCACATGGTTTGGAAGAACTTGAAGGCGTAGCGAACCGTACTGATTACGATTTGGGTTCTCACACTAAGGCTCAAGAAGAGTTTGGCCTTTCTGCGAAAGTGAAAAAGAACGAGCATTCCACCGCGAAATTAGCGATCCGTGACCTTGAAGCGAATAAGTGGGAAGTGCCTTTCTGCATCGAGCCGTCTGCCGGTTTAGACCGTGGTCTTTTGGCGGTGATGACAGAAGCCTATACCGAAGAAGAGTTGCCAAATGGCACGACTCGTACCGTGTTGAAATTTAAGCCGCACCTAGCGCCGATCAAAGTCGCTATTATGCCGCTTAAAAAGAACAAGCCAGAAATTGTTGCTTTGGCAAAAGAGCTTAAAAACAAGCTTCAAAAATTAGGTTTGGGTCGTATTCTTTATGAAAACACAGGCAACGTAGGTAAAGGCTACCGTCGTCATGACGAAGTCGGAACGCCAATTTGCGTGACCGTCGATTTCGATTCTATCGAAAAAGAAGGCGCACCAGTGACCGTTCGTGACCGCGACACCATGGAGCAAATCGTCGTGCCAGCGGCGGAACTGCCAGCGTATGTGGTTAATTACTTTATTAACCAAGATTAATCATATCGTTCAGATGACATGAATAAAAAAAGCCGTTACGAGGGAATCTCGTAACGGCTTTTTTTGTTTGGTGCTAAGTGTTTACAGAGTGAGTTTTAGAAAACAAAAAAACCAATAATTGAGTGACTCAATTATTGGTTTAAAGGGAAAATCTAATTTGTGCGATTTCTAAGTCAACGGTTTAGAAAGCAACATTAACACTCAACCAGATATTTCGTGCCTTATCTTTGTTGTTGTAGTCATCATAGTAGGTTGCCTCGTAAGTACCGTCGCCATTGTCCTCAAAGGATACAGACTGACTAGTGAAGTCTTCATCTAGTAGGTTATTGATGCGGCCATTTACTGTGACGGCATCATTTACACGATAAGTCGCACCTAAATGAAATACTTCGTAAGACTTGTAGTAAATGTCACCATCTTTACCTGCATCTACTTGATTGTTTCTGTTTAGGCCACGGAAACGATCGCTACGAAGTTCTGCGATTAAAGACAAGCTCAGTTTGTCTGTGGCAGACCAGTCTAATGACGTGTTCATCATGTGCTTAGCGGTACCTGTTAGTGGATAACCTTTCTGCGAACCACTCTTTTGCTCACTGTCTGTGTAGGTGTAGTTTGCACGCAAAGTTAAGTCTTCACGTATTTGATAACGGCCCGCTAGCTCAATCCCTTCAATGACAGCTTTATCAATGTTCACCTTTTTAGTAAAGGAGTCGTATCCAAGACTCTCCCAACCATTACCAATATCAGCACATGGCTCAACGCCTCCTGTTGCTTCACAACTACTTAGGTCACCTTGGCTGGCAATTTTATCTTTGAAGTTATTCTGGAAAATGGTGGCATTAAAACTGTGGCGTTTAACAGGATCTTGCCAGTAAACGGCAATTTCAGAGCTGACACTGGTTTCAGGTTGTAGATCTGGTGTGCCGACAAATGGGCTCGTTCCCTGTCCACCAAAACCTGTAATACCTTGGAATAAATCAGTGGTTTTAGGTGTTTTATAACCTGTGCTAACACCACCTTTTACTGTCCAATTATTATTTAAACTGTATACACCATAAAGGCGAGGGCTTGTTTGATCGCCAAAAGTATCATGATCATCAAGACGTATACCTGCGGTTAGAGTAAAGTCTGGTGTTAGCATCCAGTTGTCTTCTACGAAGATAGACTGCATATTATGTTCTTGCACTTCACCGGCTTTGTATTGATCACCGTACATACCAAATACACCATCCTCTAGTTCACCGCGAATCACTTGAATACCGGTAATAACCTGATGATCGCCTAATGGGATATCGAGCTTTGCATCTAAAACATCTTGACGACTTTCCATTATACGGTCAGGACGCGGTAAGAATTTTTCACCAGATAGTGCTTTGCGCTCATCCAATGATAAGCCTGCGTAATTGCCTGTACCATTGTAAAGATTGGTGAAGTCAGCACGCTCTTTTGCAGTGAAGGGTAATGATCTTCCTTCATTAGTTGTAGTGACGCTAGAAAAGCTAACTTGGCTCATAAGGTCACCCCAATGACCTTCATGACTTATCGCCCAAGATTCACGATTAAATTCTTGCTCATCTTTGTAGCCTGTACGAGGAGAGTTATTTCTTGCCCAAAGGTTATCAACACTGTCGACTGTACCAACTTGACTGCCTTCGTTGTCATACACCTGATTAGAAGTATCGTAATCAAAGCTGAGTGTATGGTCATCGTTAGGGGTGAAAATTAAGCTAAAACCACCTGCTTGATTGGTGTTATCAACAGTTTTACCACCACCCCCAAAGCCTAATTCACGGCTTTGAACTGTACCAGAAGGGTCGACGACATCATCGTAGTTTGGTGTTGAGGATTCCTTATCGTAGACACTTCCGCGTATTCCTAGATTTAATTTTCCTGGAACCACTGGACCCATGACACTAAAGTCTAAAGTGGTGTCATCACCGTAATCGTTGTCAGTCTGAAAAGTTCGGCCTAATGTTGCTGAGCCACTCCATTTTTCAGCGTCTTTGCGAGTGATTATATTGATAACACCACCCAAAGCGTCTGCGCCATAAAGGGTAGACGCTGGACCACGAATTACTTCAATTCGTTCGATCATTTCTAGTGGGGGGATGTGTAGTGGTACAACTAATTTGGCCACCTGATTAGAGGTGATAAGATCACCGTAACTAAGCAGGTATCAATATGTCAA
>NZ_JAGSSV010000008.1 GCF_018145875.1 Marinomonas vulgaris | reverse complement strand
AGTTTTTGTAAAATGGCTTCTTTAAAGGCACTTGAATGTCTTTGGTAATCCACTGGTTTTCACTTACCGTCCCCTGTTTATTTAAAATAACAAATGAGGCGACAACTATCCTGACACAGGGGGGAGGAAGCAATGGAGCTGTTAGGGCGAGATTTGAGTCCTAAGACTCATCAAGTATTACAGGTACTAAAAAATGAGCCAGCCGATGGGCGTTTGTTAAGAGCATTAAATCGTATTCTCGAAAATAAAGCTCGCAAACATTATGAATCGAAGCGGGTTTGGTTGGTGATCCGCAATACACACCCTGCATGGAAGCAAGAAGACATCAAAGCACTTGAGCATTGTATCTTAATGCCAGAACCAAACGCGTTTGAAAAGGTGTGGATCTTAGGCGATATGGAAGGGAAAAGTGGCATTGTTCGCTTGTACCCTTGAGTAATAAGATTGTTACGCAATAGATCTCTTCGTGCCAGGATGAAACCTAACACGAAGAAATTTAATAAAGATAAAGAAGTAATGAGATCTACCTTCTAGTGAGACGATATTCCCGCAGCACTTCCTTTCACCCCATTGTTGACCTTACTCGATGTCTCCACTTGTGTGGTTTGAGCCCAAGCCGGAGGTCTATGGTAGCGACCAATGACCGAGCTGAGTGCCGCAAAAGCCAGTAATGAATAGGCAAGATACGTCATATCAATAACCGTCATGGCTGCAATTAAGACCAGCATATCGATAAATAACGTGGTTTTACCTGCATGAATGTCCATCTTCCTTTCCAAATACACGGCCAAGATGTTGATGCCACCCAACGACGTGTTATGACGGAAGAGAATAATCAATCCAAAGCCGACCAATAATCCCCCTAGCGTGGAGGCGAGCAAAGGCGGTATGGATAAAATGACGTAGTGATTCATCAGTTCAGAAAGAACAGACAATAAGCTGACACTCGCAAAGGTGCGCAAGGTAAAATCTCGGCCTAGGGCATACCAGGCTAAAATATAAAAAGGGATATTAATCAGGAAGAAAAGCTGACCGAAAGAGAGGTCGGTTAATCTGAGTAAGATCATACCCATACCGGCTGTACCACTAATCAGTAGTCCTGCGGCGTTAAGTATGTGCAAACCTAAAGCAACGAGAATGCAACCCTCTACAATAGAGAGCCAACGATGGGTAGTTTTCATGACATGTCCTTAACAAGAACGGCATTAACTTTTGGTTAATGACAATGGCTAACATCTGCTTCTTGTGGAAGCGCAATGATAAACAATAGCAGACTGTCCGATATAGGACGTTTCAAAAATGCTTGAAGTTGCTACGTATCGCTAAGGATAAAGCATTTTTTATACCATAAAAACTACAAATCGATGATTTTGCTCTCTATTAGTTGAATTAAAACGTTTCACCTCTGTGATTAACGCCGATGAACACATTGGCCAGCGGAATAAGTGGCTTGTATGGCTCTGTCGTCGCCTATGGTCATAAATACGAACAAGCTTTCTTCAATGTTGTTTGATAGAGCCAAACGTGAGGTTAACAGGGGCGTGGCTTTTTTGTCGAGGATCACAAAATCGGCTTCTGTTCCCACGGCGAGGTTGCCTATTTTATCTTCTAATCTCAGAGCTTTAGCACCACCAAGGGTTGAAAGGTACAAGGATTTAATGGGGCTAAGGTTTTCATTTTGCAGCTGAATGACCTTGTAGGCTTCGTTCATGGTTTGCAACATAGAGAAGCTGGTGCCGCCACCCACGTCGGTGCCAAGCCCCACGTTGACCTTGTGCTCTTCGGCTTTGTTGAGTTTAAACAAACCACTACCAATGAATAAGTTTGACGTTGGGCAAAACGCTATGGCGGAGCCAGTTTCATGCAAACGATGGTATTCGCTGTCGCATAAGTGAATGCCGTGGGCGAAAACAGAGCGCTCGCTGAGCAATTTGTGCTCATCGTACACATCCAAATAGTTTTTGCTGGCTGGGAAAAGGTCTTGTACCCAAGCGCATTCGTCTTGGTTTTCAGACAAATGGGTGTGCATGTACACATCGTCGTATTCGTTCAGTAACTTTCCAGCCAGCGCCAATTGCTCGTCTGAACTGGTCGGGGCAAAACGTGGCGTAATGGCGTAATGCAAACGGCCTTTGTTGTGCCAAGTGTCAATGAGCTCTTTGCTTTCTTGATAACTGGTTTCTGGGGTATCGGTTAAGTAATCCGGTGCATTACGATCCATCATCACCTTGCCACAAATCATTCTTAGATTGTGCACCTCACTGGCTTCAAAAAAGGCGTCCACCGAGACTTTATGGACCGTACCAAACACCAAAGCGGTGGTGGTGCCGTTGCGTAATAGCTCTTTGAGAAAGCGGTCGGCCACCTCGCGCGCATGAGTTTTGTCGCTGAATTTGCTTTCTTCTGGGAAGGTGTAAGTGTTTAGCCAGGTGAGTAACTGTTCACCATAGGAGCCGATCATATCGGTTTGCGGGTAATGAATGTGGGTATCGATAAAGCCGGGTGTTATGATGGCGTCTGGATGATGTTCGAGAATGGTGTCGGTCGGTAGATTTGGCAACAGGTCTTTGGCATGACCAATAGCGTGAATGGTATCACCTTGAACAACGAGCAGACCGTCTTCGAAGTATTCATAAGCGGCGTCAATGCCGACTTCTTTTGGGTCGGCAAGACAGTGAACAATGGCGGCGCGCCACGCTTTTAATGGACTCATAGGGCTCTCTTAGCTGGAATTTCAAACAAATGGAAAGTCGATATTTGACCGAATGGTTACACTTTATCAGGTCTGTTTCCGTCTTTCATTAAGACTCTTTGTTTGAAGGCATAAAAAAGCCAGCGAGTAATCGAGCGGCAACAGCCAATAAAACACCTGCCGCGTCGGCGTAAAAATCCAGCCACTCGCCATAGCGATTGACATAAGGTTGGATGACTTCTACCGCACCACCAAGAATAACGATGACCAAGGCAAACATAAGAAAGCGCTTAAGTGGACCAAAGGCACACATCAAGGCCCAACCGCCAAAGCCCACCACATGATGGAGCTTGTCTCCGCCGGGTGCGGCGGGCAGAAATTCTGCCGGTGTGAGCGTCGACCAACCGATGATAACGGCACCCATTATAAAGCCGACTGTTTGCGCAGTCGACGAGAGTAGCCAAGCAAGTGTCTGTCGTAGCGTCATTGTTGGGTTATCTTAAAATGCGAGCGCGAATGTTTCTGCCTTTGATTTTTTTGTTCTCAAAGGATTTCACTACATCTTTTGCTACGGCGTTATCAATCGATACATAGGCGTGAAAATCAAAAATGTCTATCTTGCCCACTTGAGATTTGTCTAATCCTAATCCTGCGGTCAGAGCACCAAGAATATCGCCTGGACGCAGTTTGTTCTTACGTCCTGCGTCGAATAAGACGGTGGTTTTTTGTGGAATCAAACGATAGTGCAAGTCGATCGGATCGAGCGTTAAGTAATTCGCTTCTATGGCAAAGCGGGTTTCTATATCGCGTACCTTATAGTCGTCTTTTGAGGTGACTAAATTCACGGCAACGCCAGCGGCGCCTGCACGGCCCGTTCGTCCGATGCGATGGGTATGCACGTCGGTGTCGCGGGTGGTGTCGTAGTTGACTACGAGGTCAATCTCTTTCACGTCTATGCCCCGCGCAGCCACGTCGGTAGCGACTAATACACAGCTGCTTTGGTTACTGAAACGCACCAATACTTGGTCCCGTTGACGTTGTTCTAGATCTCCATGAATGGCTTGAGCGGCGACCTTATGGTCAGCCAACCAGTCAGCGACTACTTGAGACTCTGCTTTGGTATTACAAAATACGATGGCTTGACGCGGGTCGAAATGTTGCAAGGTTGCGAGTAAGGTTTCGCACTTGTCTTTGTTTTCACTGCGCACAAAGAATTGCTCAATATTAGGCTTGAGGTCTTCTTGCGCTTCAACTTTTATACTGACCGGTTTGTTTTGGAATTCAGTACTGATGGCTTCAATGCCGTCGCCATAAGTGGCAGAAAACAACAAAGTTTGACGATTGCTTGGTGTTAACTCGACGACTTCACGAATGCTGTCCACAAACCCCATATCCAGCATACGGTCGGCTTCATCAAGCACGAGTGTGTTCAAAGCGTTGAGTTTCAGTGTGCCTTTGCGAAGGTGCTCCATCAAACGCCCTGGCGTGCCCACAACAATGTGCGCACCGTGTTCCAAAGAGCCAATTTGCGGGCCAAATGGCATGCCGCCACACAAACTCAGCACTTTAATATTGTCTTGGTAACGGGCGACTTTGCGAATTTCTTTTGACACCTGATCGGCCAATTCCCGGGTTGGACACATAACCAAGGCCTGCACACCAAAAAATCGAGGGTTGATTTTTAGCAAGAGTGCAATAGCAAAAGCAAGGGTTTTGCCGCTGCCGGTTTGTGCCTGGGCAAGGATGTCTTTGCCATCGATCATCGGCGGCAAGCTTTGCTCTTGGATAGGGGTAAAGGTGGTGAATCCCATGTCTGAAAGCAGGGCGGTGAGTTTTGTCGGGAGTAGGGAGCTTAACGCGTGGTGAAATTGAGTCACAAAGGGCCTGTCTAGTTGAGTCTATAATGAGAGAAGAATAGCAGAAAACCGCGTTGAATACTTTTCTTAACCTTTTTTTCCGTGTTGATACGCTTTTTTTTAGGTACAGTAATGAAGAAAGGAAAAGATCATGATTAACAAGCATTTTTAAATGATTTCTGATGAGCATATGACGAGAAAGTAATGGATTCAATCAAACGCTATGACAAAAACATGAAAGCGCATTATTACGTTTTCTTTGTGGTTTTTTTGTGTGGTCTCGCCATCAGTTATTTTTTGTATATGGGGGCGCTTAAACAGGTTGCCACAGAGCAAAAAAACACCAGTGCGTATTTTACAGAAAAACTAACGAATCAGTTAAATCAATACAAATCAGGTCTTACTTCGGTTGTGGCCCTAATGGAGTCCAGTGAAAGTCTTGTTTCACCTGAACGATTTGCTCGGTTTGTGCAAAGCTTAAAGGGTGCTTCGTACTTGCATGTGTATTTTGCTCAATACGTTTCTGCAGACGATAAAGTCGCCTATGAAGCGCAAAGCAAAACGATGTTAGGGCGACGAAGTTATGCCATTTACCCGGTGGGTGATAGGGCGGAATACATGCCGTTGGCACTGGCGTATCCAGACAAAATTCTTTACGGGTACGACATTCTTTCTCCTCAATACCGCGATCACAAATCCGTTGCACAGAGTCGAAATTCGTTTTCCATACAATTGTCTGAACCTACTTTTACTCCTTTCTTAGAATCTTCTGACCGTGTCGCCAATAATTTTGTATTGAGAGCGCCGGTATATTTGTCTGCTGATTCAAACCTGCAAGCTACGGCCGATGCGGTTGGGTTCTATGGTGTTGTGGGCGCTTATTTTAGTGTGGATGAATTGCTCAGGAAAGTGGTGCCGTTAATAGACAAAGATTTGTTTTACCGATTGGCCGATGTGACCAATAACAGCCCCGTTTGGTTCGCTGATTCCGCTGTGGGCAAAGGGTGGAAAGAAGGGGACTTCGACAGCCATTATCTGAATATCGCTGGTCGTAAGTGGCGTGTGGATACCCAGTACATTAGTGGTTTAAAAGCTCATTTACCTTGGTTTTTCATCGTGTCGCCCTTGATTGTGTTTACCTTGTTAGGGCTGTTTTTATCGTCTTATATGCGTGGTTTGTCGCGCACGTCTCAGTCGTTGTGGCGCATTTTGAACAAGCGTATTGAAGTAGATGAGTTAACCGGTCTATTGACTCGATATCAAATCCAACAAGAACTCAATGTTTTGATCGAAGGGTGTAAGGGGCGCAACCGAAAAATTGCCGTAATGATGCTGAATTTAGACCATTTTAAAACCATCAATGATGCCTTTGGCCATGAAGTTGGGGACGCCTTACTGATTAAAGTGTCGGAACGACTGGCCTCAATATTGCCAGAAAACACCTTGGCGGGTTATTTGGGCGGTGATGCGTTTTTGGTGTTATTTACACAACCGGAAAAGCGCCCTTTGCCGCGTTTGGATGCGATTTCGAAAGACTTTATTCATAAAATCAGTCAAAGCTATTACGTAGATGGTTTGACCTTAGACATAGGTTGCTCCATCGGGGTGGCCTTGTACCCAGAATTTGGCTCGGATGCGGTGACCTTGGTAAAAAATGCCGACATGGCCGTGTACCAAGCGAAATCGGCCGGTCGTGCCACCTATTACTTCTATGATGGGGAAATGGGGCGTCGCTTTGCTCGCAATGTGCGCATTGAAACCCGCCTTCGTCGTGCTATTCAAGATGAAAAATTAGAACTGCATTTTCAACCTAAAGTTGATCTTGTGAGCGAGCATTGTGTTGGTATGGAGGCTTTGCTCCGCTGGCACGACGAGGAACTTGGTTCTGTATCTCCTGCGGAATTCATTCCTATTGCCGAGCAAACAGGGATCATCTTGCCTCTTGGCGATTGGGTGTTTGAACAGGCATTTAAACATATGCAGGAATGGAAGCAGCAGGGCATCAACGTGCCGCCCATTGCAATTAACTGTTCTGCTGCACAACTTAAGCGCTCTGATTTTTTGTCTAAGCTGCTGGTGTTATTGGATACTTATGATATAGACCCAAGCTTACTAGAAATTGAAGTAACCGAGTCTATTTTGATTGAAGACGCCGCAACGTGTGCGGAATTACTCAATCAAATGAGTCGACTAGGCATGAAGCTGGCTATTGACGACTTCGGCACTGGGTATTCCAGTTTAAGCTATTTAAAAGATTTGCCATTTGATTGTGTCAAAATCGATTTAGTGTTTATTCGTGATGTGATCGAGAATGAAAGCCATGCGGCACTGACCAAAGCTATTATCAGTTTGAGTCACAACCTTGGCTTGAAAGTGGTCGCTGAAGGGATCAGCCATGTGGATCAATTACATTTACTACGAGAATACGGCTGTGACATTGGGCAAGGTTATCTGTTTAGTAAAGCCCTTGGTGCGACGTCTATGATCAGCGATCCCATGATAGTGGCGCTGAACCAGCAAGAAAAAGATCAGTCGGATAATACACCAGACTGATTTTATACCTGATCAGGTCGACGCAGTTTTAGCGCTTGCCAGAATTGCGTTAAATTTGGGTTCTGATTGAATTTAGATCGATACAGGCGTATCTCCAGTGGGATATGCCAATTCTCTTCCCCTGCCAAGGCAACTTTGCCGTAGTTTAAGGTATCTTGCATTAGGCGCTTTGGAATCCAACCAATCCCGTAGCCTTCTTTTACCATCGCCTTGATGCTGACGGAATGATAGTTCTCAGACAAGGTTTGCAATTGCGGAATGTCTCTTTGGCGTTGCAAATGATGGTGAATGACTGGCTGTAAAAACGAGTTTTCATAATAACCAATGTAAGGCAGGGGTTTACGCTTCGCGCCTGGCAAAGTAAATTTGGGCGCGCCTGTGGCGTCTGTAGAACTGCACGGAATCAGCGTTTCTTCTGCAATGACAATGTGCTCGTATTGATCGTCGTCTAAGGCTCGAATGAAGTTGATTGCGGGGTGCCAATAGCACAGCATCACGTCGCATTTTTGTTCCATCAAGGAGTTAACAAAATCGATGCCCAGCCAAGAGCTGGACTTCATATTGATGTCCAATTCCATGCCAATCTCTTCACAAAAAGGCGCAATGACTTCTTTGTAAGCGCTCAAAAAAAGAGTTTGTGTGGTGACGAAACGAATTTGCGATTCTTCTTGTTTACGAATTTCTTGGCAGCGCTCTTTGGTGTCTTTTAGTTGTCGAGTGATTAACTCGGCACTCTGTAAGAACACTTCCCCGGCCGGGGTGAGCGACAGCGGCAAGGTATTGCGGTCAATCAGGGTGACGCGCATTTCCTCTTCAAGCAGCTTGATACGGCGACTAAAGGTCGGCTGAGTAACGTTTTGTTCATCGGCCGCTCGAGAAAAGTGACGAGTTTTTGCCAAAGCAATAAAGTCTTCAAGCCATCTTATTTCCATAAACGACCCTCCTCAATAGCATGACACGCCACGCTGCTGCCATCGGTTTGTAGCACCATTGCAGGGGAAGATTCGTAGCAACGCTGATTCGCATACGGACAACGCGCTTGAAACACGCAACCGACAGGCTTTTCTGTGGGCGTCGGCACTTCGCCAATTAAGCGAATCGGTTCGGCGGTGTTGCTGTCTAAACGGGGGATGGCAGACAACAAGGCTTGAGTGTAAGGGTGCTTGGGTGAGCCAAATAGGGTTTCTCGTGACGACAGTTCGCAAATGCGCCCCAAATACATCACCGCAACGCGTGTCGCAAAGTGTTCCACTACGGCTAAGTCGTGGGTAATAAACAGGTAGCTAAGATTGCGCTCTTCTTGTTTGTCCATCATCAGGTTCAACACTTGCGCTTGGACAGACACATCTAAGGCGGACAAAGGCTCGTCGGCGACGATAAAATCCGGTTCAACCGACAAAGCGCGCGCCAAACTAATACGCTGACGCTGACGCTGACCGCCAGAAAATTCATGGGGATAACGATTTGAGCTGGACGCTGAAATGCCAACCGATTCGAGCAGTTCCTCAATTTTCTCGTCCACTTGGCTTTGAGTAAACAGCGGGTTATGGAACGAAATGGGTTCACTGAGGGTTTGGTACACCGTCATTCGCGGATTCAAAGACGCATAGGGGTTTTGAAATACCATCTGCATTCGACGACGGAAAAACATGCGCTGGCGATCATTAAGATGATCGATACGCTCTGCTAAGTAATCGATTTCCCCAGCGCTGGGGGCCGCAAGCCCCATAATCACTCTTGCCAGGGTGGATTTTCCGCAGCCAGTTTCGCCTACTACGCACAGGGTTTCCCCTTGATAGATCGTCAGGTCTACGCCATTTAGCGCATGTACATGACTTTTTTGTTTGCTGAATTTACCGCGACGAAAGCGCCATTGTCCTAACCAGCTTTCGTTGGTGGTGAAGGTTTTTTCTAGGCCGCGAATTTGGATGAGTGGTGTGGTCATAGCTGTTCATCCTCATCACGGTCTGTCTCGTCAATCATGTCTTCAATCATAAAACAGGCGACACTGGAAACGCCGCTGTAAATAAAAGAAGGGGATTCTTGGCGGCATTTATCGGTGGCGTAAGGGCAACGAGGGTGAAACGCACAACCAGTTGGGCGCTCCGTTAACGATGGCATACTGCCTTTAATTTGATTTAAACGCTGCCCTGGCAGCGTCATTTGTGGCAAGGCATTTAATAAACCTTGAGTGTAAGGGTGCTGAGGATCATTGATGATTTCCAGCGTTGGTCCTTCTTCGACAATTTGACCGGCGTACATCACCAGTGTGCGTTCGGCGACTTTAGACACCACCCCAAGATCATGGCTGATCAACACCAAGGCGACGCCGTTGTCTCGGCAGATCGCCAGTAATAGCTGGAGGATTTCGGCTTGAATGGTGACATCGAGGGCCGTGGTGGGTTCGTCGGCAATGATGATGTCAGGATTGAGCAAGAGCACAGACGCGATAATAACCCGTTGGCGCATGCCGCCCGACAGCTCATGAGGGTATTGATCAAAGCGCTTTTCTGGCGAGGAAATCTGCACGTTATGCAGCTTTTCAATTGTGATGTTTCTGGCGTCTTTGTAATTGATTTTAGTGTGGCTGCGAATGGTTTCAACCAGCTGTTGGCCTATGGTCAGTACTGGATTGAGCGTCATCATGGGGTCTTGGAAAATCATCGCGATGCGTTTGCCGCGCACCTCTTGCAGCTGGCGCAAGTTCATCTTGGTTAGCTCTTTGTTGTCCAGCTTGACCGAGCCCGATTTGATGTAACCCGGCTTGCTGATGAGGTTCACAATGGAAAACCCTAAGACGGATTTACCGGCACCAGATTCGCCGACAATAGCAATGCGCTCGCCACGATTAAGTGTAAAGCTGACATCGATCAACGCCGGCAGCGAATGCTGCTTAACTTGAAAATTCACGTGTAAGTGACTGACGCTTAATAAATTCATTTTAGTCTTTGTACACCTTTGGATTCAGGTGATCACGTAGCCAATCGCCCAGTAAATTCATCGCCAAAATAAGAATGATCAAGGTCACACTGGGAAGAACGCATATCCACCAAGACCCTGAGAACATGTAAGCAAAACCTTCCGAAATAAGGGCGCCAAGAGAAGGTTCTGAGGAAGGCATGCCGAGCCCCAAAAACGATAACGCGGCTTCGGCAATGATGGCGTTGGCAATTTGAATGGTGAAAATAACCAAGATGGGCGACAACGTATTAGGCAAAATATGGCGAAACATAATGCGTTTGGAGCCGAAGCCCATCACTCTGGCCGCGTCGACGTATTCCTGTTGTTTTTCAGCCAATACCGACGCTCGAATGGTGCGAGCAAAAAGGGGCCATTCGCTTAGGCCAATCACTAAAATCAAAATGATCATGGCAAATTGCTGATAAAGCGCCATGCCAAATAACGACTGAAAAATCGCTAAAAATACAATGGCGACCATCATGTTGGAAAAAGATAATTGAATGTCGGCGCAGCGCATCAAAAAGTTATCGATACGCCCGCCAAGGTAACCCGCCACCAAGCCAATGCAAATGCCAAGAGTGGCTTGGATGAGTACGGCACAAATCCCGATCGTCAGCGACAAGCGGGTGCCGTATAAAATAACAGACAGCAGATCTCGCCCTTGTGCGTCGGTGCCAAGCAGAAAACGGTAGTCGTGAGTAATCCAACTCGGTGCAATTTCAGCGTTTAGCAAATCCATAAAATGCACATCATTGACATCGAAAGGCGCTAACAAAGGGGCGAGCAAGGCGACTAAGCAATAAAATGCGAAAATAATCAGTGCCAGTACAGCCAGTTTGTCACCAATGATGCCCGACCAAATATGACTCATGCGCGTGTCTGAAATAGGGTGCAGGATGTCTTTTTTAAGGTGCTTCATAAACCATGACTCGCTAAACGCACTGTGGGGTTGACGAGACCGTAAATCAAATCAACGATGGTGTTGGTCACTACGAACATGCCGCCAACCACTATCAGGTAGGCTGAAATGAGGGGCGTATCGACTCGACTCACGGCGTCCATAAATAAGAATCCCATCCCCGGCCATTGGAAAATAGTCTCCGTTAAAATGGTGTAAGCGACCAGTGTGCCGGCTTGGATGCCACCAATGGTAATAATGGGCAGCATGGTGTTTTTTAGAGCGTGAATAAAGTAAATGCGATTGGAGGACAAACCTTTCGACCAGGCAAAGCGAATGTATTCCGACTGCAGTACTTCCATCATTTCGGCGCGAATCAAGCGTGTGAAAATCGGCATGAGCGCGATGGCCAATGACAAACTGGGCAGCAATAAGTGACTCAAACCGTCTTGATTGAATAAGCCACTGTGCCATAGGCCGAAGACCTCGGTGGTTTGACCGCGGCCAAAACTGGGAGCCAGATTCCATTCGATGGAAAAAAGGTACATCATCAATATGGCAACGATAAAAATCGGGATGGATAAACCAATCGAAGTGATCACCATCAGGATGCGCGATACCCAATGTTTTGGATTAATCGCCGCCAAGACGCCTAATGGCGTCGCGATCAGCACCACCAACAAGATAGCGCAAAACGCCAATTCTAAGGTGGCAGGCACCTTGTCAAAAATAACGTCGAGAACCGGTTCTTTATAGTAGTAAGAGGTCCCTAAATCCCCTTGCAGGGCATTTTGGAGAAAGCGCCCATATTGAGTCAGTAGGCTGTCGTTCAATCCTAACTCTTCTCTTAACGCATTGCGTTCTTCCACCGACACCGACATGCCGACCATTTGTTGTACAGGGTCGCCGAGTTTGTCTTGGATGGCAAAACTGATCAGGCTAATAATGGCCATCACGACGCAGGCTTGAATCAGTCGGCGCAGTAGAAAAATTAACATTAGGCGATGTGTTTCCTACAGATAAAAAAGTCAATAAGTGGGGCGATGAACGGGTTGTTACGAAGGGCCGCGTTATCGAGTTTCAATGAACAAGTCCCCCAGATAAGGGTTATTTTGGTCATTGATGATGTCACCAACATGAACGTCATTTTTTGCCGCCCAAATAATAGATTGCCAATACAGAGGCACGATGGCCGCTTCTCGGTACAAAATAGTTTCAATCTCTTGCAGCAGGCGTTGGCGTTTTTCTGGGATCATTTCACGGTTAGCTTGTTTAATGCGTTGGTCAATTTCGGGTTGACAATATTGGCTGGCGTTGTAGGCGCCCATGCCAGTTTTCTCATCGATGCAGGCGATCACAAACTCAAAAATATTGTTCGAATCCATGGTGTCAGATTGCCAGCCTAGGGTCATAATGTCGGCACTTTTGAGCGAGAACTCTTTAAAGTACTGCGCTTTCGGTAAGGTTTTCAAATCCACCGTGATGTTGATTTTTGCCAACATGGCGGCGATGGCTTGCGCGACAATCTCATCATTAATATAGCGATTATTCGGCGCCATCATACTGACTCTAAAGCCTTTTTCATAGCCTGCCTGTTTCATCAACTGCTTCGCTTTGTCGAGATCGTATTTAGGAATGAGTGCTTCTTGATGGCCTAAAAAACGCGGGTGACTCAGTTGACCGGCAGGTGTCGCATAGTTTTTAAGTATCTTCTCAACAATTAACGTTTGGTTAATGGCCAAGTTAATCGCTTCTCTGACGCGTACGTCGCGAAATTCTTCACGTCTTTGTTGGTTCATGTGCAGCAATAAAATACTGGTGCTCGGTATGGTGACTAACTGGATGTCATCAGACAGTTTGGCGCGTTTGATATCAATAGGAGAGACAGGAGAAATAAAATCAACGTCATCCGATAAGAGCGCGGCTAAACGGGTGGAGTCCGCACGAATAGGCGTCATGATGATGTGATCGACGTTGCCTTTTGACGCCGCATCCCAATAATTTGGGTTACGATTGAGTACCATCTTGGAGCCTAGTTCTCTGCTTTCAAGAATGAAGGGGCCGGTGCCCGATACATTGTGGGAGGCAAAAGAGTCGCCGTATTTGATGATTTGATCTTTGCCCGCATAAAACAGGCGGTCTAAAGGGAAGACGTACGCCATGATATTAAGCAATAAGGGGTTGGGGTGAACGGTGTGGACATCGATTGCGAAGTCATTCACTTTTGTCACGGTTTCTACCGTATCGAACATGGCGCGAAAATCGGGGGATTTTTTAAGCCGTTGAATGGTGTAGATAACGTCGTCGGCTGAAAAAGGGTGACCAGTACGGAAAGTGACGTTTTCTCGCAGATAAAAACGCATGGTTTGGTCATCGATACGTTCCCAATGAGTCGCAAGACGCGCCTCGAATTGGCCGTCTTTTGTCCAGCGTAGTAAGGGGTCAAACACCAAATGGGAAAACTGTAAGGTGCCCTCAGACAATTGTTCGTGAGGGTCGAGGGAGATCGGATCGGCATCGAATGCCATTCTTAACGTCGTGGCGTGGGCATTTGTCCATAAGAACAAGCTGAAACAATAAAGTATAATAAGCTGTATTTTCATTGTGTCTTTTTGTACCCAATACATCAGTGAAGGGGTATTTTTGCAAAAAAGCACCTAAAAAGACAGTAAGATTGGCGAAAGGGTAGGCATCAGGCATAAAAAAGCCGAGGCCACACACAGCCTCGGCTAACAGACCATATGACAAAGATTCCGTTGTCGGTCCAATCGAGAGAACAACCAGATTCGCGCCCTTGGCTCGGTGCAGATTCCTCGCCTGCGCTTACTCTGGAATAAACGAGTATAGATAGATTGCGCTGACTTACCTTGATTTGAATCAGATTAAATCCAGTCCCTTGTGTCGATATTCATTCTTTTCATGGAATAACCTGCTTTAATAAAATAAAGCGCGTTGTGTTCGTGATAATAGATTGAGAGTTAACCAGAGTATTTTCTCTTTCTTATTGTAAGCTGTGGTAGAATCCGCCACCGAAAATATCTAGGGCAAAAAAGAGGAGTTTTAGGGTGAGCGTTCAGTGGTATCCAGGGCACATGAATAAAGCGCGTCGAGAAATTGAAGACGTAATGACACAAGTTGATATTGTGATTGAAGTGTTGGATGCCCGTATTCCTGACTCCAGCCAAAACCCCATGCTCAATACGTTACGTGGCGAAGTGCCGGTATTGCGCTTATTGAATAAAAAAGATTTGGCCGACCGCGAACGCTTAGATCTATGGCTGACACATTGGCAAGGCAATGCGACCATTATGGCGCATCCTTTTTCTACACTAGATAAAGCCGATGTTGCCAAAATTAGCCAATGGGTTAGCCAAATGGTGCCCCATCGGGGTAGCGCCGAAAAACCCATTCGCGCCATGATTGCCGGCATTCCAAACGTGGGCAAATCCAGTTTGATGAATGCCTTGCTTGGCAAGCGAGTCGCTAAAGTGGGCAATGAACCCGCGGTGACCAAATCCCAGCAAAAATTGAAAGTGACCAACGGCTTTCAGATATTAGACACCCCAGGGATTTTGTGGCCTAAGATTGAAAACCCCGATGCCAGTTATCGATTAGCCGTGACTGGCGCGGTGCGTGATACCGCGATCGATTATGAAGACGTTGCTTTGGTTGGTTTGAAGTTTTTCATGACGGATTACACCGACGCCCTGGTGTCGCGTTATAAACTTAAGAACATGTCGACGGACGCTTACGATGTATTAAAAGTGATTGGTTCCAAGCGAGGCGCTTTGCGCTCTGGCGGTAAGGTCGACATGCACAAGTCTGCCGAAGTGTTTTTAAGTGACGTGAGAACCGGCGCCATTGGGCCTTATGTGATGGAAACCCCAGAGATGATCGCCCACGAAGAGCGCCTAGTCGAAGAAGCGAAAGCGAAAAAAGAAGCCGCCCGTTTGGCGCGTTTGGCAGCGGCGGTGCCTCAACGTCAACAAGCAAGCAATCTCGCTTATCGACAAGCACAAAAAAACAAGGCAGACAGCGATACCCTTGATGCCAGTGAAATTGAGAACACAGATAATAAACAGTGAGGTTCAGGATCATGGATTATGAAATTGCGTTTGATCAGGACGAAAATCATTATCGAATTTACACCGGGTACGAATTTGCCGCGATTGGCGAATGGGTGACGGAATACGTTCGCGACTTAGAAAGCATTCAGCGCGTATTGTTGGCGGCGCGTTTGGCCGAAAACGAAAAAGAAAGTACCACGTTCAAACACGGTCCCTTTGATGTGATCGTCAGCGAAGAGGGGATTTCGGTCTCTCGTCAGATTGACTTGGATTCGGCAGAAGAAGAAATTAAAGCCATGTTCGATACTCAAGAAAGTTTTTACCAAACCTCCACTGATGGCATTCAGGCCGAGTGTGGTTTGGACGACTTGATCGCCATGATCGAAAATTGGCACGCGGTATTGTATTAGTGTAATGCGGTATGAGTAGTTGTTCCTTACGCTGGCTGGGTTTACACTAGCGTAAGTTTATTTTTTACGTTTTTTTAGGGAGCCGATATGCTCATCGAATTGGAAAAAGCCCGCACTCGAAACAATGTAGTTCGCATTTTTCGTGAAGAGTTGGACGGACCAGAAAGTTGGACCGACGGTTTTGTTGTGGATGCCAACGAAGAAATGGTTCTGCTCCAATTGGTCGACGACAGTGTTCGTCTTAATGGCTATCAAATCCTCTTTTTAGAAGATATCAGTGATTTTGCCCATCCTGCTCCCTTTAATGACTTCCAAAAAAGAGTGCTGACACTTCGTGGCGAAGAGGTCGTTGACCCAGAAGTAGAACTCGATGATTTGGCTGTATTGCTGATTGATATCAGCGAAGAGTTTGGTCTGGTGACCTTGCACCGTGAAGAAGTGGAGCCAGACAGCTGTGAAATCGGCCGCGTGGTGCGCGCTGATGCGGTGACTTATGAGTTGGAAGAAATCGGCTCTGATGCGCGCTGGTTTGACGATACTTTCGAATACGATTTGTACGACATCACTCGAATTGAGTTCGGTGGCGCGTACGAAGAAGCCTTGTTGTTAGCAAACGACGACATGGGTGACGACGCTTATGAATTGTCTGAAGACTACCCAGACGATGGCATTATCGACGACGAACAGTCGTGATCGCTCATTGATGAAATAATGTTTACTGCATAAAACGCCTTTAGGGGCGTTTTTTGTTTCTCACTATGAAATAGGATGTTTTATGTCTCGTTGGCTGGTTTTACTGTCTTCGTTGGTTTTCGTGTCGGGCTGTGCAGTGTACGCCACCCAACAATTTGATGCGCTGTTTGGCGCTCAAGATGTCAGCAATCGCGTCAGTTCAGTCGATGAAGCAGAAACCGCCTTTTATAATGAGCAGGTAAAACCGATTTTGGACACGCGCTGTGTGTCTTGCCACGCTTGTTACGATGCGCCTTGTCAGTTGAAATTGACCGCCAGCGAAGGCATAGAACGAGGTGGTTCGAAAGATTTAGTTTATGACGGCACGCGCTTGTTGGCTCAGTCGCCAACACGCCTGTTTATAGATGCGAAAAGCCCCGATGAATGGCGAGCAAAAGGCTTTCATCCTGTGCTGAATGAGCGCGGCCAGTCTCCTGCCGCTAATTTGCAAGGCAGTTTATTGTATCGGGCGATCGCCTTACGCGCCAAGCAAGGTGCCTTTACTCAGCCGGTGTTGTCCGATGATTACGACTTTTCATTGGCTCGTGACCAGCAGTGCGTCAGCATTGAAGAATACAGTCAATTTGA
Organism: Marinomonas vulgaris; assembly: GCF_018145875.1. Lineage (GTDB taxonomy): Bacteria > Pseudomonadota > Gammaproteobacteria > Pseudomonadales > Marinomonadaceae > Marinomonas > Marinomonas vulgaris. Next base: position 116,827 of record NZ_JAGSSV010000008.1, on the reverse strand, counting down.
GCAAGATTACCCTAACTGGGGCATGCCATACGGTTTGCCTGCCTTGAGCGCAAACGAATACGATGTATTAACTCGCTGGTTGGCAAAGGGCGGCAAGATGCCAGCGGTGGCGCCTTTACCAAAAGACCTAGAGGAAAAAGTGGTTTTATGGGAATCGCGCTTTAACGGTGAGGGCTTAAAAGCACAGCTTATTTCTCGCTATATCTTTGAGCACCTGTATTTGTACAGTTTGTATTTAGACGATGGAGAAGCGCACCGTTTTCAGTTGGTTCGATCCACCACGCCACCGGGTGAGCCTATTGATCTTATTGCTACGCGTCGACCTTATGACGACCCAGGCGTAGATCGTGTTTATTATCGCTTGTGGGCGGACCCAGAAGTTAAAGTACAAAAGAATCACATCGCCATGCAGTTAGACGAGGCCCGTTATGCGCGCTGGCAATCCTATTTCTACGAAACCGATTACCAGGTAACCCAAGACCCTGGGTACCATGTGGACGTGGCGACAAACCCATTTAAAGCGTTTCGAGAAATCCCGGCTCACGCGCGTTACCGCTTCTTATTAGACCATTCTCAAAAAACCATCATGTCTTTTATCAAAGGCCCAGTGTGCCGTGGTCAGGTGGCGGTGAATGTTATCAATGAGCAGTTTTGGGTGTTTTTCATTGACCCCGAGGTGTTATATAACAAGGGATCAGCCGACTATTTAGAAGATCAGGCACAGAACTTGGATTTGCCAGCGATTGGCTCCAGCAATACCTTGCCTTTGACTTCTTGGATTGGCTTTTCAGAGCAGCAAAAGTCGTATTTGTCCGCCAAAGCAGCGCTGATAGAAAGCAACGTAGGCACCAAAGTTCCCTTAGATTTGAATCTGATCTGGAATGGCGACGGTCACAACGACAATGCGGCGCTGACGATTTTTCGCCATTTCGACAATGCCTCTGTGGTCAAAGGTATGGTGGGGCAACAGCCTAAAACCGCTTGGGTGATTGATTATCCCTTGTTAGAACGAATTCATTATTTGCTGGTGGCCGGGTTTGATGTGTATGGCAACGTCGGCCATCAGCTAGTTACGCGTTTGTACATGGACTTTTTGCGCATGGAAGGAGAAATGAACTTCTTATTGCTGTTACCGAAAGAAGACAGAGAAGTCGTGCGTAAGTTTTGGTACCGACAAGCCAGCCAGACCATCAAGGATTATATTTTCAGTGACTACATTAAAGTAAAAAGTCAGTCACAGATTCAGTACACCACCGATGATCATCAGGCTGAGTTATACAGGAAACTGCGCACTAGATTGGCGGCTGTGTTGAATCACGAACATGATCTCTCACAGAGCAAGCTGTCTTTGCCGCAGCAAGAGGCGTTGCTCGCTTTGCACTCGGTTCGTGGTGGTGGTGGTTTGGAGCATCTACCTAATGTGGCGACAGTGTTAATCACTCAAGAAGGCGTGCCAATGGATGTCATCAGTCTTATTCATAATAAAGCCCATGCGAATATTTCCAGTCTTTTAGATGAAGAAGCGGCACGCTTGCCTAACGAAGATGGCGTGACTGTGGTGCGAGGGGTGCTGGGTGATTATCCTAATGTGTTGATGCAGGTGGAGACAGTCGATATAGCAGACTGGGCCGAGCAGGTGGCCTCTTTAAATACGGCCGCCGATTATGGTCGTTTGCTAGACCGCTATGGCGTTCGTAGAACCCATCCTAATTTCTGGTTTGTCAGTGACGCTATTGCCAATTTGAATAAACAGCAAAAGCCAAGAGAAAGCGGAATATTGGATTACAACCGTTTGGAAAATAGATAGCAAAAGGTGCCAGAAAGCAGCACCGCTTGGTGCTGCCTGCGACATTATTTATCGTATGGAGAGGGTGAACCCGCTATTTCTTGGGTTTTAAAGCGTCGGTGTGACCAAAAATATTGCTCTTTTTTTGTCTCAATAACGGACTGCATCAACTCATTAATGCGAGTCGCGTTTTCAACATCGTCCGAGCTTGGGTAGTTTTCAACTTCGGTCAGCTTTAGGTAATACCCCGTTTTCGTTCTGCCGTAATCGTATAGTACCACTGGGGCGTTGGTCATTTTTGCAATACGTCCGATGTGAGCAATGGTGGCGGCTTGGCGACCATAAAAAGGCGCAAACACCGAGTTTTTTCGGCCATAATCTTGGTCGACCGCATACCAAACAGCTTTATTTTGTTTGAGTGATTTAAGCACTTCACGCATGTTGGTTCGTTCAATCGTTTTAGAAAAAATGGCTTTGCGTTGACGCTCCATCACCCAGTTCATTACCGGATTTGTTTGCAGCTTATAAATGGGATGAACGTCCATAAAACGCGGCATTTGACTGCCGCAAATGTCCAGAGGTGAAAAGTGCCCACTGATTAAAATACAACCACGACCCTCGGCAAGTACTTTATCTACGACGTCTTGGCCTTCAAAGGTTATTCTAGACTGAAAACGACTCTGTGGTTGAAACCAAGAAGAAAAAGTTTCTATCGTGCCTATGCCCATGCTTTCAAAGTGTGACTTGGTCAACACCTGGCGCTCTTTGGATGTCATAGTAGGGTAGCAAATTTGTAAATTCACATCGCAAATGTGACGGCGACGTTTGGCCAGTAAATGTAAAAAACGTCCGAGGTATTTACCGATACCTTGTTGTGCTGACCAAGGCAAAAAGCTCAATAAATAAGCGATGCTCATCGCAAACCAACTGACCCAGTGTTTTGGCCCCATAAAATCAGTGATGCTTTTGTCTAGGGTTGTTATCTTTTTAGCCACGGTAGCCTTCCATAAAATCGCGCCATTGCGCGTTAGAAAAATCAAATGAAGTGTGTCGTTCGGATTCTTTGTCCAAAGAGCGTTTTAGTCGATCAATGTTGTTTTGTTGCCAAGTTACATGAATGGGTCGTTGCTCACATTTATCAAAATCGATGACCCAAACAGCGCTATCTCGATCAATCATTATATTGTGGCAGTTTAAATCTGAATGATAAATTCCTGCTTCGTGGAAGCGTTTTATCACAGCGCCTATTTCTGTCCAATTAAGGTCCTGACTCTTGCCTTGTTTGATTATATCAAAGAGGTCGCTGGCGTGTGGGATGGTTTCTGTGATCAGAGTGCTGCGGTAAAACCCTCTTACAAGGGTGACAAGGCCGCCGATCGGGCGCGGAACAGGCAGTTTTAAGGCGCGCATGGTTTCTAATAAATTCAACTCTTGCCAAGGGCGTGTGTTTTTTATACCCGTGTAAAAAAAAGTACTTTTGTTGAATTTGGCGACTAAGCCTCCCCGACGATAGTGGCGAATAACGAAGTCGCCAAATGTGCTGTTAATAAACCAAACGGCCCCGCGACCGTTGCCTGTTCCGCTCAAAGCATCTTGTGACTGCCAGAAATCAGGTTCAAACCAAGACGCATTTATAGGAAGAGTTGCATCGCTTTGCAAAAGATGAACCGTAGGCGACACTTTGATAGTTTGTGGCATATTGCTCGCTATTAGTTAGGGATTGATCTGACTTATGGCTAGGACTGTTAATGGTGACTATTCTATAATACTTGCCGAGTATAAACAGCCCTAGAGGACGCTATGCAGCAAGAGAAGGCGCAACAAGAGACTATTCAGCACATTGCCGTGGTTCGTTTGTCGGCCTTAGGAGACGTGTGTCATGCAGTGGCGGTGGTGCAAGCGCTTATGCGATGCCATCCAAACGCCAAAATTACTTGGATTACTGCGCCGCTAGAAGCCAAATTAGTGCGTATGGTCGATGGCGTCGAGGTGATTGAATACGACAAAAAAACCGGTTTTTCTGGCATGTTTGCTTTACGAGCAGCGCTAAAGCACATCACCTTTGATGCCTTGCTGCATTTGCAATGGTCGTCCCGTTCTAGCGTGTTGATGCGAATGCTAAAAGCCAAGCGACGTATTGGTTTTTCCCTGTCGCGCTCCCGTGAAAAACAAAATTGGTTTGTTAGTGAACTCGCACCAGAGCCGAGAGGGCAGCACGTGCTGGATTCGTTTTTGTCTATTGCTAGCCTGTTGGGGGTGAAGGATGTTCGTTTTCCTTGTGAGCTAAGTTTACCGGACGATATGTTCAAATTGCCTAAGCCTTATGTCGTGGTGAACCCTTGTGGCTCGAAAATCGAGAAAAACTGGACCCTAGAAGGCAATCGTGCCGTGGTTCAGCGTTTATTGGAAAAAGGCTACACACCGGTATTAACGGGTGGGCCATCGCCATTGGAAACAGAGTTTTCGCAACAAATCGAAAAAGGCACCGTTGGTGTAGTGAACTTAGTCGGTAAAACTTCGGTGGAAGCCATGTGCCGGTTGATTCAAGGCGCCCATTTAGTGGTGAGTCCAGACACTGGGCCTGCTCACATTGCGACCCTAGTCGGAACGCCTGTGTTGGGCTTGTACGCGCTGTCTAATCCAAAACGTACCGGCCCTTATCAGGACATCGATAATGTGGTTAGTGTGTATGAACATTTGGCGGAAAAAGAATACGGCAAACCAGTGAGTCAACTGCCTTGGGCAAGCACGGTGCATGACCCTAAGGCCATGCAGCATATTCGTATTGAGGATGTGTTAGAGAAATTAGAAACCTTACTCTGAGTGGATATTGCTCGGTTTGGCCTGGGTTATTTGGCCAAACCTTGTTCTGCTAATTTTAGATCTAAGGTCGCTTTCAATAATCGATACAACTTAATGGAAGCATCGATTTCTTCTTTACGGTTGGTTAGGCTTTCGATGTTCAAACCTAATGGCACGCCCAATGGTAAGGCCGTTTCGATGATTTGCTCTAGTGCGTTCCGGCAGATCTTTATAGACTCTTCTAATGGGGCTTCGGCATCCAATATGCGATGCTTAGTCGCATCGGGTACAGAAATGCCCAGCCATTCCATAAATTCAAGGGTTTTGGCGCTGCCGCAAGGAGTGAAGGTCAAAATAATACGCTTCGGTGCTGTGCCTTGTTCTTTGCAGGTGCGCGCGTATTGGCTAATCAGATCCGCCGTGGCTTGATGGTTGTAAACCGCTTGCGAGATAAAGAACTCGCAGCCAGATTCGGATTTTCTGGTCAGACGCAAATGCTCGTCGCCCTTTTTCGCATGACGCTCGGCAATGGTGACACCACCTAGGTTAAAATCATGAGGTGAGGCTTTGAGTGTTTGGTAAGCTTCTGGCAGTGGTAGTTTGATATCGCCGCTTGACGACGGTGAGCCAACGAGTACCAAATCGCGAATACCATATTCTTCCCATGCTTCAGATAACCAGCCGGAAAATTCCGCTGAACTGCGAGAAGAAACGGATTTATAAGTAATTACTGGCTTGTCAGAGGCTTGGTGCAAGCGTTTCGACCAAGCGCGTGGGTCGTGGGTTTCCATAAACGGGAAAGGACGAGGCTTATCAATGCGGCTGGTTTCGTCTTGAATGTCATAGACAATTAAGCCGTCTACGTCGATATTATCCAAGCGTTCTAGTAATTTTTGGCTGACTTGCTCGAGTTGTTCTTCTCCAAGGGACGACTTTGGCGGTGTTGTGCCGATAAAATAGACGCCACGGGTTGGATCTTGAAATTTGGTTACTAATTGCGATTTCATAATGTCACACTTCTCAAATTAGAAAGACGTTAAAGAGTCAACGTTTTTGATAAATTATTTTATGTAGTCATTCTAACAGTGAATACTATTCAAGGCTTGTGGATCAAGTTGAATAATTTTGTAGTTGGAGTGAGGCAATCTAATCCGCTACGCTCATGATAAACCGACTAAACTCGAGTACAGAGACAATAAGGAACAAAATAATCATGAATTTAAAAGGCTTATCTGACGTGAAAACGTCTGCACTACCTCCTGTTCACACATGGACGCCACCTTTTTGTGGCGATATGGATTTGATTATTAAGGCCAATGGCGACTGGATTCATGAGGGTGGAAAAATCAAACGTCCAGCCATGGTCAATATGTTTAGCCGGATATTGTGGCGAGAAGAAGACGAGTATTTTTTGGTTACGCCCGTCGAAAAAGTACGAATACAGGTAGAAGACGCGCCATTTTTAGTGACCGGGTGGCAGTGGATTGAGACAGATAAAGGCAAGGCGATTGAGTTCAGCACTCATACTAATGATGTTCTGGTGCTGGGAATAGATTGCGATCTTTGGATGGCGATGTTTGAAGACGAAGAGCGTCCTTATATTTCCATGCGTTACGGCATGAAAGCATTGTTGGGGCGAAATGTCTTTTATGGCATTGCTGATTGTATAGGGCAAGTTAAAACCCCTGAAGGTATGGGTATGGGGTTGATCAGTGCGGGTAAAAGCTATCTTTTAATGAAAGATGAATGACGTATTGACCGGTGTCTAGGTTATAATACGACAACGTTATCAACGGCGCGCTTTAGCGCCGTATGAGTGAATTATTACAGTGTAAAAGGGGTGTTTGTTTGTTATTTGAAGAATTTGGTTTTGATAATCGTATTTTGAAGTCCATTGGTCATCTTGGCTTTGATGCCGCTACGGAGATTCAAAATCGTGCCATTCCAGAAGCGATGGCGGGTCGTGACTTATTAGCGTCATCCAAAACCGGATCTGGCAAAACACTCGCCTACCTTTTACCAGCCCTTCATCGGGTATATAAGAAAAAAGCCCTGTCTAAACGCGACCCTCGTGTTGTGGTATTGGTGCCTACCCGTGAGTTGGCGAAGCAAGTTTTTGGTCAATTGCGGTTGTTGTTGGCGTCGAGTCGATTCACATCCATCTTGATTCAAGGCGGCGAAAACTTTAACGATCAACATAAGCAGTTGCAAAAAGACCCACATTTCATCGTTGCGACGCCAGGTCGTTTGGTCGATCACTTAAAGCAACGTCATGTTTTTCTTGAGGGTCTAGAGTTATTGATCCTTGACGAAGCCGACCGTATGTTGGACTTAGGTTTTGCCGAAGCCATGCGTGCTATTAATGCCGCGGCGAGCCATAGACAACGCCAAACCTTGTTTTTCTCGGCGACACTAGACAACACCCAAGTGAGCGAGATCGCTAACGAACTGTTGCGTGAACCCTCTCGTGTTGCCGTGGGCCAAGGCTTTGACGAGCATACAGACATCGCTCAACATGTGTTTTTATGTGATCACTTAGACCATAAAGAAGCACTGTTGAAACACATCTTAATGGGTCAGACCATTAAGCAGGCGATTATTTTCACCGCGACGAAAAGCGATACAGTGAGATTGTCCGAGATGATTGCCAGCTGGGGGTTAACCACTCAAGCACTGAACGGTAACTTATCTCAAAGTGCGCGAAATAAAACCATGGAAAGCTTTGCCAAAGGCCAGTTTGACGTCTTGGTGAGTACCGATGTGGCTTCTCGTGGGTTGGATATCGCCAGTGTGTCGCATGTTTTCAACTTCGATTTGCCTAAGCAAGCAGAGGAATTTGTGCATCGTACGGGTCGTACCGGTCGTGCTGGGTTTAAAGGTGACGCTTATTCACTGGTAGGGCCAAAAGATTGGCTCAACTTTAAAGCCATCGAAGCGTTTTTGCAGAAAACCTTTCCGATAGACACTGTTGAAGGGTTAGAAGGCAAATTCAAAGGTTTACAACCACCTAAACCTACTCGACCAGCAACAAAGAAAACCGGTGCAAAATCCCAGAATAAAGCGGCTAAAAAAACGCCCAAAAAACCGGTTAGCAAAGCGCGTTTCCATGACAATGAGCAAAAGGACGGATTTGAAGCCTTTAAATTACCTCCTAAGCGTGCCATGTCGGCTGAGACTAACCCCTCGTCTAATAGCTCAAATCTGGGCGATGAAGAATAGTGACTGAGGCGTAAATAGGCATTTTTTGACCCCTTGGCTTCTTCTGTAATCAAGAGAAAAAGCTAAGGTGGATTTATTGTTTGACAGTTGAACTGTATTCACGATATTAGTTACTCTTTCTTATCTATTGGAGACGAGCTTATTAATCGTTTGCCCCCACTGAACTCACTAAAATGCTTTGAATCCGCGGCTCGCCATGGCAGTTTTAACAAAGCGGCAAAAGAGTTATCCGTCACGCCATCGGCGATTAGCCATCAGATCAAAGGGCTAGAAAGCTTTCTCGGCCTGGAGCTGTTTCGGCGAACCAAACGCAAAGTGATTTTGACGGAGGCCGGAGAATCTTATCTCAAGCCAATTAAAAGTATTTTCGAGCAATTGGAAACCGCTACGGCGGAGTTGAAAAGCCAACAAAAGTCTGGCTCTCTGCGCTTAGCTGTGGCCCCCGCTTTCCTGACTCGATGGCTAATGCCAAGAATGGAGCGCTTTCAAGACCGTTACCCAGACATTCAAATTGAAATCAGTGCCTTGACTGGGTTGGTAGATTTTGCTGCCAACGACATTGATATGGCGGTGTATTTTGGTAATGGAGATTGGGACGACGTTGAGGCGTATTATTTGCGCACTGCACGGTTGGCTCCTGTGTGTCATCCTCGACTCATCAAGCCTGAGCAGCCAATTAACAAGCCAGAAGACATGCGCTTTTATCCTTTATTGCACGTGACGAAACGTAAAGATGAATGGCACGATTGGCTTCAGCAGCATGACCTTGACCCCTCTTTATTTCGTCGTGGTTTGATGTTCTCTAGTGGCTCTTTAACGGCTGGTGCGGCAGCGCAAGGTTTGGGAATCTCGCTGACAGACCCTGAATTAATTATGCCAGAAATGGAAGCAGGTACTTTGAAGGTGTTGTTTGATGAACACTTGATCACCAATCGCTCTTTTTATTTGGTGTACGAAAAAAGACGATCCGTTACCTCGGCCATGTTGGCATTTAAAGAATGGATTATTGAAGAGATGGTAGACAACAAAACGTCTTAGGGGCGTGGTGTGTCACAGACAAGATTTTTTATCACAGTAAGCGAGAAGCGATATGAGCACTGAGTTAACCGTAAACAGCTATTTTGACAATCAAGTGAAATCGATTGGTTTAGACAACAGTGATGGCACTTCAACCGTAGGTGTTATGGCGGTTGGTGAGTATGAATTTGGCACTAGCCAACGTGAATACATGACGGTTGTGTCTGGCGCTTTGACCGTCAAATTGCCTGGTGAATCTGCATGGGCGACGTTTGCCAAAGGCGAAACCTTTATTGTTGAAGCAAATCTTAGTTTTAACGTGAAAGTAGAAGAAACCACCGCTTACTTGTGTCGCTACGAATAAGCCACTGGTTAAGCCATTCTAATATTGAAAATATTAAAAAAGGGTTGGTGTGCTGCACCAACCCTTTTTTATTGCTTGAAACGTACTCTTAGCTCTTGTCTGTAGAGTGTCTTGCCATTAGCCGCCAACCACATTGACTAAAAGGGTGACCTTATCGCCAGGCTGGACATATTTTTGACTGCTGACTTTAGGGTTCCAATCTTTAATGTCGTTAAGAGACACTTTAAACTTGTTCGCCACAATGGCTAAAGACTCGCCAGAACGAATGGTGTAAACCACGCGTTTCATCACGCTACGTGTGCTGGTTTCTGATTGTTTAGGCTCTAGCCAAACCACCAGTTTTTTGCCTGGAAACAGCGGATCGGCAAGCCCCATGTTGTTCCATCGTGCGAGGGTTTTGCTGTCTACGTCGTATTTATTGGCAATCAACCACAAGCTGTCGCCTGGGTTAATCGTGTAGTTGACTTTAATACGGTTACGATTTGGCGCACGAGACTGCTTCGCCAACAAACGTTGGTGAGAGCTGAGTGTGTAGCTTTCGATCTTGTTTCCTGCCACGGGGATCATCAGTTCTTGGCCGACACGAATCATGGTAGATGAAATCTTGTTTACATCTTGCAGTACGCCAACGGTGGTGTTGTGCTGTTTAGCCACCAACAAAAGGCTGTCGCCTGCTTCGACCGTGTAGCGAACCCAGGTGACACGCTCATTATCGGGAATTTGTGCTAGCTTGGTACGGAAGCTTTTGGCTTTTGAAACGGGCATAAGCAAACGATGTGGGCCATCTGGCGATGTCGCCCATTGGTTAAAGCCTGGGTTCAACAAGTAAACTTCATCAATGCTGATACCAGCCATGTCGGCCGCTTGGGCAAGGTCTAGTTGGCCACCAATATTCACCACATCAAAGTAGGGCTTGTTGGGAATAAAATAGGTCGAATAGTTGTATTGATCGGGGTTCTTGATGATTTTTGCTAAGGCGATCAATTTCGGAACGTAAGCACGGGTCTCTTTGGGTAAATCGAGTGACCAGAAGTCCGTTGGTAAACCGGCTTTTCTATTCTTACGAATGGCACGCATAACCGTACCTTCGCCAGAGTTGTAAGAGGCTAAGGCGTGTAACCAATCGCCATCAAACATCTTGTGCAAACGTGTTAAATAAGCAATGGCGGCTTGTGTCGAGCCAATAATATCGCGACGACCGTCGTACCACCATGTTTGATCCAAACCATACATTTGACCGGTAGACGGAATGAACTGCCAAGGGCCTGAAGCGCGGCCGTGGCTGTAACCAAAGGGATCAAACCCACTTTCCACCACAGGTAACAAAGCGATTTCAGTTGGAATGCCCGCTTTTTCAAGTTCTTCAACGATGTAAAAAAGGTAACGCTCGCCTCGTTTTGACACTCGGTCTAAATAAGAAGGGTGCGTGCTAAACCAGCGTAGTTGCGAGGAAAGGCGCGGGCGGTCAATGTCCAGATTCAGCTGGTAGCCAGCGCGAACTCGGTCCCATAAGTCATCGGGCTCTTTTGGTTGTTCAGGTTCAACAGCAACAAGATCGATGTCGTCTTCTGTGTCAGACGCGCTATCCACCGGTGGCACTGTATCGATAAAGCCGAGTTGCTCGGTATCGGCTTCGGGAATGTCACTGTCGTCAGTAGACTCGATGACGTCGGACGGTGAGGCGTTCTGCTCTAATTGAGACGCAGTTTGACACGCGCTTAATGCTAAGCTGACGAGACAAACCCAAAAAAATTTATATGTCATGTAGTCCACATAGTTGAATAAAGTTTAGGCATTTTAAAGGTGTGATCGGCAAGGTCAACTAAAACTGTCTTTTGCACGTCTCACTTGGCTAAAAGCCGCGACGGGATCTTCGCTGGGTATTTCGTTAAGTTGTTGAGCCGCTTGATTTTTTACGGAATTGAGGTGAGTACGTAAAAAAGGGTTGGTTTTTTTCTCTACACTCAGCTCTGTTGGTAAAGTGACTTGGCCTCGGTTACGCCATTGTTGGCATAAGTCGGTGCTGTTAATGAGGTCTAGGTTGTCAGGCTCAAGAGACAGCGCGAAGCGGTAATTGGCCAGAGTGTATTCGTGAGTGCCATACAGCTTGGTGTTATCGGGGAGGGCGGCAATCCTTTCCATGGCGGCCAGCATTTGTTCAGGTGTACCTTCCATGATGCGACCACAACCGCCTCTGAATAAGGTATCGCCACAAAATAATATGGGTGACTCAGGTGTGGGTGCATTTGTTGCCGTGTCTTCTAAAGAGGAAAAATAACACAGGTGATCTAGGGTATGACCAGGGGTTGCTAACACGCTGAAGCGTTGAGCAAAAATGTCTAGGCTGTCGCCATCATCAACGGGGTGTGTCACCAAATTGACAAGATGTTTAGGGCCGTACACCACGCAGCCTGTTTGCTCTCTTAATTCTGCAACGCCGCCAGTATGATCTTTATGGTGATGAGTGATGATAATCCCTTTCAGGGAGTGTTGATGTTGTTGGCAATAGTCTAGGACGACCTCAGCTTTGCCAGGGTCCACCGCCCAAATTGCGGAACTATCTTTATCTTGGAGGATCCAGATATAATTGTCGTTGAAGGCGGGAAGCGGAAAAATAGTCATCAAGGGTCTACTCTGCAAAATACGTGATTATTTGCACAAGGGCCGGTCAAGCAACGACACCGTCATGCTGTTAAAAAAGAGAATTCATTGTATGTTGGATGATCAATCAAGACAATTTTTTCAAAAATGGTATCAAAGCGACCTTGGCAATACCCTGCTAGAACAGGAACTGAGTGAGATTACCCAAGAACTTGATCTCGCCGTTGGTTACTATTTGGTGGCACAATCTCCTTTAAAAGCCTTGGATATCCAAGATCATCGTTTACGAGAGACCATACAGGTCGCGCCTGCATTGGAGTTTGGTGCACCAGCGAATACTGTGGTGGCCCGTGCCAGTGAATTGCCTTTTGAAAGCGACGGAATTGATGTGCATATTTTTCATCACACCTTGGATATTTCCGCCACGCCCCATGACGACTTACGAGAGGCGGCGAGGACCCTATTGCCAAGCGGTAAGTTGATTATTATTGGGTTTAATCCGATCAGCGCTTGGGGATTTTGCCGTTTGTTTTCAAAATGCTTTTCTAACAAACGCAAACGGGCCCCTTGGTGCGGCCATTTTATTGCCCATCAACGCTTAGAAGATTGGTTAAAAGTAGCGGGTTTGACATTAGAATCCAAACGCTTCGTATTTTACGAGCCGCCGCTGCAAAGTGGCAAGTGGCGCTCTCGATTCACATGGATCGACTCATTACTAAGGCCTCTAAAGCTGCCTTTTAGTGGGATCTACGTGATGACGGCAACGAAGCAAGTAAAACGTTTTATTCCGCTTAAACCGCGATGGTCGGGTGCTCGTGTTCGGGTGCCGCCATTATCGAAACCTACAGCAAAAGAGATGAAAGAGTGAAAAATGTCATAATGTACACAGATGGCGCCTGCAAGGGCAATCCTGGAATCGGTGGATGGGGCGCTTGGTTGGCGTTTGGCGAACACGAAAAACGCTTGTGTGGCGGTGAGCTGGATACCACCAACAACCGTATGGAATTAATGGGGGCCATTGAAGGGCTTAAGGCACTCAAAGAAAAATGTGCGGTTACCCTCTATACCGATTCGTCTTACGTGCAAAAAGGCATCACAGAATGGATGGCCGGATGGAAACGTAAAGGTTGGATGACCGCTTCGAAACAGCCGGTGAAAAATAAAGATTTGTGGCAAGCGTTGGACGAGCAATGCCAGCAGCACGAGGTCACTTGGAAGTGGGTAAAAGGTCACGCGGGCATTGAAGGTAATGAAATTGCCGATCAGCTTGCAAACCAAGGCATCGAGGAGCTTAGAGCAGCATCATGAGACAAGTCATTCTCGATACGGAAACCACGGGCATAGACCCTAAACAAGGGCATCGCATTATCGAAATTGGTTGTGTGGAAATGATTGGCCGTAAGCTAACCAATCGTCATTTTCATGTGTACATCAATCCGGATCGGGAAGTCGAAGAAGAGGCGTTTCGAGTCCATGGTATCAGTAACGAGTTTCTTGCTGATAAGCCGAGATTTCATCAGGTCGCCCAAGAGTTTTTTGACTTCATCAAGGGGGCAGAATTAATCATTCATAATGCACCCTTTGATATTGGCTTTATGGATCACGAGTTTGCTCGACTGGGCGGCTACCCAAAAACCGCGGAAGTGTGCGGTGTGTTTGATAGCTTAGTGTATGCCCGTAAAAAGCATCCAGGTCAGAAAAACAATTTGGATATTTTATGCCGTCGTTACGGCATCGATAATTCTCATCGTGAGCTGCATGGCGCCTTGTTAGACGCTGAGATTCTGGCCGATGTGTACTTATTGATGACGGGGGGGCAAACCAGCTTGGGTCTCGCCAGTGACTCTGGTTCTGAGTCAAAAGAAGACGGTGGAGCAGAAGCCATTCGCCGTCTTGCAGCGGATCGTCCCATGTTAAAAGTCATACGAGCGAGCGACGATGAATTGAAAGCCCATGAAGAGCGGTTGGATCTAATCGATAAAAAATCGGGGCAGTCTTTGTGGCGCGTTAAGCACTAGAGATAAAACGTTGTAGATATATGAAAAGCGCCCCATGACAACACTGTCATGGGGCGCTTTTTTAGATCTGGTTTTTAGGTCTGTGGGTTTTGGTTGATACGCTGGTTATGCAAAGAGAATTAGAGCAAGTAGACGACACACAAACCACCAACCAGACTCAATACTATGGTGTAAGGAAGCGCCATCCAGACCATTTTTCCGTAGGACAAACGCAATAAGGGTGCAATGGCAGAGGTTAATAGGAACAGAAAAGCCGCTTGACCATTGGGCGTTGCCACACTGGGTAAGTTAGTGCCTGTATTGACTGCTACTGCCAACACATCAAAATGTTCGCGAGTAATGGTGCCAGCGTCTAACGCGGCCTTGATTTCATTGATGTACACAGTGGCGACGAACACATTGTCACTGATGGCCGACAAAATGCCATTGGCAATAAACAGCATAATGGGCTGACTGTCCGTGGGCATATTGAGAACCACATCGATGACAGGTTGGAATAGATGTTGCGCATGAATCACAGATACCACGGTAAAAAACACCACTAAAAGAGCGGTGAAGGGCAAAGACTCCTCAAATGCGTGGCCAATTCTATGTTCTTCAATAATGCCGTTAAATGACGTCAGTAATACAATTACCATCAAGCCTACCAAGCCCACTTCGGCAACATGAAAGGCCAAAGCAAAAACCAATAGAACGGCCACCACGCCCTGAATAATGAGCTGAGCTTTGGTTTTGTTGGTGTGTTTTTGACTCTCTTCTTGCTCAAATTTATTGAGAATGTCGCGAACGGTATCTGGTAACTTTGCACCGTAGTCAAACCAGGCGGTTTTTTCTAACACGACAACAGTCAACAAGCCACAAACAAAAACCGGCATGGAGACGGGCGCTACATTAACGAAGAATTCGATAAAATCCCACCCAGCGATTTTGGCAATCAATAGGTTTTGAGGTTCACCGACTAAAGTGGCTACGCCACCCAGTGCCGTACCGACAGCTCCATGCATGAGCAAATCACGAAGAAAAGAACGGAACTCGTTTAGATCTTCTGCATTGACCGGCAAAATAGAATCGTCCTTGCCATGGTCATGGTTTTTATTTGAGCTCTGTCCAGAGGCGGCTTTGTGATAGACAGAGTAAAACCCCACTCCAACACTGATTAAAACTGCGGTGACGGTTAACGCGTCTAAAAAAGCAGACAACATGGCCGCGGAGAAGCTGAAAATCAATGAAATAACAATTTTCGATTTTACCTTTACCAAGAGCTTGTTGAAAATAAACAACAGCATGTCTTTCATAAAATAGATGCCAGCGACCATGAACATCAGCAGTAAGATAACTTCAAGGTTATGAGAGACCTCTGTGTAAACCCCTTCGGCAGTGGTTAAGCCTAAGACAACCGCTTCGATCGCCAATAAGCCACCGGGTTGCAACGGATAACATTTAAGCGCCATGGCCAGAGTAAAAATAAACTCAATGATCAGCAACCAGCCGGCGATAAATGGCCCTAAGGTGACTAAAACGATTGGGTTGATAATCAAAAAAGCGAGGATGATTTGTTTGTACCATAGGGGGGATGAGCCAAGGAAATTTCTTCCAAAGGCTTGGGATAAAGTAGGTTTCATGGATTTCTCCTATCAGATAGGCACTAAAAATGTGCAAAAAAATTAACAAGATTTTTCTGTTTTAAGTCTACCCAAAAGAATCTTGTTAGTTTTTTTGTCCGGTAAGAGTCGCGGGGGGCGATGTAAAGTGTGCAGATAATAAGGCAAATACAAAACAGTATCTACAGGACAGATTAATGTCGGATAATAAAAGGTGATGCTCGTTATTGATGGGAAGCCTTCCGCTATCTCAAAAATGTAATAAAAAGTAAGAGGATGTTTATATTGGAATTTTTAGTGGATTATGCCGGTTTTTTACTAAAACTGGTCAGTATTGCCCTAGTAATAGGGTTTTTATTGGCCATTGTGGCCAGTGGGAAGCGCAAGTCGCAACCAGGAAGTTTGTCTGTCACCAAGTTAAATGATAATTATGATGCGATGAAAGCCTCATTAGACAGTCAATTATTTGACAAGAAAGTATTGAAGAATTTAGACAAAGAAAAGAAGAAAAAAGATAAGTTAGACAAAAAAGCCAGTAAAAAAGCTGAAGTCACTACGAAGAAGCGCTTATATGTGTTGGATTTTGACGGTGATATCAAAGCCTCAGCAGTGGAAACCATGCGCGAAGAGATCACTGCTGTGTTAAGTGTGGCCAAGCCAGAAGACGAAGTGGTATTGCGCTTAGAAAGTGGCGGCGGCGTCGTGCATGGATACGGTCTTGCGGCGTCTCAACTGCAGCGTATTCGTGAAGCCAATATTCCTTTAACGGTTTGTGTGGATAAGGTCGCTGCCAGCGGCGGTTATATGATGGCCTGTGTGGCCGATAAAATCATTGCTGCCCCGTTTGCCATTTTGGGTTCCATCGGTGTCGTGGCGCAGATTCCTAACGTACACAGATTGCTGGATAAAAGCTTAATTGATGTGGAGCTTCATACGGCTGGCCGCTACAAACGAACACTTACCATGTTGGGCGAAAACACCGACGAGGGCCGTGAGAAGTTCAAGCAAGATCTGGAAGATACTCATGGTTTATTCAAGCGTTTTGTATCGGGCCAGCGTCCGCAATTAGACATTGAAGCCATTGCCACAGGCGATACTTGGTACGGTTCGGAAGCCTTGGAGAATAAGCTGGTGGATGTGGTGATGACCAGCGATGCGTATTTGGTATCGAATTACGCCGAAGCAGACGTGATTCACATCGCTTACAAGCAGCCAAAAGGCGTGGCGGAGCGTTTGGGCTTGTCATTTTTCTCAGCGTTAGAGTACAAAGCGGTGTCTTGGGTAAGTAAGTTGACTCAAACTCGCGGCTATTAATTTAACGGATCATAGCTTGTTGTTATGAGGGTAAATAAAAAAAGGCTGCAATTGCAGCCTTTTTAGTGTCATAGCGGTACTAAACTACAGCGTTTTTCGGTAAGACTTATTACCCATCACAAAGATAGCTAAGAAAAGTACTAACCCAATAACTTGGATCCAAATGTCCAAGTTTGGCCACAGCATCATCACAGAAGAAACAAGTAAAATGGTACGCGGAATGATGGACAGTTTATCTTCTAAATACCCTTCCATCGCACCCACAAGGGCATACATACCAAGCGTAATGAAGAAAGTAAGACGTAATAAGATATCTGGATCACCACCAATCAAAGGTGTGTAAGCCATCAATAGCGGTACTATGTATAAGCCTTTAGCGAGTTTCCACGCGGTCATGCCGGTACGCATTGGCGGTGTTTTAGCGATGGCCGCTGCGGCAAAGGCCGTTAAACAGACAGGTGGGGTGACATTGCTGTCTTGGGATAGCCAAAAGATGATCATGTGTGCGGTCACCAAAATCATTGCCACAGATTCTGCACCCAATGCCTGATCCATCAACATGCTTTTGAAGTCATTCGGCACTTGGGCTAATAAAGCTTGTGCTTGCTCCATTGGCATGCTTTGAGCCAAGGTTGCCAGCGCAGAAGGATCTACCAGCATAAAGACAGCGCTGGCGGTTTCTGGCAAATTACCAGACGCCATCATATCGAGTAGTTGGCTTTCAGCGATGAGGTTAAATAATGCCGGAGCCGATAGGGTGCCTAATACGATGTAGGATGCAGTAACAGGCAAACCCATGCCTAAAATCAAGGAAGCAATCGCCACCAAAATAATGGTAAAGAATAAGCTGCCGCCCGCCCAGTTGGTGATTAACAAGGAGAAGGTGTTACCTACGCCTGTGGTGCTGATTACGTTGACCACCAAACCAATACCCACTAACAATACAGCTGTGGTCGACATGTTTTTCGCACCTTGTGCCATGGCATCCAAGATAGCGGCTGGGCCCATGCGGTGTTTGCTCGACAAGAAAGACGCCAAGATAACCGCAAGAATACTGATACCTGCCGCGTAAGTTGGTGTAAAACCTTGTATCAACAAAGCAACCAGCACGCCAAGAGGAACAATATGATGCCAGCCTTCTTTTAATACTTGTGAAACCTTCACAGCGTCGTCGCTCTCGGTCGCAATCACTCGACTGCGCTTGGCTTCTACGCGGACAAAGAAACCTACGGACAAGAAGTACAAAAGGGCGGGAATGGCCGCGACGCTGATGATGGTGACGTAAGAAACTTGCGTGTAAGACGCCATGATGAAGGCACCTGCCCCCATCACCGGTGGCATCAACTGACCGCCAGTCGAGGCGGCGGCTTCAACGCCGGCAGCGAAACGAGCCGGAAAGCCAGCACGGCGCATGAGAGGAATGGTAATCACACCCGTTGATACGGTGTTGGCCACAGAAGAGCCAGACACAGAGCCCATTAAGCCTGAGCCTAGAACAGCAACAAAGCCAGGCCCACCGATCATTTTGCTTGCCAATGAGCGAGATAAATCAATGATGAAATCTCCCGCACCAGACTTCACTAAGAAAGCACCGAACAAAATAAACATGAAGACAAAGCTCCATGAAATACGTGAAATGGAGCCAAACATACCGTCAGTACTGAAAAAGCTGCGGTACAGTAAGGTTTCAACACTTAAGCCGGGGAAGTTAAACATGCCGCCAAGCCAGCTGCCCCAAAGGACAACATAAGTTAGGGCGACAACAATTAAAAAGGGAATAAACCATCCGCTGGTACGGCGGATAAGCTCTAAAGACAATAAAACAGCAATACTGGAAACGACCCAGTCGGCGGTATTAAAGGTCACGCCTCGCGCGTACAGCGCATCTTCAAAGAAAACGATGTAAAGCACCATACCAATCAATAACAGTACAATTACGCCGTCACAATACATGGCTAATTTGCTGTCACGCCATTTGGGATTGGCAGGTATAAGCAGTGCACACAAGGTACCAAATCCAGCGAAATGGAAAGCGGATACCCACAGTTCTGGCAAGGTAGCGATGGTATTAATGTAAATGTGAGCGATGGCCAGAAAAATAGACAGGCTGAAAACAAAGCGGTTCAACCATAGTCCAGATCGGTGTTTGGTTTCGAAATCTTCAAGATTAATATCTTGATCTTCGGTTGGTTGTTGCGATGAAGCAGTCATAGATAAGCGACCTTTATGTGTACAAATACGCGTTGAGACAAGAACTAAGAAAGCGCGCCGTACCAAAGTACGGCGCGTTTATAAGGTTAGCAGATGTTATTCAGCAATCAGACGGGCTGGGATGCTAATGCCGCGTTCACGGTAGTAGCGCGCCGCACCTGGGTGCAAAGGCACAGGAAGACCTGCAATGGCTTTTTCGATAGACATAACTGCGGTCGCTTTATGAATGGCGCTTAAGTAAGACAAGTTTTCATAAAGGGATTTCGTAAGCTCATAAACATCGTCGTCAGATAAGTCGGCACGAGTGGCAAGGAAGTTAGGCTGTGCGACAGTGTTGATGACTTTTGTTTGGCCTGGGTAAGTATTCGCTGGGATCTCATAACGAGTCCACAAATCGTAATTACCGTTGGCTTCTTTGATTTGTTCGTCGGTGAAATCCAACACGGTGACCTTGTCACCCATAGAAGCGAACAATCGTGTAACCGCGCTAACTGGAACTCCTGCTGGTGTGTTCATACCATCGATGTTGCCGTTTTGCATAGCATCAGCGCTGGCACCATAACCCATGTAAGCCAACGCAAAGTTGTCAGGGTTGATGTTTAGCCCTTTTAACTGCTGACGACCAGAACCTTCTGTACCAGAGTTTTTCGTACCGATAGAGAACTTGTTGTTAGTGCCTTCTAAGGATTTCAAATCAGACATGGTGCCCGTTTGGGTCAAATCCGTTTTCAACACAAAATGCTCTACGTTTTGCCAAAGCATGGAAACAGAACGCAACTGCTCTTGTTTACCAGAGCTTTCGAATGGACCTTCGCCATCCCATGCCCAAGCGCCATAAAGACCTTGTAGAATCGCAAATTGTGCTTGGTCTTCACGTAGAAGTTTGATGTTTTCACCTGAGCCTGCAGAGCTAATAGCCGACACTGACATGCCGATTTTTGGCTCAAGCTTTACTTTACTTAAGGTGGCAATGGCTACACCCACGGGATAATAAGTACCACCCGTAGACGCTGTTGCTAGAA
Source organism: Marinomonas vulgaris (assembly GCF_018145875.1). Taxonomy (GTDB): domain Bacteria; phylum Pseudomonadota; class Gammaproteobacteria; order Pseudomonadales; family Marinomonadaceae; genus Marinomonas; species Marinomonas vulgaris. The sequence continues at coordinate 96,872 of NZ_JAGSSV010000008.1, read as the reverse complement.
TGTAGTTACGGTTATCCGCTGCAGACGCGCCAGTCGCTGATAAAGTGATGGCAGCCGCTGTTGCAGTGGATAAGATGGTTTTAGTGATGGATCCCAGTTTCATATTATTTTTCTCCTATTGATGGGGTACTGAATTTATATAGCGATTATCATGCCAAAAATATACTTCATTGATATTTAAGGGTTTTATATTTCAGTTATGCTGTTTGCGATTTTATTGCATAGTTTTGCGCTGTTTTTTGCTTATTGTGTCTTGGTCGTAATGAGCAAAAAATTGCTTATCATGTAACCGAGTAACAATAGGCGCTGTACTATGATTTTGTAAAGAGCTTGTTTTTATGTGAGCAAATTGTTGCCGATAAGTGAAGGGTGAGTAGAAAATGGAAAATACACAAGGCGTTCGGGTGGTGGTGTTTGATTTGGGGAATGTGCTGGTTGACTTAGGCGATGTTTGTAAAATGCACGCCATGTTGAATACCCAGGGAGAAGAGTCTGAGGTTTGGCTGAAATGGTTGCGGTCGCCAACGGTAGCGGCGTTTGACGCTGGAAAAATTTCGTTTGATGCTTTTGCCGAAGGGCTATTGGCAGAAGTGGGGAGCAGCACAGACAAAGAGGTTTTTAAGAAAACCTTTCAAGCTTGGCCGAGAGGCTTATTCGATGGCGCGTTAGATTTAGTCTGTTCGGTCAAACCAGAATGTCATCGAGCGATTTTATCCAACACCAACGCGGCTCATTGGCCGAGATTAATGGGGGAAATGGGCTTGGCAGGTCACTTCCACCACTATTTTGCCTCCCATCAGGTTGGATTGGTCAAGCCTGATAGTGCTATTTATCAGCATGTTCTTGATCAATTACAGGTTGAAGCAGGCGAGATTCTGTTTATCGATGATAATCAGGTCAATATTGATGCCGCTGTGGCCATAGGAATGAAAGCGTTTCGGGTGAAAGGGGTTGATGAGGCCCGTGCTGTATTGAGTCGATTTGATGTTTTATCCAGTTAACTCATTATGTTTCGAGCGATCTGGTGAGGATTTATACAATGTTTTTTTTAACCATGGTAATAAATTGTTTTAGGGGGGGTTATGCGTACTTTTGATGGGCATTCATCTGTTCGATATTCTCGAACTCGCCCCATGTATCCGGCTGAGTTGTATTATTGGCTGTCACATCAAGTGGCAAATCCCGGTGTCGTGTGGGATTGTGCCTGTGGTACAGGGCAGGCATCAGTCGATTTAGCGGCTTATTTTGAGCGTGTTGAAGCGTCAGACATCAGTGAGTCTCAGATACACGCGGCCACTCCTCATCGACGAGTGAATTACCAAGTGTTTGCGGCTGAGAACACAGCGTATCCAGATAATCATTTTGACGTTGTGTGTGTGGCCCATGCGCTGCACTGGTTTGATTTGGAGGCGTTTTGGCAAGAAGTGCATCGTGTGTTGAAGCCCGGTGGTTTATTTGTTTGCTGGGGTTATAACTGGTTGCAAGTGGGGGAGGCCGAAGATCAGGCGATTACGGAGTCGGTGTTGTCTCATTTGACGGATTATTGGCCCGCTCAAAGTCGTTTATTGCGGAACCAATACCGCGACATTGAATTTCCTTTTAAGTTAATGGAAACGCCTCATTTTGAACTTAAATGTCATTGGTCCTTGTCTCAGACCATGGACTTTATTCGTACTTGGTCGGCGTCCCAGTTAAAAATACAAGAACAGGGTGATGAATTTTTGTTAAAAGCGTTGCCTATTATTCAACAGGCTTGGTCTATGCCTTCGAAAAAACAGGATATTAATTTACCGTTTTTTCTTAAAGCAGGGAGCTTTGACTAGGAAAGCTCCCTGCTTTTGCCATAAGACTAAAGTGGAATACAAGGATGATGTAAGCGGGTTATAGTAGTCCGGCATCCGAATAACAAATTTAACAATGGAGCGGGTTATGAAGTCATTATATAGCGCAACCTCAATTGAGGCGGCAAAAACAGCCAACGTTAGTCAAGCAGAGTTTGAAAAACGCTATCAAGAATCGATTGAACAGCCCGATGCGTTTTGGGGCGCTGAAGGGAAGCGTTTAGATTGGATCACCCCATACACAAAAGTTAAAAACACCTCATTCGAACGTGGTAATGTCAGTATCAAATGGTTTGAAGACGGCGAACTGAACGTCGCTCATAACTGTATTGATCGTCATCTAGCCACATCGGCGGATAAAGTAGCTTACTACTGCGAAGGCGACGCTGAAACAGACGACAAGATCGCCATTACTTATCAAACTCTCCATGACGAAGTTGGTCGACTGGCTAACCTGCTTAAACGCAAAGGCATACAAAAAGGCGATCGTGTTGCTATTTATATGCCGATGATCCCACAAGCGGTGTACGCCATGTTGGCGTGTGCTCGAATTGGGGCGATTCACTCTGTTATTTTTGGTGGCTTCTCTGCCCACGCCATTGCCGATCGTCTTAACGATTGTGCGGTAAAATTGGTTATTACCGCAGATGAAGGTCGTCGTGCTGGCAATACTATTCCTCTGAAACACAATGTTGATATGGCGTTAGCAAATGACGCCTGCCCATCAGTCAAAAATGTGATCACTTATCGCTACACCAAAAAAGACGTGCCTTGGTTTGAAGGTCGCGATCTTGATTGGGACACTGAAGTACAAAACGAAAGTACAGATTGTCCAGTAGAGCCAATGAACGCAGAAGATCCTCTGTTCATTCTTTATACTTCAGGCTCAACGGGCAAGCCAAAAGGTGTGGTTCATACTACAGGCGGCTACCTGGTATATGCGTCGCTAACACACGAGTTGGTGTTTGACCTTAAACCTGATGACGTCTATTGGTGTGCGGCTGATGTGGGTTGGATCACAGGTCACAGTTACATGGTTTACGGGCCTTTGGCGAACGGCGTGACCAGTGTTCTGTTTGAAGGTGTGCCGACTTATCCTGATTCTGGTCGCATCGGACGTGTTGTTGATAAATTTGGCGTAACGCTTTTGTACACGGCGCCAACTGCGATTCGTGCTTTGATGTCTAAAGGCGATGAGGCTACTCGTTCTAGTAATCGTGACACGTTACGGATTCTGGGAAGTGTGGGCGAGCCAATCAACCCGGAAGCTTGGTCTTGGTACTTCAGTGAAATTGGTAACTCTGCGTGTCCTATTGTAGATACTTGGTGGCAAACTGAGACGGGTGGCATGATGATGACGCCGCGTATTGTTCAGGGCGACATTAAGCCAGGTTCTTGTACTGGGCCATTATTTGGTGTTCAGCCGGCGCTGGTTGATGCTCAAGGTGTGTTTCAAGAAGGACAGGGCGTAATGCAAGAGGGCGGTTTGGTTATTACGGACTCTTGGCCTGGACAGGCGCGTACTGTTTATGGCGATCATGAACGCTTCGAACAAACCTATTTTAGTACTTTTGAGGGCATGTATTTCACTGGTGATGGTGCGTCTCGAGATGAAGATGGGCATTACTGGATCACGGGTCGCATGGACGATGTTTTAAACGTATCAGGACACCGCTTAGGCACCGCTGAAATAGAAAGCGCGCTTGTGGCTCACCCGTCTGTGGCGGAGGCAGCGATTGTCGGCTACCCTCACGACATTAAAGGCCAAGGTATTTATGTGTACGTCAGTGCTGTTGCCGGTGTAACGCCAGATGAAGAGCTAACTAAGTCTTTGAAGCAATTTGTTCGTCAAGAAATTGGCCCTATTGCCACTCCCGACTTGATTCAATGGTCGAGCAAAGGCTTGCCGAAAACACGGTCTGGTAAAATCATGCGTCGTATTTTACGAAAAATTGCAGCTAATGAGCATGATCAATTAGGTGACACAAGTACACTTGCTGACCCAAGTGTGGTTGATGATTTGATCGAAAACCGTTTAAATATGGAATAGCTCTCATATTTAATAAAGGATACACAGTGATTTCACTTGTTATCGCGGATGATCACCCCTTGTTCCGTAGCGCGCTCAGTGGCGCGTTACGGTCTGAAATACAAGGTATAGACATAGTCGAATCCTATGATTTGGATTCAACTTTACAATGTTTGGCAGATCTAGACGATCTTGATCTGTTGTTGTTAGATTTAAACATGCCCGGCAGTGGTGACTTGTTCGGTTTGATTCGTATTAGAAAAGATTTTCCCGATGTGCCGGTAGCGGTCATTTCTGGTAGCGAAGATAGCGCCATGGTTGCCAAGGTTATTGATGCTGGCGCTCTAGGTTTCATCCCAAAAACCAGTGAGCCTTCTACCTATGTTGCAGCAATTCATGCCATTTTAGCCGGCGATATCTGGCTACCTGATGCCCTTAGAATTGAAGTGGCTAATCAGCCAAAGCCCGACTTATCGATGCAAAATAAAGTCGCTGAGTTAACCCCTCAGCAGTACAAGGTGCTTTGCTATTTGCATGAAGGGCTACTTAATAAGCAAATTGCTTTTGAGTTGTCTATTTCAGAAGCAACAGTAAAAGCTCATATCACAGCGATCTTTCGAAAGCTCGACATCAATAATCGAACGCAGGCGGTTTTGGTTGCCAGTAGTCTCAAGTTACAAATGGTGAACGCAAGCTAGAAAACGGAAGTTTTTACTTTTTTCTCCACTTTGCTTTTTGTCTGGTTAATTTGTTTTTACGCCATGATGCTATTTAGCGTTTGTCATGGTTGTTATTTTCATGATTGTCATTTTGTGTTTTCTGGTTTGCCTCTTGGTTGTCTGTGCCTTTTGTATGGCAATGACACGGAGGGACCGGGTCTATGCCACCTTCGTGCCATGGGTGGCATTTTGATAATCGTTTCAAGCCTAAATACACCCCTTTTATGATGCCATGTGCTTCGATCGCTTGAATCATGTATTGAGAGCAGCTTGGATAAAAGCGGCAGTTGTTGCCAAGAAAGGGGCTGACTAACAGTTGGTAGCCTCTTACTAGGGTGATAAAAAGTTTCTTCATTGGCGTGTGATTCCGTGGTCTAAATAAATAATGAGAGATTGTGTGTTAAGTGTCATTTTTGTGTAAAACGTGGCGTCAATTTGCTAATGTAACGAAAATATATCACAGAAACAGATTTCACTATGCCAGACCAAATCATAACCTACGACGCCATGCAGCTTGTCGCTTATCAAGGCGAACCAGGTGCTTATTCACATTTAGCGTGTAAGCACACCTTTCCTGACCTAACAAGTATACATTGCGCTACCTTTGTTGATGCGTTGCAGATGGTGGAGCGTGGCGAAGCCCATTACGCCATGATCCCCGTCGAAAACTCTACTGCGGGGCGCGTCGAAGAAATTTACCGAGAACTTAAACGTACGCAATTGTACGTAGTGAAAGAGCATTTTGAGCCGGTAAATCATTGTTTGATTGCACGACACGACATGGCTTTGGATCAGATCACACGAATTGGTAGTCATCCGCAAGCCTTAGCGCAATGTGATGGCAACATCAAAAGCTTAGGGGCCAAAGGGCAGGCGATGTATGACACAGCCGGTGCTGCAAAACATATCGCCGAACATGAAGAGGCTGGTTTGGCAGTTATTTCTTCTGAATTGGCCGCCGAGCTTTATGGCTTAAAGGTTTTAAAATCTCACTTCAACGATTCGGTTGGTAATACAACGCGCTTTTTGGTGTTTGCTCGACAACAAAAAATGCCAATTTATGAAGACGGTGTTACCTACATTACGTCTTTTATGTTCCGTGTAAGAAACATACCTGCCGCTCTTTACAAGGGAATGGGAGGCTTTGCGACGCAAGGAATTAATATGTTGAAACTGGAAAGTTATATGGTGAATGGTAATTTTACCGCCACTCAGTTTTACGTAGATGTTGAGGCGCATTTTCAATCTCCAGCGATGCAAGCCGCGTTAGATGAACTGCGGTTTTTTTCCGAAGAGGTACGTATTTTGGGCACTTACTTAGCGGATGAATACAGGTTGAAATAGGCATGTTTGATCGTCTTTTTAACAAATTAGGTACTGCACTTATCGCAATTCTTTCTGTGTTCTGCGTCAATATTTGGGCAGACTCACCGGATGCGTTTTTTTTACCTGACCCATTACCTGACTTGTGCTTGTCGGATCTTTGTTTAACTCAAGAAATCGGTCATCAAATTCCTGTGGTGGTTACGCCCTCTAAAATAGCTCAGCCACGAGTAGATGTGTCGTCTAGTTTGTCGGTGTTAGACGGTGATTTCATTCGTCGCATTAACGTGCAGTATGTGGAGGATTTATTGCGCTTTGTGCCAGGTTTTTCCGTTACGCCTTATTACAGTTCCAGTGAAAAAGTAGCGTCTTATCATGGTACGGAACTTGAGCAATATCGTCGTATTCAGGTGTTGGTGAATGGACGTTCTGTGTACAGTGCCGGCTTGGCTCGAGTGGAATGGGCTACCTTGCCATTGAGTATTGAAGATGTGGCCCGGGTGGAAGTCAATCGAGGCCCTAATGCAGCGAGTTATGGCATTAACTCCTTTTTTGCTGTGGTCAATATTATTACTCGCTCTCCTTTGGAGACATTAGGTAATCGCATTACGGCATATTCTGGCTCTCGTGGCGATTATAGGCTGTATGGGCAGCATAGTGGTTTGCAAGGGGACTGGAGCTACCGTGCATCGGCGTCGACCAGTAATGTTGAAGGCTTTGATGTGGATGCAGAAGGCGATGAGCGCCACGATGGGCACGGTACCCGTATGGGTAATGTGTTTATCCAAAAAGAAACGGCAACCAGTTTTTTTGATCTCGATATTGGAGCCAGTTCGCTTAAGGACAATATACAAGGGTCAAGCAACCAAGGTTATGCAAGTGACCTCAATGACCCTGTCACCCTTGTTGATCGTGAGCACATTAAGACAAGTTATAGCAAACAAGTGTCGGCAGATCATAATGTGAAAATCCAATATTACTATGATCAATCGGACTCGAACGAAAATCATGATATTGAGCTTTCTCCTGCTTTTTATGCGCAACTATTTGGTGTGACAAGCACAGTCCCCGTCACGGCTTCTTACGATGTGGATTTGAAAGAAACTCGCCACGACATCGAATTGCAAAGTACGTGGGAAGCCACGAATAAGCTACGACTGATTTCCGCCGTCGGTTATCGTTTAGACGAAGCGGAGTCCGAGCATTATTTGTCTGGTACGGCGAGCGATGAAGTGTTTCGTATATCTTCTAATTTAGAATACAGAGCCAGTGATCACTGGGTGATTAATACGGGCGCTATGCTGGAACGCAGTCAAATGAGCGATATCTTTTTGTCGCCTAAACTGGGTGTGACGTACAAGCTGTCTGAGCAAGAATCGTTTCGCTTTAATGTTTCTCAAGCGGTTCGCACGCCTGATTTGTCAGATCAATTTATGAAGTGGCATTATGTTTTATCAAATGGTGCCAGTTCTACCACCACGTATGCTCAAGATGGTGAAAAAGAAGAGAAAATTACCTCCTACGAGCTAGGGTATTATCATTATTGGCCGAGTGAAGGTGTATCATTCGATGTAAAGCTGTACCAAGATCAAGTAAAAGACATGGTGCTGAGTCGGAAGTATTTCTCTGCGTTTAGCAAGGTAGATGCGCCCATTGAGGAAGGCGTCACGGAAGATGTGACCATTAATGGCGTTGAAGTTGAGCTGGATTGGCGCTTTCGCTCTGGCGCTTTAACCCGTTTTACGTACGCTTATCAGGATACGGACACCGACAATAAAAGACTGATTGATGCCACGACGCCGGTGATGATATCGCTTTTTGGCAGTGTGCCAATCAGTGATCGCTGGTCGCTGCAAAGTTATTACTGGTATGGAAAAGAACTGGGTGGGTATGATTATGAATTGCTCAATACCTGGTTTTCTTACAAGTTGCCTTTAGGAGGCTATTCAAAAGCAAGGATGGGAATAGGTATGGAAACGTATTTGAATAATAACGCACTTGTCTCTAAACATAATAATTACACAGACGATTCATTTGCTTATATTTTTACCAGTATTTCGTTTTAGTCTGGTGAAGAGAATTTGCTTAGAACATGGCATTAAGCAGGGCAAGCGCATGCTGACTGTCTGCTTTTTGTTGCTGTTTTTATTGTGCTCAACAAAGCCCTTGGCGTCGGTGTATTTGGTGCATGATACCGAGGAAAGTTCAGCGCGCGCTTTGTCATTTCAACTTTCTCGGTTGTTAACCGTGGACTCCGATGTGATTCCGGTCCGCAGAGCGGTGTTTTTAACTCGTTCTGCTGAGATTACGGAGAAGGATGTGATCGTCACCGTAGGAGTGAACAGTTTCCGGGGCGTCTGTCGCGTCGGCTCCAAAGGGGTGGTGATCGCGCTGTTTGTCGGCAAAGAAGAATACGACAAGATACACTTAAACTGTGCTTTATCGGCTTCGGCGGTTTTCTCTGGTGCGCCTCTTGAGACTCGCCTTAAGTTGTTGCAAGGCATCTGGTTAGATCGAAAACCGTTGGCGATAGTGCACAGCGACACCCTGTTGATTGATCAACAGGCAATGATGGAGAAAGGCGCTGAATACAGTTTTGAATTTCGTTTTTTTGAAACGGCAACCGATCGTCTTTCTGTATTGAAGTCGATCAACTTCGTCCTTGAGGACTCGGCGCTGATTTTCTCGCTGGTGGACACTGAATTGTATCAAAAAGGCGTTGCACAAGATGTGCTTAGGTTATTATTCCACAAGCGCCAAGTGATGATTGGTCCTTCCTATGCTTTTGTGCGCGCCGGTTCTATGTTTGCGGTTTATTCGGACACGGCGGCAAAGTTAGAAGCATTGGCCGAAAAAATATCAACATGGCAAAACAAAGAAAAGCTATTAGCCCCTTCTTATCCAGACAAGCTAAAGGTCAGTTTTAACCCATACCTAATCAAATCTCACAGCGTGGTATTACCATCGGCTTCCTACCTCAAAGAGCATTATGGATTATGCTCTGAGGAAGAATGCTAGCTTTTACAGTAAAAAACGTTTTACCAGGCTGGTAAAAGGTAGAGGCTTTTCAGCGTGTAGCCAATGACCCGCACCTGAAATGATTTTAAAGCTGGCGTTTGGAAACAAGGACTCAACAGCTTGTTGATATTTGGCCACAATATAGTCGGAAGTTTCGCCTTTGATGAACAGGGTAGGCGTGTTGACAGGATGCTCAATAGGTGGCTTTTGCAATATGGTAGGGTAGCTGTTCGCAATGTTATCGACAGAGAGACTCAAACCATAGCCATTGTCTTTTCGTACTAAATTCTTAAGTAAGAATTGTCTGATCGCCGTATTTTGCTCAAACTGACTTAATACCGTGTCAGCTTCTTTTCTTGACCCTATCGAGATTTCGTTGATCGCCTGCAAGCCTTGGAATATTTTTGTATGGCTAGGTTGATACTCTACCGGTGCAATGTCCACCACAATAAGCTTGCTGATGCTGACTTGTTGGATATCAGTAGCGATCGACGCCATTTGCATCGCCACTTTTCCCCCCATGGAATGCCCTAATAAATAAAACTCGGTGATACCGTTTGAAGCTGCCCAATCCAGCACGGCGTTCGCCATTTTAGGGTAAGTGGCTTCTGGCATAGGGTCTGAACGACCGTGATTCGGCAAATCAATGCAATGCACAATAAAATGCTCAGCCAAGGTTTGTGCGATTGAGTGCCAATTGTCTGCGTTACCAAATAACCCATGAATCACAATGAGATGTGGGCCAGCGGAGCCGTATTGTTTTACGTGTATCATAATAGCCTTGTTTTTTTCGGAAGGATAAGTCGAAATAATGTGTGCTTAGGGCATCATAAAGTAGATTAGGTGTATTATACAAAATCTTACCCCTATTTTTCTGTAATGAGGCTGTCCTTTTCATGCTAGATACTTTTTTTATTCGCTGTTTTAAGCAACCCTTGCGTCTCACGGCGAAAGTGATCGATAAATGTGGCATTCAAGCCAATTGGATTACTCTGGTGGGGTTTGTTGTCGGAATGATGGCCGTACCGGCTCTTTATATGGGGAACACGTCGCTGGCGTTGATTTGTGTGGTGTTTAATCGCTTGATGGACGGCCTAGATGGCGCGGTGGCGCGAGTTCAGGGGCCAACGGATTTGGGCGGCTATCTAGACATTACACTGGATTTTATATTCTATTCTGCGGTTATCTTCGGCTTCGCTTTAATGAGCCCGGCAGACAACGCTCTAGCAGCGAGCTTTTTGATATTGTCTTTTATGGGAACCGGCAGCAGTTTTTTGGCCTTTGCTATTATGGCGGAAAAACGACAAATTGAGCGTTTGGATTACGGCCGAAAATCCTTGTACTTTATTGGCGGGTTGGCAGAAGGCGCTGAAACCATTGCGTTTCTGATACTGATTTGCCTGGTGCCAACGTATTTTCCTATTTTAGCTTACGGCTTCGGAGTGGTTTGTTGGATCACCACGATAACGCGGATTTACGCAGGATACCGAACTTTGTCTTAACTGTTTGGGTGATACCTTTGATGTCTAGTCGAAAAAAGCGATTTCAATGTCGCTTTTTACAATCGCACAGCAAGCAAGTAAATAACCGCTTTGCACCCAGGCTAGGGGTTCAAAGGGGTAGATCACTTGGCCACGCAACAATTTGATTGAACAAGACGAACAGTAACCTTCGCGACATTGGTATTCAACTGGGATACCAGCTCGCTCTAGTTGAACTAATAATGGCTCATTTTCTGTGACTAGAATTTGCTTTTTACCTAACAAGACGCGATGAACAGGCGCGTCTTGTATAGGTGTTTTTGGGTTAGAGGTCGAAGTCATCGAAATCAGAATCATCTAAACTGTTGTCTGTTTGCCCAACTAGGTAGGAGCTGATTTCCGCTTCTTGCGGAGCAACTTGAACGTTATCGCTCACAAGCCAAGCGTTGATCCATGGAATTGGGTTGTTCTTAGTAGCAAAATGAGGTTCTAAACCAACCGCTTGCATACGCACGTTAGTGATGTATTCCACGTATTGACCCAGAATTTGTGCATTCAACCCTATCATGGAGCCGTCTTTGAACAGGTAGTTGGCCCATTCTTTTTCTTGCTCAGCCGCCTCAATAAAAATGTCACGCATTTCGTCTTTACACTCTGTGGCAATAATGGCCATCTCTGGATCATCTTTGCCCGATGCCATTAGATTCAACATATGTTGAGTGCCAGTAAGATGAAGAGCTTCATCTCGTGCAATCAACTTGATGATTTTGGCATTTCCTTCCATCAAGGTACGTTCAGCAAAACCAAAGCTGCAAGCAAAACTCACGTAAAAGCGAATGGCTTCCAACACGTTGACGGATGCTATGGTCAGATATAGGGCTTTTTTCAGCGCTGGCATGGAGATTTTGATGTCTCCTTTGCCCGGTATATTAAAGGTGCCCGTGCCCATGGTGTTGTAAATATTGACCATTTCAATCAAACGATCGTAATAAATGGACACACTGTCTGCGCGCTTGGTAATTTCTTCGTTGGTGACTATGTCATCAAAGATCTTAGTCGGATCATTCACAATGTTACGAATGATATGAGTGTAGGAGCGACTGTGGATGGTTTCACTAAATGACCAGGTTTCAATCCAAGTTTCGAGCTCAGGTAAGGAAACGATAGGCAAAAATGCCACGTTTGGAGAGCGTCCCTGTACACTATCTAGAAGGGTTTGGTACTTCAGGTTGCTGAGAAAAATATGCTGTTCATGGGCTTCAAGGCGTTGAAAATCTTTACGATCAGTCGACAAATCCACTTCTTCTGGACGCCAAAAAAAGGACAGTTGCTTTTCGATCAGTTTTTCAAAAATAGGGTGTTTTTGTTGATCGTAACGCGCCACGTTGACGTTCTCACCAAAGAACATAGGCTCTTTGGTGCTGTCAAAGTGTTTGCGGTTAAAAGTTGAGTAACTCATGTCTCAGGGTATTCCTCAAAAGCGAGAGGCACTTTCTTTTCAAAAAGTGCCTTGGGTTGTTAATAGGCCATTAAACGAACTAATGTCGGTTGGCTTTTGGCTACGTCATTATTACGCAGCCAGTGGATGAATGGCTCAAATTTTACATGCGCCGCCAGCACAATCGTCCATATCTTCTTGCTTGTCATCGGCGCCGTCACGAGTGTTGTGGTAGTAAAGCGTTTTGACGCCTAATTTGTAGGCCGTTAATAAGTCTTTCAAAATGACTTTCATGGGGACTTTTTGTGCTTCAAATTTTTGCGGATCGTAATTCGTGTTGGCCGAAATAGCTTGGTCGACAAATTTTTGCATGATCCCAACCAACTGCAAGTAGCCATCATTGGATGGAATCGTCCACAATAATTCGTAGTCCGCTTTTAAACGTTCAAATTCAGGCACAACTTGTTTCAAAATGCCGTCTTTACTGGCTTTGATGGAAACAAAACCACGTGGTGGTTCTATGCCATTGGTGGCGTTACTGATCTGCGAAGAAGTTTCAGACGGCATCAATGCGGTCAAAGTGGAGTTACGTAACCCATGCTCAACGATGTCGGCACGTAAGCTTTCCCAATCGTAAAACAACTCATTGGACACCACTTTATCGATTTCTTTTTTGTAGCTATCGATCGGTAAAATGCCTTTGGAGTAACTTGTTTCGTCGAAAGCTAAACAAGGACCGAATTCTTTCGCAAGCTTGTTAGAAGCTTTTAATAAGAAATACTGAATGGCTTCAAAGGTTTTGTGTGTCAGTGCGTTGGCGCTACCGTCGGAGTATTTAACGCCATTTTTTGCCAAGTAATAGGCGTAGTTGATGACACCCACACCTAGAGTACGACGCAGTTCTGTGGCGCGCTGGGCTGCCGGAATAGGGTAGTTTTGGTAATCCAGTAAGCTATCTAGAGCGCGAACGATCAATTCAGACAACTCTTCCAGTTCATCTAGGCTGTTTAGTGCGCCCAGGTTAAATGCGGATAAAGTGCAAAGGGCGATTTCACCGTCTGGGTCATCAATTTTGTTCAATGGCTTAGTTGGCAAGGCAATTTCTAAGCACAAGTTACTTTGTTTAACCGGCGCCACCTTAGGATCAAAAGGGCTGTGCGTATTACAGTGATCGACGTTTTGTAAATAAATACGGCCGGTGCTGGCGCGCTCTGAAGCGAATAAAGTAAAGAGTTCTGTCGCTTTAATCGTTTGCTTACGAATCGAAGAGTCTTGTTCGTATAAGTGATAAAGACGCTCGAATTCCTCTTGGTCAGCGAAAAAAGCATCGTATAAGCCAGGCACGTCAGATGGGCTGAACAGTGTGATGTTGCCACCTTTGATCAAACGCTGGTACATCAGGCGGTTAAATTGCACGCCATAATCCAAGTGACGAACACGGTTTTCTTCTACACCACGGTTGTTTTTAAGCACCAATAAGCTTTCGACTTCAAGGTGCCAGATTGGGTAAAACACCGTCGCTGCGCCACCACGAACGCCCCCTTGAGAACAGCTTTTCACGGCTGTTTGGAAGTGTTTGTAAAAAGGAATACAACCTGTGTGGAAGGCTTCACCGCCACGAATAGGGCTACCAAGAGCACGAATCGCGCCAGCGTTTACGCCAATTCCAGCACGCTGACTGACGTATTTCACAATAGCACTGGACGTGGCATTGATGGAATCAAGGGAGTCGCCACATTCGATCAATACACAGCTACTGAACTGACGTGTTGGTGTGCGAATGCCTGACATAATAGGGGTTGGCAAAGAGATCTTGAACTTAGAAACTGCATCGTAAAAACGACGAATCAAATTCAAACGTTCGACTTTGTCGTAATTAGCAAATAAGCACGCCGCCACAAGAATATAAATAAACTGAGGGCTTTCGTATATTTCACCGGTAACACGGTTCTGTACTAGGTATTTCCCCTCTAACTGCTTTACAGCCGCGTAAGAAAAATCCATGTCGCGAGAGTGATCGATGAAGGAGTTTAGGGTATCGAACTCTTCTTCTGTGTAGTTTTCCAATAGTTGCGAATCATAGCGCTTTTGTTGAACCAGCTTGCTGACGTGTTGAAAAAGGTGCGGTGGCTCAAAATCACCAAAGGCTTTTTTACGCAAATGGAAAATAGCCAAGCGAGCGGCAAGGTATTGATAATCGGGCGTACTTTCAGAAATTAAATCGGCTGCCGATTTGATTAAGGTTTCGTGAATGTCTGTGGTGCGAATACCTTCAAAAAATTGGATGCGTGCTTTTAATTCCACCTGGGAAACAGAGACGTTGTCTAACCCTTCAGAAGCCCAAGCAATGACTTTATGAATTTTTTCTAGGTTGATGTTTTCGGTCGTCCCGTTACGTTTAGTAACTGTGAGAGTGCTCATGACTTAACTTCCCAATTGTGCGTAGTAAAAGAGATAATCTACACTATGTAGTGTGTGTTTTTAGATCAACACACTAGATGTAGTGTTTAGCGAGTGATTTAGACGCGAACAATAGTGATGTATTCGTCTAAAATCAAGACTTGAAAAAAGTACCAAAATAGGAAACGACACCCCAGTGAAGTGCCTACTTACTTTGCTTGCCTTCGAGCTTCTAAAGTTAGCCATTGGCAATATAGAAACGTAAAAAAAATCTATTTTTTTCTATTGAAAGTGACGTCGCTTAGGGGCAAAAAATCATCATAATAAACTGGTGGCTATGATTTTAGATAAGGCGACCAAGGAATACAGTACCAACTGATGCAATAAGTAAAAGGGCAGCGCATGGCGTCCCATGTAAGCCAATATAGATGTCAGCAAATTGTTTGGGAGAGACCATTGGTGCCAGCGTAAGTGGCCGATTATAGGACCTATTAAGACCACACCAAGCCAAGGAAAGGGGAAAACGATGTCTAGGGTTCTGCTCGGTAAGGAAATATATTGAGTGATCATGGCAAAGGCGTTGGGGAAGTGTAGCCAGTGTGTGAGTTGGTAAAGAAAAACGATGCTTGCTCCAATAAGGGCTGAAACAATAGGCCAGCCTGCGAAAGGTCTTGTAATAAGGGAAGCGATAAAAATAAAGTGTAAAATACCAAAGTAAATCCACTGGTCTGGAACAGCAAGATAGGTCACTAGAGAAATACCAGCGGCTGAGCAAAACAGTTTGGCATCTCGTCGCCAAAAAGGGGCTTTTTTCTGTTTCATTGAGATATGAGCCAGATAGCTGGACCAGCCTACCGCACTAAGGAAAAGCAACAGAATGACTTTGCGAAAATACACCCAGAAAGGGTCGTGAATAGAGAAAGTGAGAAAATCAAAATCACGTAAGTCCCAACAAAAATGAAAAATCATCATCAACAACACCGCCGAGCCGCGATAAACGTCTAAAAAAGCGCTGCGTTTCTGGGTGTTGTAAGCGGATTGCATTGAGGTCCAAAGTGAATCGTCAAATAAAAACCAAGCCATCATACCGATACTCATTTTTTAGCTCAAGCACCTCGTCACTGATGGATGCGCTCAAGGCTGAATTGCATTGGGAGCGTGAACAATTGTCGATGTTTGGTCGGAACATTCTGGTGCCACGAAAAGTGGCTTTTGTAGCACAAGAGGGGTGCTGTTATCGCTACTCAGGGAAAGACCATCAAGGAAATGGTTGGCCAAATTGGTTGTTGCCAATAAAGGAAGAAGCTGAAAAGTTGGCTGAACAGCCATTTAACTCAGTGTTACTGAACTGGTATCAAGATGGCGAAGAGTATATGGGGTGGCATTCAGACGATGAGAAGTCACTAGGGCCTGCGCCAGTTATTGCTATGTTAAGCATTGGCGCGCCGAGAAGCTTTGTGTTTCGGTTGAAAACCAATCATAAAATAAAGCACACTGTGGAATTGGAAGACGCAAGTTGGTTGGTGATGTCGGCGTCGACGCAAGTATTGTGGCAACATACCTTGCCTGTACGAAAGAAGATAAAGCAGGAACGGATCAGTTTAACGTTCCGATACCTGCTTTAATAGGGCGACATTAAGTCGATAACTCTAACAAATGAGCGTATCTGTTTAGATTTAGGGTGCCTTTCGTGTTTTAACCCAGCTCGTGGCTTCCTTGGTGAAGCAAATTCGATCATGGAGTCGACTGGGTCGACCTTGCCAGAATTCCACAAAGTGAGGTCGTAAAACATACCCACCCCAGTTTTCAGGGCAGGGCACGTCTTGATCAGCAAAGGCTTGCTCTTCTTGTTCAAACGCGTGTTGTAAATGTTCACGGTTTTTAATGACAGCGCTCTGCTGAGACGTTCTCGCCGCTAACTGACTGCCACGAGGGCGACTGGCAAAGTATTGTTCAGAGACGCTGCGTTCTACTTTTTCGATGGTGCCTTCAACGCGCACTTGTCGCGATAACGCCGGCCAGAAGAAGGTGGCACAGGCTTTATTATTCAGCGCTAATTGTTGACCCTTCTCACTGTCATAATTAGTGAAAAAAGAAAACCCGCTGTCGTTTCGTTGTTTTAGTAAGACAACACGAGCATGGGGCCAACCATCGGTATCAACTGTACTTAGCATCATGGCTGTTGGATCATCCGGGCATGCTTCAATGGCTTTTTCAAGCCAGGTATCAAACAAGGCAAACGGCTCTGATCCGCTTTGCTCTTCCAAAAGGTCGTCGAAATTATAGTCTCGGCGAATGGAGTGAAGGTCTCTGTTCATGATTACATCCGGTAGGTCGTTGTGGTCATTACTTTTGACACTTGCGTCATCACTGACATGACTGGTCGTGGAAATTCATAACCGCCAGCTTCAAGTGCCATTGCTTTATGGCGCGCTTCATCTATGTGCATTTGTTCTAGTACGGCTTTGCTCTTCGCATCGGCAGAAGGCAAAGTGGCCATGTGTTTTTCAAGGTGCATACAAACTTGGTCTTCAGTGGCGGCGACAAAACCTAAGCTTAGTTTGTCGCTGATTAGCCCTGCACCTGCACCAATTACAAAAGACGCCCCATAAAACAAGGGATTTAATACACTGGGTTTACTGCCAAGATCGTAAAGGCGTTGTTCGCACCACACTAGGTGGTCGATTTCTTCATTGGCCGCATGTTCCATTTCGTCACGAACGGCGGGAAGTTTTGCGGTGGTGGCTTGGCCTGCATAAAGGGCTTGGGCGCATACTTCTCCTGTATGGTTAATACGCATTAAACCGGAGGCGTGAAGGCGTTCCTGTTGTGTCAGTTCGCCTTCATCTATCGGGTTAGCTGGTGACGGGCGAGACGCATTGGCAGCGTGGGGAACCAGAGTCTGTAATGCTCGATCAAACTGTAGTACTGCCTTGTCCAAAAAAGAGATCATTTTGTTTCCTCTCAATATTAACCTGGCGGCCATGTCATAGCGCGGCCGCCTAATACATGCATGTGAATATGATATACGGTTTGTCCGCCATCTTGGTTGCAATTCATTGCTACTCGGTAACCTGCTTCACTGATACCTTTTTGCTTAGCCACCTTTGCCGCGGTGATTTGTAACTTACCGATGATGGGAGCATCTTCATCGGTAAGGTCATTGAGCGTGCTTATGTGACGTTTTGGTATTACCAAGAAGTGGCTAGGCGCTTGCGGCATGATGTCTTCAAACGCAATCACGTCCTCGTCTTCAAATAAAATCGTAGCGGGTATGTCTTTGTTGACGATTTTGCAAAATAAGCAGTCCATATTTTTTCCTCTCATCGATATTATTTAAGGTTCCGAGAATGACATCAAGGTATTTTGCTCTATGGGTTGATCCGCGACAAGGTGTTGCTCTTTAGTCGATCGCCCCGTTGCATTAAACGCGAAAGTTGCGGCTCAAGTTGGTTATCCAGTTCGACGCTGGTCAGTAATTCATCAAAGCCGAGCTTCTTCGCATAATTTAACGACATTTTAACATTGTTGCTGATCAGTAAGCATTGGTCTTCTTCGCGCATCAACGGCAATAATCGTTGTTGGGTGATGTGAGGGATATGACCCCCGTTATCAAAGACCAAAATAATTGTCCCTGTGGTTCTCAAAGCGGGTAATTCTAGGTGCTCTAAGAGGCTATCAAGGGTGGTAAAATGCTCAATTTTGTTAGTATGGCTTTGCAATAAACTGAGCGTTTTTTGCAGGTCGCTGTCCGCTTGACCAAACAATACAATATCGAAATGATGCTGATGTGCTGTGTCTGTATTTATAGGACGAATATGCGCACGAATAGGGATTTGGATATTGGCACTTCGCATCAAGTTGTTTTCGGAAAATTGGATCTGCCCCTTTAAATGCTGGATTAGCATGGTGATGTAGTGCATACCTAAATCCAAGCTGTCAGTCGTGGTGCGTGTTCGAGAAGGAAGTGGGTAACAGTTTAGCTCCAAAAGCATGATACCCTCTCGGTTAATTTCATGACGCATTATGTTAATTGTGAGTGTTTGATCGGTAAAGTGCTTACATTCTTGCGCCAAGTTCTCGATTAAATGTTGGAGTAAAGGCGCGTTTTCTAAAATTTCTACTTGATCCGCTTTATGAGTGATTATTTCGATTACAGCGCTGTCTTGATCTAACCGTTGGGTGTTGCTATAGGCGTTATCAATGAGTTGATTAAGTGGCTGCGGCGTAGGTTGTTCGATAGTCAGTGACTCGTTGAGTCGACTAAACATGTCCAAACGCTCAATTAAGTTTTGGATATTGTTATTCGCGACCTGACTGTTATTAATAGATGTTTTATTGTCATTTGACTCTACAGTTTGCTCAAGGCAAGAAAGAGCGCTGCCAATGAGGTGTGTTTGTCGGCGTAATCGGCTGGACACATCCGACAATAGATCCGTCACCTTAGCCTCAGTTTGCGGCGTTCTTTGAGTTTGCCTCTGTAGTAAAGGAGAGGTTTGCGCAATCATGCCGGTAAAATGAATCATGGCTTCAATAATGATGGTCACAGTCAAACCCCACTGAAAAATAACCATGCTGGGCACTATGCCATACACAGATAAGATCCAAGTAAAATACCCCACACATAAGGTAAGTCGCGCGGTTAGATAGTATTGCGAAAAAGGCACGTTATTAATAAAGGCAATAATGGCGTGTATGGTGAGTATGATCAGCGTGCTGATCATCATGCACGACAAGGCAATAATGTGTATTTTTTCGGGAGACACTAAAAACAAGACAGCAAACAAGGCGTTAATAAAGCCAATCGCCAACAATACCTTGTCCATTTTGGGTAAATAAGTGCGGTTATCAAGATAAAGTCGAGAGAAAAACACAATGGCGCACAAACAGGACAGTGCCGCTAAGTTATAAATTCGCTCTTGCACATTTGTGTAGTCCGGAAAGATCTGTGACATCTGATCGTGGATTGATAAGTGTAATATCACAATGCCGATCAGCAAAATCCCGTACATTAAATACATGGGGTGCGAGGTTCTGATGAAAAAGAACACGTTAAACACGAAAAGAGTCAGCAGTATACCGATCAATAACCCCGTGAGGGTTAAATTGTACTGAGTATCTTGACTGAGTTTAGACAGTGTTTTGAGTTCAATCTGTGCATTGATCGGCAGATACGATGACAGCTTGATGTACAAAGTGAAGACAGGTGGGGTGTTGGGTGGAATTGGGAATACATAATTGGACGTTTTCACCGGACGGTTCGTATAAGGACGTGCACCACCCAATTCGGCTTGAACTTGCGTGTCGTACAAATTGGGTAAGTATATGTCCAGATACTGCAGTCTTGGCGAATTGATCTCTAATAATATAGGTGTGCTGTTGGTGGTTCTAATGGCGATGTCGTTACGAATCCAGATATTGCCTTGTACAAAGCCAAATTGTAAGTACTCGCGATTCAGTGGACGAAATTGCTTGCTGTATTGATCGGACTGTACGTCTTCAAGAGAGAGGCTTGCGCTTGGATCGATAAAGTAAGCCCCGTTGTTGCCAATATTGGTGGCATCGTGAACGTCGTCGATAATGGAAATGACGTTGGCGCTCCATGCTGTGTTGGAGGCAATCAGTAAAAATAGTAAAATGAATCGATGAAACAAAAGGCTAGCCCAAGCAAAATCTATAAAGGCTGTCATTATTAACTAGATAGGGGATTGAATGCTATATCCAATGTTGGTGGAACATTATGTTTGGTTCAGCTTGTTGTTACTCGGTGTGACTTGGTTTGCTAGACAAAAAAATCCTGAGACTCGTCAGAATTTGATGTATGGCTATGGAATGGTGGCCGTATTAGGGTTTGTACTGGGGTTTGAATGGTGGGTTGGTGGTGTGATTTTTGGCTTATTGGTGTTGGAGGCAGGGCGTGTCTTCAAGGGTTGGTTAGACAAAAAAGAGTCTCAACTTAAAAAATAGCCTCAGTTTTTAAATAATGGCCAGATATTGATTCCCATGACAGCCTAGTCATGAACAGGGTAAACGCAAAAAAAGCCCCTTGGTGCATGCATCGAGGGGCTTTTTAGTTGCGCTAGCGCGAGCTGTTACTTTTGTTAGTGAGTTTTTTGTTCACGAGCAATGGCGCGGTGGCCGATGTCGGTACGGAAGTACACTTTTTCCCATGACAAGGTCTTCACTACGTCGTAAGCACCTGCTTGGGCTTCAGCCACGGTATCACCTAGCGATACAGCACAAAGAACGCGTCCGCCGTTGGTCACAACGTCTCCGTCTTTGAGCGCAGTACCAGCCTGGAATACTTTTTGATGAGCTGGAAGCTCAGTATTCAAGCCAGAAATGACGTCGCCTTTTGGGTAGTCGGCTGGGTAGCCACCTGCCGCAAGTACCACACCTAAACTGGCACGAGGGTCCCAAGCCGCTTCCACGGTATCCAATGTGCCGTTAATAGCCGCCAGACACATTTTTGCCAAATCAGAGCGCAAACGCATCATGATCGGTTGTGTTTCTGGGTCACCAAAGCGGCAGTTGTATTCCAGTGTTTTTGGGGTGCCATCAGCGGCCACCATCACACCAGCATACAAGAAACCACGGTAGCGATTGCCTTCGGCGTTCATGCCTTTTACGGTCGGCATAATCACTTCATTCATGATGCGATCGTGGATTTCAGGAGTGACTACAGGTGCGGGAGAATATGCGCCCATGCCGCCGGTGTTTGGTCCCAAGTCGCCGTTATCGCGTGCTTTGTGATCTTGGCTGGTGGCCATAGGCAAGACAGTTTCGCCATCGACCATGCAAATGAAACTGGCTTCTTCGCCAGTCAAAAACTCTTCGATAACGACACGGCTGCCCGCGTCGCCAAACGCATTGCCTTGCAGCATGTCTTCAACGGCTTCAATAGCTTCCGCTTCGGTTTGCGCCAAGATCACGCCTTTACCTGCGGCCAAACCGTCTGCTTTTACCACGATTGGTGCGCCTTGTTGCTTGATGTAAGCAACTGCTGGTGCGATCTCAGTAAAGTTGCCGTAGGCCGCGGTTGGAATATTGTGACGGGCTAAGAAATCTTTGGTGAAGGCTTTAGAACCTTCTAGCTGCGCCGCTGCGGCAGTTGGGCCAAAAATAGCCAGACCTTCTTTTTCAAAGGCATCCACCACGCCGATGACTAGCGGTGCTTCAGGGCCAACAATCGTTAGATCGATGGCTTCTTTTTTTGCAAAAGCAACCAATTCGGCAATGTCGGTGACACCAATATTGACGTTTTCTACTTTGTGCTCTGTCGCCGAGCCTGCGTTGCCTGGTGCAACAAAAACCTTGCTGACGTCGTCGGATTCAGCCGTTTTCCATGCCAAAGCGTGTTCGCGACCACCATTACCAATAATAAGAACTTTCATTTTCAGTATATCCTTTAAAATTCAGTGATGAACGACGGTGTTTTAATGGCGGAAATGACGCATGCCAGTGAAGACCATGGCCATACCGGCTTCGTCAGCAGCTGCAATGACTTCGTCATCGCGCATTGAACCACCAGGCTGGATTACGGCGGTAATACCCGCGGCCGCTGCGGCATCTATGCCGTCACGGAAAGGGAAGAAGGCGTCGGATGCCATCACAGAACCAGGAACCTCTAGGTTCTCATCAGCGGCCTTGATACCGGCGATTTTCGCGCTGTAAACACGGCTCATTTGGCCTGCGCCCACTCCGATGGTTTGTTCTGCTTTCGCATACACAATAGCGTTGGATTTGACGAATTTCGCCACTTTCCAGGCAAACAATAAGTCTTTCAGTTCTGCTTCGCTTGGTTGACGTTTAGAAACCACTTTTAAGTCGTCTATTGTGATGTTGCCATCGTCTCTGTCTTGTACGAGCAAGCCGCCATTGACGCGTTTGTAATCCAATGCCGCTGGCTTATCTTGTGACCACTGGCCACATTCCAGTAAGCGTACATTTTGTTTGCTGGCGACAATGTCTGAAGCGGCTTGGCTGACGCTAGGGGCAATAATGACTTCAACGAATTGACGATCCACAATGGCCTGAGCCGTTTTTGCGTCTAATTCTTGGTTAAACGCAATGATGCCACCAAACGCCGAGGTCGGGTCGGTTTTAAACGCAAGATCGTAGGCTTCTAGTTGAGAAGCCGCCGTTGCTACGCCGCAAGGGTTGGCGTGCTTAACGATCACACAAGCGGGCTTATCGAAGCTTTTTACACACTCAAGTGCGGCATCGGTGTCGGCAATATTGTTGTAAGACAAGGCTTTGCCTTGCAATTGTTTGGCGGTGCTAATAGACGCTTCTTTAGGCTTGGCTTCCACGTAAAAAGCGGCTTTTTGATGTGGATTTTCACCGTAACGCATTTCTTCTTGCTTGTTGAATTGCAAGTTTAGGGTACGGGCGAACTCGTCGCTGCCACCAGGGACTTTTTTACCCAAGAAGTTAGCGATCATGCCATCATAATTTGACGTGTGTTCAAATGCTTCTACAGCAAGGTCAAAGCGTTGCTCATAGGTTAAGCCACCGTCTGTTTTCAAAGAAGTAAGCAAAGCATCATAGCTGGCTGGAGAAACAACAATGGCCACGTCTTTGTGGTTTTTTGCTGCCGAGCGAACCATGGTTGGGCCGCCGATGTCGATGTTTTCAATGGCCATCGGCAGGTCGCAGTCAGGGCGTGCAATGGTCGCCTCGAATGGGTAAAGGTTTACTACGACCATGTCGATTTCGTTGATGCCGTGCTCTTTCATGATGGCACCATCGATGTCACGACGACCAAGAATGCCGCCGTGTACTTTTGGGTGAAGTGTTTTTACACGTCCATCCATCATTTCTGGAAAGCCAGTGTAGTCGGATACTTCGGTTGCTTTGACATCGTTGTCCAATAAAAGACGGTAAGTACCACCCGTTGAAAGAATTTCAACGCCTTGAGCGGTTAGTTCACGTGCAAACTCGACAATGCCAGCTTTGTCGGACACGCTGATTAACGCTCGTTTGATTGGAGTTACAGTATTTTGATTTGCCATCATGGTTCTCGCAATTAATTTAACACTAAATAAACATGGGAAGGGTAAGACGAAAAAAAGGGCGAATCCGCCCTTTTTTCTTTGTGCTTATAGCATGCCGTATTGCTTCAACTTCTTGCGAAGTGTGCCTCGGTTTAACCCAAGGATGGTGGATGCTTTGGTTTGGTTATCCTTTGTGTAGCTCATGACAGACTCTAGCAAAGGCGCCTCAACCTCGGCTAAGACTAACTGATATAAGTCTGTAATTGGCTGCCCATCAAGATGAGCGAAATAGTTTTGTAGGGCTTTTTCAACATTGTCACGTAAAGGTTGTGACTGCTCTGAAGAAGCGGCTTGAAACGTATGAGTATGAGTTTGTTCTACCACAGAATGACCTTCTATTTTTAAAGCTAACCATTTATTAATGAACATTGAGCTCTTCACAAAGGCGGATCTGCGTCTTCATGCTGAGCGTTTTACATTAAGTGTAAGGTTCGTTTGCCTACTGACAAACAAAGAACTCGTGCAATTTATCAAGCTGCTCTTGCGTATTATCAATACGGTTAAACAGGCTACGAAATTGAGTGTTGTCCGCTAACGTTTGCAGGTACCAGCCAACGTGTTTGCGAGCGATTCGCACGCCTAAATAATCACCATAAAATTGATGTAAGGCGCTCACGTGGCCCAATACAAGCTGTCTCACCTCAGACAAAGACGGAGGTGGTAACAATTCATCAGTCAGTAAAAAGTGATTGATTTCACGAAATATCCAAGGTCTTCCTTGTGCCGCGCGGCCAATCATAATGCCGTCGGCTTGGGTATAATCCTTGACGAATTTCGCCGATTGCGCGTCCTTGATGTCCCCGTTTGCAAAAACAGGAATGCTCAAATACTGCTTGATCTCAGCGATGGTATCGTATTCAGCCATGCCTTGAAATTTGCATTCGCGAGTTCTTCCATGAACGGCCAACGCTTTGATGCCTATGTCCTCGGCCATTTTTGCAATCGTAAGACCATTCTTCTGATCCACACTCCACCCAGTACGAATTTTGAGTGTTACAGGAACAGAAACACTGTTTACCACCGATTCCAGTATGTCACGAACAAGTGCCTCGTCTTTTAACAACGCAGAGCCAGCGGCTTTGTTACAGACTTTTTTAGCAGGGCAACCCATATTGATATCAATGATTTGCGCACCTAGCTCAACATTTTGCTGAGCCGCTTCAGCCATCATTGTAGGGTCACCACCGGCGATCTGAACCGACCGTGGCGAGACTTCTGCATCGTGGATTAAGCGATGGCGGCTTTTGGTTGAATTCCACAGTCGCACATCGGAGGTCACCATCTCGGATACTACTAACCCTGCGCCTTGGTCGTGACAAAGGCGACGAAAAGGCAAATCGGTCACACCCGCCATAGGGGCAAGAATAACCGGCTTGTCTACGCAATACGGGCCAATAGCAAATGCCATGATGTTCCTGAATACTGGATTGAATGTTAAAGATCGTCGACAGTGTCGAGCGGGCGTGAATAATACCTAGGCAATCGCTGTTTTTGAAGTCTTGACAGCGCAAAAACTGCTTATTTTTTGTGCTTTATTTGGCTTACAAACAAAAACACGAAAATTCTAATAAGAACGCGTGTCTGAGGGGAAGGCTCTTAGCTGGTGAGTGACGGCTCTGGCTGCAGGATCTTGAATAGGAATCACCAAATGTATAGGGGTATTTGGCGGCATATAGGTAATATCAAGAAAATCTTTGTGCAGGTAATCGTTGGGTGCAAAGAGTCTTGCTGCAACGGGCAGACCGTTTAAATCAAAGAATTCGAGTGCAATTTTGGGCATGGGTTGCGAGAAAGCACTGGTGTTGGTGATGATCGCATTCACCAGTAAGGTATTGGCAATGGAGGGATGACTTTGTATGCGAACATGCTGGATGCTGATGGCTTCAATGTCTTCAAAGCCTGGAAGGGAGCAACCAGTGTAGGAACAAAAAGATTGATAAATGGCTCTGAAATTGGCTGAGCGACTGCCTTCATCAAAAAAATGTAAGCCGACCTGAGCCGCGAGCAATACAAGACCAAGAATTGATGCCAAAAACCATAGGGCCGCTCGAGATTTTTTGGGTGTGCTCTTTTCGTGATCTTCCAACAAGGGAGCTAGGCTTTCTTGGGCGGAAAGTTGTTCCAGAATAGAATGTTGATTTTTACCGTCAGAGGGGCGAGTTTCTTCGGCTGCTGTTTGAGCCAGTGAATGCAGTGCCGACATGTAGTCCGGTTCAGAAGCATGGCTGGCTTGATGGCTGGCCTTAAGCTGATCGGGGTTGGCATTAAGTTCGGCATCTAAATCAAAGGCAGGTACTTTTTTCTCTTCGCTTGAGAGGTTCTTTGCTGCTTGTGGCGGCAATTTTGTGTCTGGTAGTGTTTCTTTAGATGTCTCTTTTGTGTCTATAGATACTTGAGCCGCGGGGGAGTGCGCTTTCTCTGGCGTTAGCGGGCTGTGTTTTGCGGCTGAGCTAAGGGCGGCTTCTACTTCCGCTAACTCCAGTTCCCAAGGCGCAAGCTCTTCTTGCTTTTGCTCCTTTGCCGTCTCTTCGCGCGCAGGCTCTTTTTTCGCAGGAAAAGGAGTAGAAGCAGGAGGCTGGGGAGCTTGTGATGTGTCTGGGGCGGTATTAAAGGTTTCAGTTGGCGGCTGCAAGTCTTCGTCAGTAAACAAAGTGTCTAACCAATCTGGGTTAACGATTTCTTCGTCTTTGGTTTGAGTGTTGTTAAGAGCGTTTGGTGCCGCCTGTGGTGACGCAGGCTGTGTCGCGGGTGTTGAAGCGAGCGGTTCAGGGTGTTGGCGAGGTGCTTTGTGATCGCTCGGCGAATTCTGACGGCTTGGCGAGTCTTGTTGGT
Organism: Marinomonas vulgaris; assembly: GCF_018145875.1. GTDB lineage: Bacteria > Pseudomonadota > Gammaproteobacteria > Pseudomonadales > Marinomonadaceae > Marinomonas > Marinomonas vulgaris. The sequence goes on along the minus strand of NZ_JAGSSV010000008.1, from coordinate 70,735 downwards.
TAAGTACTTTTGTGGCATCAAAGATATGAAAACACTGACCACATCGGACTTTTCCTTTGGCCATGCTTAAAACATCGTCACTCACACGAAATGCGGTAGAACATTTAGGGCAACGAGTAATCAAGCTATTGGCCATGTGGAGCAGTATTCCTCTTTGAAACTGGGTAAGTGTGATGACTAGTGTGTGCCAACAAAACTCAAGACATTATGAGTAGAGTTAGATATTTTTCGTGCCGACGATACGCACCCATTCCTCTTTTTCTACTACGGAGTCGATCGTAAACCATTCTTCATAGGCCTCAATCACTTCTTGAGCTTGATTGGCCAAAATGCCTGATAAAGCCAATTGACCACCTTTCTTGACAAGAGCTGAAATGGTTGGAGCCAGTTGCGCCAAAGGACCGGCTAAAATATTGGCCACCACCACGTCGGCTTGAAGATCAGATTCATAGGGTGGCAACTTCACTTCTAACCGGCTTGGGTCGATTTTGTTGCGCTCTGCATTGGCTTGAGTGGCTTGCACCGCCTGTGGGTCGATGTCGATTCCCACCATGTTGTTGGCGCCGAGTAATAGGCCAGCAATACCTAAAATGCCAGATCCACAACCATAATCAATGATGGTTTTGTCTTGGCAATCAATGCTGTCGAGCCATTGCAAGCATAATGCGGTGGTAGGGTGTGTACCTGTTCCGAACGCAAGGCCTGGATCGAGCATTAGGGTAATGGCGTCTGGGTCTGGGACCTCGCGCCAGCTTGGGCAAACCCAAAGGCGCTTGCCGAATTGAATGGGGTGATAGCTGTCCATCCATTCGCGCTCCCAATCTTTATCTTCGAGTATTTCGATTTTCATATCGATATCGATTTCACCAAGCCCAACGGCTTTGTGTTCAACCACGGGGCGAATGTGTTCGACATCGGCATCGGCTTCAAATAAACCGGTAATTTTGGTGTTCTTCCAAAGTGGCGTAGTGTTCAGTTCTGGCTCATAAACTGGGTCGTCGTGGACATCTTCAAAGGTAACCACTAAAGCACCGCACTCTAGCAGTGTATCTTCAAAAGCAGGGGCGTGGTCTGGTGTGGTATGAATACGGATTTGAAGCCAAGGCATAAAATGGAGTCCAACAATTAACAGGGAATAAACAAACAGGAATAGAATAGCGAAGCTTGGTGCGTGAGGCGAGAGGAAAATGTTTGTCCCCAATGAATGAAAGCTTCATTGGGGACAAAACGTTAGCCATTAAAGACCAAGTTTCTTCTCTAAATAGTGAATGTTAACGCCACCAGCAATGAAGTTAGCGTCATTAACAAGCTCTTTTTGGAGTTCAATATTGGTTTTTATCCCATCGATGAAGGTTTCATCAAGGGCACCAGACAAACGTTTTAATGCAGCGGTACGATCCGGTGCATGACAAATGATCTTAGCGATCATTGAGTCGTAAGTCGGAGGTACGGAATAACCACTGTACAGGTGAGAGTCTACGCGTACACCCATACCGCCAGGAGCATGGAAGTATTCCACTTTGCCCGGGCACGGCATGAAGGTTTTGGCGTCTTCAGCGTTGATGCGAGACTCTACCGCGTGGCCGTTTAACTTAATGTCTTCTTGTTTTAAAGACAATGGCAAGCCACTAGCAATGCGAAGTTGCTCTTTAACGATATCAACACCGGTTACCATTTCAGTTACTGGGTGTTCAACCTGAACACGTGTGTTCATTTCGATAAAGTAGAAGTTACCGTCTTCGTACAAGAATTCAAAGGTACCCGCGCCGCGGTAATTGATCTTGATGCAGGCATCTACACATGCTTTTAGACACGCCTGACGAGAGGTTTCGTCAAGCATTGGTGCAGGTGCTTCTTCTAGAACTTTTTGGTGACGACGTTGCAAAGAACAATCGCGATCGTACAAATGCACCGCATTGCCTTGACCGTCTGCCAGAACTTGCACTTCAACATGACGAGGGTTTTGTAGGAATTTTTCCATGTAAACCGTGCTGTCACCAAAGTAGGACCCCGCTTCAGACTGGGTAATGCTGATCGATTTTAGAAGGCTGCCTTCGTTGTGAACAACGCGCATACCACGGCCACCGCCGCCTGCTGCAGCTTTAACGATCACAGGGAAGCCGATTTCGTTCGCCACACGAATACACTCTTCTGGATCAGAAGGTACTGGGCCATTTGAGCCAGGTACAGTGGGAACGCCTGCTTCTTTCATCGCTTTAATAGCAGAGACTTTATCGCCCATTAGGCGAATGGTTTCGGCTTTTGGACCAATGAAGGTGAAACCAGAGCGTTCAACCTGTTCAGCAAAATCGGCGTTTTCTGCCAAAAAGCCGTAGCCTGGGTGAATCGCTGAAGTGTCTGTTAATTCTGCCGCACTGATAATAGCGGGAATGTTCAAATAACTTTGCGCAGATGGGTTTGGACCTATACAGATGGATTCGTCTGCAAGGCGCACGTGGAGTAGGTCGCGGTCAATTTTAGAATGAACCGCAACGGTTTTGATACCGAGTTCTTTGCACGCACGTAAAATACGTAGCGCGATTTCGCCTCGGTTAGCAATCAATACCTTATCGAGCATGATGAAACCTTTGCGTTGGATTAAATGATGGTAATAAGAGGCTGGTCAAACTCAACTGGTTCGCCGTCTTCTACAAGAATGGCACCGATTGTACCCGCTTTATCCGCTTCAATTTGGTTCATCATCTTCATCGCTTCAACGATGCAAATGGTATCGCCAACGTTTACTTTTTGGCCTACTTCGACGAAAGGTTTTGCACCAGGTGCAGAAGATTTGTAATAAGTACCCACCATTGGAGAGTTTACCGAGTGACCAGCAATAGCCGCAGGCGCTTCTGGCGCCGCAGTCGGTGTTGCAGGGGCAGCTGCTGGAGCCGCCATCATAGGCGCTGCCATCATGGGTGCTTGTACTGGCGCACCACCACGACTAATACGAACTGCTTCTTCGCCTTCTTTGATTTCAATTTCGTAGACGTTGGATTCTTCTAAAAGCTCGATTAGTTTTTTGATTTTACGAATGTCCATGATTACTCTCTTCTGTCTGTGTGAGTGGTCCGATGATTAAGTGGTCATCGATTATTATAAGTTTAGGGTGCCACTTGCGATGCCTTGCAAGCTTGGCTTTTCTAAAGATGGTGATTTTAAAAAAGCTGGTAACTGGAAATTATCGATAAAAAGCGGGAAATTGTCCAGTTATGCTGCAAAAAAACCGAAAATGCTTTGCTCTGTCTATTTTTTGAACGCTTGTAAACAAGTTGCTGGGCGGCTGTTTTGGGTACAGGCGTTCACAGTGTCTTTACGGAGTAATGTGCGCCGTTAAGCGTGCTACCAAATCTGCTTTAGAGGGTTCTCCCATTAAGCTTAACGCTTTACGTTCTTGCCCTTGCTGATCGAGAAAAATCAACGACGGAGGGCCGAAAATGGCAAAGGCTTGCATAATGGCTTTGTTATCAGCGGAGTTGTCGGTGACATCGACTCGAACCAGTTGCACTTTCTCCAGTAAAGGGCGCACATCGGCAGCGAGGAACATCTCCTCCAACACCTTGCAGCTAACACACCAATCAGCATAGAAATCCAGCATAATGAGTCGCTCGTCGTCGTTAGCCACCAGTTGTTCGAGTTCATCGAGCGATGTAATAGTGGCAGCAAAAAGCTCAGTCTCTTGTTCGGTGCTTGCCGTGGGAGCGGACAATGACATCAATGGTCGCATGGGTTGATGACTACCGGTAGCGCCGCCGACAAACTCCACACAAGCCAATAAAAACAAACCTAATGCAAAAAACCAACGTACCGGGTGTGATGTTGTGCTGAAACAGCGATGGAAAAAGTAACTGCTCATCATCAGGGCCAGCAAGGCCCATAAATACAAATGCACATTCAGAGGCAACCATCGGGTAATCAACCACACCGCCATGGCCAGTAAGCCAAAGCCCATGAACACTTTAATGTCGTTTAACCATTCGCCATTTTTCGGCAATATTTTCGGGCCAAACAACCCCACCATCAAAAGGGGAATGCCCATTCCGAGCGCCATCACAAATAACATACCGGCGCCGTACCAGGCATCGCCTTGACCGCTAATGTACAGCAGCGCTCCGGCCAGCGGTGCCGACACACAGGGTGATACAATTAAAGTCGAGAGAACCCCTGCCACAAAAACACTGAGGCTGGTTTGCCAAGTGGAGTCTGTGTTGGTGTTTGACATTTGTAACTTCTGCTGCCAAGAAGACGGCAGTTTGAGCTCATAAAAGCCAAACATTGCAAGTGCCAGCAATACAAAAAGGAGGGCGCTGATAGCAAGTAAAATCGGGTTTTGTAATTGGGCTTGTAAGTTTAATTGCGTTCCAAATAAGCCGACCAAGCCGCCAATCGCGGCGTATGTGAGTGCCATCCCCAACACATATATCGAACTGTAATAGAGCGCTCCTAAGCGTGAGTTCCTAGTACCGACTACAATGGCGCTAACAATGGGAACCATGGGCAACACACAAGGTGTTAAAGATAACAACAGTCCTAAACCAAACACTACCAACAAGGTTGACCAAACATCATTGGAGCTGAGTAATTGTGTGACTGATTCTGCTTCAGAAGGTGCTAATGATGGCGTGTCTAATAAGTGGTTGTTGGTGATTGTTGGTTGTTTTGAAAACGACGGTTGATTTGAGTTGGGCGACATGGAAGCGTCGGATAGAGCCGGAATACTAAATTGAATCGGTAAGCTTTGTGGTGCATAGCACAAACCTCGATCAGCGCAGCCCTGGTAAGAAAGATTAGCATTAATCGGTGTGCCAGGCGGGAGCTGAATATCGTAATACAGTGTCAAGACCAGTTCATTTCGAAATACTTTTACTTTACCGTAATAGGGATCTTCGTTGATTTCGCCAGGGGGGAAAGCTGAGAAGTGTAAGTGATTTGCGTCTGGCCCGGTTATGGAAAACTGCTCTTGGTACAAATAATAGCCATCTTCTATTTGCCAGGTAGTTTGTAACCTGCCTTCTTTTGGGTTAGCTACATAGGGCTTAAATACTTGCTCAACTGGGAGAAAATCCGGTTCAGAAAAAGCCGATGTGGCGCCAAACGTAAAGGCGTAAGAGGCAGAGTGACACGTCAATAACAATAAGAGGACGAATAGGCGCATAAGAATCTTCAATAAAATGAAACCGGTTAGGAAACGCGATCAGTGTGTTTCATTGTGCTATAAGGTGCGTGTAGACTACCAATCCATTGTAAAGTTGCCAATCTTAAGGGGGCAAATTGGTCATTAAACGAGTTTCTTTTCTATTTATTGCACTTTTCATGGTTGGGTGTCAGGGAAACGTAAAGCCCTCGTCTCAAGGTGTGGTGGCCGAGGCCATTGTTCCCCCGGTCACAGCGCCTACAAAGCCAACGGTTACCGACACGAAAGTCAGCGAAAAAATAACAGTAGAGCAAAAGCCCGCCCTGACAGCAGAAGAGATCGTCACCCAAAGGCTGATCGTACAAGGTGACATTGCGCTGGAAGAACAGCGCTTGCTCACCCCTGTTGATGACAACGCCAACCTGTATTTTCAAGTCGTCTTGGGCCGAGACCCTGGCAATTATCAAGCGATTCAAGGCATTGCCGCCATTGTCGACCGTTATACTCAGTGGGCATGGCAAGCCGCACAAAATAGAGACTACCAAAAAGCCGCGCGTAATGTAGACTTCGCTCGCTCCGTCAACCCAGAAGACCCAGTTATTACCGAGATGACGACGCGGATACAAGATTTAAAAGATCGACGACGTGCGGCCGCAGCAGCGCCACGTAAGGAACCTGTCAGCCAACGTGAGGCACTGATGCCCAAAATTGGGCGCTTTATCTTGCCTAAAACCCTGTTTAGTTTGCCTGAAGAAGAAATAATAACGGAAATTCAGCCTATAATTGACGAAGTCGCCAAAACCCAGCAGTCGCTTGCTATATACTGGCCGAACGATAAAGAAGCGCGATTGATTTATCAAATTATCAACAGTCGAGTGACTGAGTTTCGTGTCCGTGCGATGATATTCCATCGTGCCGATTACAAAGTGGACCTGGTTAGCGAATAAATTACAACGAGATTAAGGTAGGTAAAAATGTCGTGGTTAACGAGCAAATTACAGGCGATAACGCCGAATTTTAATTTCTCCAGCTTGGGCAAGGTGATCGCGTCTATTGTGGCTTTGGCGGTTGTTTTGTTGAGCTTTTTGGGCATGTATTGGAGCAGTGAGCCTGATCCATTCGATGTGGTGGCCAGTGCCAAAGAAAAAGCCGCGGCGCAGGGCTATTTAGACAACAGTAAAAAACTAGTGGTGGGTTACACCACGGCCAGCACCTTGCACACCATAGTAGAAACCTTGCTTGATAAGCCGGGTGGTTTTATCACCAATGACATCATGCCGCCAGGACTGGTCATGGATAACATGCCGGCGTGGGAATTTGGCGTGCTAGTGCAGTCTCGTGACTTGGCCCGTGCCTTTCGAAAAGAATTCAGTCGCTCACAATCGCAATCTACAGAAGACGTGAACTTGAAAATTGCTGAGCCGCAATTCAACTTCGACACCAAAAGCTGGGCCTTGCCGTCCAGTGAAAGCGAATACCGTCGTGGTAACAAAGAGTTAATGGCGTATTTGAACCGTTTGGCAGGGGCGTCTGGCAGTAAAGCGCAATTCTATGCCCGAGCTGATAACTTATCCGACTGGTTATCGGATGTCAGCACGCGCTTAGGCAGTTTATCCCAGCGTCTTTCAGCCAGTGTGATCGATGAAAGTTCACAGATTGATGAGAGCGACGAAAACAACCGTTACGTGCGCACGCCATGGTCAAAAGTGGACGATGTGTTCTATGAAGCTAGAGGCACCAGCTGGGCATTGGTTCACATGCTGCGCGCCATGGAAGTGGATTTCTTCTACACCTTGCAAGACAAAAATGCTTTGGTCAGTTTGCGTCAAATCATTCGTGAGTTGGAAGCAACACAAACCAGTATTTGGTCACCCTTTATTCTGAACGGTAGTGGTTTTGGTATGTTAGCCAATCATTCTTTGGTAATGGCGTCTTATATTGCCCGTGCCAATACGGCGATCATTGATTTACGTCGTTTGCTTGAACAAGGCTAATGTTTACCATCCGTCGGTCTGAATGGGACGACGTGCCGGCCTTGTTGGATGTGTATCAACAAGGCAATGCATCGAATTTTGTGGCCGACTCTCGACAGACTATTGGTTTATTAGAGGTGATGGATTGGCAGGAAGCCAGTTCAGATCGTCACCCCCTTTTGGTTGTAGAGCATCAAGGCGAGCTTATCGCTTGGTGCTCTTTAGAACCCTTCTATGGTTTGCCTGCGTTTGATCGTGCCTTGGAAGTTAGCCTTTACGTGTTGCCCAAATGGCAGGGGCATGGTCTTGGTAAGCAATTTTTGCAGCATCTCGACTGCCATCATGCCGACATTGGTTTTACCCATCTTGTCGCTTATCTGTACGCGACTAATCATCACAGCCTTGCTTTGTTCACCGGCCAAAGGTTTGAACAATGGGGGCGTTTGCCCAGTATTGCTTCGCACAATGGTGTCGCTGAAGATGTCCTTCTGCTAGGTCGTATCTATTCCTGCTAGTGTTTACCTCCTTTTTTTGCTTACTTCCTGTGATTACTCTCATTTTATCTCGGCCTTTTTGACCGCTAAAAACGAAAGTCGGTTTTAGTGCTCCTAAGGTCGTTTCCAGCCAGTTGCCTCATCGACCTAAAAATTACACTCAGTGGATTGGAATTTACCAACAGTGAGAGGTAAGGAAAACAATGAAGGCAGCAGAATTGCACGACACGTCCATCATCATCGACGGTTTAATTTGCGCGAAGTGGAACCGTGAATTATTCGAAGACATGGCAAAAGGCAAGTTAACCGCTGCTAATTGCACGGTGTCGTTTTGGGAGAACTTCGAAGGCACAGTGCGCAACGTGGTCGAAATGAACCAGTTGATCGAGGCCAACAGCGACTTACTGACCAAGGTGTACACCACCAAAGACATTCACCGCGCCAAAGCCGAAGGCAAAACAGGTGTGATGATGGGCTTTCAAAACGCCCATGCGTTTGAAGACCAAATTGGCTATGTGCAGATCTTCAAGGATTTGGGCGTGGGCATAGTGCAGATGTGCTATAACACGCAAAACCTTGTTGGTACGGGCTGTTATGAGCGTGATGGCGGCTTATCGGGTTATGGTCGCGAAATTGTCGCTGAAATGAACCGCGTTGGTATGTTGTGTGATTTATCACACGTTGGCGCGAACACCGCCAAAGAAGTCATCATCGAATCTAGTAAGCCCGTTGCCTATTCCCATTGTTTACCTGCCGGTTTAAAAGAGCATCCACGCAATCGTACCGACGAAGAGCTGAAATTCATCGCCGACAATGGCGGGTTTGTTGGCGTTACCATGTTTGCGCCTTTCCTCAAGGCCGGTATCAACGCCACCGTTGACGATTATGTGGAAGCGATTCGCTACATCTACAGCATTGTCGGTGAAGACGCGATCGGCATTGGCACCGATTTCACCCAAGGCCACGGTTACGATTTCTTCGAATACCTCACTCACGATAAAGGCTACGCCCGTCGATTGACTCGCTTTGGCGAGATCATCAATCCATTGGGTATGCGTACAGTCGGTGACTTTCCTAATTTAACCGAAGCGCTATTAAAAGGCGGCTTTAGCGAGCGTCAAGTGGTGAAAATTATGGGTGAAAACTGGGTCACTTTATTAAAAGAAGTTTGGGGAGAATGATCATGACCACACACGCGCCAGAAATGCCCATTCAAGTGGACGACGAAACCGGTGTCTGGACAACCGACGCCTTACCTATGCTGTACGTGCCACGTCACTTTTTTGTGAATAATCACATGGGCATTGAAGAAGAAGTGGGTGCCGAGCGCTACGCCGATATTCTTTACAAAGCAGGTTATAAATCCGCCTATTTTTGGTGTGAACAAGAAGCGGCTTGCCACGGCATCGAGGGCGAAGCCGTTTGGCATCATTACTTGAATCGTTTGTCGCAACGGGGTTGGGGCTTTTTTATTACTGAAGCGCTGGACCTAGAAAATGGCACGGCGACGGTGCGATTGGAAAACTCCTGCTTTGTGTACCACTACGAAAAAATTCACAGCAAAAAAGTCAATCGCAAGGTGGATTACATGTTTACAGGCTGGTTTGCCGGCGCGTTAGACCAAATTTTAGCGAGCAAGGGATCGACTATCAAAACCCACTCGGAACAAACCCAAAGCGGCGCTGAAGAAGGTTGCGATCTTGGTTATTTCTCCGTGACGCCGCTGTAACCCGCTTAATAATTTTTCTTTTTTACCTACTGTAACGGGGTTTTGTTATGTCCCAGTATGATGCGTTGTTCGAGCCCTTAAACATCAATAAATTGACGATTCGTAATCGTATTGTCAGCACAGCGCACGCGGAAGTGTATGCCACCGATGGTGGCATGACCACCGAGCGTTATGTGAAATATTACGAAGAAAAAGCCAAGGGTGGCTGTGGCTTGAGCATTTGTGGTGGCTCCAGTGTAGTGTCGATCGATAGCCCGCAAAGCTGGTGGAGTTCGGTGAATTTGTCCACCGATCGTATTATTCCGCACTTTCAAAACCTCGCCGATGCGGTACACAAGCATGGCGGCAAAATCATGATTCAAATTTCCCACATGGGGCGTCGTTCCCGTTGGGATGGTGAAAACTGGCCCAACCTGATGTCGCCATCTGGCATTCGTGAACCTGTGCATCGTGCGACGTGCAAAACCATCGAAGTAGAGGAAATGTGGCGTGTAATTGGCGATTTTGCCCAAGCGGCACGTCGCGCTAAAGAAGGCGGCTTAGATGGGGTTGAATTGTCGGCGGTACATCAACACATGATTGATCAGTTCTGGTCACCACGGGTGAATAAACGCACCGACGAATGGGGTGGCACTTTTGAAGGCCGAATGAAGTTCGGTATGGAAGTCCTCAAAGCGGTACGAGCGGAAGTGGGTCCTGATTTTGTGGTGGGCATGCGCATCACAGGGGACGAATTTCATCCTGATGGCTTAGGCCATGAAGAGATGAAAAAAATCGCCCAATATTACGACGCCACCGGCATGGTGGATTATTTTGGCGTGGTGGGCTCGGGTTGCGATACCCACAATACCTTGGCCAATGTGATTCCCAATATGACTTACCCGCCGGAGCCTTTTTTGTACTTGGCCGCTGGCATTAAAGAAGTGGTCAATGTGCCAGTGATTCATGCTCAAAACATCAAAGACCCGAATCAAGCCAAACGCATCATTGAAGCGGGTTATGTGGATTTTGTCGGCATGACGCGGGCGCACATCGCCGATCCGCATTTCATTGCCAAAATCAAAATGGATCAGGTGGATCAAATTCGTCAGTGTGTTGGTGCTAATTACTGCATCGATCGCCAATACCAAGGGCTGGACGTACTCTGTATTCAAAACGCGGCAACGTCTCGTGAATACATGGGCTTACCGCATATTATCGAAAAAACCACGGGGCTTGTTCGTCATGTTGTCGTGGTCGGTGGTGGGCCTGGTGGATTAGAAGCCGCACGAGTTGCCGCAGAGCGTGGTCACAAGGTGACCTTGATCGAAAAAGCAGGCGAATTGGGCGGGCAGTTGGTGTTTGCGGCCAAAGCGCCACAGCGAGATCAAATTGCCGGCATTACTCGATGGCTGGTGATGGAGGTGGAGCGCTTGGGCGTGGAGGTGCGTTTAAACACCGCCGCCGATGAAGACATGATTCGCTCCTTAACGCCCGATGTCTGCATTTTGGCCATGGGAGGACGACCTTTTATGGAACAAAATCCACAATGGGGTGCGTCGGAAGGTTTGGTGGTCTCCACCTGGGACATTTTGAGTGGCAAGGTGGAACCGGGCAAAAATGTCTTGGTTTACGACACTATTTGTGAATTCTCTGGTATGTCGGCGGCAGACTTTCTGGCATCTAAGGGGTCTTTGGTGGAATTGGTCACCGACGACATTAAGCCAGGTGTCGGCATAGGCGGCACGACTTTTCCAACGTACTACCGCTCCTTGTATGAAAAAGAGGTCATCATGACCTCCGACATGTTACTCGACAAGGTGTACCGCGAAGGCGATAAGTTGGTGGCGGTATTGGAAAACGAGTACACGGCGCAAAAAGAAGAGCGTGTCGTGGATCAAGTAGTGATTGAGAACGGCATTCGCCCTAACGAAGACCTTTACTACGCGTTAAAACCCAGATCAAAAAACAAAGGGCAAATTGATAACGAAACCCTGTTTGCCATTGAGCCGCAACCAGCGCTGGCGGATACGTCGTCCGAGGGCATGATCCTGTGGCGTTTGGGAGACGGTGTTTCCCAGCGTAATGTGCACGCGGCTATGTACGACGCTTTGCGTCTGTGCAAGGACCTTTGATCCAATAAGGGGTTGAGTATGATGCTGGATTGGTTACCACCCACATTGATAGGGGTTCTGCTGGTGTTGGCTGGGGTTGGGGCGATTCGTCGCATCAACCTATGGCGCGCGGGTCAGGCTGAAGAAGTGGCTATTTTGGCAGGTCTAATGGCCATGCCGACGCGTTATTTACACGACTTACACCATGTGGTAGACAGAGATAAATACATTTCCCGTACGCACGTCGCGACGGGAGGTGGCTTTGTCTTAGCCATGGCGCTTATCGTACTGGTGCATGTGTTTGGAGTAAATAATACGCTACTGGCATGGGCTTTAATGGCGGCCTTGGTGATGATGTTTTGTGGCGCACTGTTTGTTTTCAAGCGTCGGTTAAACCCACCATCACGGCTTTCAAAAGGGCCATGGATGCGTCTACCAAAAAGTTTGCTGACGTTTTCAGTGACTTTTTTTGTACTGACCTTACCCGCTGCCGGCATATTGCCCGATGGCACAGGCCGTTGGGTATTCACCTTGGTGTTGTCCGCTCTTATTCTACTGAGCTTGAGCGAAGTGCTGCTTGGGATGACATGGGGCGGGCCTATGAAACACGCCTTCGCCGGTGCCTTGCATCTGGCGTTTCATCGTCGTTCCGAGCGCTTTGGTGGCGGACGCTCGACCGGCTTAAAGCCGGTTTTGTTCAGCGACAATGACGCCGTGAACAAAGTGCACGGAGTCGCCAAACCCAGTGATTTCAAATGGAACCAATTACTGGGATTTGATGCCTGCGTGCAATGCGGTCGTTGTGAAGCCGTGTGCCCAGCCTTTGCTGCAGGTCAGCCACTGAATCCGAAAAAACTCATTCAAGATATGGTTGTTGGCTTTGCGGGCGGCAGCGATGCTCAGTACGCCGGCAGTCCGTACCCCGATGGAAAAGGTGGCGTGCAAGAGGTGGGTTATGCCAAAGGTGGTGCGGATCAGATCATCACCGACGGGCTGATTCACCCAGATACTCTCTGGTCTTGCACAACCTGTCGTGCCTGTGTGGAAGAGTGCCCAATGATGATTGAGCACGTGGACGCCATTGTTGATATGCGCCGTTTTTTGACCTTGGAAAAAGGCGACACGCCGAATAAAGGCGCTCAAGTGTTGGAAAACATTATCGCCACAGACAATCCCAATGGCCACTCACCAGAAAGTCGAACCTATTGGGCCGCTGATCAAAATTTAGCCTTGATGAAAGACGTAAAAAAAGCCGAAGTACTGTTTTGGGTTTCAGATGGTGCCTTTGATATGCGCAGTCAGCGTATTCTTCGTGCCTTTGTGACTCTGCTTAAAGCCGCAAAGGTAGATGTGGCGATTTTAGGGGATGAAGAGCGAGACAGTGGTGATGTGGCGCGCCGCTTAGGTGACGACGCGACATTTCAAAGTTTGGCTAAACGTAACCTAGCCACTTTGTCGCAATATCGTTTTTCTACTCTTGTCACGACCGACCCTCATGCTTTTCATTGTTTGAAAAACGAATACGGCGATTTTGGTTCAACCGCACTGGATGGGGTGGAGGTATTGCACCACACCACTTTTTTGAATCGTTTGGTGAAAGAAGGCCGTTTGCGACTGGACACGTTTAAAGGGGGCAAGGTGACTTACCATGATCCTTGTTACCTTGGTCGTTACAACGGCGAATACGAAGCACCGCGAGAGTTGTTGGCGAGTTTAGGAATTGATATCGCAGAAATGGAGCGCTCGGCTTTTCGCTCCCGTTGTTGTGGCGGTGGCGGTGGCGCACCCATAACGGACATACCGGGAGAGCGTCGTATTGCTGACATGCGTATGGAAGATGTGGTCAGTACCGGTGCAGAAATGGTAGCGGTAGGCTGTCAGCAATGCACGGCCATGTTGGAAGGTGTCGTTGAGCCACGTCCTGTGGTGAAAGACATCGCTGAAATATTAGTCGGACAGTTGGTCGAGGAGGTGCATTGATGAGTGACATCATTCGAAGAGACCCAAGAGCAGAATGGATTGTTCGAAACAGGCTTCATCCTTTGCACCTTTCATTGGTTAAAAGCCAGCAAGGTGACGTTCGAGGCCCTTCTGGACTGTTAAGAAAAAATGTCCGTGACGTCGGCTTTATTGGCCCGAATGGGATAAAACGCATCGACAGAGCCAATCTGTTGACGGTCGATACGACGACAAGAAGGTCGGCCTCGAAAGATACGCAGACAGCGCGGCCATTGCATGTCGTCGAGCAGGCCGACTTTTATATCATGGTGGTCGCCGACATGGTGGGAGGGCGTTTGACCGCTCACGATAAAGATCTGCTAGGCCAAGCCCATCGCTTAGTCGTGCAGTACAGCGATGTGAATTCCCAATGTTGTGGCGCGGTGGCCTTGGTGTGCTTTGGACAGATAAAGGACGATCAGCTTGGGCTTTCGGGCGTGGATCGACTGTTTCACCTTGAAGACACCGTGTACGATGGCTTTTCTCCCGAAGCGAGGCTTGGCGCGTTACAACAAATTGAGTCGCAGTATCAACCTTTGCACTGGCTCTTTCCTGACAGCGTGCACGGCGGTGCAGATTTGGCCTGTCGATTCTCGGCGCGTATCGGCGAGCGTTTGGCGGCTCACGTTTGGCAGCTTGATAGGGAGCAATGTCTGTCCCGCGGTGCGTCGGGCAGTATGGACATTAAGCGAGCAACACCACGTATTGTGACACTATTGGAAGAGTGCGCGGACCCCATTGAAGACACACAGCATCAAGCCTTACCAATGGTGCTTGAACCGATGGCAGTCCCATCAGCTCGACTCAAAGAAAAAGGTCAAATGGCGGTGGATGCCAGCGCTGTGCCCTTGGCGGAAGCCGAGTTTATTTTATCGGCAGGCAACGGCATTCATAATTGGGCGCAGTTCCACGCCACGGCTACGGCGTTGGGGGCCACAGAAGGCGCCAGTCGCGTGGCCGTAGACGAGGGTTTTATGCCACGAGCGAGACAAGTGGGGGCGTCTGGTACCTGGGTGACCGCGCGGGTGTATGTGGCCGTGGGTATTTCGGGTGCGATTCAGCACATGCAAGGCATAGGGCAATGTGACAAGGTGATTGCGATTAATACCGACGCGGGGTGCGATATGGTAAAGCGGGCGGATCTTGCGGTCATTGCAGACAGCGACGCGCTTCTTATGGCCTTAGCCAGCCTAGTTGAACAACACCAGTTGGCGAAACATGCCGAGCAAATTCATGGGGAGAATAGCAATGCAGCCTAATGTGAACGTCGTTTCTTTGGTGTCGATTGGTCGCCACCCTCAATCGGGTCGGGCTCGTCGAGCAGAGCAAGATGGCCGAGCGGTCGAGCTGGGGCTGAAATTGGTTCAAGATAAGCTTACCTTGTTGCATGCCGGCAACGCCCACGAAACCGTGCTGCGTCAATACGCAGGCATGGGGTTAGATGGCTTTACGGTATTACCTCAAGGGGAAGGCGACGATGCCGTACCGGTGTTGGTGGCGTATTTCAAAGCCAATCGACAACATCATTCGCGTCAAATTGTGTTGACCGGCGTGAACGCCGAGAGCGGAGAATCGTCTGGCATGCTGCCCTATTTATTGGCTGAACAACTGGGTTGGCCTATAGTGCCGCGCATTGCCGACATTGTGCGTGTCGACGAATTTGAAGCCGAAGTCTTACTGGCTTTGCCTCGGGGTCAGCGTCGCGTAGTAACGGTTTCTTTGCCTTTTATTGCCAGTGTGGATTCCGCCGCTCAAGAACCGCGACAGAGTGCTTTTGCCCGTGGATTAAGAGCAACATTAACGACACTCGATTATGGTTCGAGAGTTGATGATGCCGTCAGTCACTGGCAAGTGGCACCAGCGAAACCCAAACCTAAGCGACTTAAAGTGGTGAAGGCCAAAACTGCAGCGGACCGAATGAAGGCCGCCACGGCAAAGCCTGTAGGTGGTGGCGGTAAAGTGTTGAGAAACGAATCCGTTGAAGAGCAGGCGCAAGCGATTTTTGATCTATTATTAGAAGAAAAAGTGATACGCTAAAATCGAGCCATTTGGCGTATTGATAGAATAAAAAGGCAAGCTGTATGATGATTGTAGACTTGATCGACGACATTGATCTAAAAGAAAAACTGCTGGCACTTGGGGCACCGATTCACGCCATGGAAAGCCTAAACGACATTGAAGTGGCAACATTGGCTTGGTTACAATCAGCACCAGAGCACAAAGACGCTGTTAGATCACTTTGTGCTGAGTGGCAACAGGAGCAAACGACGATTTTGCCTGATGTTCTTGAACTGATTCAGCGGCTGAGCGAATAACACAGCCGCTGGTCTTGGTTACATAGGGTCAAACACTGAGCCAGAACTGGGTACAAAAAGCTTGGTGTACATGCGACTCGCGTAGTCATCGGTCATGGAGGCCATGTAGTTACATAGGGTCAAACACTGAGCCAGAACTGGGTACAAAAAGCTTGGTGTACATGCGACTCGCGTAGTCATCTGTCATGGAGGCCATGTAATCACAAATAATGCGCAGGCCGTTATCGCCTTTGTCTTGGCTTTTCTGCCACTCATTGGCGATGTCGCTGGGCAAAAGTCTAGCGGGGTCGGCTGAATAAGCTTCGAACATTTCCAACAGCATTTGTTGGCCTTTGTAGACCAGCATTTGCACTTCTGGGCGTTGGATAATATGCTGCATCTCAAAGTGTTTTAGTAAAGATAAGGCCTGTTTTTGCGCCTCGGGTAAACCCACTTGAAAGCGCAGTAGCGGGTGCTCGAACTCGTCTCTAGTGTAAACATGACACGAGGTAATGAACCAACTTACTAAGCTACCAATGGCTTCTTTGCGTAGATGACTTTGTCGACTGAACAGTTGTGTGCGTAAGGTGTCTAGATTGTCCCTTAGATAATTTGAATCCAACGCCGCCAGTTTGGGTTCTAGATGAATTGACCACATGTCTTTGGTGACCATGCCCAACACGATGGCGTCTTCTAAATCGTGAACGCCGTATGCGATGTCGTCCGCCAAGTCCATGATACTGGTATCAAAACTGGCGTGTTTAGATTTAGCATGGCGATCATTTTGCTGCTTGCTAATAGATTGCAGGCACTGTTTGTCGTCGCGACTAAAAGGCTCTAGTATCCAATCGAGCAAATCTTGTTCTTCATGGTAAACGCATTTTGGTGGCGCCCAATCAGAGGCTTTAAATTGGCGAAAGTTAGCCAACGGCGCAGAGTAGTGGCCCACCACGGTGTCGTGAACGACTGGGTATTTTAAAATACCAAGTAGGGTGCGTCGAGTTACGTCCATACCAAATGTTGGTGAGTAAGAGCCGCGCTTGCCCAAAATACGCAATGATTGCGCGTTGCCTTCAAAGCCGCCATGGGCTTGCATCATGTAATTGAGTGCGACTTCGCCCCCATGACCAAATGGTGGGTGGCCGATATCGTGGCTAAGACAAATGGTTTCGATGAGGGCGTCGTCGGCGAGCCAAGGCTGAAAATCGGCGTGGGCTGGGTTACTGTGTTTGAGCTGATGAACAATGCCGCTGCCAATTTGGGCGACTTCAAGGGAGTGGGTTAAATGAGTACGGCTGTAGTCATTTTGGCGAATGGCGAGAATCTGTGTTTTTGATTGTAAGCGCCGAAAGGCGGCGCTGTGAATGATGCGGGCGCGATCTCTTTGGTAAGGGGTGCGGTGGTCATCTTGCCTAGAGGGTTTGGGGCCAGATTGTCTTTCGTACCAAAGAGACATTTCATCCAGTGACCTTGTCATGCTCAACATCCATACAGTGAATAATTCTCAGTCTTTCATGAAAACACGATATAGGTCAATGATGGGCGTTGGTTGGTTAGGCATAATGCAAAAAGTTATAAGGAATCTTTATGCTTAATACACAACATCTCATGACCTTTAAAGTATTGGTTGAAACAGG
Organism: Marinomonas vulgaris; assembly: GCF_018145875.1. Classification (GTDB taxonomy): domain Bacteria; phylum Pseudomonadota; class Gammaproteobacteria; order Pseudomonadales; family Marinomonadaceae; genus Marinomonas; species Marinomonas vulgaris. The sequence continues at coordinate 53,383 of NZ_JAGSSV010000008.1, read as the reverse complement.
CAGTTTTACCAAAACCGCCGCACGCTTAGGGCTTACTCAGCCTGCAGTCAGTCAGCACATTCAAAAATTGGAAAAAGACCTAAAAGAGCCATTATTGGTTCGACATGGCCGCACCACGGCGATCACTTCGGCGGGTACGTTATTGCTGCAGCATATTGAAGAATTAGAAGCTTGCTGTGGACGATTCAAAAATATTTGGCATGCATTTTTGAACAACGAAAAAGACGTCCCTGAGGCGTAAAAGAATGGCTAAGCTTCTTAGCCATTCTGATATTTATTTCTGCGAGATTAACCTTGCTGAGTAGGAATCACATTGCCGATATGCAAACCGCACTCTTTGTGTTCAGATTCTTCCCACCACCAGCGACCTTCTCGTTCGTGCTGGTTTGGCAGCACTGGCCTGGTACAAGGCTCGCATCCTATGCTAACAAACCCTTTTGAGTGCAACTCGTTATAGGGTACGTCGAACATTTTAATGTAATTCCACACATCTTCAGAAGACCAATTCGCCAGCGGGTTGAATTTGAATAAGGTTTTTTCGTCTGTGCTAAACGCACTGTCTGCCTCTGCGAAAGCCAACACGTTGCGAGTGCCTGGACTTTGATCTTTGCGTTGGCCCGTTACCCAAGCATCAAGGGTGGCTAGCTTGCGTTTCAGGGGTCGTACCTTCCGAATGCCACAACATTCTTTGTGGCCGTCATCAAAAAAACTAAATAAACCTTTACGGCGGGTAAAGGTTTCTAGCTCTTGGTGATCGGGAGATAAGACATCGATCTCAAGTTGATAATGCTTTCTTACTTTCTCAATAAAGCGATAGGTTTCGGGGTGCAAGCGACCGGTATCGAGAGAAAAAACCTGTACATTTTTGTTTGCTTTAACGGCCATATCGATGAGTACCACATCTTCGGCACCGCTGAAAGAAACAGCGATGTTGTCAAAAGCGCTCATGGCACTGTGAAGGATTTTTTGAGCGGCGTCTTCTTGATGATGGGCAATAAAAGACGTTAAATCAAATGCTGACATAGGACGGGATACCAGAGTGTAAGTTAGAGTGCTTATACCTTACCAAGTTGCTCGAACGAAGCAAAATACGAAAGCGCACTAACCTTATAATGTCGCCATAACACGACCGGCTTGTTCAGCGTGAATTATCAGCCAGAGTTTGGTAAAGCCCATAAAGAATACCTGCGGTGACGCCCCAGATTCTTACTTCTTTGTATTCAATCTCTAGAAAGCTGCGTGTGATAGCGCCAACTTTTTTTTCTGTGAAGCAGTAATTTTGTGGCGTGAGTAAATAGCGTAATGGAATCCAGTGAACAGAGTGAACCTCGTCTTTGCATAAGCTCAACTCGGTTCTTCTTGTCATTTCAGCAATAATGGGCTTCACGCAGTAACCAGAAATCGTACAGTATTCACCCAATTCGCCGAGCAGATCGAAGCAGTCTGGAGACAGGCCCACTTCCTCCAAGGTTTCACGTAACGCCGTGTACTGCATGCTGGCGTCTTCGGGATCGTGCTTACCGCCAGGGAAAGCCATTTGCCCAGGGTGATTGCGCATGTGCAAGGCGCGTTGGGTTAGCAGTACATACAATTCATCGTTTTTGGGTTCTCGCCAGATAGGAATCAGAACCGCAGCAGACTGATATTGCAAATCGTGGTCGTTAGTAAACAGGCTTTCATCTGGATTATGAATTTGTTGCGCATAAGGTGCTTTGTCTAATGCAGCACGAATGTCATCCAAATTGAGATCAATAGGAGGAGCTTGTAAAAACTGCTCTATGTCAGACATGATACGGCCTATTTCAAAAAGTCTTGTTCTAGAGTATGAGTTAATTTGCCTACTTTGGTAAAGGTTTCTTGGTATTCTTCTTGGCATTTCGAGTCGGCGACCAGTCCACCGCCTGCCCAGCAATGCAGTTTTCCTCGGTCAGCAACTAGGGTTCGAATAGTGATGCTGGAGTCCATTTGGCCGTTTGCACTGAAATAGGCAATAGAGCCACAGTAGGCAGAGCGCTGGTGTGGCTCTAGTTCATCGATGATTTGCATTGAGCGAATTTTGGGCGCGCCGGTAATAGAGCCGCCAGGAAAGCTTTGATGAAACACTTGGATAGCTTGGTCGGCTCGATCGATACGACCTTCTACGGTAGAAACAAGGTGGTGCACATTGGCGTAGCTTTCAAGGGCAAAGAGCTTGGGCACCTTGATGCTACCCGTTAGGCAGGTTCGGCCCAAATCGTTGCGCAGTAAATCCACTATCATCAGGTTTTCGGCTTTGTCTTTGATTGAGGCCATTAACTGATCGGCGTTGGCTTGGTCTTCTTCTGGGGTTTTGCCTCGGGCGATGGTGCCCTTGATGGGTTTGGATTCCACACGGCCTTGATCGCACAGTAAAAACCGCTCAGGGGAATGACTTAGCAGGCTTTGCCCATCAGACAGCTGCAAATACGCCGCAAAAGGCGTTGGGCAGGCATCTCGTAAAGTGTGATAGGCCGTAAAGGTATCCCCTTGGTAAGTGCTGGAAAAGCGCTGCGCTAGGTTCACCTGATAACAATCCCCAGATTGAATATAGCCTTGCACCGCTGCGAACTTCTCTGCGTAGTCTGCGTCACTCATGTTCGATGTAAAGGGGGTTGTTAGACAAAAGGGGTTGGAGTGATGTAACTCGTGTTTCACCAATACATCGTCGCAGGCGCTGGTGAAGCGATTAATAAGATCCGCCGCCGTTTCTGAGTCGCACCAAGGCGACAATATCAATTGTGTGGTTTTCTTCAAATGCGATGTAACCACGGCCCAGGAGTACAAACCCAAACTCAAATCATCCAATTGAATGTCATGCTTTACCGTGTCTGGCAATTGCTCAACATAGTGGCCGCTTTCATAACCGTAATAACCCAACAGGCCACCAATGAAAGGTAGATCTTTAGGGGCCGATTTTGCCCAAGGTTCTTGGCAAATTAAGGTCATTAATTCGTTGAGCAAGGACAATGGATTGTCAGTTTGGCTGAGCATATAAAGTGGCGTGCGGAACCAAGTGATGGGTTGAGCGCCTGCTGCTGGATGGATGCGCGCTAGGGGCGCTGCCACTAGAATATCAAACTGGGTATCAGGAAAGTGTTCATGGTTGCTGTCGAGTAACGCCGGATAGGGAAGGTCCCTAACCGCTGAGAAAAAAGACAATAACGACGATTGATAAGGAAGATTTACGTATTCGACTTCTGACATTTTTAATCAATACCTAGTAATATGCTCGTTCACACGACGGCAATGATTCGCGCACCCTGCAAACATTTCAATATAAAGTCATTTTGCTAATAGCAAACATTGTATTCTTTTAATAAGGCTCCTCACAGGTTAATTACAAGTGTCTGACGTATTTTTTCTTTCTTTACCCAATGCGGACATCGCATATCGCCTTTATGAAAATCCCAACGCTAATACTGACGCTAAGTGCTTGATGTTGCATGGCGCTGGTGTGGCGGGAGAAATTACCTTTTCTCCCATGTTGCCGTATTTGACCAAATGGCGCTGGATGTTGGTGCCTGATTTAAAAGGCATGGGCGATTCATTTCATCAGCACGGTGAAGAAGAGGCGGTGAGCATTGCTGAGTTAACCGAAGAAGTAGACGCTTTGTTAGTGCATTTAAAATGGGACAATTTTGATGTGGTGGCGTATTCCTTAGGTGGTTTGGTGGCGTTAAATTTGAACCATCAGCGTCGCTCCAGAGGGCGAAAAAGTGTCAAAATGGCCTTGCTTGAGCCTGCTTCCCTCGATCGAGAGGATTTGTCTTCATTGATGGATGTACGCCAAAAATATCGTCATGCGTCGAAATTGATCCGTGATACGGGCGACGTAGAACTGGGCGTGGCGAGCTTTATGGATGGCGTGTCACCGAATCGTCGTAAGCACCCTGTTGCGGAAGCCACCACACAATCACGCTTAGCGCATCGCCCATTTGGCTTTGCTTATGCGCTTGATGCCGTCACAGATTATGTGGAAGTCATGGCGAAACAGCCTACCTTGCGACAAGACATTATCGACGCGTCGGAGCAGGTGTTTTTGTTTTCGGGAGAGTTAAGCCATGAGGCGCTTAAACAACATTACGATTTATTAAGCGAGCAAAATACACATTGGCAACATATGACCTTGAGCGCTTGTGATCACTCATTGCCGTTTCAAAAACCCAGACAAATTGCCAATCATATTAACAAATGGTTTTCCATAGTTTAGTCTAAACAGAGTCATATCAAGACGAGCGCATCTCAATAACAAACAAGGAGGTTTGTTTATGGATCAGCAACGGGGATTTTCCCTTCTAGAGGTACTCTGTATCCTCGCCATCATCAGTGTTCTGGCCTATTTCGGCTCTTCGCCTTTCCTTTCAATCAGTCAAACAACCCAAGACAAACAAACGCTTAAAGAGCAGCGTCAGCAGCTTGCCGACGCCTTGACTCAGGCGCGGCAATTGGCGGTGGTTAGTGGCCAAACCAGTTTTCTCTGTGGTGGTGTCGATTGCAACGGAGTTTGGTCATCTGGCTTCAGCCTGTATCAGGCGACAGACAGTGACAGTAGCAAACAGATATTCCGCCAACATGCTTTCGATGATGGGGTACAAGTGGTGTGGAATGGCTTTCCAACCCAGAAGACGCAGGTCGAATTTCAAACACATGGCTTGTCAGCCTATCAAAACGGCACCTTTGAATTTTGTTTAGAGGGTTGGCAGACGGGCCTTGTGCTAAATCAAAGCGGACGATTTTACAGCACGGATATTCAGCCAAAAACGCTGGAGACCTGCTTATGAAAAATCTGACTATAAACCGTGCTCGCATTAGAAGATCGCAGCAAGGTGGCTGGGTGATGATGGAGGTTATCTTATGTTTGGCTCTGTTTGCTGTGGTGTTGTCTGTCGCCCAGCGACAAAGTACGTCCCATTGGCAAACCATAGAATACGCCCAACAACAGCAAAAGCGCGCCGATAATCAGCAAAAACAAACCGTAATGGCCAGGTTGACAGGCTTTTCTGAATGGCAAAGCAAGGAGCCTGATCAAGACGTTGCTTACCCTAGCTGCCAAATTTGTCGTGGAGATCAACTTGCTATCTGGTTTCAGGCTGCTCTGTACTCCATTGCGCCAACGTCTGATGAATCTGATAAAGGAGTCAGTATCCCATGATGTCAAGAACTCAATATAAAGGCAGTTTACTGATCGAAATGCTGGTTGTGATGGCGTTGATTGCGCTTTTTCTTCCCTTACTTGTAACGGCCTTGGCACGTCTGCAAGACCGGCATGCATTGGCACAAATCTACCAAGATCAGTTCGAAATAAAAGCGGCCGTTGAGGCGCATTTTCAAGCCCAATGGGCGCGTTTGCAGCCAGCAGGTTGTGCGCTGGATAATAATGCATTTCTAACCATTGAATCAGGCCAATCACCGCCTTCGCGTTTGTCTTCACGAACAGTATCAAGCCAGTCGGATTGGTTGCGCGGGATAGATTATGGTTTATGTCGACGCTCCTTGTTCATCGACGAAAACCCTACCGAGGTACGTTTGGATTGTCATTGGGACGAAGGCGATACAGTCCGTTTTGCTGGTTGTGATGGTGTGTATTATGGGCAAGTGACTAAGGTAAACAGTCGTGGTGATAAAAGTACCATTGTCTTTAACAATGATGCTGTTCGGGGGCAGTCAGGGATATTGGCCAGTCAAGATGGATTTTATTGGTATTTGTCCCCTGGTAAAGATGGCAGCGATGCTTTATGGCGAACCCCCGACCTCAGTGGCAATTCACAAGAGTTGATGAATGGCATAGAGCGACTTGCTGTTTTGCCTTTGTTAGACGAAACAGACAATGGACTAGTCGATGCATTAGCTACCGATTATGGCCAATATCCTTTAGTAAAAGTGCGTGCTCTATGGGTGGAATATCAATATCGCCTGAATAATTGTCGGGACGACCTTAGTGATTTGGGTGCGCAAGAGTACGCATCCATGCGAGGAGAAGTCTGGCGTTATTCGCCACCATGCCAAGGAATTGGCAATCAGATTATCAGTTTGTAAAGGGAGGCGATAATGCGATCAAACCTGCTTTTATTCCTCGATCAACGAGGCTGGATTTCTTTGCCAATAATTGGTTTGTTGTTGGCGGTGTCCAGTGTGTCGATGCATTATCAGGAATCGATGATGGCGTCTTATCAGTGGCGTGGTCAGCTTAGTGACGTTGACAAAGATCAGCTTATTTGGACTGAATTTGAGCGGCAGTTTGTCGACTCAGCCGACTTTGCCGGTGGAAGCGTTAGTCTTTGCCAAGGGTTTTGTGAGTTAAATCAAGCACAATACACCCCAAACGAAAAGACCTGGCAAGCGGCGTCAAACAGCGCTTTGCTTTACTACCAGTGGCATCGTTATGAAAACGCCGATACCACCGAGTTCCATCGCCTTTGTGCTTCGCAAAACCAACGGCAGTATCAATGCTGGTGGTGGCGTGACAGGCAATTATCATTCGATGGATGGGTTAGGGTTGTTGATTGAATTCTTTTAGATGCTCTGCACAGCAAAAAGCGCGGGCTTCTTGATCGTGAATGGCGTGAGATTTTGGTACAAAAGTACCGCACTGTTCGCACCGAACCATACTTTCTTGCGTATCATTTTTTTTATCCGAGCTGTGCTTTTGGCTCTTACTAGGAGCTTGGCTGCGTTTAAAAGCGACAAACTGTCGGTACAACCACCAACCAATTGAGAAAATAGCAACAAAAACGATTAAACGTACAATCATAGACTTTACCTAGCTTGGGGAATTCCAGACAATAACGGGCATATTCTAACAGAGTTCACGAGATAGCAACTGTATGACATTACGAATTGCAATGGCCCAGCTGGACATGCTGGTCGGCGACATCACAAGAAACACCCAATCGGTGATCGACGCGGCGAATAAAGCGCGCGATGACGAACAAGCCGATGTGGTGGTGTTTCCCGAATTGACCTTAACTGGCTACCCGCCTGAAGACTTATTGCTGCGCTCCAGTTTAGACCCACGTATTGAATCTGCGTTGGCCAAGATGATGGCAGAAATTCGTGACATTTATGTGATCGTCGGTTATCCGCGTCGCATTGATGGCGAATTATTCAATTGCGCTGGGGTGATTTATCAAGGCGAGCTTTTACTCGAGTACGCCAAGCAAAAACTGCCGAACTTTTTGGTGTTCGATGACAAGCGTTATTTCCGTGAAGGGCAAGAAGCGGGCATTGTCAACATTAAAGGCGTGCGCGTTGGTTTGAGTATTTGTGAAGACATTTGGCATCCAGAGCCGATAGCGCAAGCAAAAGCAGCGGGCGCCGAATTGATCCTCAACCTAAACGCTTCGCCGTATCACACCGAGAAAATGGGTGAGCGTGAGGCTTTATTGCATCAGCGTGCCACCGAAGTCAGTTTACCGATTGTGTATGTGAACTACATGGGCGCACAAGATGAGCTTGTTTACGAAGGTGGCTCTTTTGCGGTCAATGCAAAAGGGGTGAAAATCAGACAAGCACCTTGGTTTGAATCGGGTTTGTATTGCGTTGACATGATGGTCGATCAAAGCCAAGCCAACAAGGTGGAGCCGGTAGCAGGCCTCATTGCCCCCGCCTTGAGCCTAGAAGCGAGTGTTTATCAAGCCATGGTGCTGGGTCTTAGAGACTACATTACTAAGAACCGCTTTAAAGGCATTGTATTAGGGTTGAGCGGCGGTATTGATTCGGCCTTATCCCTTGCGGTGGCCGTGGACGCCATTGGTGCTGATCGTGTGCAAGCGGTGATGATGCCCTACACCTACACGTCGTCTATTAGTTTGCACGACGCCGAAGAAGAAGCCAATTTGCTTGGTGTGAAATACAGCGTGTTGCCGATCGAATCCATGGTGTCTGCTTTTACCGATGTGCTCGCACCAGAGTTTGAGGGTTACGGCAAAGACACCACCGAAGAGAACTTACAAGCGCGCACCCGTGGCGTGGCCTTGATGGCCATCTCCAACAAAAAAGGCTTGATGGTACTCACTACCGGCAACAAGAGCGAAATGGCGGTGGGCTACGCGACCTTATATGGCGACATGGTGGGCGGCTATTCGGTGTTAAAAGACGTGTTTAAAACCTTGGTGTTCAAACTGTGTCGTTACCGAAATACCTTGGGTTATGTGATTCCTGAGCGAGTCATCACGCGCCCACCATCGGCGGAATTAGCGCCTGATCAAAAAGACGAAGATTCGCTACCAAGCTACGATATTTTGGATGAAATTCTGCGTCTATACATTGAAGAAGACCAAAGCGCCGAGGCCATTTTGGCGACGGGGCAGTTTGACCGCGATACCGTGTATCGCGTGCTGCGTTTGGTTGATGTGAACGAATACAAACGTCGCCAAGCGCCTACTGGTGTGCGCATTACCGCTCGTGGCTTTGGTCGCGATCGTCGTTATCCGATTACCAACGGTTGGCACATAGGTGAATAAGGGCAAGTGGGCCGAGTGTCCCGATTGCCAAGGCCGTGGAAAAAAAAGCCGTCGGTTACGCAAAAGAGTGCGGCTTAATTATTTGCAGGCGCTAGAAACCTTTGAAAAATCCAATGGTGACGGGGTTGCTCCAGAAAAACCCAAAGGCCATTTAGACGCCTGTTCTGCTTGTGCTGGAACCGGTATTTTACCCGCACAGAATTTTCCAGAGGTGAAAGCAGATCAATACCCCCATGTGGCGATTATAGGCGGCGGTATTGGCGGTGTTGCTCTTGCAGTGGCTTGTTTGCATCGTGGTATTCCTTTTACGCTTTACGAGCGCGACGAAAGTTTTGATGTACGTTCGCAAGGCTACGGTTTGACTTTGCAACAGGCCAGCCGAGCCATTGAAGGGTTGGGTATTTTTACGTTAGATCAGGGCGTTGTGTCGACGCGGCATGTGGTTCATACGCCAGAAGGCAAGCAGGTGGGCGAATGGGGCATGCGCAAGTGGATGGCGTCGTCAGATCAGGCCAGTGTAAAACGCTCTAATGTACACATTGCTCGTCAGTCGCTGCGTTTGGCTTTACTCGAACAACTCGGTGGTGACAACCAGGTGCAATGGAATCATCAGTTGGTTGATTTTCATCAAGCAGAAGACGCTCCAGTAAGTTTAACCTTTGAGGTGGCTGGGCAAATAAAACACGCGCAAGCGGACTTGATTGTGGGTGCCGACGGCATTCGTAGCCTGGTGCGCCAGCAGTTAATTGGTGATGAAAAGACGCCCCTTGAGTACCTTGGCTGCATCGTGATTTTGGGCATTTGTCCACTCAGCGATTTGCCAAACACCGACAGCGAACTATTAGATTCTGCCACCGTGTTTCAAACCGCTAACGGCCATGAGCGTATTTACATTATGCCCTACGATGCAGAATCGGTGATGTGGCAGCTCAGTTTTCCTATGGCAGAAGAGGATGCGAAAACGCTTAGTGCACAAGGCGCTGAAGCATTAAAAGCCGAAGCCTGTCGTCGAACGCAATGGCATGATCCTATTCCGCAGATTTTAGCGACAACAAAAGCCAGTAAAGTATCGGGTTATCCGGTTTATGACCGTGCGTTAATACAGCCGAAATGGTTGGCGAACAGCCCCAAAGCGACAGTGATTGGCGATGCTGCCCATCCAATGAGTCCGTTTAAAGGCCAAGGGGCGAATCAAGCTGTGTTAGATGCCTTGTCCTTGGCGCGTGAAATCACCAAAGGGTGTTGGTCTTTGTCCCATTGGAGAGAAACGGGTATTCGTCACAATGTACTCGATGCCTTTGAAGAAGAAATGCTGACCCGCAGTGCGGTGAAAGTAAAAGATTCTGCGGCGGCAGCGGAGTTTTTGCATTCAGATATCGTGTTATTTGAAAGCAACGAGCCCCGTGGGCGTTGCCTGAAAGGGAAGCGGGAGACATAACGCAAGGCGTATTTAGGAGAGGTTTTCCTATATACTCTTGTTTAGATTTTTTCATGTTTCATTTACAAACTAACAAAATTCATCCAATCAAAATGGCACTTTATGTTTAATGCGTCTTCTACTCGTCTAAATAAATACATCAGCGAAAGCGGCATATGTTCACGTCGAGACGCCGATCGCTTCATCGAGCAAGGCAATGTTTACATCAACAGTAAGCGAGCCAAAGTCGGCGATCAGGTGATGGCCGGCGATACGGTGCGTGTGAATGGACAAATCATTGAGCCACAAGACGCCGATGATTTTGTGTTCATCGTATTAAATAAACCGGTCGGTATTGTCAGCACCACCGAAAGCGCTGAACGAAACAACATCGTTGATTTTGTTAGCCATGGGGTGCGAATTTTTCCCATCGGTCGACTCGACAAAGATTCCCAAGGCCTGATCTTTTTGACCAATAATGGTGATTTAGTTAACAAAGTACTGCGGGCCGGAAATAACCACGAAAAGGAATACTTAGTCACGGTGAATAAGCCCATTACCGACGACTTTATTGCCGGTTTAGCGGGCGGTGTGCCCATATTGGGCACCATGACAAAAAAGTGCCCTGTCAAAAAAGTGTCGCCTAATGTGTTTAATATTACCTTGGTGCAAGGTCTAAATCGCCAGATTCGTCGTATGTGTGAACACTTTGGTTATGAAGTGGTAAAACTGGAACGTACCCGAATCATGAACGTGAATTTAAAAGGCGTTCCGGTTGGAGAGTGGCGAGATCTGACACAAAAAGAATTGTCGGTGTTATTAAAAGCCGTTGAAGATTCTTCTTCTGAAGCCACAACGCCTGCGAAAAAATCCCGTAATGGCCCAAGAAAAACCAACAAGCCTAAGCCCCAAGCCAAAGCCGCTGTTGTGTCAAAAGGCAATACCAAGCACCCACCGAAAGACAAACGCCCGTTTGGTGACGGGAAGAGGCCCGCAGGCAACACAAAACGCCCAGGCGGTAAGCCGGCAAACGCATCCAAAGGTAATGGTAAGCGACCGGTGAAAGGCAAAGGCGGGGCACAAAGACCCTCCCGTCCTTAATAGGTTAACTGTATAAGCTTTTTTTATCTGATTTAAATAATACGCATTTTGGAGATTGCTATGAAATCGTTGAAATATTTACTGCGTCCCGCTTTTTTACTTTTGTTGGTGTTTAGTGTTTCGGCTTGTGTGATGATGCCTGGCGGCGGCCCTCACGGTCATTCCGGCGGCGGTGCAGGCACTTCTCATCGATAATGACGATGTTTTATGAAACGGTAACTACCTGTGAGGCGTGCGATTTTGTTCATCGAGTGCCGCCTTTGCAAAAAGGGGAGCGGTTTCGTTGCACCCATTGTGGCCATGTTTTATTGAGTCTGCATAATCGCGTGTCGGCTCGTATTCTCAGTGTTGGGCTTTCTGCCCTGCTGATGTTGATCTTGTCGTTGAGTTTTTCTTTTCTGGGGTTTTCTGTGAACGGTATTGGCCGTACTGTCACCCTGTTTAATACTTTAAGCGTGTTGCTCAGTCAGGGTTATCTCATTCTTGGGGCCATTATCAGTCTGGCTTTGTTTGTGTTCCCTATGGTGTATCTGCTTTCTGTGCTGACGCTGGTGTGGTCGTTTCGGCGACCAAACCAATACCACTCCCTTAGGCGCTACTGTGTTCGTTGGTTGATAGTGGTTCAACCCTGGTTGATGGTCGATGTGTTTTTAGTCGGCGTCTTGGTCGCTTTGGTGAAGATGAGCAGCATGGCAGACATCTCCTTTGAACTGTCCTTTTGGGCATTTTGCGGCTATGTTTTGTTACTGCTGAAAACCGTTACCCTTGTTGACAAACGTTGGTTTTGGAATCAGGTCGCTGGGCCGTCTCCCGATCACCAGATCGTCATGGGCACGGCAAAACAACAGGGCTTGATCGGTTGTCATTTTTGCGGTGCTACCTTGCTTGGCAGCGCGCATCACTGTGATCGCTGTGGTCACTCTGTTCATAGTCGACGACCGAAAAGTGTGGTCACGACCATTGCCTTATTAATCGCAGCGTTAATCATGTATATCCCCGCCAATGTGTTTCCCATCATGGAAACCACCTTTTTAGGCAGCAGTGAGCCTTCGACTATTTTAGGTGGCGTGTTTTTGCTCTGGTCGCTTGAATCTTATCCGGTGGCCTTGATTATCTTGTTCGCAAGCGTGGTGATTCCCTTGGCAAAAGTCTTTTCTTTGAGTTGGTTGTGTTGGCAAAGTTATTACCCCAGCAAGCGGCTAACGTCACAAAAAATGACCTTGTATCGTATTACCGAGTTGGTAGGGCGTTGGTCGATGATTGATGTGTTTGTGGTGGCAATTTTAACCAGTTTGGTACAAATAGGACATTTTATGGCCATTTTGCCGGGACCAGCCGTATTGTCTTTTACGGCCGTGATTGTGTTGACCATGTTGGCGGCGATGTCTTTTGATCCAAGATTATTATGGGATAAAGACGAATCTCGTCGTTTGCCTTTGTCCCCGCTAGGAGAACCGAGTGAATAGCCCCGTTAAACCCATCGAGAGCACACGCAAAGTACGGTTCAATTCTATCTGGTTGGTGCCCTTAATTGCGCTTTTAGTCGCAGGCTGGATGCTGTATCAGAACTGGTCGAGTCAAGGCCCGGTGATTACCTTAGTCGCGTCCAACGCCGATGCGTTAGAAGTGGGCAAAACTAAGCTGAAATCCCGTAACGTGGACGTGGGGCAAGTGATAGACATTCGTTTAAGCGACGATTTTGAAAACGCCATTATTCAAGTCAGGATGAATCAAGGCACTCAGCAAATGCTCAAAGACGATGCGAAGTTTTGGGTGGTTAAACCGCGCATTGGCAAGGAAGGAGTGAGTGGTCTAGGAACTCTATTATCCGGGGCGTATATTGACATGACGCCCGGTGTGGATGGTAAGCAGCAGTCTAAATTCACGTTACAAAGTCAGCCACCGTTATCAACCGAGACGGAAGGCATACGCATCGTGTTGTCGAGTAAAGACGGTGCGAAATTAGATGTCGGATCTTTGGTGCACTTTCGGGGTTACGAAGTGGGTTATGTCGAAAAAGTGGCGTTCGATGCCGACCAAGACACCATCGTATATCGTGTGGTGATTCGTTCTCCTTATGATGCCTTGGTGAACGCCGATGTGCAGTTTTGGATTACCCCTGGTTTCGAGTTCAACAGTTCCGCTAGTGGCTTTGATTTACGCCTTGATTCTCTGGAAACACTGATTGCGGGTGGTATTACTTTTGGCCTGCCAGAAGGAGAAGAAGGGGGCGCGCCGGTGGCAGACATGACGGAATTTACTCTATTCGATTCCCAATACAGCGCGGTGAATAATCGCTACGATGAGTATTTATACTATGTGTTTTTGTTCGACAGCAATATGAGTGGCTTAATGCCGGGCGCCGCGGTGGAATACCGAGGTGTTCGAGTCGGGACAGTATTAGAGGTGCCTTTTAAAGATATTTCTTTATCGTCTCTTGCTTCTTTAAATGCGCCGCTGATTCCAGTTCGTGCCCGAATCGAACCTCAACGATTGAACTTTTTAGACCCAAATGGCGATGTTTCCTTAGCGGAATGGCAGGCTTTTATCGAGGATGGCATTGAGAATGGCTTAAGAGCGAGCCTGATGATAGGCAACTATTTAAATGCTGCGAGGGTAGTGAGTTTGGACTTTATGAGCGACCCTTCGGACGTACAATGGCGCGAATACGATGGCCATTTTATTTTCCCTACCGCGCCTGATTCGTTGGCGAATCTTGAGTCCAAAGTAGGCCGTCTGCTGGATGGTTTGTCTGATGTTCCCCTGTCACAAACTTTCGATAAGCTGGGTCAGACCATGGATGAAGCCAGCCAAACCTTGCAGCAGCTTCAAGGGCTGAGTGTCAGTGTGAAGCGATTGTTGGATCAGTCCGCCACCCAGCAATTGCCTGCCGACTTGGCCGCGACCATCAACGAGTTGAGCGTCACATTAGAAAGTTACCAAGCGAATGGTCAAATTGGACGTCCGTTACGAGAAAACATGGTGTCCTTAGGGCGCGCTTTGAATGAATTGCAGCCCTTGCTGCGTCAATTAAGAGAAAATCCTAATACCTTGATTTTCGATCGTAAACCTAAGGCCGATATAGTGCCAAGCGCCGCTCAATAAAGGAAAGACAAGCATGATCATCAACAAGCGACTGTTATCCATTGGTGTGCTTAGCGGCTGGTTACTCGGTTGTGCCGCACCAGTGGCGCCACCAAGTAAAGAATATTTATTGCTCGATGCAAAGTTGGAGCAGGTGTCTGCCTTGCCGACATCGGCACAGTCTGTGCAATTGATGCCGGTCGTGGTGGCGAACTATCTGGCGGGTAACGACATTGTGTTGGTCAGCAAAGAAGGCGTCGTGCATCGCTCGCAGCAAAACTTATGGGCTGAATCCCTATCGGCTCAGTTAACCCGATTGACTCAGCAGCGTTTGGAAAATACCTTGCCGCAGCTATCTTGGTTCAGCGGGCAGCGATTACCGGCGTATGCTATTGCTGAGCTCAGTATTGAAGTGGACAAGTTTTACGCAGATCTTGAAGGACAGGTGCATTTGTCTGGGCGTTGGCAACTGATGTCGGCGGAAGGGGAGGTGTGGCGCACGCAAGCGTTTTATGTGCAAAGTTCGCTTAATGCTGATGGTTACACAGTGCTGGTGCAAACACTGTCGTTGAGTTGGTTTGATGAGGTTGTGAACCCTATGGCGAACCAAATCTCACAGGTATTTAAGTCGCCTTAAATACCTGTGTGTTAATCTCTTGTTTAGTGGGACTTTTCTTCAGCCGCCTGAATGCTTTTTTGTATCAACGGTGAAATTGTCAAACCCTGCACTATGATGGAAAATATCACCACCACATAGGTGATAATAACCATGATGTCATGCAGGTCTAAGCCTTCCAAAGTAAATTGATTAGGAGGAATGGCGGCGGCCATGGCCAACGCTAATCCGCCTCGTAACCCACCCCAAGTTAAAATCTTCACCGAGTGCTTGTCGTATTCACGAAAGCGCTTAAAGATAAGATAAGGGCTGCCGACGCTGACAAAACGAGCGAAAAGCACAACAGGCACCATAACCAGCCCTAGACCGATGATTTCCCAGGTGAGTGGCATGGTGACAATGAGCATACCAATAATCAAAAACAGCAAAGCGTTCAAGAAACTGTCGGTTGCATGCCAAAAGTCTTTCACATAGCGGGTGCCGTCTGGGCCGCGGCGCTTGGATGCTGTCGCGCGGGTAATGTTACCAAGTAGAATGCCACTGGTGACCATGGCGAGCGCGCCGGAAATTTCCCAAATATTGGCCAGCGCAAAGCCAGCGGAAGGAATGGTTAATGTCACCAAGAGGCGGGTATTGATGTCTTTGCAGTTGATAATAACAAAGTGGCCGACAAGGGCGATGACTAGGCCAAAAATAATACCGCCAATGGCGTCTACTAAGAAAAGCTCGGCGACTTCACTGAAGCTGGCTTCGGTACCGTAAAACGCCACAGCAAAAATAGTGGTGAAAATCACCAGGCCAACACCATCGTTGAACAAGGATTCGCCTTCTACCTGAATGGAAATACCTTGTGGTGCGCTCATTTGCTTAATAATAGCTAGCACCGCAATTGGGTCAGTTGGGCTGATTAAGGCACCAAATAGTAAGCAATAGATAAACGGGATCGGGAAGTTAAACAAAGCAAACAGATAGTAACTCAAATAACCCACAATAAAAGTGGAAACTAAGGTCGAAAACAACACCAATATGGTGATTTCCCAACGTTGGCGCTTAAGTGCTGTAAGGTCTATTTCCAGTGCGCCTGCAAACAATAAAAAGCCTAGCATACCCTTAAGCAGCAACTGATTAAAATCGATACCAGAAACCACTTGAGTGATAAACACAGCGGTTTCATCGCCAAGCATTTTCACCGCTAAAATCAACAACAGGGAAATCACAACAGAGCCAGTTGTTATGGCAATGGTGGTTTGCATTTTGAGAATGTATTGGTTGGTAAAAGCAATGATTACCGCCAATGCAGAGAGAAAGCAGATGAGATACCAAGCGTTCATTTGAGAACCTTAAGATGATTAATAAGATCTGAGATCAGATGGGATACGTTTTGTGTAGATATGTTATCCCTAGTGCTGAGGCCTGTCACTTACTGAAAAGGCAAAAAGTTCCTTAAAATTAGAAATTATTATGGAAGATACAAGGATGAGCTCAAGATTGTATCTTTTAATGAGTTTAATTACCCTGGTGTAGAAAAATTACTACAGAAAGAGAAAGTATAACGTGCGCCCAAAAGCAACTTTAGTGTGAAATTTTGTTTTAGCTTGGTGTATTTTTTGCTGGGGAGTGGTAGTTTACCGGCAAAATTAACCATTTGGTCATGACGCTATCTGGCTGTCTTAGTCAAGTGGATATAATAATGACAATAACACTTATGAAATTTAGCGACATTTTAGGAGTATCTAATCTATGGCAACACCGTCCCAGCACGATTTACGCAATGATTTTCGAGCGTTACTGGCAAGTGGAAAATGCTACTACACCGCATCAACATTTGACCCTATGTCGGCACGCATTGCTGCAGACTTGGGTTTTGAAGTGGGTATTCTAGGTGGCTCTGTCGCGTCATTGCAGGTGCTTGCTGCACCGGATTTTGCTCTAATCACCTTAAGCGAGTTTACAGAGCAGGCGACTCGAATTGGTCGCGTAGCGCGTTTGCCAATTATCGCCGATGCGGATCATGGTTATGGAAATGCATTAAATGTGATGCGCACTATTGTGGAGCTTGAGCGTGCTGGCGTTGCAGCCTTGACCATCGAAGACACCTTGTTGCCTGCAAAATATGGTCATAAATCGACAGACTTAATTCCGATTGAAGAAGCGGTCGGCAAGCTAAAAGCGGCGTTGGAAGCGCGTATAGATCCAAAAATGAGCATCATTGCTCGTACAAATGCCGGTCAACTTACCCTCGAAGAAACCATAGTACGAGTAAAGGCGTACGAAGCGGTGGGTGTGGATGGAATTTGCATGGTGGGCATTCGTGACTTTGATCACCTAGAAGCCATTAGTCAGCACATTAGCATTCCCGTTATGTTGGTGGCGTATGATAATCCAGAACTGCGTGATCGCGAACGGTTGGCTGCGAATGGCGTGCGCATCGTGGTAAATGGCCATGCGGCTTATTTTGCGGCGATTAAAGCCACTTACGACTGTTTGCGTGAGCAGCGTGGTATCGCAGAAGGCACATTAAATGCGTCTGAACTGTCGACTCGTTATTCCACCTTGGAAGAGAATCGAGTCTGGGCGAATAAGTACATGGATGTACAAGAGTAAAACGACCGTTAGCCCGCCCATAAACTTCAGCACAAACCAAAAAAGCCAATACAGTTTGTATTGGCTTTTTTATTGCGTAACGGCTTTGGTTTGTTGCTGGTGATATTGTCGTTAGCCTAATTGATCTAGTTGCTCATAAGCGTTTCGTAACCAGACTTTCATGCGTTGACGCTCGGCAATGTTCATAATGCCTTTGTCGTTAGCAACCGCCCAAAAACTGCTGTTATTGAAATCAATTTTTTGCGTCAGTTTACTTTGTAACTTTGGCAATTCAATAATCAGAGCGCCGCAACCTGTGGCTTTTTGAAAGGTCTCAGATTTTTTGAAGCGAGAAAAATCACTGCCGCGGCCAAGATTTTGCACAATGACAAAGTCGACAGAAGGCTGCGAATAGCGCGCTAACAAGTCATCCAACAAAGCCACCGAATCGGCACCATCGTCCATTACGTGCCATAAGCAGACTTGATAGCCAAGTTCGTCGAGCAAGCCAAATACGTCGGTTTCTTCGATCCATTTTCCAAGTGGTTGCGCTGCTTGAGCAGCCAAGTCAATGATCAAGTCGCGGTCTGGGTATTCTTCAATGGCGGCCAGCATGCCGTCCAAGCTGTCTTCTTCACCCACGACAATAGGCGATGAAAACTCGCTGTAGAAACGTGAAAAAGTGCCATGGGAGGAATCGCAATCAAAGCCTAAAAATGGCTGATCGTGATCGATGCAATATTGCGCTAACACTCGTGCCGTCATGGATTTGCCCACGCCGCCTTTTTCACCGCCAACAAAATGTACTGTACCCATTACAATGTCCTCATCGAAGCCAATTTTAAGCTGAAACCGGTTAAATTAATTCTAACTCTTCCATAATACGACGAATCGTTGCTTTTGTACTGTCTTGTAATGGCACCATTGGTAAGCGGCACTCTTCTGAGCATAAACCAAGTAAGGACATGGCGTATTTTGGTCCTGCTGGGTTGGGTTCGATAAATAACGCATTGTGCAGAGCGAAGAGTTTGTCTTGTAGCTGTGCGGCTTCAACGAATTTGCCTTCTCGGCATAAACGCTGTAATTCCACCACTTGTTTGGGGGCTACGTTAGAAGACACAGAGATGCAGCCATTGCCGCCGCCCACGTTGTAGGCCACGGTAGTAATATCATCACCACTTAAATAGTTGAAGGGTTTGTTAATCAGCGCACGTTCACGAATAGGGCGGGTTAAATCCCCAGTGGCGTCTTTTACCCCAATAACTCGAGGTAGCTCAGCAAGGCGAGCCAATGTGCTGACTTCTAAACCGACGACAGAGCGTGGTGGAATGTTGTAAAGAATAATGGGCAGTTTGGTGTTGTCGTGTACGTATTTAAAATGCTCGTACAGGCCGGTTTGATTAGGGCGATTGTAATAGCCAGCGACATGAAGGGTTGCATCGGCGCCAGCTTGATGGGCATATTCTGAATAGGTCACTGCTTCGACGGGGTTATTAGACCCTGCACCGGCTAAAACGGGTACGGCTTTGTTGGTTTCTTGTACGGTAATTTCAATCACGCGCTTGTGTTCGTGCTCGCTTAAGGTTGGTGATTCGCCTGTGGTGCCGACGGGCACTAAGCCGTTGATACCTTGATCGATTTGCCAGCGTACAATGTTACGCAAAGCGTCTTCGTCTAATTGGCCGTCACGAAAAGGAGTAATTAATGCCGTAATTGCGCCGTAAAACATACTTTTGCCTCATTTTGGCCGGTATGCATTCTGCTGAAAAGAAGGGAGAGACCGTCAGCAGAGATGCTGCCGGGAAATTATTTGAATCTTAATTCCACACGTCAGCGCCGCAGAGCTTCTTAGCTTTACGTTTATCGCCGTTGTGTTTATTTAAGAAAAGTTGGTTCATAAAAATAATTAAATCTGTGATTTCGAAAGTTTTTGTATGCTGACGTTTTTTTGAATAAAGGTCAATATGCGAAGGGCGTTTATTGCGCCTGTATTTTGAATATACAATATTCTGTATTGTCGTCTCTTGTTGTTATGTTTGCCTGTTATAAAAAACGCCCTGGTCGGGCGCTTTGATTGAACACATTTGATTGAATACAGGAGGTGTCTTACTTTTGGAAAATAAACTCGGCTGTGGTGAGTAGCTTTTCCGTCCACAAATCATAGGCTTTGTGGTTTAAATGCAGTTTGTCGCCTTCAAACAGGTTTGCTTTGATGTCGCCCTGTTTATCCAAAAGAGTCGAGAATAAATCGAGATACTGTGTGTTTGGCCGCGTTTTCGCGAGTCGAGTCAGCTGAAGGTTGGTCTTTTCAATGGTGTCGCGCATGGCAAGCCGAGCAGGACTGCATTTGATGCTAACTAAGGTCACTGGGATACCCGGTAAATGACGATCCACTTTCTGTAATAATTCAATATAGAGTTCTACAACTTTATTGCTATCACAGTGGTTGCCAATGTCATTATCGCCCGCGTATATAACCAAGGAGCGCGGTTTGTGTGGCAGGATAATGCGCTCAAAGTAGTACACACAGGCTTCTAACGTAGCGCCGCCAAAACCTAGGTTGATACCGTCGGAATCGCGGAAGTGTTTGGCAAAATTGCTCCACAATCGCATGGTAGAAGAGCCGTAAAACGCCACTGGGCGCTCTTTGTATTCTTGATAAGCCAGATGAAATTCAAGTTCACGAACGTCTGATTCAAACTCAACGTCAATTTGATTCAAGCTCATCACATTAGAGCGATAGCCATTTTTTCCGCTGAAAATAGGGTATTGGCGAATCTCACGAGACAGCTCGACGGCTTCGCTAACATACCCTTTGTATTCTTCTTGATACGAGGCTAAAAATCGATTGAGTGCGTCTTTGTCCTTATAATCCACTTTGCTCGACAATTTGAACGCCGGCTTGATGATCACAGTGTAGATATTGTGATCAGCGCGCTTGTCAAAGTTTGCGACAGCGATGGGCACGATCCAAGGCTCGTCTGCTTCCATTGAACCGGCTAACTCAAAGGCATGGGGCAAAAACGCACCTGGTGAGTGCTGCGTGCTGAAACTTTTCCCTTCGGGCGATATCATCAAGGGAAAGTTATGACGCAAAGCGTCTTGCGATTGGCGGATAAATTCATCGTATTCAGGCGTGTCTTTGGTCAGGTTGTCCCAACTGTTGATGAAGATATTCCCAAAGCGGCCATAAAAATCATCTCGCCAGAATTCACTTTCTTTGCTGCGGCGAACTACGCGTTGGCCAGACACGCCGTATTCGTTGTCTATCACCATGGTGCCAATAAATTGTGCATCCATGGAAAAGCGGAAACCATTAGGCAGACGATTGGTTAACGATCCTAACAAGTGATTATAAATAAACAAGGAACCGGCTTTTTTCGGTAAATTTTCTAAGCCTTTTACGACATAAGGTACTTGTTGAAAAGCCTGTTTGAACAGCTCGGTGCCGTGGCGTCTTGCGTCTAATACCGGGGTGTCTTTGGGCAAGCTGTTGATGGTGTCGTAGACATTTTGTAAATGGCGATAAAAGGCATTTTCCCGCTGTAAATCTTTTAAGATGTCCAGGCACATGCCTGATATGGTGCGTTCTAGCACACAGCCAAAGTGCAGGCATTTGTACAAGACGCCAAAGGCTTCATCGGTGGTGATGGCACTTTTGAGCAGCTCGCTGACTTTATAAAGGGGAGAGCTCACCGGTAAAAGGGCGGCGTTTTGTTCAATCACATTGCTAACCGCCAGCACTTCATCGTTGGCAATTTGCGATAAATAGCGCATGCGCGCCGCCAACAAATGAGTGCCGACAAGCCAGATGAGTCGATAAAGGTATTTAACTGAGAACTTGGGATTGTCGTCAAATATGTCTAGCAAATCTTTTTGGGCGATAAAAAGAATGCTGCTGTCACGGGAGGAGATAATCGAGGTGCGATTCTTCAAAGATTCATTTTGTGTAGACCAAGCCAATACCGTGCCCGCGCGGGCAATGGATCGAGTCGTGATCAGATCGCCAGATTCCGTTTGATAACTGACAACGACCTTGCCCTTGATTAGCAAATACAGACCATCGGCTGGCTGGTCTTGCTGGCTTAAAATATCCCCTTGGTGCGCCAGTAAAATAGACGATTTTTTGGCCAGAGTGTGAATTTCAGCTTGGGTAAAGGTGTCGCAAAAGGGAGCGTAGTTTAATAGGGCGGTCGCGTCCTTGATCGCATAGGTTTGAGTATCAGAGTCAAGAAGCGGACGAGTTTCATCAAATGCCAGTGACTCATTTGAAAAAAACGGGCGAGTTTGGTTTTGAATATTGGTCAAAACCGGTAAGGATTCTTGATACACAAATTGCAAAAATTGACTGGCAAAAGCATGGTCGGAGTCGAGTATTTTTTGTAACTCGACAATGGGCCACATTAACAAGGTTGTCGAACGGGTCGCGGTAAAGGTCGTAGCGTAACGGGACGGATGACGAAAGGCAGACCAGCCGATAGGGGACATGACGTGGTTGATTAACCCCACATTGTAAGATTTCCCCGTGTCAGTCAGAGGCACTGAAATCGCTACTTCGCCGTCTAATAAAAAATAAATATGTTGACCAATTTCAAATTGTTTCGCCAATATGTCACCGGATTTGAGTGTTCTGATGCTGGCGAGTTCGATCAGAGAACTGGCAATATCACTTTCTGCATTAACCATAAAAGGAAATGCGTTTACCTGTTGTGTTACGTCCATTTTGGATACCTCAATCTGTATAGTGTCCTAGTTAGGACGTTGAATCGTCACTATGTCACCTAGGAGCGCGAAGTCGTTGCCTCCTAAGCGCGAAAGCGGATTCAGTTTTTGGTTGTCGATGGTAGTACGATTATTGTCTTGTGAGACAAGATGATCGCTCACATACAAGTCGATAATTTCTAGGTATAAGACATCAAAAGAGGCCTTTTCTATGCTGTGTATATCGTACAGTCGACAATGTAAGGCAATATTGGCCTCTGCAATTCTAGGTAAGCTGGTGACAAAGTCGGTAAGAGATAAGCCCGCTCTTGGTAGCTCAGATTCGTTATAATCAGTGCTGGCGGCACTTTCGTTGACTGCTTCAGCTAATTCCCCACTGGGAATATGCAAAACACATTCCTGTTCGCGTATTAGATTACGTTTGGTGTCTTTGGGAACGTCAGTAGCTTTATTGCCGATAGACACAGCTAAAAGGGCAGGGTCTGGGCTTAATGGGGCAAAATAGGAGAAAGGCGCAAGGTTGAAACTTGCGTTTTCGTTTTTGGTTAGAATCCACGCGATGGGCCGTGGTGTGATGGTTTGAGTGATCAGGTGATAGCGCTGGCTAGCATTGAGTTGATCAAACTGAAAACGCATAAAATTCCCCGTCAATGTCCAACATGGTTTGTTAAATTACTACAAAAACCAATCTGTTGTGAATCTTTGAGAGGAAACTAATGGGTTTTCTTTCACAAATGCACAAAAAGAGACAGATAGTCAGAAAGATAACCAGCTGAGACGTTTTATGGCACCGAGAATGGGTTCAGTAAGCGTCAATAATACAATTAAAAGCAATGACGACTCTGTCTTTGTTGCCAAAGTAGGGCAAGGCTGAATGTTTCAAGTACGACGGGAAAATCACAATTTGGCCATCTATAGGCGTGAAGTCCCACACACCGTGGCCGCCTAAGTAGGCCGTACCTGGATCGGCATAATGTTCTGCGTTGACTCTTGGGTCATAAAAACGATTTAGGCCGCCTTTGCCTGCTTCGCTGGCATCGCCCGGATCTAGATAATAAATGCCGCACCAAGAGCAATTTGGGTGAGAGTGGGCGTCATGATAGCCTCCGTGTTGGGTGACGTGATACCAAGATTCAATGATGCGTGCATCGGCTTCCATGTCCTCTGGCCAAAAAGCTTGATTCACCCTGGCTGCAACTTCAAGCACCAATTCTTCGAGTGCGCGTTTGGCTTCCATCACATTGGCGTCAGCCAATTCTAAAAAGTCTAAAGTGCTTTCGTGCATGGCGTGTTTTGCTTTGGGAGCAACGCCACTGTCGATTGCGGTGAGCTGACGATCTTTCTGCTGGTACACAGCCGCAAGCAGGGCATCTTTTAAAAAGTCATGGTCTGGCATTTGGGTGACGAAGAGTGGCGTTGTCCATACCTGTATTTCTTCTAAAACGAGAGGATCTTGGTTCATTGTCATTGTCATTGGCTTAGTGTCATCTGTTGGGTTCATGCTACATCTAATTCGGTGATGACGGGCTTGTAACCACAAAACATCATCACTAAATTACGAAAGCCGGTTTCTGTGTCTGGGCCTTCCAAGCCCTTGATCGATTTATCGACGAGCGCCAAATAGTTTTGCATGTAAGGCAAGGTGATGGCGTTGTGGCGAGACAGGGCGCTTTCGTAAAAAGGAATGCGTTTGTCCCAAATTCTTTCCGCCTGACAGGCTTGTCGGAAGCTGGAGGTTTGCATTTTTTGCAGTAGACTGGTCAAACTTTGAACTTCGCGATTGAATAACCACAGGATAATACTGGCTTCTACGCCTTCCGCCAGTAACTGGCTGAGGCAATGCATGGCGTCCTTGGTTTTGCCCATTAATAAGCGATCGCTTAGGTCGTAAATGGAATAGCGACTGCTGTCTGCCACCGACTCAACCACTTTTTCAGCATCGATTTTTGCCCCTTGGCCATGTATCAATGCTAGCTTTTCAAGTTCCTGAGATAAGGCCAATAAGTTGCCCTCACCACGCTCACACACAATGCTCGCGGCATCGCGGGTGAGTGACAGATCTAAGGCTTGCGCACGCTGTTGCACCCAAGCGGGAAGGCGGTTGCCATCGATTGGCCAAACCTGCACAAACACGCCTTGGGTTTCTAATTGAGTAAACCATTTGGCTTTTTGACTACGGGCATCAAGTTTGGGTAGGGTTAGCAGAATAATATTGTCTTCGCTAAGAGACTGGCCTAGCTGTGCTAATGCCTTGGTGTGTTTCTCACCCATTTTATCGATTTGAATATCGAACAAGCGGCGGCTTGAAAACAAAGACAGGCTTTGGTTCTCGTTGATCACATCTTGCCAATCAAATTGCGCATCTGCCACAAAGCGTAGGCGTTCTTCAATGCGATGCAGTTGCACTATTTTGCGAATGCTGTCGGCGGCTTCTTGCACCAATAAAACCTCATCGCCAGAAATAATGTAAATAGGCGCGAGGTTTTTTTTCAGCTGTTGGGCGAGTTGATCCGCTCTGACTTTCATCGTAAGTGCCTAAGTAGTGAGTGCTTAAATTAAAAGA
Organism: Marinomonas vulgaris; assembly: GCF_018145875.1. Classification (GTDB taxonomy): domain Bacteria; phylum Pseudomonadota; class Gammaproteobacteria; order Pseudomonadales; family Marinomonadaceae; genus Marinomonas; species Marinomonas vulgaris. Next base: position 28,817 of record NZ_JAGSSV010000008.1, on the reverse strand, counting down.
CGACTTATTGGGGCGCGTAGTTTAAGTCGTAAAGCAGCTGGTTGGCCAGCTCTTCACTCATGCTGTCTGTTTGTGCTTTGTTGTAAGAGGTTTTTGCGCTCTCTTCAGCGTCTTGGTTGGTCAGGGTTTTGTTGGTGCTGATGGTACGTGAGCCATAAACCGCTTTTCCATCGGCTTGGCGAATAAAATACTGACTGCTTAACGTGCGCTGTACTTGTGATACATCGTTTGAAGCATTGCGCGCAAGCTCCACATCGGATGTGGTGATCTTGTTAATCTTCAGATTTAAGGTGTCATCGGTGGCGTTTGCCTTGTCGACAAGGGTAATGCCGGCTTTGGTTAAGGCGATTCGCAGGGAGCGCTCGAAGCTGTCTGATCCGCTCTCAGAAGTGAGAGTCAGGGTTTTGTATTGACTGGCAATGTTCACTTGGCCACGAAGATGGAAGCCGCAAGCCACTAAACTCATGGTCAGTAACGCTAACAATAAAAGACGTGTTGTTTGTGTGAAGGTGGCGGTCATATCCGTGATCTCGATTGAGTGAGTAAAAATGCGTCAAGCAAGCCAGAGGTGGCAGTGCCACCTCTGGCGGCAGGGGTTTAGTTAGCGACGATGTTAACCAAACGACCTGGCACAACGATGACTTTACGTACCGTTTTGCCTTCAAGATGCTTGATCACGCCCGGGTGTGCTAAGGCTTCAGCTTCAATGGTTTTGTTGTCCGCACTGGCGGAAACGGTTAATTCAGCTCGCTTCTTGCCCAAAACTTGCACCACAATGGTCAGTTCGTCTTTGATCAAGGCGGCTTCGTCTAAGGTCGGCCAAGGCGTATCCACCACATTGTCAGTATGACCCAATTCGGCCCATAGCTGATGGGCAATGTGTGGCACGATAGGAGACAACAACAAGGTTGCGGCTTCCAGAGCTTCGCGTTCTACGGCAAGACCCTGTACCGAGGTGTCTTCAAATTTGCTTATCTCGTTGCACAGCTCCATCACCGCGGCAATTGCTGTATTGAAGGTCTGGCGACGTTCAATATCGTCTGTGACTTTTTGAATGGTTTCATGAGTTTTACGACGCAAGGATTTTTGTGCACCGTTAAGCTCATCAATCTTAAGCTCGCCCACCGTTCCAGCGTTAGTGTGGCGGTATGACAAGGCCCATAAACGACGCAAGAAACGGGATGCGCCGTCTACACCCGCATCGTTCCATTCAAGAGACTGTTCAGGTGGCGCGGTAAACATGATAAACAAACGAACGGTATCGGCGCCGTATTTCTCAATCATCTCTTGAGGGTCAACCGTATTGCCTTTTGACTTAGACATCTTGGTGCCGTCTTTGTTGACCATGCCTTGAGTTAATAGGCGTTTGAACGGTTCATCCGAAGTGACCAAGCCGGCATCGCGAAGCAATTTGTGGAAGAAGCGTGAGTACAACAAATGCAGGATGGCATGTTCTACGCCGCCAACATACTGGTCAACAGGGAGCCAGTAATTGGCTTCTTCCGTTAGCATGGCGTCTTTTGAGTCTGGACAGCAGTAACGAGCAAAGTACCAAGAGGATTCCATGAAGGTATCAAAGGTATCGGTTTCGCGCTCGGCTTCTTCGCCATTAAACATGATAGAAGAGAAAGCTGGGTTGTTTTTAATAGGCGAGTTTACACCGTCCATGATCACATCGGTGGGCAATTCAACTGGAAGCTGGTCTTCTGGAACAGGAACTACAGAGCCGTCTTTAAGGTTAATCGTTGGGATAGGGGTTCCCCAGTAACGTTGACGGCTCACGCCCCAATCACGAAGACGATAATTGACTTTAACTTCGCCTAATTCACGTTCAACCATCCAAGTGGAAATGGCATCAAAGGCTTCTTTGAAGGCCATGCCGTCGAATTCACCGGAGTTGCACAAGGTACCTTTTTCGGTAAAGGCTTCCTGATCCAAATTAATACTTTCTTCACCGGCAGGCTGAATAACCTGCTTGATAGTGAGGTCGTATTTTTTGGCAAATTCGAAATCACGTTGATCGTGGGCAGGAACCGACATCACCGCGCCGGAACCGTAATCCATCAACACAAAGTTAGCCGCATAAATAGGCACCGAATCTCCCGAGATTGGGTGAATGGCTTTGAAGCCTGTGTCCATGCCTTTTTTCTCAGCTGTCGCCATGTCGGCTTCTGTTGTCGACATCAATTTGCTTTCTTCGACAAATGCAGCCAATTCTGCGTTGTGGTTAGCCGCTTCTAAAGACAATGGGTGCTGAGTTGCAACCGCCACGTAAGTGACGCCCATAATGGTATCTGGGCGAGTGGTGTAAACCGATAAACGCTCGTCTTTACCCTCGACTGCAAAACTGAATTCTAGGCCTTCGGAGCGACCAATCCAGTTGCGCTGCATGGCTTTTACTTTTTCTGGCCAGCCGTCTAATTTATCAAGGTCATTCAGTAATTCCTCAGCGTAGTCGGTGATACGAATGAACCACTGAGAAATTTCCTTGCGCTCAACCAAAGCGCCAGAACGCCAACCACGCCCGTCAACGACTTGCTCGTTGGCCAATACGGTCTGGTCCACAGGGTCCCAGTTCACGGCCGCTGTTTTCTTGTAAGCGAGGCCTTTTTCTACTAATTGAGTGAAGAACCATTGTTCCCATTTGTAATATTCTGGTGTGCAGGTGGCAATTTCGCGGTCCCAATCGTATGCAAAGCCCAGTTCTTTTAACTGGTTTTTCATGTAGGCCACGTTTTCCATGGTCCACTTAGCAGGAGCTGTTTTGTGTTTAATCGCTGCGTTTTCAGCAGGTAAACCAAAAGCATCCCAGCCCATAGGTTGAAGTACATTTTTACCTTGCATGCGCTGATAGCGAGAAATAACATCGCCGATGGTGTAGTTGCGCACATGACCCATGTGCAGTCGGCCACTTGGATAAGGGAACATGGAAAGGCAGTAGAATTTTTCTTTGTTGGAATCTGCGACCGCTTTGAAGACCTTGTTCTCGTCCCAAAAAGATTGCGCCGCTTGTTCAATTTGCTGCGGATTATATTGCTCTTGCATGATGTATTCTTATCCCATGATCGACGTAAGATTGGCAGATCTGTATTCTCTTTATGATCAAAGAGGGCCATTAGCGCGACATAGCGCAACAAATGAGTCTAATGGCCAGCAGAGTCTGAATTTTTGCGTTATTTTATAGAGATGAAGCGCTAATTAGAAGGTGCATAGAGGAGGAGTTATGAAAACTGTGAAAAAAGATTCGTCAAACCACGTCAGTGATTCTAATTTGGTTGAAGAAGCGCGTAAAACACTGGTCGGTGCCAAAGATTGGTTACTTGAAGACATGGCATTGATGAACGCATATTGGCACGACAAAATGGGCTACACCGAAGCCTGGGTAGATGCTAACTGGCACCTTGTTATGGACGAGGGTCAGGATCTGGTTGAAGAGCTCGACAAAAAAGAAGATGCCGCGCTGCTTTGGTTGATCAACCATGCCAACAATAATCCAGTGCCACTAGAAGAGTGTCATGTGGTTGGCACAGAAGTCGAGCCGGGTACTTATCGATGCATGTCCTGTGGTCACGATAATATTGTCGAAGCAACGCAGCCACTAGGGTCTTGCGAAATCTGTCATTATGGTTTGCTGTCTAGTCACGACGTCGATAAAGCCTAAACAGATAGGATAATGCAGCACACAGGCCTAATAGCCAAATCGTAGGCCAATTTCCCCAGTTGACATACGGCGTGATGCCACTGAACGTTTTGGCGTTGGCAGTGAGCGTCGTTTGTTCAAACTGCGGCGCTTGGGCGATGATGTTACCTTTTTCATCAATAAACGCCGTGATACCGGTATTTGTGGCTCGGATTACGTAGCGTCCTGTTTCTTTGGCGCGAAACTGGGCGATCTGCAAATGTTGCCATGGGCCAAATGATGTGCCAAACCAGCCATCATTGCTGATGGTAATAAGCAAATCGCTGTCTCTCACCATCTGCCTAACTTGCTCTGCATAGACAATTTCATAGCAGATAAAAGGCGCAATGCCCCATTCGCCAGCTTGCAACACGGGCTGGTTATCGTCTCCTGATTTGAAGCTAGACATAGGCATGCCAAAAACATCCAAAATGGGCCCCACGTATTCGGCAAAAGGAATGTACTCACCAAAAGGCACCAGCCTGCGCTTGTAGTACAAACCAAAGCCATTTCCTGTTGCCCAGATCGCGTTATAGTATTCCCCCGTTTTTTCACCGACATCGGGAATGCCTGTAATCAAAGTGGTTTGGCTGTCTGCTAATTCTTGGCTAAAGGATTTCAGATAAGGGCTGACTTGTGGGTAGCTGTAAGTAATCGCGGTTTCAGGCCAAACGACCAAGTCGCTGTCTAGATGCTCTATGGTCGTTTGTTGATAAAAACTGAGGGATTGCTTCGCCATGCGAGCAAGCCATTTTTCATCTTGCTTAATGTTGCCTTGCACCAGGGTGGTTTTGATGTGAGCGGTTTCTTGTACCCAGGTCACAGGAGCATAGTGCAAGTAGGCAGCACTGCCCCAAAGTCCCAATAGGGCAAGCCAGAGAATCGGTTGTCTGGTTGGTTGGCTCGGATTAGAAGGCGTCAGCAAAGTGACCGCTATGACACTGGACGTTAATATCACCGCGGTGCTGGTTAGCCAGATTCCGCCAAGAGGTAAGAGCTCAAACAACCAATTATTTTCAACCGCGTAACCGGGTAATAGCCAAGGGAAACCAGTGAAAAAAGTACTTCTTGCTGTTTCACCAAGCAATAAGCAGATCGTAATCCACAGGCTGGCAGGCAGCGAAGGAAATTTCTGTATTAACCGCCACGCAAACAAGGCGGCCAAGCCCCAGAATGAACTGAGCACCAGGATAAACGCGAGAGTGATGACACCGGCGATCAGAACGCCCACTTGGCCATATTCAGCGATGCTGACGTAAACCCAAGAAATGCCTGCACCAAAAAAGCCTAATGCAACACTGACGCCGCGCCAGCCAGCGACTTTACTGGTTGGACTGGTGATCACAAACGCGCTGAACACCACGAGGCTGACAAAATAACCTGGCCAAAAATGAAAAGGGGCGAAGCTGGTGACACCCAATGCGCCTGATGCAAGACCAATCAGTGTTGTCCAAAGAGGAGAAAGGGTGTGTAGAAAAGTCGTAAAACGAGGCGCCCACCCCGTTGTTGTGTTAGTGGAATCGGGGTGGGGCATGGGTGTTTTACTCTGTATCGTTTAGATTGATTTTAGTGACATGAATGGTTTTTATACGGCGGCCGTCGGATTTGACTACGCGAAAATGATAACCGTTGAGAGTAAGTTCTTCATCGCGCACGGGAACATGCCCAAATTGTTGTACTAGCACACCACCTATGGTGTCGAAATCTTCTTCGTCTAAGTCGGCTTTAAAGAACTCATTAAAGTCTTCCACGCTCGATAGAGCGGGAACCATATAAACACCCGGTTCTGTCGTGACCTGAATAGTCTCGTCGTCCAGTTTGTCGGTTTCGTCTTCAATTTCACCAACAATTTGTTCTAACACGTCTTCGATGGTTACAAGGCCAGATACACTGCCGTATTCATCCAATACTAGAGCCATGTGATAGCGTTTAGTGCGGAAATCATTTAATAACACATTCAGGCGCTTACTTTCTGGAATGAAATTGGCAGAACGTAAACACGTCATTATGTCTTCAATGGTGACCTCGCCTTCTTTGAACAAGAATGGCAACAGATCTTTCGCTAGAAGCACACCTAGAATTTCGTCAGAATCTTCACCGACCACAGGGAATCGTGAATGGGAAGAGTCGATGATTTTACGCAGCGACGTTTTAGGGTCATCCTCCGATTTTATCACCACCATTTGAGACGGCGGAATCATAATGTCTCGTGCTTGTACTTCGGATACTTCCAGCGCGCCTTCTACGATAGTGAAGGCATCACGATCGATAATATCTGATTTCACGGCCGCTTCTAGAAGTTTTACGATGTCACCTCGACTCCGTGGCTCATCGTTGAAGGCTTGCGTTAAACGCTCAAACCAAGATTTATGTTGATCGTTGGATGTACTCGATCGGTCGTCACTCATTGGGGTGTTAGCTCACTCTTTAATCAAATAGGGGTCTGAAATGGAAAGAGAAGCCAGTAGCTTCGTTTCTAGAGATTCCATTTCGTCGGCTTCGTCATCAGTTATATGGTCATAGCCGCATAAATGCAAGATGCCATGGATGGTCATATGGGCCCAATGATGAAGCGGCTCTTTTTTTTGTTCTTCGGCTTCCATTGCCACAACTTGATTACAGATTACCAAATCGCCTAACAATGCAAGCTCAAGCCCGGGTGGTGCTTCGAATGGAAATGACAATACATTAGTCGGTTTGTCTTTGCCACGGTATTCATGATTTAACGCTTGGCTCTCTTCGACATCGACAATGCGAATAGTGACTTCGAACTCATCGTCTGAATTGGCCAGCGCTTTTTCAACCCACAATAAAAAATCCGCTTCACTGGGTAAGTGTGCGGTGTCGTTGGTTGCAATTTGTAAGTCCAGTTCCACTTGCGGCATTAGGAATGACCTTCCGTAACATCAGCCTGTGCGGCTAGGCGTGCTTCGGTGCGCGCTTTTTTTTCTGCTTCTACTTCCACATCAAAGCGATCGTAAGCTTCTACAATGCGTTGAACCAAAGGATGGCGCACCACGTCGGCAGAGTTAAAAATAGTCGTGCTGATGCCATTCACGCCTTTGAGTACATGCATGGCTTGAGCCAAGCCTGAAGACGTGCCACGAGGTAAGTCGACTTGAGTAGTATCACCAGTAATCACCGCGGTTGAACCAAAGCCGATACGCGTCAAAAACATTTTCATTTGTTCGCGCGTGGTGTTTTGGCTTTCATCTAGAATGATAAAGGCGTTATTGAGAGTACGGCCACGCATAAAGGCTAAGGGCGCAATTTCAATCACGTTTTTCTCTATTAACTTGTCAACCAACTCAAAACCAAGCATCTCGTATAAAGCATCGTATAAAGGGCGCAAATACGGGTCGATTTTTTGTGATAAATCCCCCGGTAAGAAACCAAGCTTTTCTCCGGCTTCCACCGCTGGACGAACCAACATAATGCGCTCAACTCGGTCAGCTTCTAACGCTTCTACGGCGCAGGCAACGGCAAGATAAGTTTTGCCTGTACCAGCCGGCCCAATGCCGAAGTTGATGTCGTGCTTACGCACTTGTTTGACATAGTCTTGCTGATTCGCACCTTTGGGCTTAATAAATGCCTTGCGGGTCTTGATGACTAGCTGATCGCTTTTGCCGCGTTTGCTGCTTGTTAACGATTCAATCGCTGACTCTTGTAGATAAAGATGGATGGTTTCAGGCGATATTTCTGTATTGGCTTGTGCCTCGCGGTACAAATTTTCCAGTAAGGTCTTCGTGGCCGCAACGTGCTCTGAATTTTCACCTGAAATGTCAAAAAGGTTGTCACGGTACTTAATGGTAACATCAAGGCGTTTTTCTATGAGCTTGATGTTTTCATCGAGTTGACCGCACAGGCCAACCAAAGCCTCGGCTTCGGCAGGTACCAAACGGATTTGTTGAGTTGTCTGTGTAGTGTCCAAGAGTTACCTTATTTTAAAGTACGAAATCGGCGTCGAGCTCAGAGCCCACTAATTCGCCGAGTAAGGAATTTGGGTAAGCGTCGGTAATGACCACTTCGGCAAATTTGCCGATTAACTGTGGATCGAAAGCGCGAAAATTCACGATGCGATTATTTTCAGTACGACCTTGCAGTTGGCCTGGATCACGCGGCGAGTAGCCACTGACTAGAATGCGTTGTACTTCGCCGACCATGGCCAGACTGATGTCGTAGGATTGCTGGCTGATACGACGTTGTAGAATGGCGAGGCGCTCTTTTTTAAGTTCCTCTGGTGTATCGTCTTCTAAATTCGATGCTGGTGTGCCAGGGCGTTGACTATAGACAAAACTAAATGAATGATCGAAGCCAATTTCTTGGATAAGGTTCATGGTGTCGATAAAATCTTCATCTGTTTCGCCGGGAAAGCCAATAATGAAGTCAGAGGAGAGGCTGATACCTGGGCGCGCTTCTTTTATGCGATTGATCTTATCAATATAGTACTGACGATCGTGACCGCGTTTCATAGCGCTAAGAATGTTGTCAGCCCCGCTCTGAACAGGCAAGTGTAGGTGACTAACCAGTTTGGGCTCTGTTCTAAATGCTTCTATTAAGCTGTCACTGAATTCAACTGGGTGAGAGGTGGTAAAGCGAATGCGCTCGACCCCATCAATCTGTGCCACGGCATGAATAATGTCAGCCAAATCTGCTTCATCACCGTCTGGTGTTTCGCCACGATAAGCGTTCACGTTTTGACCGAGCAAATGAATCTCACGCACACCTTGTTCCGCCAGTTGTGCTACTTCTACTAAGATACTGTCAAAAGGACGGCTGACTTCTTCGCCGCGAGTGTAAGGCACGACACAAAAAGTACAGTATTTACTGCAGCCTTCCATAATGGAAACAAAAGCTTCAGCACCTTCTACCCGAGGAGCAGGGAGATGATCGAATTTCTCAATCTCAGGAAAGGTAACATCAGTAATTGGAATATGCTTTCCTGCTGCGTTCACCATGTCTGGTAGCTTGTGCAGGGTCTGTGGTCCGAAAATCATGTCCACATGTTTGGCGCGTTTACGAATGGCGTCGCCTTCTTGGCTTGCCACACAACCGCCCACACCAATCACTAGGTTAGGGTTCTTTTGTTTGAGTTTTTTCCAGCGCCCTAACTGGTGATACACTTTATCTTGTGCTTTTTCACGGATAGAACAGGTGTTTAACAAAAGCACATCGGCTTCGTCAGCGTTGTCAGTCAGTTCCATTTCATGGCTTTCGCCAAGTAAATCTGCCATACGAGAAGAATCGTATTCGTTCATTTGACAGCCATGAGTTTGGATAAAAAGTTTTTTTGCCATGTAACGTATAAACCTAAAAAATTGTTCGTCTAATCGACTTTGGCGCTATTATATTGGGCTTTTCTCTCGAATCCCAGCGGTGTTCTGAATTCCCTGCATTTTATCAGAAAATAGTTGGCTTTTTGTTACTGGCGATTTTGTTTGAGAGTCGTCACAATAGGTACACATTTGTTTATTCATCCGCTAAACATTCTAAAAGGCACTTTGTGAACGTTTTTTTTCGTATCTTTGTCCTATCATTAACCTTGAGTAACACGGTATACGCCCAAAGTCAGTCCACCGAAAGCTCGTCCAATACTGACATTTCAGAGGAAAAGGCACACCCCAATTTTGTTTTTGGGCTTGGTTATGGCTTGTTAGATGAGCAGTCCCTGCTGAACATCGATTTCAAGATAAATATCCCGCTCAATGCCTATTTATCCACACAACTTTTACTCAATAGCAATTATTTAATAACAGGGTCTTCCGAAACCAGCGTGGCGCAATCTGAGTTTTCTTCAAATTGGTTTTTACAGAATGGCTATGGGCGACTTGGATTAGGGCTAGGCATCAGTGAAGTGGAGCCCATGGACGAACGTCTTGAAACCGAGCGCGATGTGATCGGTCAATTTATTGGCGAAGCTTTTCTCGGCGACTTTTCATTGACCGCCAATTATATTTCTACTGAAAAAACCCTGAGCAATATTACCAGTTCTCGGCTGGGGGTGAGTTACTACTTTAACGATGATGTACGCACCTCTTTGTATCGAGAAAAATACGATGACAACGATAATGGCTGGCGATTGGAAACCTATTATCAGCCGCAAAAATACCAACAACAGGGCAGTATCGGTATCATTGCTCGTACTGGTGATGAGTATGATTATTTAGGCATGGCGGTGCAGTATTATTTTGATCATGCAATCTCTTTAAAACAGAGAGAAAGAGAGTTTCATTAGTGAGTAGAAGGTGTGCTGAGCGCTATACTTACTTTTCGATAGATTGAATGTGTTTGGTCACATGTGCCCTTTGTAATGGAAGAAAAAAATGAGCCATTTTGCTTGTAAAGCGTTTTCAATACTGGAAAAAGAAATTAAAGACGATTTGATGGAATGCTATGTGGAAGCCCAGCAGGAAATCGAGGAGATCATCAACAGTATTGAAAGTGACGGTTTTTCATTCGACAAGCTAGATAAATTATTTCGCTCTTTGCACAGTATGAAAGGCAATTGCTCAGTGTGTTTTCTCGATCCTTTGGTGGGGATATTGCATAAGCTCGAAGAAATTGTCGATGGTATGCGCGGCGGTTATATTGAGTACCATTCCCATTTGGGTGACCTTATCAATGTGGTGATCGAGCAGGTGTATGTGTTGTTGAAGCAAATTTACCAATCCCATGTGGCCGACAGCGAGCGTCGGGATATGTTGCAAAAAGGCCTAGATGCCTTATACGCAGAAGAAGACGCTGAGCATCGTCTGGTGTTAACCACTCGATTACTTACCCTTTGCTCGCAAGAAGTGATAGAAGAAGAAACGAGGGATTCCGATTTGTCTTCCTTGTTGATCAAGGTGACGTTCTCAGAAGAACAGCAGAACGACATTCTTTTGTTCACAGGTTTCAGTCAGAAGTTAAATCGTTTATTAGGCTACTCTTCCGAGCGAAGTGAACGCATTTTAAAGTTATGTCAGCTGATCAATATGGAATGCACCCAGCCAGTTGATCAGGCGCAATTAAGTGCCGCAGCTTATATGCATAATATGGGCATGGCGCTGATTCTTAATTGCAAAGATGACGAATCCTTAAAAAGACAAGCCGAACAGAATCACCCATTAGTGGGGGCAAAATTGCTAGCCAAACACTCTGGGTGGGAAGACGCTGTGGCCATGGTTCAGGCGCATAAAGAGCGTTTTGATGGTACAGGGTTCCCAGAAGGTTTAGTCGGCTCCCTTATTCCACAAGGGGCGTTTATTTTGTCTATGGCGGTGATGTTTATTGATTTTGTTTGGGGTAAGTCGGGAAGTGACTACAGTAAAAGCGCCATGCGAGCTGTGCAAATGGTCAATTTCGAAAGCGGTAAAGGCTTTCCGCCGCACTTAATCGAATCCTTCAACAAAGCCATGCGTAAAGTGCTGGTGGCCAAAAGTCAGTAACAAATAACCATAGGGATTTGGACGTTTATGCCTCTCTTTTCACCTCTTCTGTTACCTTTGGTGTATCATCCTCATTACAGCATTCCGTTTCCGGCGGGACATCGTTTTCCCATGAAGAAGTTTGCACTGTTAGCCGATACTTTGCGAGAGCAGGGCATACTAACGGCGGCAAATACCCATGAGCCTGTGCCACTTTCTTTAACGACATTGATGAATGCCCACGATAAAGCCTATGTTCAGCGCTTTATTCGCGGAGAACTCAGCCAGCAAGAAGAGAAAGCCATTGGCTTACCCTGGTCTGAATGGCTGGTAGAGCGGACGTTGCGGGCGGTGTCAGGCACTATTTTGACCAGCGAATTGGCGTTAAAGCATGGTTTGGCTTGTCATCTAGCGGGTGGCACTCACCATGCTGGACCAGACTATGGGGCTGGTTTTTGTATTTTTAACGACCTTGCTGTCGCCGCGTTGGCTTTGGTAAATAGTGGTAAGGCGAAGAAAGTCTTGATTTTGGACTGCGATGTACACCAAGGCGACGGCACAGTCGCCTTTTTTAGAGATAGGGCAAACATCATTCCCGTGTCGTGGCACTGCGAAGAGAATTACCCGCAAGTTAAACAAACTGGCGGTATTAACATTGCCATTCCCAAAGGCACGAACGATGAAGAATATTTGGCTATCCTAACCGATACCTTGCCGAAGATTTTGAAATCCCATCAGCCAGATTTTATTTTTTATGACGCCGGGGTGGATGTTCATCAAGACGATCGGCTGGGTTACGTCAACCTGACGGATGCTGGAGTATTGGCTCGGGACAAGTATGTTATCGAAACTTGTATTGCGTTGAATCTTCCCACTGCTTGCGTGATTGGCGGCGGCTACGATCGCCAAGAAGATAAGGTGGCATGGCGACACAGCCTATTGCATCAAGCGGCGAATCAAGTTTGGCAGGCCGTGAATTCAACAGAAGGTGTTTAAAAAGGACAGGGCGCGACAAACGCGACCCAAGCGTTGGTAAAAGGATGGCGAAATTCCAGCCGATAAGCGTGTAGCAGCAGCCGAGGTTCGTCGGTAAATTGGTCGTCGTAAAACTCATCGCCAATGATGCCGTGTCCAAGGCTTTGCATGTGGACTCTAAGTTGGTGAGAGCGGCCAGTGAAAGGCACTAGCCGAACGCGAGTATTGTTACCCTCACGCCCTATTGATTGCCAAAATGTGATGGAATCTTTGCTCCATTCGTCGGTGCAAACAATTTGCCTTGGTCGATTAGGCCAGTCACAGCGCAGCGGCTTGCGAACTTCGCCCCGCTCGCCGAGCAAGTGACCGCGCAACAAGGCGCGGTATTCCTTTTTTACTTCCCGTTCACGAAAATGCGCGTACATGCGCTTTTGGCATTCATGGGTTTTCGCCACTAGGATCAAGCCAGAGGTGGCTTCATCCAAGCGATGTATGGCAAACGCCTCGCCAAACAAAAATTCTGCCCGATGCAAAATCGAATCAAGCTTATCTGGCCCACGACCGGGCACAGACAAGCATTGAGCCGGTTTGTCGATAACGGCAAACCAATCGTCTTCGTAAAGTATCTCTAAACTTGGCACATTGCTCTTCATAGGCGCATTGCTTTTCACAGAGAGTCCTTCACTCGTATTATTCTGGCTTGGTGGTCAAGATAATACGAATCGCATCCAAACGGATTTGGTGCTCGTCGATACGGGTCAAACCTTCCTGCATATTCACTTCAAGGCGCTCGATGTCTTCATCACGAATGGTGCTGTTGAAGGCTTGCAGCTCTGCAAGACGTTCAATTTCGTTTTGGCAACGATGTTGGTACGCGGTTTTCGCTGCGTGAACAATAGGGCGAGCCTGATCTTGTGCGTTAAGCTGGTGGGCTTGTAATACTTCGATCAGGTTTTTGCGTAACGCCGCCACCCATTGTTCTGCGACTCGGTTCGGCACGCCTTTGAGTTTCTCCGCCCATTTGTCCGCGGTGAACTGTTGGTGTAAGAATTTGCCATTGGAGTCAGACAATTGCCACATAGGGGTCATTGGCAACGACTGAGCCAATTTCAAACGTGGGTGCGCAGTGGCTTCAATGACAAACATACTCTCAACCAACACCGTACCTTCAGGAAGGGCGGCGATTGGTAGAATGGCAGAGGTTAATTTACCCGAATCGAAACCCTGTACTTCGTCCATGAGCATAGTGATTAAAGGGTGCTCCCAGGTGGCAAAAGCCACATCTTCACGTTGGCTGGCTTGACGGCGGTCGAGCATCAGCATTTTTCCTTCTTCTTCAATGCCTGGCAGGGCTTCTAGCATCATGTCGGTCGAAGGGCGCAAGAACCAAGCGGCGCGTTCCGGCTCATCGTTAATGCAGTCGGCGTAAATATTGAACGCATGGGTGACTTGCTCGATGTAGTGGTGAAGGCCTTTTGTTGCTTGGTTATTGATTTGATCGATCAAGGCACGGGCTTGTTCTGGACGACAAGAGCTCATTTCCAATAAGCGGTTACGACCTTCTTCCATCTGTTTGAGCAGGGCTTCGTGGTACGCATTGGCTTCTTTTAGCAGGTCTGTGTCATCGTCTTGACCGTGTAAATAGGCGTGTAAGCTGTCGCCAAAAGCTTCTTCCACTTTGTCGCCAGAACCTGTGGTGCGGCAAAAAGCATTGAGCGCAAGGTGATACCAATGGAACAGGCGCTCTTGCACGCTTTGCTTGATGTAAGGCACATGAATTTGCACGTCATTCAACTGACCTAAGCGATCAAGACGACCAATGCGTTGTTCAAGCAAATCTGGGTGTTCCGGCAAATCATACATGACGATGTGATGGCTGAACTGGAAGTTTCGACCTTCGCTACCAATTTCAGAACAAACCAGAATTTGTGCGCCATCTTCGTCTGCAAAATAGGCCGCAGCTCGATCGCGGTGGATCAGTGGCATTTGCTCATGGAAATCGGCGCTCTGAAAGCCAGCAAATGTCAGCTGGTCGTTGAGCCATTGCGCCATGTCGGCGGTGTGACAAATCACCAAGACCTTGTCGGCTTGGCATTCAAGAAATTCTTTTAGCCAGCCCCAACGTGGGTCTTTTTCCCACAGGCCGTCTGCCACATCTGTTTCGGGTTGAACATGATGATTAGCCGATTCGAAAAACTCATTGTTATCCAATGGATAAGCGTGAACAAAACGATCAGGAAAACCGCCAACCGCCGCCCGTGTGTTGCGGAACATTTCTCGACCTGTGCCGTGACGGTCAATCAGCCAGCTGATGGCGTCTTGAGCGGCGGCTATTTGTGCATCGCCTTGTTCCGTTGTGAGTGTTTGGAACCAATCTTTCGCGCTGACTTCGCCTAGGTAATCGCCAAAAGCCTGGGTCCAATCAAGGGCGTCGGTTTGTTGCTCCGCTTGGGTGAAAGGCAATAAAGCTTCCGCCAGTTCTGCGGCTTGTTTAAAAGCCTGCTGCTGTGTCTGGTAATGCTCGAAGTCGTGGTAATGATCTGCGTCGAGCAATTGCAAGCGAGAGAAGTGCTCACGTTCGCCCGTTTGTTCAGGTGTGGCGCTCAACAGCAGTAAGGATTCTGTTTGAGCAGCTAAGCGAGAGACTACTTGATAGCTGATGCTCGGTGTTTCTGGATGCCAAGCAAGGTGGTGTGCTTCGTCGACAATGACCATGTCCCATTCTGCATCCAGCATGTGCTGGGTGGCTTTCGGGTGTTGGCTGGCCCAATCGATGGGGGCGATGACGAAAGGTTGTTGCTCAAAGGGGTTGTCGTCGCCATCCATGTAATCTTCGTACACAGCTTCATTGATCAGCGTAAAGGGCTGATGGAAGCGACGAAGCATTTCCACTAACCATTGGTGTTGTAAGTTGGTTGGCGTCAGAATCAGAGCGCGTTTGCACAAGCCATTGAGCAAGCGTTGATGCAAAATCAACCCTGCTTCTAGGGTTTTCCCCATGCCGACTTCGTCACACAGCAAGGCGCGAGCTTTAGGGCGATTGGCAATGTCGTGTGCCAGATAAATCTGGTGCGGTAATAATTCCGCTTTTAGACCCATCAAACCGCGCACTTGCGATGCGGCATTGGCCGCCTGATGCTCCAACGTGTGACGACGTAGGTCAAACCACATACGACGCGCTGGCGACAAGGCTAATAGCGAGTCGAGTTCGTTTTTGTCGTTGCGAGGAAATTGAATAATCGATTCTTCCAACCAATCGTCGTCCTCGCTGATGCGATACTCGATAAGGCCGTTGATCTCTTCAACTTCTAAAACGGTGTAGGTGTTGTCTTGATAGTGCAGCTGATCGCCGTCGGTTAACGAGCGTCGAACAAGGCTGGTCTGGTCGTTTGAGTATTGACGTTCCGCTTCTGCATCGGGGAAATGCAAGGTAAAAGACTTGTTCTGTTTGTCTACAATCATGCCAACGCCGAGATCAGGCTCGTTGCGGCTACTCCATCTTTGTCCAGTTTGGTACATAGTTATGCGTTGTCCGGTTCAATTAAAGTTAAGCTGCCTTGGCATAAATCGATTAGGGCGATTTTTTGCTCAGGCCAGGTGCGTTCAATAACAGCAAGGTCGAGTACTATGCTGTCGCTATAAGTTTTTTCGGTGATTTCTATGTCACTTTGTTCAAGCCAATATTCGACTTTACCCAGTAAAGGGTAGGATATTTTTAGCTGAACAGGGAGGCGCGGATAAATATTTTCGTGTTCGGTGTGCGTTAGGGCTTCTTGCACCGCTTGGCTGTAGGCTCTGACTAGCCCGCCTGCACCCAATTTAATGCCGCCAAAAAAACGTGTAACCACCACGGTGGTTTCGCCGAAATCAGAATGTTGCAATACGTTTAACATGGGCTTGCCCGCTGTGCCTTTGGGTTCGCCATCGTCACTTTGGTCCCACAAATGGGCATTATTGGGTACACCGGCAACAAACGCCCAACAATTGTGGTTGGCATCTGGGTAACGCTGGCGCATTTCATCAATAAATGCCTTTGCTTGATCGCGACCTTTAGTGCGCGCCACATGGGTAATAAACTGACTATTTTTAATCTCTAGGTCAAAGCGTTGCGTGTGTGTTGGGCTTAGATAGTAATCCATGTAAACTTATCCACTTAACTCAAGAGTGATTGATTTTTCTACAAAAATAGCAGGTTGTTAATTATATGGCAGAGTGGCAATGGCAAGCCGTGTTGGTGTTATCGGGCTTTTGTATCGGTGCAATATTACTGTCTGCGGTCGCAGGCGTTATTGTACAGTCTATGCGTCGGCAGTGGCACCATGCTGATGTAAAAATGCAGCAACAAAATGAGGAATTGCAGCGCCTTTTGCAGCAATCGAAAGATCACATTCACTATTTGGAAAAAGAGTCGCTGACTTTAGAGCAGCAGTTTGCCGCAGCCCAAAGTGTGTGGCAGGAGAAAGAAGCGTTTTATCGTGAGCAAAAAAAGCAAAATGAAACTGAGTTCAAGCAACTTGCCCACGATATTATGAGCCATCAAGGTCAGCAATTGGCCAAAGAAAACGAACGCCAGCTTGGCTCTTTACTTACTCCCCTTGGGTCGCAAATTCAGAAGTTCCAAGAAAGCGTCGAGAAAAGCTATCAGGAAGAGGCCCGCGAGCGCTTTTCTTTGGTGAAAGAAATTAAGGGCTTGCAGCAACTGAATCAAAAAATCAGCGATGACGCCGTGAGCCTTACGCATGCCTTGAAAGGACAAAATAAGCTGCAAGGCGGCTGGGGCGAAGTGATTTTGGAACGCATTTTAGAGCGTTCTGGCTTAGAAAAAGGACGAGAGTATCAAACGCAAGCCTCGTATCAAACCGAAGAAGGTCGCCGCTTACAGCCCGATGTGGTGATTCACCTTCCAGAAGGTAAACAAATTATTGTTGACTCGAAAATGGTGTTGATCAGTTATTTGGCTTACATGGAGGCCGATACAGACGAAGACAGAAACCGTGCTTTGAAGCAGCACCTTGAGGCGGTGCGTCGTCACATGAAAGAGCTGAGTGCTAAGTCCTATCATGATTTACCGGGCGTGACCTCGTTAGATTTTGTGCTCTTATTCATTCCGATTGAAGCGGCATTCGGTTTAGCGTTACAAGGTGATAACGGCTTATTTAGCGAGGCGTTTGAGCATAATATTATCATTGTTGGGCCGTCTAACTTGTTGGCCACCTTGCGAACCATTCAGAACATCTGGCGCAACGAAAAACAAAGCCAAAATGCCATTGAAATCGCCCGTCAAGCAGGGGCCATGTACGATAAGTTTTCTGGCTTTGTACAAGACATGGACGACATCGGCAGCAAGCTTGAGGCGGTAACACGCTCCCACGATGCGGCACTGAAAAAGTTAACAGCAGGTCGTGGTAATCTGGTGTCCAGAGCGGAGAAGCTCAAACTGATGGGAGCGAAAACCAGTAAAGCGCTGCCTGCGGCGTATCTTCAAGATAACGCCACAGACGATCAAGAGAGTGATTCAGATCATTAGCTAGGAAACAGCCAGAACACAGACGCCTTGTTAATATAACGGGTGTTCTCTAGGTCGAACAAAATGCCAGCGGTGAGCTTTTTTAAGTCAGCGTTGTCTGGTGCCTTGTCGCTAAGGGCGACAATCTCCAAATCCAGCATGTTATTCAAATAATGCAAGCGAGTGTTAGGGATATCCACATAAGCCGAGTGCTGACGCAGTAGGAACCCTAAGTCCGCCATGATCTGGTGGCGAGCGGGTAATTGTAAATGTGGTGGTTTGCCTGATTTATCAATGAAGCTGTCGGTCTGGATTTTTTCATCTGTATCAATGTGTACCATCACATCTTCCACCTGAGGGTGGGCTTTTTTGACTGTGTACGCGACCAAGTCACCAAGGTAGTGGCCTTCACTCACGCTGGCGTGGCTAGGAACGTGAATATGCATATCGAGATACACTTTTCCGGCCATGGAGCGAGCGCGAACATCGTGAGGCGCCATAACATGCTTCAAGCTGTTGGCTGTTTCTTTAATTTGCTCGATCAATTTCGGGTCTGGCGCTGTGTCTACTAATTCGGCTAGGTTTTCCCACACCATACTGACCGCCATTTTGCCGATTAATAAAGCCACTACAATAGAAGCAATCATGTCAGCCCAGCCATAGCCAAAGTACACACCAGCCAAACCAATTAATACAGCGATGGATGACAGCGCATCACTGCGACTGTGCCACGCGTTAGCGACAAGCATTTTACTGTGAATTTTTTCGCCCGCTCGTTTGGTGTAATGAAAAATGGCTTCTTTGACGACTATGGTCAAGATCAACGCGGCCGCGCCATACCAAGTGAATTGTGCGAGCGAGGCGGTTGATGTAATGGATTCGTATGCAATGCCTACTGCAACAACAATAAGTACCATGCCTAGGAAAACCGTGGTTAGGGTCTCGAAGCGCAAATGCCCATAGGGATGGTTTTCATCTGGGCCTTTACGTGAGTTGGCAGAGGCGAAATACACAAACACATCGGTGACCAGATCCGACAGGGAATGGATACCATCGGCGATTAAAGCTTGAGATTGGGAAAAGTAGCCGGCAGCGATTTTGGCTAGTCCTAGTACACCGTCCCAAAAGGCGCCGACAAGAGTGACTCTTACGGCGATGTCTTGTTCTTTTTTTAGCTTTGTCATGAGGTATTTGACCCGTTGTAAACTGTCGATTATAGGTGCATACGAAGCGATAGATAGTAAGGCTCACTTTCGCTTATTTTCAAAATAATGAATGTTATACCATGCAATTTTATGAAGAAGTAGGTGGTTTTTTAAGCGAACTGAGTAAGGTGGGCTGATTGTCTGGCTTAGCCAATGTTCTCCCCAAGCTTATCCACGATATCTGTGGAAAAGCTTGGGTCAGTTCGATGTTATTGGATTTCGAACCACAAACAATAGGATGCGTAAAACTCACGCAGTGTTAACGACATTAATGAGAAGTTCGCGTCCATATCAGACAATCCTCCTCCCTGTGAATCGTTGAAAGCGGCTTCTTTAAGGGCATCGTCTACTTTTATTTTACGCAATGTTAAGTCATCGTGTAGTACAAAGCTTAGTTTGTCTGTCCAACGCAAAGCGAGGTTTTTGACGGCCATGCCTTCTTCTAAATGACGAGTAACGTCTTCGGATAGAGGTTCAAGAGATTTAAAACGTATGGTCGCTTTGTCTTCCGATGCGTCTTGGATCTCGCATTCTGCTCCGGTTTCTAAACTGGCGGGTACTTCGTTTTTGGTGAGCCATTGCGTCATTAAGGATGACGGTGAAACTTGTGCTTGTAAGGGCGCCATGGCAAAGCTGCCTAACGTGACTTGTAGTTGTTTAAATAGCAATTCCGTCATGCTGGCGTTGGTGCTGTTGAGAACCAGAATGTTGGCTTTTAAATCAAGGTAGGCCCAGATATCACTGCGTTTTGAAAATGCTTTAGGTCGTAAAGTAAAAACCAATTCGTCTTTTATATCTGACTTTTCTTTACGGCCCACTTTGCGGCCTTCAATCAATTCAATTTCGGCGACCTTGTTTTCGAGTTCCTCCCGAATAACAGAAGAGGGAAGGACTTTTTCTTCTTTGCCAGCGCGAAACAATAAACAGTGATCACTGGCAAGGCTCCATTGCTCGCTATTACGAATAAGAGGTAACCAACCGAAAGAAAACTCTTCTTGGGAGCCACACTCTTTTAGAGGGAATTCAGGGATTTTATTGATAAGCTCGTTTGTATCGAGTGATTCAATGTCTTTTAATTGGAAGATTTGGGCGTTTTTGAACCACATAATTACTCTCTTACGGCTTCTTTAAAATGTTTTCGACAAACAGACAGGTAACGATCGTTACCGCCTATTTCGACTTGTGCGCCTTCTTTTACAGGGATACCTTCGGCATTTAAACGAATGACCATAGTGGCTTTGCTGCCACAGTGACAAACGGTTTTCAATTCAATTAATTTATCTGACCACGCAAGCAGTGCTTGGCTGCCTTCAAACAGTTCCCCTTGGAAATCGGTACGAATGCCAAAAGCGAGCACGGGAATGTGCAATGTATCGACGATTTCAGACAGGTCATACACTTGTTGCTTGGTGAGGAACTGAGCTTCATCGATTAAAATACAGCTTAATGGTTGTCCGTTGGGCTCGTTTTCCACCAGCGACATGAGGTCAGTATGATTATCGAATAAGCTGGCATCGGCTGAAATGCCAATACGTGATGCGATTTGACCCGTTTCAAAGCGGTCATCAATAGACGCGGTTAGCAGTAACACTTTCATGCCGCGTTCTTGGTAGTTGTGAGCCGATTGAAGCAGAACGGTCGATTTCCCCGCATTCATTGCGGAATAATAAAAATACAGTTTGGCCATGGGAAGTCAGTAAAAATTGTTTGCGGGTGAATAAGGTCGGCAAGTATAACAAATCACTATGGCAAATGAGCTTATTTTTTCGTGCGGGTTTGGGCTAATACAGCTTTTGATTTGCCAAAAGTTTTGTTGATGTGCTGTGTGAGCCATTCTGTGCGTTTTACGCCAGCTTGTTCGCAAAGTGCATCGAGTTTAGCGATGGTGTCTTGTTCCACCACCAATTCTAAGCGCTTTAACCCAAGGGCTTTTTCCTTTTCACGTTGTGCACGCTTGTTGATTTTAAGTTGGTCTTTACGCGTTAAAGGTTGGGTGCGTGGTCGACCTGGGGCTTTACCAAATAGGTCGATTGTATTGCGATCGGATGACGCTTTAGCCATGGTGTTAAATACGTTCTTTTAAGATGATGAAAAGGGCGCACAGCTTAACAGTTGTGCGCCCAGATGACGTTAGTTTTGTGCGGTTTTCTTTTCTGCTTGTTCTTGCGCCATTTGGTTGGTGGCAATAAAGTCCAATAAAATCTCAGACGCTTCCTTTGCGTAGGTGTCTTCTTCTATGGCTTCAATGTCATCAACCGAGGTGAGTAATTCCAAGCCAAGAGCTTCTCGACGAGTATTCTCGCGTGTCAGTTCACGGGCTTTGTTTGCTTCTTGTTGTTCAAGTCGCGTGCTTTCTTTTAAAGAGATGTTTTTGTAGCTCTCTGTTTGCTCTTTGAAGTCTTCGATCTGATCGTTGATGGCAACGAAATTAGGGTCTTTGGCCATTCGAGCTTGATGGCGAGGTTCTAAAATTGGCAGATACGCTGGAATGTTCCAATAAACAGGGTAGCGAGTTTCGTGTATTTTGTCCCATGGCAGTGGGTTGTCCAGCGCGCTCTCACCAATCGCCTCTTTGTCTAAGAGAGAAGGGAAGGTGATATCAGGCATGACGCCTTTGTGTTGGGTGCTTTCTCCTGAAACGCGATAAAATTTAGCCTGAGTAACTTTTAGCTGGCCTTTGTCCATGTCTTGCAATACTTGAACTGTGCCTTTACCAAAGGTTTGATCGCCTAAAATCAAGGCGCGGCCATAGTCCTGCAAAGCACCGGCGACGATTTCCGATGCGGATGCACTCATTCGATTCACCAATACCGCCATAGGACCACTGTAGGTAATGGCTGTGTCCGTATCGCCTAACGGTGTGACACGTCCACCCTGATCGCGAATTTGAACGGTTGGGCCTGATGGAATAAACAGCCCTGTTAAGGCGTTGGCCTCTTGAAGTGAGCCACCGCCGTTATTGCGTAAATCCAAGATCAGAGCGGAAATGTCTTCTTGACGAAGTTCTTCAATTAAGTTTTTCGTATCACGAGTTGAGCTTTTATAATCTCTTTCACCCGCTTGAATGGCGGCAAAGTCAGAATAAAACGTCGGTAAGCTGATGACGCCAACCTTGTAGGTTTCTCCATCTCGTTCTACTTCGACGATTTCTTTTTGTGCGGACTGATCTTCTAGCTTGACTTTCTTACGCACAATTTTAATCTGTTTGCTGGTCTGAGTGTCGCCCTTACTTGGGGTGATTTCCAGCGTGACTGTGGTGTCTCGTTCGCCACGAATCATGTCGACAACATCGTCTAGGCGCATGCCAACCACATCGACCATGGGCTCGTCATCTTGGCCTACGGCGATGATGCGGTCATTAGGGGCAAGGTCGGTTTGTGTCGCGGCAGGACCACCAGGCACAAGACGCACGATTTTGGTGTAGTCATCGTCCATTTGTAACACTGCGCCAATGCCTTCCAAGGATAGACTCATGTTGATGTTGAATGTCTCGGATGCGCGAGGTGCAAAGTAACTGGTGTGCGGATCAATAGCCGAGGTAATTGCGTTGGCGAAGGTTTGATAAACATCCGTGGCGTTAGTTTGATCGACGCGCTTAAGCTGGTTTTTGTAGCGACGCTCTAAAATCGACACAATTTCTTCTTCGCTTTCGCCATTTAGCTTAAGTGTCAAGGCGCGGTTTTTAAGGCGTTTGCGCCAGTAATCGTCCAACTCAGCGTTGGTTGCCGCCCAGGTGAGTGCTTCAGGGTCTGCATTTAGGGATTCGTCGACGTCATAATTGAAGCTTTTCACCATATCTGGCAGGTTTTCTTGCAGCGAAATAAGGCGGCTTTCCAAACGATTCAAATAGAGATTATAAATGGTGTAAGCCACTTGGGTGTCGCCACTTTTTAGCGCATCATCAAAGCGGGTTTTGTATTTGGACAAAGCGGCTATGTCGTTTTTCAAGAAAAAACTTTTGCTTGGATCAAGCGCATCAATATAGTAATCAAAGGCTTTAGCCGAAATGGCGTCGTCAATAACGGGTCTGTTATAATGAATGCCTTCTAGCATCTCAACGAGCTCTTTTGATACCTTGTCGTATTCATGAGGCGGTTGCAATTCTTGATAAGCCAACGCGGAAGTTGAGGCGAAGGTGTAGCCGGTTAAAAGGCAAAGCAAAAGGCGTTTATAATTCATCCAGGATGGGTTCTCTCAGTCTAGTTGGAACGTCATAGTCAAAATCATATTAGACACAGGGCTGTAAAACCAGCCAAAGTGTTAAAAAGTCACTTTTTTACAGCATTGTGCTGACAGGTCATTATGGAACTTACACATTTTAACGACGATTTATTGTCCTTTCTTCATACGTCGCCAACGCCTTTTCACGCCACAGCGACGATGAAAAAACATTTATTAGCACAGGGTTTTGTTGAATTAATCGAATCTGAAGAGTGGGTGATTGACGAGGGCGGGCAATATTTTGTCACACGTAATGACTCCTCTTTGATCGCTTTTACTGTGCCTCAGCTTAATCTGAATCAACTCGGCTGGAGAATGATGGGGGCACACACCGACAGCCCGTGTTTGAAGCTAAAGCCCAATGCTCAGGTTGACCGTTTTGGTTTCCATCAGTTGGGTGTGGAGGTCTACGGTGGCGCTTTGTTGCATACTTGGTTGGATCGTGATTTGTCGATCGCCGGCCGTATTACCCTGAAAACACAAGGCGGCGAAATTGTGAGTCGTTTGGTGGATTTTGTTGATCCAATCGCGGTGATTCCTAACCTGGCGATTCACTTAAATCGACAGGCAAACGAGGGCTTTTCGGTGAATCCTCAAGAGGAAATTTTGCCGATTTTATGTGGCGTTGAAAACGAGTTTGACCTTCATGAGCTACTGAAAAGCCAGCTTAAAAAACAATATCCAGCGTTAGCAGTCGACAGTGTTCTTGATTTCGAATTGAGTCTGTACGATACCCAGCCAGCCGCCTTGGTAGGCTTGCATAAAGAATACATTTGCTCGGCTCGTTTGGATAATTTATTGAGTTGTTTTGTGGGGCTTAAAGCCTTGTTGGATTCGAAAGAACAGCGCCCAAGTTTATTGGTGTGCACGGACCATGAAGAAATTGGCAGCTTGTCAGCATGTGGTGCGAACGGGCCTTTCTTGGAAGATGTATTGCGTCGTTTAACACCCAACCCTGAGCAATATGTTCAAGCCATGCAGCGCTCTATGCTGGTGTCGGCAGACAATGCCCATGCTTTGCACCCTAACTACGCTCATAAGCACGATAAATTGCACGCTCCAGCAATTAATAAGGGCGCTGTGATCAAGGTGAACGCGAATCAACGTTACGCAACGAACAGTGAGACGGCCAGTATTTATCGGGACATCGCGGCTCAGGAAAACTACGAGGTTCAATGTTTTGTGGTACGCAGTGACATGGCGTGTGGTAGCACCATAGGACCGATCACCTCGGGTGAAATTGGCGTGCCAACCATCGACATTGGCTTGCCAACGTTTGGAATGCACTCCATTCGAGAGTTGGCGGGAAGCCATGATGCGTATGGGCTCTATAAAGTGTTAGTGCGTTTCACCCAGCGAGGCGATCTAATATCGCGCGTTTAATAAGCCACTTAAACATACTGCTTTCGTGAGACATACCCCATAGCACTTTGTTCTATGGGGTTTTTTTATGGCTTTTGATGGTCAAAAATACGCTTGTTCACACAATTGTCTTAGGAAAAATGAGAGGGATTTGTTACAGTCGCTCGTTAGTTTTTAATAAAGGTAGTGCATTTTCATTATGCCCATTCGATCTCTATTGGCTCCTGTGTCTTCTTTCGCCATCGCCCCCGATGCGTTTCGTTTCTTACATTCTGCAGCTGAATATCGACAGGTTTTGCTGGAAATGATCCGCAAAGCCAGTAAGCGTATTTACCTGGTGGGTTTGTATTTAGAAGATGATGCCGCTGGGCGAGAAATTTTAACGGCCATTTACGAGGCAAAACAGCGCAATCCCTCTTTGGATGTGGCGGTGTGTGTGGATTGGCATCGTGCTCAACGAGGGTTAATCGGCGCTAAAAAGGGCAAAGGTAATGCCGGCATGTATCAAGACTTTGCTGAGCAATACCCTCATAAAGTCCCCGTGTATGGTGTGCCAGTACGAAATCGCGAAGTGTTTGGCGTGCTGCACTTAAAGGGCTCTATTTTTGACGATACCCTGCTTTACACGGGTGCCAGTTTCAACAATGTGTATTTGCATCATCAGGATCGCTATCGATTTGACCGCTACCACCTGATTCAACACGCGACGCTGGCCAATAGCATGGTGAACTTTATCCTTGATAAGTTGATTCAACACCCTGCTGTGAACGATTTGTCTCGAAGCCCTTTGCCTTCCACAAAAGAATTGCGGTTTTCTATACGACAATGCCGTTTGGCATTAGGGAAAGCGTTTTACCAGCTGAAACACGAACCCTTAACGGATCAGTGTGTGGCTGTGACGCCTTTAGTTGGTGTAGGTAGGCGCAGAAATGCATTGAATAATCGTATCATTCGCATGTTGGCCGACGCTAAGAAAGAGCTGGTGTTGTGTACGCCTTATTTTAATATGCCCAAAGCGGTGCTAAGAGAATTAAAACGGGCGCTAAAGCGAGGTGTTAAAGTTCATATTATTGTGGGTGATAAAACCGCCAACGATTTTTACATTCCACCCGATCAGCCTTTTCGTGCAATCGCGGGCTTGCCCTATTTGTATGAGATAAATTTGCGTAAATTTGCTCGTGTGAACCAGAAATACATTGAGTCAGGCGTTTTGTCGTTGCATCTGTGGCAGCATGACAGCAACAGTTTTCACTTAAAGGGGTTGTGGGTTGATCAGTGCAGTATGCTGCTGACAGGACATAATATTAATCCAAGGGCTTGGTCGCTTGACCTTGAGAATGGTTTATTGATTGAAGACCCTGATAAGCATTTACTCGCTCAATTTACGGCCGAGTATGACAATATTTTCCAACATACCCACAGAGTGGCGTCGTTTGAGCAGTTGGATGCCATGGGCGATTACCCTTCAAAAATCCAGCGGTTACTGAAAAAAGTCATTCGAACTCGTGCTGATCGGTTGTTGAAGCGTATTTTATAATTGAAGCGTTTTGGTTGTTTCCGAATTCGACAACTTTCTATACAAGTGCGATGACCACTGAGATTTAGCGGTCATCGTGCTTTGAATAATGAATTATCGGCTTTTTGTTATGACAGGTTTTTCTGAATGGTATCTGAGTACCATTGTAAAAAATTGATCACCCCAAATTCGTAGGTTTGCGAATAGGGACCTGGTTGATAGCCGATTGAATTAATGCCCATCTGATTACGCTCTCCTAATATTTTATCCTGCTCATTCGTGGCATCCCATACATGACGAAGCTTGTCGGCGTCGTAGTCAACGCCTTCTACGGCGTCTTTGTGCACAAACCATTTGGTGGTCACTATGCTTTCTTGTGCTGACACAGGCAACACTCTAAAGACAATAAAGTGATCAGATTGCATGTGATTCCAAGAATTTGGCAGGTGTAAAATTCGCATGGAACCAAGTTCTGCATTGAGCACACGACCTAGTTTTTTTGAACACGCCGCTGAGCCGTCAATGGTCATTACCTTGGTACCTTTTTTGAGCGGCATACGTACGATGCGATTGCGCTGTGTTGCCCCAAAACTTCGGTGTTGATGAGGAATGCCTTCAGCATCCCATTCACTTGCTTGGGCGTTGTAATGATCGTGGAAATCCTGCGGTGCGCGAGGGTCTTCCGTGTCGTCCCATTCCAATAAGGTATTGAGTAATTCTGGGTGGCTGCCGGCGCAGTGGTAGCATTCGCGGTTGTTCTCAAGCACGAGTTTCCAGTTTGCTCTTTCGTGCATGGTGGATTCAACGGCTAGCTTGGTATTCTCCACATCGTAAGGCGCCATGTACTCGTTCAATGTTTCAAGAAAGGCGTCGAATTCATCGTCCGGTTGTGTCTTACCCAAACAGACGAAAATAAAGCCACCGGCGGTTTTGCAAAAGGCAGACTTTAAGCCGTGTTGTGTTAAGTCGAAGTCTTTGTTCATTTCTGTGCCGGCAAATAATAAATTGCCTTTCAGATCATAAGTCCACTGATGATATGGACAGACCAGATTCGCCACCTTGCCTCTGTGCTCAGTGCAGATAAGAGAGCCACGGTGACGACAAGTATTGTGAAATGCCTGAACCTTACCTTCGCCGTCGCGAACTAGTAGCACCGGATTTTGACCAATTTCCACCGTAAAATAGTCGCCTTTTTTGGGTATCTCACTGGTCATACCAACAAAAAGCCATTCTTTCTGAAATATTTCCTCCATATCGATTTTGAACAGGTTCGGATCGTTATATAAGGGTGCATCGAGCGAGTAGTGGCTCAGACGATTCGCGAGCATGGTTTTCATATCACTTTTTGCATCCGCAAGAGAGGCGTGGCGTTTGTTGATCAGGTCTTGTTGATTCATCTTTCTGGGCCTTAAATGACAAAAAGAATAATGGGGTTACCGGCTCGAAGTGTTGTCGGTAATGACGAACGTATAATCTCCTAAGCAGAGGGGACGAAAATGCCCATTAGCGACACAGGTTGATACCTAAATCGACGCGCAACGGCGTAGTTGGTAAGGCTTTGACTGCCACGAGCAACTTCTTGTCGTTTAGAGTTAATTAGCGGGATTCACCAGCATTCAGAATGAAGGTGAAAGGCCGGTTTTGGTGGCCAGCTGTTTATCCATTTTCATGCTCATCAATAGAGATTTCAATATGACCAATTCCTCTTCTCCAATCGTGAATGCCGACTATTTGGCCCCAGTAAACACTCAAACATGGGTTAATGGTCGTCATAATGTGCGCTGTGTCAAAGTGATTCATGAAACATGGGATGTGCGTACGTTTTGCTTTATGGCTCAGCAACCGGTGATGTTTTTCTTCAAGCCAGGTCAATTTGTTACCTTGGAATTGGACATCAACAACCAGCAGGTAATGCGCTCTTACACCATTTCTAGCTCGCCATCGGTTCCTTACAGCTTTTCGATCACGGTGAAACGTGTGCCGGGTGGCGAGGCGTCAAATTGGTTGCATGACAACATGACCGTCGGGATGGAGTTGGCGGTGCACGGGCCGGTTGGTCAATTTAACTGCATCGATTTTCCTGCGGAAAAAGTACTTATGTTGTCTGGCGGTGTTGGCATTACGCCACTTATGTCTATGGCGCGCTGGTGGTTTGATACCAATGCCGATGTTGACATGACGTTTATACACAGCGCACGTTCTCCTCGCGATGTGATTTTTACCCGAGAGCTGGATCACATGGCCGCTCGTTTGGATAACTTTGGTTTGTACCTCATTGTTGAAAGAATGGAGAACGGGCTGCCTTGGCAAGGGTATCGTGGTTATCTTGATGCTGCCAAATTAGACATGATTTCCCCCGACTTTATGGAGCGAGAAATATACTGTTGTGGCCCAACCCCTTACATGAAAGCAGTCAAAGCGTTATTGAAATCACGGGGCTTTGATATGTCGCATTACCACGAAGAGTCTTTTGGCGCGACGCCAGCCGACGTGGTGGAGGATGCAAAAGAGCAAGCCGAAGTGGCTCAAGCCGAAGCGGATGCTGTGAATCAAGACGATTTATTGCGTATTGAGTTTGCGACCAGCGGTAAGAGTATTCAGATCGGCGAAGGGGAAACCTTACATACTGCGGCAGCAAAACTGGATTTGATGATTCCCAAGGCGTGCGGTATGGGCATCTGTGGTACTTGCAAAGTTTTGGTAAAAGAAGGTCAGACGCAAATGGATCATAACGGCGGTATTACCGATGAGGATGTAGAGGCTGGCTACGTTTTATCTTGCTGTACCGTGGCGAAGTCGGATGTAGTTATTGAGTATTAAGTCTGTTGTGTTGGTAACGCTCTGGCTGTTCAATGAGTAGAAATACATGGCTAGGGAAGATGCGAATAAGTCCCGCGCATGAGACAATTCATTTTTAACCTTCGAGCCTGACCATGTCACATCAACT
>NZ_JAGSSV010000007.1 GCF_018145875.1 Marinomonas vulgaris | reverse complement strand
CTTCGTTGCTCTGAAGCCTTGTCCGTGTCAGCGAGGGCGTATATTAAGGATCTACAGATTTAGTGCAAGCTCTTTTTTGAAGAAATGTGCGAATTAAGCTAATTAATTTAAAACAACACTTAAAGCGGTCAAAAAACCAACAAAACAGAGCTAAACCTGCTCAAAAGATGATCAACTTACTACTTATTTATAATCTACCTAGGTTAAAAACTAAAAAGCCCTCTCATCTTACGATAAGAGGGCTTTTAAAAAAGTGCTAGATTAACCCAGCCACTTTCTTGCGTTTTGGAACAATCGTAGCCAAGGCGCTTGTTCTTGCCATTCGCTCGGGTGCCAGCTGTGCTGAACCGTACGGTAAACACGCTCTGGGTGAGGCATCATGATAGTCACACGACCGTCTTCAGAGGTTAATCCCGTGATACCTTGTGCCGAACCATTCGGGTTGAATGGGTAACGTTCCGTTGCTTGACCGTAGTTATCAACGTAGCGCAATGCCACCTGAGAAGAAGACACAAGTGCGGCCATGTCTTGATCATCACGGTATTCCGTTTGTCCTTCACCATGGGCAACCGCTATCGGCAAACGCGACCCTTCCATCCCAGCCAACATAATAGAGTTCGACTTCTGAACTTCTACCTGTACAAGGCGAGCTTCAAATTGTGCAGATTGGTTACGAACAAACTTCGGCCAATGACCTGCACCAGGAATCAGCTCGTGTAAGTTAGATAGCATTTGACAACCGTTACACACCCCTAATGAGAAGGTATCTGGACGCTTGAAGAATGACTCAAACTGCTCACGCGCTACTGGGTTGAAAAGGATAGACTTCGCCCAACCTTCACCTGCTCCCAGTACATCACCGTAAGAGAAACCACCACAAGCAACTAAACCACTAAACTCATCTAACGTAGTACGACCGGATAAGATGTCGCTCATATGTACATCGATCGGTGTAAAGCCGGCTTTATGGAAGGCAGCAGCCATTTCCACTTGACCATTCACACCCTGCTCACGCAATACAGCGATCTTAGGTTTCACACCAGATGCAATGAAGGCGGCCACTATGTCTTCGTTTTGGTCGAAACTCACTTGCGCGGAAAGCCCTGGGTCTTTCGCATCTAACAAGTTATCAAACTCTTGTTGTGCAGACTCTGGGTTATCACGCAATGCTTGAATACGGTAGCTGGTTTCAGACCAAACACGCTGCCAGTTAATGCGCGTTTCTTCCAACACGGTTTCACCAGCAAAACGAACGCGAATGCTGTCATCACCGGATAGAGTTGCGATCGATGTCACCTTAACACCCACTTTTTCGTAAGCCGCAACAATGTCAGCGACATCACTGTCGTTCACCTGAATTACAGCACCCAACTCTTCACTGAATAACGCTGGCGCAATTTGAGCTTGCTGACTAATTGTCTCATCAAGATCAATATTCAGACCCAAGTGGCTCGCAAAGGACATTTCTGTCAAGGTAGCAAACACACCACCATCAGAACGGTCATGGTAAGCCAACAACTTACCCTCTGCATTTAAGGCTTGAGTTGTATCGAAGAAACCAGCTAAGGCAGCAGCATTGTCAACATCTGGTGCTTGCTGACCCAGCTTGTTGTAAACCTGAGCAATAACAGAACCCCCTAGGCGATTCTGACCGGCACCCAAGTCGATCAACAACAAACGCGTGTCGGCTTTGTTTTGCAATTCTGGGGTCAGAGTTTTACGCACGTCGGCTACAGGAGCAAACGCGGTAATCACCAAAGACAATGGCGAGGTCACGGCTTTTTCTTCGCCGTCTTCTTTCCATACTGTCTTCATCGACATGGAATCTTTACCCACTGGAATAGCGATATCCAAGGCAGGACACAATTCCATACCCACCGCTTTCACGGTTTGGTAAAGTTTTTCGTCTTCGCCTTCATGGCCCGCTGCGGCCATCCAGTTTGCAGACAACTTAATATGATTACGCTTAGTAATTTGCGCGGCCGCCAAGTTGGTTAAGGCTTCACCAACTGCCATACGGCCTGAAGCAGGCGCGTTTAACAAGGCAATAGGCGTACGTTCGCCCATGGTCATGGCTTCACCGGTTGTGCTGTCTAATGACGAGGTCGTCACAGCCACATCGGCAACTGGCACCTGCCAAGGGCCCACCATTTGATCACGAGCAACCATACCTGTAATAGAACGGTCGCCAATGGTGATCAAGAAGTTTTTGCTGGCCACGGTCGGCAAGCTTAAAACGCGCTGCGCCGCATCAACAAGGTCTACATCTACCGCGGTGAAATCATCACCTTCGATAACCGCTTTATTCGCTTCGCGGTGCATTTTAGGTGGCTTACCGAACAATACAGACATGGGCAGATCAACAGGCTTGTTGCCAAAGTGCGGATCAGCTACTTCTAAATGAAGCTCTTCTTTCGCATCGCCAACAATGGCAAACGGACAACGCTCGCGCTCACAAATAGCGGTAAATTCTTCAACACGCTCAGGCGATACCGCCATCACGTAACGCTCTTGGGATTCGTTACACCAAATCTCAAGCGGTGACATGCCCGGCTCATCGTTTAGCACTTTACGTAGATCAAAGTTGCCGCCACGTTCGCCGTCTTTTACCAATTCAGGCAACGCGTTCGACAAACCACCAGCACCCACATCGTGGATAAAGCTGATTGGGTTGTTGTCGCCAAGCTGCCAACAACGGTCGATAACTTCCTGACAACGGCGTTCCATTTCTGGATTACCGCGCTGTACAGAGGCAAAGTCTAGGTCTTCGTTACCATCTGCCGATGCCATAGAAGACGCCGCGCCACCGCCTAGACCAATTAGCATGGCTGGGCCACCCAACACGATCAACTTAGCGCCGACTTTGATTTCTTTCTTCTCAACGTGCTCACGACGAATATTGCCCAAACCACCCGCCAACATAATGGGCTTATGGTAACCACGGACTTCTTCTTTGGTTGCACCTTGGATTTTTTGTTCGTAACTGCGGAAATACCCCAACAAGTTTGGACGACCAAACTCATTGTTAAACGCCGCACCACCAATAGGACCTTCAATCATGATGTCCAAAGGCGTCACAATTCGAGAAGGCTTACCGTAGTAACTTTCCCATGGCTGTTCAAAACCTGGAATTTTTAGATCAGAAACCGTGTAACCACTCAAACCCGCTTTGGGTTTTGAACCAATACCGGTCGCGCCTTCGTCACGAATTTCACCGCCGGAGCCGGTTGCCGCACCCGAAAATGGTGAAATGGCCGTCGGGTGGTTGTGTGTTTCCACCTTCATCAAGATGTCGATATTTTCTTGACTGAAGTCGTATTCGCGCGTGCCTGGCGCGGGGAAAAAACGCCCTGCAAAACTACCTTCCATCACCGCCGCATTGTCTTTGTAAGCTGACAAGGTGCCATCTGGATTATGTTCATGGGTGTTCTTGATCATCTTAAACAAAGAACGTTCTTGCTCTTCGCCATCGATTGTCCAAGACGCATTAAAAATTTTGTGGCGACAATGTTCGGAGTTCGCTTGTGCAAACATCATCAATTCAATGTCGATTGGGTTGCGCCCCAACTCAATAAAAGACGTCACCAAATAATCGATTTCATCCGCCGCCAATGCCAGACCCAGCGCTTGGTTTGCCTCAACCAAGGCTTCGCGTCCGCCGCCCAGCACATCCACACTGGTCATTGGAGCCGGCTCAGCATGGGAAAACATCACAGACGCGTCGCTCAATGCCGGAAGCACGCTTTCTGTCATGCGGTCATGCAACATCTCGGACAAGACATCCAAGTCTTCAAGGCTCAATGGCGCTGAACTGTGGATAAAGTATTCCACACCGCGCTCCACTCGAGACACAGCCGCAAGGCCACAGTTATGAAGGATATCGGTTGCTTTCGATGACCAAGGTGAAATGGTGCCCAAACGAGGAACCACTAATATACTTTGATCAGATGAACTGACTTGGGAGGATTTAGGACCGTAGGCCAAAGCGCGTTGTAGAACAGTATCCTGTTCAGTCGTCAGCGTTTGATTATCAGCCAGCTCCACGAAATGGAGAAATTGCGCATCCACATCTGTTACAGACGGAATAGATGCTTGCATATTGGCTAATAACTTTGCCTTGCGAAACGCAGATAGCGCCGCGGAACCATGCAGAGTTAGCATGTTGAGTATTGCCTCACTTGGTAGTTTTGGGGAAATGATGGGGTATTTTAAATCAAGGAGGCAAATAGAGGCCAGTAGAGTCTGAAATTTCTAGCAAAAATGCACGAATAAACAGATTAAATGGCGTTTTTTGCCTGTTGTTTTAACTTCTTTTTTTGTTCGCGACGAAATTGAAAGAACTGCGTGAGCTGTATCGACGCCGTTTCTGCTAATACGCCTCCTGTTGCCACGACCTTGTGATTTAAAAAAGGCGCATCGAAAAACCGCCCTTGGCTTTTTATCGCGCCGCTTTTCGGTTCCGTCGCGCCGTACACCACGCGTTCAATTCGCGAGTGCACCATGGCACCCGCACACATAGAACAAGGCTCTAAAGTCACGTATAAAGTGGCACCAGGCAAGCGATAATTATTAAGGTGCTGACACGCCATGCGAATGGCCTGAATTTCTGCGTGAGCCGTCGGGTCGCAAGACGAAATCGGCGCATTGTAGCCTTCACCAATAATCTCATCATTCAACACCACAATGGCGCCCACAGGAATTTCACTTTCAGCCCCCGCGATGGCGGCTAGCTCAATGGCCCGTGCCATCCATCTTTGATCTGTCGTTTCTTGATCTGTCATTGTTGATTTACCTCAACCAAGCGAGATTGGCGCAAACACAGGATTGCCTTTCATACAGGTAAAGCTCTACACTCGATGCTCACGCCAAAATAAACATAAGGAGATTCATTCATGCGCACTGTGGCAGACCTGATGATTACCGATTTAGTGACTTTGAAGGAAAATGACTCTTTAGCGAAAGCCAAAGAACTCATGCAGGAAAAAAACATCCGTAACATCCCCATCACAAACGAAGAAGGCCAATGTGTGGGCATGCTGACACAACGAGAATATCTTCGTCATGCTTTTTATTTGGTGAGCCAGTTTGGCACGCAACTTTTGTCCAAGAAAGAACAGCAGACCCCAATCGCCAACGCCATGAACAAAGACATCTTAACCGTCTCACCGGATACAGACTTAGACATGGCCGCTGAGTTTTTTATTGAAAACAAATATGGCTGCCTGCCCGTCACCAAAGACGACAAACTGATTGGCATTTTAACGCCTGTGGACTTTGTGAAACTCGCCCACAGCATGCTAAACAAACCAACTTAAGCCTTTTCACCTACTCGGCGAAGATAAGTTAGCCACTGGCCTGCTGCACATGCAAATGAGAAAGAACCGTTTTCGTTTCTTTCTCTTGTCGAATATCAACTGCCTGCACACCAAAGTCTGTTTCTGTCAGCTCAAAACTGACCACCTGACCTTTACGAAGGGTTTTGTGGCCATCGCACACTATGGATTTATAGTGAACAAACACATCCACGTCGTCTTCTCGCTGAATAAATCCCACGCCTTTGGCGTCGTTAAACCATTTCACCTTACCGATTAATCGTTGCATTTTTTCGCCTCTTTTTTATTTTTATTAAAGTAAGCGCAAAGCGGAGTCCCGATTAGAGAATCCGCTTTTGTCTGTTTACATTGTCATTATAAGGATTCAATACTGATTTTTTGCTCTTCCAGTTTGCTGACGGCCAATTGCAAATCGTCGCACTTAGCGCGTTCTTTCTCGACCACCTCTACCGGCGCTTTGGCAATGAAACTGTCGTTAGACAGTTTGCCTTGAATGCGCTGCAAATCTTTTGTGGCCTTGTCGATTTCTTTTTGCAAGCGAGCCAACTCGGCTGCTTTGTCGATTAAACCCGCCATCGGCACCAAGACTTCCATATCACCCACCAACGCCGTGGCTGACATAGGCGCTTCGTCGCCTGGATTCAACCAAGTGACCGATTCCAATTTTGCCAAGGTTTGCAAGAAGGTTAAGTTCGCGTCTAAACGCGTTTTGTCTTGCTCAGCGCCATTGCGCATCAAGATAGCCAATGGCTTAGACGGTGATATGTTCATTTCGCCACGAATATTACGAATGCCTTCGATGACGCCTTTTAGCCATTCCACATCCGCTTCGGCTTGCTGGTCTTTTTTCGCTTCGTCGGCGCTTGGGTACTGACTAATCATAATGGAATCGCCTTCCACACCCACCAATGGTTTAACGCGCTGCCAAATTTCTTCGGTCAAGAACGGCATCATCGGATGCGCAAGACGCAAAAAGGCTTCCAGTACGCGCACCAAGGTACGACGAGTGCCGGTTAACTGAGCTGTGGTGGCGTTTTCGTCCCACAATACTGGCTTAGACAATTCCAAATACCAATCACAGTATTCGTGCCACATAAATTCGTATAACGCTTGCGCCGCCAAGTCAAAACGATGGGTGTCGAACGCACGATTCACTGCGTCTTCTGCATGTTGCAGACGAGAAATGATCCATTTATCCGCCAACGACAACTCAACGTCTGAACCATGTTGTCCACAGTCTTGATCTTCGGTGTTCATCAATACATAGCGGGTTGCGTTCCAAATCTTGTTACAGAAATTTCGGTAACCTTCTAAGCGATTTAGGTCGAATTTGATGTCGCGGCCACCCGACGCCAAAGAGCACAAAGTAAAGCGGAGCGCGTCTGTTCCGTAGGCTTGAATGCCATCTGGGTAAGTATCACGTGTATTCTTTTCGACTTTTTGTGCAAGACGTGGCTGCATCATGCCAGAGGTGCGTTTTGCCACCAAAGACTCAAGGTCAATACCGTTGATCAAATCCAATGGATCGATTACATTGCCTTTGGATTTCGACATTTTATCGCCGCGTTCATCGCGAATCAGCCCAGTAATGTAAACGGTTTTGAACGGAACCTTATCGGTGAATTTCAACGTCATCATGATCATTCTGGCCACCCAGAAGAAAATAATGTCGAAACCCGTTACCAAGACGTCTGATTCACTAAACTCGGCAAAATCTTGGGTTTCTTCTGGCCAACCTTGGGTGGCAAAAGTCCAGAGGGCTGAAGAGAACCAGGTGTCTAGCACGTCTTCGTCTTGGACTAATTCAAGATCAGCGGCCAAATTGTACTTGCTGCGTACTTCTGCTTCGTCTTTACCCACATAGAATTTACCGTCGGCATCGTACCACGCTGGAATTTGGTGTCCCCACCAAAGTTGACGCGAGATACACCAGTCATTTAGATCGCGCATCCACGCAAAATAGGTGTTTTCCCATTGTTTCGGCACAAACTGAATGTCGCCGTTTTCAACGGCTTCAATAGCAGGCTTCGCCAAAGACTCTACCGCTACGTACCATTGCTGCGTCAAATACGGCTCAATGACCGTATTACCACGCTCACCGCGCGGTACTTTTAGCTTATGGTCGACAATTTTTTCTAGCAAACCCAGCGCTTCAAAATCGGCAACAACCGCTTTACGAGCAACAAATCGATCCATACCGCGGTATTTTTCTGGCGCAACATCGTTCACCGCCGCATCGTCATTGAAAATATTGATCAACGGCATGTCATGACGTTTGCCAACTTCGTAATCGTTGAAATCGTGCGCAGGGGTGATTTTCACACAACCCGTACCAAACTCTTTGTCGACATACTCATCGGCCACAATCGGGATGCGACGACCAACAAGAGGTAATTCGACGAATTTACCAACAAGGTCGGTAAAACGCTCGTCGTCTAAAGCCACCGCAACGGCAGCGTCACCAAACATGGTTTCTGGGCGAGTCGTTGCAACAACGATGTGATCCTTGCCATCCGCTGTTTTTACGCCATCGGCAAGCGGATAACGGAAATACCACATGAAACCGTTTTCTTCTTCAGACACCACTTCAAGGTCGGAAATCGCCGTGTGTAATACAGGGTCCCAGTTTACCAAGCGTTGACCACGGTAAATAATGCCTTCATCGTATAAGCGTACAAACACATCCTGAACCGCGGCCGACATGCCAGGGTCCATAGTAAAGCGCTCTTTTTGCCAATCTACCGAGTCACCCAATACACGCATTTGATCGGAAATCGTACCACCAGATTGATCTTTCCATTCCCAGACTTTTTCAAGGAATTTCTCACGGCCTAGCTCATGACGCGTGGTGTTTTGTGCAGCAAGCTGACGCTCAACCACCATTTGCGTGGCGATGCCCGCATGGTCGCTGCCTGGCTGCCATAAGGTGCGGCTACCTTTCATGCGCTCACGGCGAATCATGGCGTCCATTAAGGTGTGCTGAAAAGCATGACCCATGTGCAAACTGCCTGTGACGTTTGGCGGTGGAATCATAATAGAGAAAGGGGTGCCATCGCCTTGAGGGGCAAAGTAACCGCCCTCTTCCCAACGTTGATAAATAGGTTGTTCAATACTTTGAGGTTGGTAAGTTTTTTCCATTGTGATGTCTAAAGCTCTTAGGTAGCGGTCAATATTTAATGGGGAAATTATAACGTGTCAGCGCAAGATAAAGAACAACAGTGGCGCAATTAAGGTCGAGGTTGAGAATCTGTAGACGCCTTTGCCCCTGCTGTGTCCTCGGCGGTCGTCGAAGCCTGTAAATTTTGCATGACCTCCGCCACCAGCGCCGTCATAAGTTCTGGCAAGCGCTTTTCCAACACATCAACAATGGCGCGGTTAATCTGCTCCGATGATACGATCAATGTGTCGGATTGTGTGATTGGTTTTTCGGTGTGTGTCGTCTGTGCAGGTGGACTTAGCTCAGTCGTTTCGTTATCAAGCGGTGCGTCTTTCACATCGAAAGAGTGCTGCAAGTGCGCTTCTTGACTGGTCGAACGGGGATACGACGCCGCAGCGCCATCCACAACGATGTCCATTAAGATAGGAATATCGTCCTGATTACGCAGCGCGGACATCAAGGCGTCTTCGTCTGGCTCGAAAGTACCATCATCATGGGAAGTGGCTAGATCTGACATAAGAAAAACCAACAATAAGAAAACAAAAACACAAGTGCTCGGCGAAATGCCTCGCATAACTCGTTATGTATAGCCATCAACTTTCGCATTGAAAATAACAAAAGTCCACCCTCAGCCATCGATCATCAATCGGCGATATCAACGGCATGTCGTCTTTCAATCGGTACAATTCAGTCAAAAAAAGCAGTGGCCATAAACCACTGCTTTTTAAGTACGATTTTTGCGTCTAATCCGAACCGTCAGGCGTGCTTCTTAACGAAACACCCTAATAGATCACTTACTTGTTCAACAAGTAACGCGTTAACAAGGCAACCGGACGACCGCTTGCACCTTTCGCGGCGCCGCCAGTCCATGCCGTACCAGCAATGTCCAGATGCGCCCAAGAGTAAGAACCCGTAAAGCGCGACAAGAAACACGCCGCGGTAACCGAGCCGGCTTCTGGACCACCGATGTTACCAATGTCGGCGAAGTTGCTGTCTAGCTGCTGCTGGTATTCTTCATCCAACGGCATCTGCCAGATTTTATCGGCTGAGGTTTGGCTGGCAGTTTTAAGTTCAGCCGCCAAGTCATCGTTATTGGCGTACATACCAGAATTCACACTGCCCAACGCCACAACACAGGCACCGGTCAAGGTCGCGATGTCCACGACTGATTTTGGTTTGAAACGCTCGATGTACGTCAAGGCATCACACAATACCAAACGGCCTTCGGCGTCGGTATTCAGAATCTCAACCGTTTGACCCGACATGGTTTTCACAATATCGCCAGGCTTGGTTGCTCGGCTACTTGGCATGTTTTCTGCTGCGGCAATCACTGCAGTAAAGTTAACGTTTGGCTTAAGCTCACAAATGGCTTTCATGGTGCCGAACACGCTGGCCGCGCCACACATGTCGTATTTCATTTCGTCCATTTTTGGCCCAGGCTTCAACGAAATACCACCGGTATCAAAGGTAATACCTTTACCAAGCAAGACGTGAGGCGCTTCGCCTTCGTTACCGCCACGGTAATGCATGACGATTAAGTAACTGGGTTGCGCGCTGCCACGACCTACCGACAAAAGACAATGCATGCCTAATTCGTCCATCTTGGTCTCGTCTAACAACTCCACCTCAATGCTGTAATCTTCACCCAACTGCTGTGCTTTGGATGCCAAATAGCTTGGCGTACACACGTTACCAGGCAAGTTACCAAGCTGACGCGCAAAGGCCGAACCTTTTGCCGTTGCTGTGCCAATAGCCAAAGCCGCTTCATCTGTACCCTGTAATTGAATAGTGGTAACTTTTGTGGCTTTTTCAGCGTCGTCCTTTTTGAATCCAAGGAAGTTATAAAAGCCTTCGTTGACCCACTGAGCCACCAAAGCAAGCGCATCGCTTGGTGAACGACCTTTCAATTCCACTTCGCCGCTGGCAATGGCCACAGACGCAAATGGCAAGCCTTTGATTTGCGCCGCAACCGCCGCTATTACTTTACGCGCCTGCATGTCGCTTAATGCCGCGTCTTTGCCAATACCAACTAGCAATACCGCTTGAGCAAAGTCTTGTGACACACCCGGTAACAACAAGGTTTGACCAACGCCAGCTTTAAATACGCTCGTTTCACGTAGTTGAGAAATCTGCCCTTGGGTATTTTCGTCAATCCAAGCGGCCGATTCAGACAATGCACCTTCGCTAGGAACAAACGCCACAAGCAAGTCCGCTTGCACTGTGGATAAACGATCAAATAACGCCATATTCATGAAAAAACCCTCAAAAAATAACTTTTTAAAAAAAACTGGATAATGTCCTTCTTACCACGAGATAATGGGGGCTTTAGACGTGTAATCAACTCTACGCTTTAAAAGGCTGTATTGATCCAGAGGTGACCTTGAGACTATTCAGATACTTAGCGAAAGAAGTGCTGGTGTCAACCGCCGGCGTGACGCTAATTTTACTGCTCGTAATCCTAAGTGGTCGCTTTTCAAGTTATTTGGGCCGAATCGCCGAAGGGAAAATGACCTTCGAGTTCCTTTTCGTGATCCTTGGCTTTCATATCCCCAGTTTTGTACAAATGATTTTGCCCTTGGCGTTTTTCCTTTCTTTGTTGTTAGCCTTCGGTCGTTTGTACATCGAAAATGAAATGTCCGTATTATTTTCCAGTGGCGTCAGCAAGCTCAAATTGGCCGCCTACACCCTCGGCATCGCCGGGCTTGTTGGCATTGCCAGCGGCACCATCAACTTTTGGCTTGCGCCTTACAGTGAATATCGTGCCGCCGAAGCGTCTCAAGCTCAAGATCAGCTCTCTGCGTTCGATTTCTTAATACCAGGTCGATTTGAAGGCAGCGGACAACGCACCACTTACATAGACAGCTTCACTCCTAACGAAGGCTGGATGAACCAAATTTTCTTATCCGACATCGTCCGCGGTAAAGAAGGTAATGTGCCAACACAATTGTTTGCCGCCTACGCCGAGCAAATCCGCATCAGCTCTGAAGGCAACCAAAACTATCTCGTCTTTAAAGATGGCACTCGCTACGAAGGCAAACCCGGCAGCGCCGAATACAGCATCACCCAATTCGACACCTACGCGGTTCGTATGGAAACTCAGGACAGCGGCGTCATCGACGAACCTTACACGAAAAGCACCCTCGACCTTATTCGCAGCAACGAGCTCGATGATCAGGTGGAATTACAATGGCGTATTTCGTTAGTTATTATCATTCCAATTTTGGCGATTATTGGCTTGTCACTCAGTCAGGTAAACCCAAGACAAGGCCGATTTTTTAAAATGCTGCCGGCAATTTTGCTGATGATTCTGTATATCGCCCTGCTAATTTGGGGGCGAACCGGCTTAGAAAAAGGCAAGATTCCTATCTCACTGGGGCTGTGGTGGATTCACGGCCTCTTTATATTAGTAGGGGCGCTTTTATTCGCCCAATACAATCAGGTCTTTGCCCGCCGTAAAGCCAGACTGCCCAGCGCCGCTTCAAACGAGTCCCTTACGTCATGAGTAAAATAGACAGATACATTGCAAACAGTGTTTTGTGGTCATTTTTGGTTGTCGCTGTAGTCTTGCTTGGGTTGGATTTCGCCCTGACCTTTATCGAGCAAATCAAAAAGGTAAACGACAATTACACGATCCAATCCCTTATGCAGGTGATCTTATTTCGCCTGCCCGGCAAGTTAGCCGAGTACATTCCGGTGGCCTCTTTGATCGGCACCTTGATGGGCTTGGGGACGTTG
This sequence comes from Marinomonas vulgaris, assembly GCF_018145875.1. Taxonomy (GTDB): domain Bacteria; phylum Pseudomonadota; class Gammaproteobacteria; order Pseudomonadales; family Marinomonadaceae; genus Marinomonas; species Marinomonas vulgaris. The sequence goes on along the minus strand of NZ_JAGSSV010000007.1, from coordinate 159,554 downwards.
GCCGCCACCTCTGAATTAACCGTGATGCGCGCTGCCGGTATGCCTATTTGGCGCATTGGTTTCGCGGCGTGCCAGCCGATTGTATTGGTGTCGTTAATGGGCATGGGTATTTCTGAATTTGTGGCACCGATTGCAGGCCAAAAAGCCAATCTTATCGAAAAATTTCAGGATCAAGAGGCTGGCACTTTTTCTCTCACGGGAGGCGTTTGGCTAAAAGCAGATCAAGACTTTGTGTACATTGACGCCGCGGACAACACAGGCACCCTGTACAACCTGCAAGTGTTTTCGCCTGATGGACAAACTCTCACCAGCATCCGAACCGCAGAAACCGCGCAACACATCGAAGGCTCAAAATGGCGACTCAACAAGGTCACAGAAACGCGTTTTGCCGCGGACCATATCGATAAAATCCAAATGGAACACGCTGACTGGGACGTGAGCATCAAGCCCGAACATTTGTTTTTGGCCTCACAGGAACCCGATACTTTATCGCTCAGCCAACTGCACAGCTATCAAACCTACTTAAACCAGCAAAACCTTGATGGCTCTCAATACGAATTGGAATTTTGGATCACCGCACTTCGCCCTATCGCATCGCTGGCACTGGTGTTGGTCGCATTATCGAGTGTGTTTGGGCCGTTACGCTCTTCCACCATGGGTGGGCGAATTTTCTCTGGGGTGATTATTGGCTTGGCATTTCAAAACGCCTTGAATCTCTTTGGTAGAATGAGCGTGGCAATCAGTTTTCCGCCAGTGATTGGCGTCAGTATTCCTATCGTCATTTGTTTAATTGCCGGCTTTATATTGGTTCGACGCAGAGGCTAATGCCTACTGCGTCTTGCTTTAGGCGAGCACTTTTTCTGTTTACGCCGCGATAAACCGAGCGATACGAGCCAGCGCTTCTTCCAAGCGTGACTCATCGCACGTATAGGCAAATCGTACGTATTTATGAGCGTCTTTCATGCCGAAATCCGCACCCGGCGTAAGCGCAACCTTCTCTGTTTCCAGTAAGTCTAGACACCAGGCCATAGCATCTTTGGTCACACTCGACACATCCACATACACATAAAACGCCCCTTGTGCTGGCGCTACCACCGGCAAACCAATGCGCTTCAACCCAGCTAACAACGCCAAGCGACGCGCATTTAATATCTGTCGACGCGCCTCACACTCCGCCAATACATCTGGTTGGAAAGCGCGAACCGCAGCGTATTGAGACACCGTTGGCGCGGAAATAAACAAATTTTGCGCCAGCTTGGTCGCCCCTTCAATCGCCCATTCTGGCACAACCAACCAACCCAAACGCCAGCCTGTCATGGCAAAGTATTTGGAAAAACTGTTGATAACAAAAATATCGTCTGCAATCGACAAGGCCGAGAAATCGTCGCCCTCGTACACCAAACCTTGATAGATTTCATCGACCAGTAAATGCCCACCCAAGGCTTGCACTTCTTGCCACGCCTGAGTCAAATAAGCCTTACTCAACACCGCACCAGTGGGGTTAGAAGGCGACGCCAGCCAAAGACCGGATGTATTGTCATTCCAGTGATCCGACAATGTGTTTAGATCCATTTCGAACCCATCTTCTGAGCGCGTTTCTACCAACTTGGCTTTCACACCGGTTTGGATCAAAAAGTGGCGATTACAAGGGTAGCAAGGATCGGGCATCAGCACTTCTTCCCCCGCGTTTGCCATCAACGATGCCATTAACAACAAGGCACCCGATGCGCCTGGCGTGACAATAATACGCTCCGGCGAAACATGAACATCGTAACGTTGTTGGTAATCGTCACTGATCGCTTGCTTTAATTCCGGCAACCCCGTGGCTGCGGTATAACCTGTATTACCCTGTTGAATCGCATCCACTCCCGCCGCAGCGACAGCGTCCACAGCAACAAAATCCGGCTCACCTACTTCAAGGTGAATAACATCTTCCCCTTGTGCCGCAAGTTGTTTGGCTTTTGTCAAAACCACCATTACTTGAAAAGGGGCAATCTCACCGACTCTTGTTGCTAACTTATGCTTTTCCATTGCGTTTTCTCTGCCTTTCTCTGCTCGTTTTAAAAATATCGCGACCATATACGCGAAAAAAGTGGTTAAGCGTAACGTTATCTGGTAAGTTTCCGCCCGAAAAATAAACCACCCAATTTTATCGGTTACAGGCTACCACAATGGAAACCTGCGAAGTGAGGCAATGCTAATGCCAAAAATGAATCCTGAATCATTAATGAAAGACTTCACCCCTTACGTTGCTAAGGACGGTGAAGAATACATGAACGAGAACCAGTTGGCGCACTTTAAAAGCATCCTTCTCAACTGGAAGCAAAACCTTATGGAAGAAGTCGACCGTACGGTTAACCACCTGAAAGAAGAAGCAGTTAACTACGCCGACCCCAATGACCGCGCCAGCCAAGAAGAAGAATTTAGTCTTGAACTGCGTGCCCGTGATCGCGAGCGCAAGCTGGTCAAGAAGATTTCTCAGACCATTGAATTGATCGATTCTGATGATTACGGTTTCTGTGAAGAGTGCGGCATCGAAATCGGCATTCGTCGCTTAGAAGCACGCCCCACGGCTACCATGTGCATTGATTGCAAAACACTGGCTGAAATCAAAGAGAGACAAATCGGCGGTTAAGTTTGGTCACCCACCACGCTACCAACGACACGCACTACCGTGGCCGATTCGCACCCTCGCCAACCGGTCCACTCCATTTTGGCTCGCTTGTCAGCGCACTGGCGAGCTATTTGGATGCCAAAAAACATCACGGACAGTGGATTGTCCGCTTAGAAGATGTAGACGGCAGCCGTTGCAAAACGCAATACGCCGAGCAAATCCTCCACACACTGCACAGTTATGGCTTGGTATCAGACGAGCTAATTCGCGTTCAAAGCCAACACAGCGATCAATACGAGCAATATTTACTGCTCCTTAAAAAACGTCATGCAGTGTTTGCTTGCAACTGCACTCGTCAATCATTAGCCGACTATCATGGGCAACATCCTCATGTTTGCCATAGTACCACTGACCTTGCTCATTCATGGCGACTGCACACCAGTGGTCAGGCTTATTGCTGTGAAGACGCGATACAAGGCGAGTTATTGTTTGAAAATGACCTCGCCAGCAATGCGCCGGTACTAAAAAGAAAAGATGGTTACTTTTCCTACCAGCTCGCCGTTGTAGTCGATGACCATTTGCAGCAAATCACACATCTTGTGCGCGGTGCCGACCTCATCGACACCACAGCGCAACAACTTTACCTGTACGACCTGTTTGGCTGGCAGGCGCCAGAGATGTGTCATATTCCTCTAATCACCAATCACACTGGTGATAAAATCAGCAAACAAAACCACGCCAAAGCCATTCAAAATGGTCACCTTCCTACCCTATTGCGTGCTTTGCATTATTTGCGCATCGACTTTTCCCCCGGCGATGAACAGGCAAACTCCATAGAAAGTGCACTGACTTACGCTATTCGCCATTGGCAACCGAGCCGACTAAAAGGCATCAAAGACCTTCCTCTTGAGCAACAAGACCTGCATTTTCTTTAATTAACATCGTGTGTGTATAATCGTTACATTAGTTACAAGAGGTGACAGTTAATGCACAACATCATGATCATTTGCCCTGACCATTCGCCACTCAAAGAGTCGGAGAAATGGCTGTCCCGTTATGGTTTTCACGTTAATACCAGCCAATCGGTTGAGCAAGCCAATCGTTACTACGAACTGTCAGAGTTTCATTTATTACTGATTGACCAAGACGCCATCGCGGGCTTAAGCGCCGACGACAATACCCTGCCTAATTCATTACGCCGTATTGTACTCGATACCAAGCCAAGCTTAAGCACGGGTGTTAACTGTATGGCCCAAGGCGCTATTTATTATTTGCCTTTGCCGACAGACTCAGAAACCCTGCTCAAGCACGTTGTCAACGCCCTAGAGCAACACGATACCGCCGCACCAGAAACAACTCACACGCCCTCTCAGCAATCAGCCGAAGACGCCGTTACCCTCGGTACCGCCAGCAGCGGCATCATAGGGCAATGCCCGCCGATGCAGGATCTTTTCAGCGACATGCGAAAAATTGCCGGCACCGACGTTACTGTGTTAATTCGCGGTGAATCGGGCACAGGTAAAGAATTGGTCGCCAAGGCGCTGCACAACTTAAGTCAGCGGCACAACCAACCTATTATCAGTGTCAACTGCGCCGCTATTCCCGATAATTTGATCGAGTCTGAGCTGTTCGGTCACGAAAAAGGTGCCTTTACCGGTGCCAGCACGTCACACGACGGCCTCATTTACGCTGCAAACAAAGGCACTTTATTCTTAGATGAAATTGGCGAACTCCCCTTAGAAGCACAAGCAAGGTTACTTCGTGTATTACAAGAAGGTGAGATACGCAAAGTAGGCGCAACTCAATCCACCAAGGTCAACATTCGTCTTGTGACAGCAACGCACAGAGACCTTATCGCCATGGTTAGAAAAGGCCAATTTCGAGAAGATTTGTATTATCGACTGTATGTCATGGAGTTACTCTTACCTCCGTTAAGAGACAGGGGGGATGATATTTCGGTGCTAGCACAAACACTCCTTGAAAAAGCCTGTAAAAAGCATAATCGCCCGGTATATCACTACAATCGTGCATTCGACAAAGCCATCCGCTCTCATCATTGGCCCGGCAACGTAAGAGAACTGGAAAATGCCATTGAGCGCGCGGTGATTCTGAGCCCGCCAGAGCGAGTAGAAGCCGCTAACCTTAAATTAGCCAGCCATCAAACTTCGGCGCAAGTACCAATAAACACAACCAACGCCAATGGCGACGTTTTCACTGGCACCAGCCTTGATGAATACCTAAAACACTTTGTGCAGACGCACCAACAAACGATGACAGAAACACAACTTGCACATTCCTTGGGCATATCGAGAAAAAGCTTATGGGAAAGACGACAAAAACTAGGGATAGCAAAAAAGTAACAAAAATTAAGTAACAAGTGATACTAAAATACCCAAAAAAGAATCAAGATTCTGCAGGAAAAGTGCACTAATTTTGACTAAAAACCATTAAAATCAGTAAGTTATCATTTTTGGCACAACAAATGCTCTATATAGATCACAACGATAAGAAGATTGACCAAGAATAAAAATAAGTTAATCGTCGTATGTAAGTTCTTAAAAATAACAATAATAGCTAAGAACACCGTGGCCTCTTCAAACAAAAATAAAAATTTGAGGCCATGGATGGAAAATCGCTTTGGATAGTTGATCTTTTTAGATATTTCAGCCTTCGGGCAATGAAGACAATGCAATAATAAAAATAAAACCTGAGTAGAACTGCAGAAGCAGCACCCACTTTGTTTTCGGAACTCATATCTTCACGTATCCAAAGCGATTATTTTATTTACTCCCCGTGAATAATCGCTTCAGTTTTCTCTTCATTGTGTAATACCCCTGTTTATCCTTACTGCCCAATACTCGTGTAAAAAACCTTTTTCACGTGTAGAATACCTTCTTTCGTTAACTTTAAAATTTGTTGTCTAATGCTTACAGGATTAAAATCTTTGGTACGTAAAGCTACCTCTCTGCTTGCCTCACCAAAGGCTCAGACTTACCCTATTATCATCCCTCGCAGTGATCACAGTTTGTCACGTCAAAATTTAAGCCCTAATGCGGTTAAAGTGCTGTATCGCCTTAACAAAGCTGGCTATGACGCCTTTCTTGTCGGTGGCTGTATTCGTGATCATTTAATTGGTATGGAGCCGAAAGATTTTGATGTCGTCACCAACGCGACACCTGAAGAAGTCCACGGTATTTTCTCTAATTCAAGACTCATTGGCCGTCGTTTCAAACTGGTTCATGTCACCTTTGGCCGTGAAATCATTGAAGTGTCGACCTTTAGAGCCAATTCCGCCCAAGACGACAACAAAAACGACACACAAAACACCTCCCTTAAAGGCAAAGACTCAGCGAGATCAGCCCATGGTATCGTCTTACGAGACAATGTATATGGCAGTATAGAAGAAGACGCTGAGCGCCGAGACTTTACCTTTAATGCACTGTATTACAACGTCCAAGACTTCAGCATCCATGATTATTGCGGTGGCCTTAAAGACATTGCCAACAAACAAATTCGCATTATTGGTGATGCTCGACAACGCTACCAAGAAGACCCTGTACGCATGCTGCGAGCGATTCGCTTTGCCGGCAAATTAGGGTTTGATTTAGAAGCAGAAACTGCCGCTCCCATTAAAGAGATGGCACACCTGTTGGATCACATTCCTCCTGCTCGCCTGTTTGAAGAAGTCCTCAAACTGCTCGGCAGTGGTAATGGCATTGCTACCTTTGCACTCCTTCGCCAGTATGGTTTGTTTCGTTACTTGTTCCCAGACACCGAGGCTTTGCTGCAAAGTGGCTGGAAACGTGACGACATTGACCCAGAAGCTTTTATTCTTCAGGGTTTAAAAAATACCGACGATCGAATTCAAAGCGGCAAAACCACCGCGCCGTATTTTTTATACGCCGTTCTATTGTGGCCAAGTGTGTGTTTGCGTCATGATGAATTTCAGGCGCAAGGCATGCCGGTAACACCGGCATTGCATCAAGCGGCTAACATGGTGCTGGACAATCAGGTGGCTTCTACGGCCATTCCTCGTCGCTTCTCGACCCCCATGCGTGAAATCTGGGACATGCAATTCCGTTTACCTAAACGTTATGGCAAACGTGCTTTCTTGCTACTAGAGCACCCTCGTTTTCGCGCCGGTTTTGATTTCTTATTGATTAGGGAATTGAGTGGCACCAAGTTGGACGACCTTGGCGCTTGGTGGGAAGCCTTCCAGCATGGTACAGAAAACCAGCAAAGAGACCTCATCAAAAGCATTGATAACCGTGCGAGCGACAAAGAAGGCCCTAAAAAACGCCGTCCACGTCGTCGCAGAAAAAGTAATGGCAATAGTTCACAAAACACCACAGCCAGCTCACAAAGAGACACTTCTGACGAATAAGAGGACGCGGTGATACACGCTTATATTGGCCTTGGCAGTAATCTTGACAATCCAGTGGCGCAACTTGATCGCGCCATTGATGCCCTAAAGAAACACGACGATCTTCATCATCTTCGTGTTTCTTCTATTTACGGCAGCAAGCCGGTTGGTCCACAAGATCAACCTGACTACGTCAATGCTGTGGCGTCGTTCGACACCTCGCTTGCCCCCCTTGATCTACTCGACCTTTTGCAACGTATTGAACAAGCTCAACGTCGAGTAAGAGAACGCCATTGGGGGCCGCGCACCCTAGATTTAGATCTGCTATTGTATGGCCAAGAAACCATAGCATTACCGAGGCTCGTTGTTCCCCATGCATTTATGCTAGAGCGAGGCTTTGTTATAAAGCCATTAAACGACCTAGCCCCTGACCTTCTTCTTGCCAATGGCAACAAGGTCCACGAGCAGTTACAGCAACTTGACACCAGTGACTTGGTCTTTATCAAAGAAGAATAAAATTATGTATTCAGATAACGCACAAAAAAAGCTAACTAAGCCGGTTACTTTATCCACATTAAAACAAATGAAAGCCGATAAAGAAAAAATCACCTGCTTAACCAGTTACGACGCTTCTTTTACCAACGTGATGAATGTCGCAGGCGTGGAAACCATTTTAGTTGGTGACTCTCTTGGCATGGTCATTCAAGGTCAAGACAGCACATTGCCTGTCACCATCGAAGACATGTGCTACCACACGGCAGCGGTTAAGCGCGGTAACAGCAATGCCTTTATCTTGGCCGACATGTCTTTTATGAGTTACAGCAAACCTGAGCAAGCCCTCGACAATGCCGCTAGACTGATGCAAGCGGGCGCCAACATGGTGAAACTCGAAGGTGGCAGCTGGCTGGCGGACACCATCAAACTGTTGAGTCAGCGCGGTATTCCCGTGTGCGCACATTTAGGCTTAACGCCTCAGTCGGTTCACAAGTTTGGTGGCTATAAGGTACAAGGCAAAAGCCAAGACGCAGCCGATTTGTTGCTGCAAGAATCCCTTGATCTCGTTGCGGCGGGGGCCGACATCTTGTTGTACGAGTGCATCCCAACAGAACTGGGCAAGACGCTCACCGACGCGGTGCCAGTTCCCACCATCGGCATTGGTGCTGGTCATCATACCGACGGTCAAGTATTGGTGATGCACGATATGCTCGGCATCAACCTTGGCCACACGCCAAAATTCGTTAAAAACTTCTTAACTGAAGGTCGTAATGTTACCCAAGCCTTTGAAGCCTATGTAAAAGAAGTCAAAGACACGACCTTCCCAGGACCAGAGCACGGATTCAAATAATGAACACTTTTCACACGATTGCTGAACTTCGTGCCGCGCTAAAAATCGAGCGCCTACAAGACAAGAGTATTATTTTCGTTCCCACCATGGGCAACTTGCACGACGGCCATATGTCTTTGATTCGCCGTGCCGTTACCGAAGGTGATGTGGTTGTGTCGTCGATTTTCGTCAACCCAATGCAGTTCTCTGCTAACGAAGACCTAGAACGCTACCCAAAAACACTCGAAGAAGATAAACGTCTACTTGAAGCCAACGGCTGCCACTATTTATTTGCACCAGACGCCTTAGAAATGTACCCAGATGGCAAACGCAGCCAGACGCAAATCGAAGTCGTGGGCTTATCCGATATTTTATGTGGCGCATCACGCCCAGGACACTTTGTCGGTGTTTCCACTGTTGTGACAAAATTATTCAATATCGTGCAGCCCGACTGTGCAATCTTTGGCAACAAAGACTTCCAGCAATTAAAAGTCATTGAAGACATGGTTCGCGACCTAAGTTCTAACGTGCGCATTATCGGCATAGATACCGCACGCAACGACGATGGGCTGGCCATGAGTTCACGCAATGGCTATTTAACCGAAGAAGAAAGACGCATTGCTCCGGCCATGTATCAAACTTTGTTATGGGCGAAAGAGGCGCTCCTAACAAACAGTGCGAGTCACGAGGACATTCGCGAACAAGCTCAACAGAAGCTTGAAGCGGTTGGTTTCCGTCGTGATTATTTTGAAATACGCGCACAAGATAATTTACAAACACCGTCAGAAGAAGAGAAGAGCTTGGTTATTTTAGCCGCGGCTTACCTAGGCAACGCACGTTTAATCGATAATATTCGCATTGAACTGGCCTAATTCACTTTAAGACTAAGGGAGATTGTAATGCACTCACCTACCACATTAAGCGCTTGGCAAGCACTGACACAACATCAAAAAGACATGTCGGCTACAGATATGGCGTCTTTGTTCAAAGACGATGCCACTCGCACTCAAGACTTCACCGCAAGCGCGGCAGGCTGGACATTAGATTATTCAAAAAACCGCGCAACTAAACACACGCTTACGCTGCTTATCGACTTGGTAAAAGAAGCCGGTATCGAAGACGCCATTAAAGGCATGTTCAGCGGCGCGCACATCAATAATACCGAAGACCGCTCTGTACTGCATGTCGCCCTTCGTGCTAGTCACGCACAAGACACCCTTATGGTAGATGGCGTCAACGTACTGGAAGAGGTTCGTGCGACACTCAAAAAAATGGACGCTTTCGTCGCTCAACTTCACAGCGGTGAATGGAAAGGCCATACCGGCAAAACCATTACCGACGTGGTGTCGATCGGTATAGGCGGCTCTTACCTAGGGCCAAAAGTGGTCGCAGAAGCCTTAACTCCCTATAAAAAAGACGGCATTAAGGTGCATTTCGTTGCCAACATCGACGGCTCCGACATCACTGGCAAGCTCAAACAACTTGATCCAGAAACCACTCTTTTTGTTATCTCATCGAAAACCTTTGGCACACTAGAAACCTTATCCAATGCCAACGCGGCACGTGATTGGTTTCTCAGTCACGGCGGATCAGCAGCGTCTGTCAGCAAACACTTTGCGGCGGTTAGTTCGAACGTCAAAAAAGCCGTCGAATTTGGAATGGCAGAAGAAAACATTTTCCCAATGTGGGACTGGGTTGGCGGACGTTATTCACTTTGGTCAGCCATTGGCTTGCCTGTCGCGATTGCGGTTGGCATGGATAATTTCTACGAATTGCTCGATGGCGCGCATCAAATGGATGAGCACTTTCGTACCGCGCCATTAGCCGAAAACCTGCCGGTTATCATGGGCGCACTTGGGGTGTGGTACATCAACTTCCACAACGCGCAAACTCATGCCTTGATTCCTTATGACCATTACCTACGTGCCATGCCTGCTCACATCCAACAGCTGGACATGGAAAGTAACGGTAAGGCGAATCTACTGAATGGCGATGGCGTCGAAACCGACACAGGCCCTATTATTTGGGGTGGTGCTGGCACCAACGGTCAACATGCTTACCACCAGCTATTGCATCAAGGCACGCGCCTTGTGCCTGTGGACTTCATTGCACCACTGGCCAGCCATAATCCGATCAAGGACCATCACGCGCAATTATTTGCTAACTGCTTAAGCCAATCCCAAGCCTTAATGGTCGGCAAAACTCTTGAGCAAGCACAGCAAGAATTACGCGACGCGGGTGCCACCGATGAGCAAATTGCTAAGATTACACCTCATAAGGTCATCAAGGGCAACCGCCCGAGCAACACTTTGCTGACCAACAAAATGACACCGGCGACTGTCGGCGCTTTGATCGCCCTTTATGAGCATCGTACTTTTGTACAAGGCACCATTTGGGGCATCAACTCCTTCGACCAATGGGGTGTGGAGCTTGGTAAAGTATTGGGCACCGACATCTTCAACCGCCTTGTTAGCGACAGCGACAACAGCGCACTGGATGCTTCGACCCAAGCCTTGATAGAAGCTTTCAAGAAAGCTCAAGCTTAACTTAAAAAGAGCCGTTTCGCTTTTCATACAGCGCTATTAAAAACACCAGCCTCGGCTGGTGTTTTTATTTATCTTAGAAACAGAACAAATCGTAGTGCATCATAAGCGACAGCGTAATGTGCAGAAGAAAGCGAAGCTTTCATGTAAATCGCCCCTTCAGCCCGACAAGCTCTCCACATGACACCAAGCCAGGTGGCGTTTCTCTTCGAAACTACCGCCTACCTCATCGAAACGCCGCTTGGCTTGATGAAAATAATTATCGAGCAACGAGCTAAAGTAAAAACCTAATAGTGATACCTTAACTGCGCTATCAAGATGGCATTATCTTGATATTTATAAACAATTCGGTGTTCATCATTGATGCGGCGAGACCAATAGCCAGCAAGACCGTGCTTTAAAAGTTCTGGCTTGCCAATTCCTTCACAAGGCTCACACTGAATACCCTTTATCAGCAAATTAATCCGCTTTAATACTTTTTTATCCGTGCCTTGCCAGTAAAGATACTGATCCCAAGCCGCGCTTGAAAACATGAGTTTCACTCGACCAACTCTCTCTCAACGCCTTTATCCGCTTCCAGCTCAGCAATGGATTCCAGCAATACTCTTGCGTTTGCTGGTGAACGTAGCAAATAGGTAGTCTCTTGCATGGCCTCATAATCTTCTAGCGACATCATTACAACTGGGCTTTCGCTTTTGCGCGTAATAATGACTGGCGAATGATCATCACAAACTTTAGCCATCCTAATTAGGTAACGCCAATCCATACCTCGCGTTTCTGCCCCCACCTTCTAGGCGGTACAAACAACCTTTCTCAACTAAGTCGCTTAGGTCTCGGGTAGCGGTGGCTTTGGAACTACTGGTGATGCCGATGTATTTTTTGGCGCTTAGTCCACCTTCAAAGCCGTCAGATCCTGCCTTAAAGAGTTTATTAAGCACCTTCTTTTGACGTTCGTTCAGTTCGGTATTTTGATGTTTTTCCCAGAATTTGGCTTTTTTTAGTACAAAGTCAACTTTCTGGGCCGCTTCTTGCTGTGCCAATAAAACCGAGTTGACGAACCATGTTACCCAATCTGAGATTTCTAAGTCGAACTGGCTGGCTCTGTTTAGTCCGTTGTAATAGGCGTTTTTGTCTTTCTCTATCACTGTAGACAAGCTCAATAATGGCGGTCTATTAAGATCTTGAGCCAAGGCCATTTCGGCAATCGCTCGCCCTACTCGGCCGTTGCCATCATCAAATGGGTGGATAGTTTCAAACCATAAATGTGCGATCGCTGAGCGAACGGGTCCTGTAAGGATAATCTCTCGCTCTGTTTTTAATGGGTTAGAGCGATTAAACCAATGTAGAAACTGATTTATTTCTGCATCGACTTGATGTGCTGGCGGTGCTTCGTAATGAACTTTCTCGTAACCAATAGGACCTGAGACAATTTGCATCGGCTCTTCGGAATCTCGCCATTGACCCACCTTTAGGTTACGAGGTAATAAACTATTTTCTTGCTGCGGAAGGACTAATTGATGCCAATGAAATAACGTGGCTTTTGTGAGCTCACCAGCAAAGCCATTTCGCACATCGATCATCAAGGCGGCCATGCCTTCTGCTCGTGGATTAGTGACTCGCGTTGGTGGATTGCTCAACCCTAAAAAATTTTTAATGGAGGAGCGCACATCTTCGCGGTCTAAGCGCTCACCCTCTATTTGACTAGTATTGATGGCTTCGCTCACCATGAGATCGATATAAGCGTCATACTGCAAGGCGCTTTCAAGCTGGCTCACTCCACCAGACAAACGACCCGCCTCTAACGCGTACTGATACAAAGCCTCTTTGCAGAGTGTTTCGTCAAAGATAAAGTTGGGCCAATCAGGGTGTTGCCAGCTGTATTTCATAACATGAGCCAATTAAATGAATTATTCGGCTCAGAATAACATTATTTTATGAGCCGATTAAGTGAGTTATTCGGCTCATTTTCATTTTTGATCGCCTGTAATGACTAAGAAACTGCTGTCACCAGCCAGCTTTTCATCTCAGTTAAGTCCGCTGTGTGGTCTGGAAAGTCTTCTATCAGTGCATCAACACAAGCGCCAATCGCTTCAGGCTGATAATTTACACCAACCAATTGAGTGGCAAGTGCTTCAATAGGGTCAGGGTACAAGCTGTCGGTAAAGGTTTTGACTGCCGTGATCCGAGCGTTTTTCAGATCAAGATGCACTTCCACACCGCCCCATTTAAAGCGCTCATCCAGAGTGTGGGTGAACTGAGGGGACTTTCCATAATTCCACTCCCAGCTTTGCTGTTCGGCAAATTTATCCACAAAACCAGGCAAATCTGGCAAAGCGTCCGGTGAGATAGTTTCAATAACTGGCGTTTCGCCGTAGTAGTCGCAAAACGCGTCTATGATAGCGTCTGTCACGGCTTCATGGTTAATCTCTGGCAACACTTCAACTAGGTTTGTCACTCGCGAACGAACGGAAGTAATGCCTTTAGATTGAAGCTTTTTCGGATCAGGGTTAAGGTAGTTTGCCAGACGGCTCAAGTCCGCATTCAACAACAAGGTGCCATGATGAAAACCTCGATCTTTGGTCTCTTTATAAGCCGATCCAGAGAACTTGCGCATTGCCTCACCTTCACCAATTACCAAGTCGTTACGACCTGTTGCATAACCTTCTATCCCTAGGTTTTTCAGGCCCTGCAGCACGATATCGGTCGACACTTCTTTGCTGTATCCAGGCTTTCCAGCCATAAAAGTAAAGTTGGTATTCCCCAAATCATGGAATACGGCGCCCCCGCCACTTTGGCGACGAGCAAGTTGAATATCGTCCTGTTCCATTTTGGCGATATTGCATTCTTTCCATGGATTTTGAGAGCGACCAATCACCACGGTATTTTGGTTTCGCCACAAAAACAACACACGCTGGTCGGATGACATAGAACGAAAAATGGCATCTTCAACCGCAAGGTTAAAATGAGGGTCGTGGGAGTCTGACAATAAAATTCGGCTAACCATGAAACATCCTTTTTATACACGTTGAATAAGACATGTTAATAACATAGGTATTTATACACAATGAAAGGAGACATAAAAAAACCACGATGTTTTCACATCGTGGTTTCAGAAAAGCGTCACTCACAGCCGTTTTAAAGGTAGGCGACTTTTTCGATTTCGTACACAACTTCACCGCTTGGTACTTGAATGGCCACTTCGTCGCCTTCTTCTTTACCAATAATCGCTTTAGCAATCGGGGACGCGTAAGAGATTTTTTTCACTTTCACGTCTGCTTCATCATCGCCGACTATCTTGTACGTCACAGTTTCTTCCGTATCGACATTATAAAGTGTCACGGTTGTGCCAAAAATCACTTTACCTGTTGCGGGTAAGGTTTTGACATCAATCACTTGTGAGTCAGACAATTTGCCTTCGATCTCTTTAATTCGACCTTCAGCAAATCCCTGCTCTTCACGAGCGGCGTGATACTCTGCGTTTTCTTTTAAGTCGCCATGCTCGCGCGCGGTTGCAATATCTGCAATCACGCGAGGACGGACGACAGTTTTCAAGTGATTCAGCTCTTCTCTAAGACGCGCTTCACCTTCTACTGTCATTGGTACTTTTTTCATTATTTCCCCAAGTGCAAATCTTGCAGTCTTCTAACTTTGGTTTCACCCGTTAGGCTGATCGCCATACTCGTTGCTTCAGCACCAGCCAATGTCGTAGTGTAACAAACCTTACGCTGTAAAGCTGTACGGCGGATCAAAGACGAATCTGTGATGGCTTGCGTACCTGATGTGGTATTGATGATGTAGTCAATCTCACCGTTTTTCATCATATCAACAATGTGTGGACGACCTTCGTTCACCTTGTTGACCTTACGTACTTCAACACCCTGCTCAGTCAAGTATTTCGCTGTGCCTTCGGTACCAACAATATCGAAACCGAGCTCAGATAAACGACGAGCCACGCTCACTGCGCCTTCTTTGTCCATATCGCGAACACTGATAAAAGCACAACCAGACGTAGGCAAGACAGTACCGCCACCCAACACCGCTTTACCAAAGGCTTCAGCGAACGTATCGCCGACACCCATGACTTCGCCGGTGGATTTCATCTCAGGCCCAAGAATCGGGTCGACGCCTTGGAACTTGTTGAATGGGAAAACCGCTTCTTTCACGCTGTAGTAAGAAGGAATAATTTCTTTCGTGAAACCAATCTCATCCAGTGTTTTACCTGCCATAACCAAGGCGGCGACCTGTGCCAAGGAGCGACCGATGCACTTAGAGACGAAAGGCACGGTACGTGACGCACGAGGGTTCACCTCAATCACATAAATTTCACCGTCTTGTACCGCAAGCTGAGTGTTCATCAAACCGATAACACCCAATTCCAGGGCCATGTTTTTTATCATCTCACGAATGTCGTCTTGCACTTCTTGCGACAAAGAATACGGAGGCAAAGAACACGCTGAATCACCAGAGTGAACACCGGCTTGCTCAATGTGCTGCATAATGCCGCCGATCACCACTTGATGGCCATCGCTCACACAGTCGATGTCGATCTCAATCGCCGCATTTAGGAAGTGATCCAACAACACAGGACTGTCATTCGATACTTTTACCGCACTGGTCATGTAGCGCATCAATTCTTTTTCGTTGTAAACGATTTCCATCGCACGGCCACCCAATACATAGGATGGGCGAACCACAAGCGGATAACCGATAACAGCGGCTTTTGCAGCGGCTTGCTCAACACTGCGCACCGTCGCATTGTGTGGCTGCTTATAGCCTAAACGCTGGATCATGCTTTGGAAGCGCTCACGATCTTCGGCGCGGTCAATCGACTCCGGCGTAGTACCAATGATAGGCACGCCTTCGTTTTGTAAGGCACGGGCAATTTTCAGCGGCGTTTGGCCACCAAACTGCACGATCACGCCTTTTGGCTTTTCTTTACGAACAATTTCCAACACGTCTTCTAGTGTGACTGGCTCGAAGTACAAACGATCAGACGTATCGTAATCCGTAGAAACCGTTTCAGGGTTACAGTTCACCATGATGGTTTCGTAACCATCTTCGCGAAGACCCAAGGCCGCGTGTACACAGCAGTAATCAAACTCGATGCCCTGACCAATGCGGTTCGGGCCACCACCAAGGATGATGACTTTTTCACGATCTGTCGGCGCCGCTTCACACTCATCTTCGTACGTGGAGTACATGTACGCCGTGTTGGTCGCAAATTCCGCCGCACAGGTATCTACGCGCTTGTAAACTGGATGCACCTTCATCAAATAACGGCGTTCGCGCATGGACTTTTCTGTCACACTCAACAAGCTGGCTAAGCGTGAGTCAGAAAAGCCTTTGCGTTTTAGACGACGAATCACATCGTACGTCATGTCTACAAGACCTTTGTCTGACAATGCCAACTCTTCTTTGATCAAGTCTTCGATTTGCACCAAGAACCAATGATCGACACCGGTTGCCGCATACAGCTCATCGACTGTCATACCAGAGCGGAAAGCATCGCCGATGTACCAGATACGATCAGAACCCGGTGTTTGTAGCTCGTATGCCAATTTCTCTTTGCTGTTTTCTTCCGAGAAATCCAACTGCGGATTGAATCCATCAGAGCCTACTTCCAAACCGCGCAAGGCTTTTTGCAAAGACTCTTGGAAAGTACGGCCAATCGCCATGACCTCACCCACAGATTTCATCTGCGTGGTCAAACGATCATTGGCGGTTGGGAATTTTTCGAATGTAAAGCGTGGAATTTTGGTTACCACGTAATCAATCGCTGGCTCGAAACTCGCTGGAGTTTGACCGCCAGTGATGTCGTTTTGCAATTCGTCTAACGTGTAACCAATCGCCAATTTCGCGGCGATTTTTGCAATTGGGAAACCCGTCGCTTTCGACGCCAAGGCAGAAGAACGAGACACACGAGGGTTCATCTCGATCACCACCAAACGGCCAGTTTTCGGATCCATACCAAACTGTACGTTGGAACCACCGGTCTCAACACCGATCTCACGCAATACCGCCAAAGAGGCGTTTCGCATGATTTGATATTCTTTGTCTGTCAGCGTTTGTGCAGGTGCCACCGTGATGGAATCACCGGTGTGAACGCCCATAGCGTCAAAGTTTTCGATCGCACAAACAATGATGCAGTTGTCTTTTTTGTCGCGGACAACTTCCATCTCGTATTCTTTCCAACCGATGAGTGATTCATCGATTAGCAATTCGTTGGTCGGCGATAAATCCAAACCACGAGTACAGATTTCTTCGAACTCTTCCATGTTGTATGCGATACCGCCACCGGTGCCGCCCATGGTAAAAGAAGGTCGAATAATACAAGGGAAACCTAACTCAGATTGTACTTTTAAGGCTTCTTCCATGCTGTGCGCGATACCGGCACGAGGACATTCCAGACCAATGGCTTTCATTGCTTGGTCGAAACGATTACGGTCTTCCGCTTTGTCGATGGCATCGGCCGTCGCACCAATCATTTCAACATTGTATTTTTCGAGCACACCGTGACGCTCAAGATCCAACGCACAGTTCAGTGCCGTTTGTCCGCCCATGGTGGGTAGAACCGCATCTGGGCGTTCTTTCTCGATGATTTTCTCAACCGTTTGCCATTCAATTGGCTCGATGTAAGTCGCGTCGGCCATTACAGGGTCGGTCATGATGGTCGCTGGGTTGGAATTCACCAGAATCACGCGGAAGCCTTCTTCACGAAGGGCTTTACAGGCTTGAGCGCCAGAATAGTCAAACTCACAAGCTTGACCGATAACAATAGGGCCTGCACCTAAAATTAAGACGCTTTTTATATCAGTACGCTTTGGCATAGTGTTTCGTTCCGTCCTTTCGTTTAGGCTTTAGAGGCTTTGATGTTTGCAATGAACTGATCGAACAGCGGCGCCACGTCGTGCGGCCCTGGGCTCGCTTCCGGGTGACCTTGGAAGCTGAACGCGCTCTTATCAGTACGGGAAATGCCCTGCAAAGAACCATCAAACAAAGATTTGTGTGTCATCACCAGATTCGCCGGCAAGGTGTCTTCGTCTACCGCAAAACCGTGGTTTTGGCTGGTGATCATGACAGTGCCTTTTTCAATCGCTTGTACTGGGTGGTTAGCACCGTGGTGACCAAACTTCATTTTCTTAGTTTTCGCACCGGACGCCAATGCCAACAACTGATGACCAAGACAGATACCAAACACAGGGATCTCAGTTTCTAGGATCTCTTTGATCGCTTGAATGGCGTAATCACAAGGCTCTGGATCACCAGGGCCATTTGATAAGAACACACCATCTGGATTCATGGCTAACACGTCTTTCGCTGGCGTTTGCGCTGGAACAACCGTTAAGCGGCAACCGCGCTCAACCAACATGCGCAAAATATTGCTTTTCACACCAAAATCGTAAGCGACTACGTGAAAATCAAACGCGTCTGGTGTCGTGTGCCCTTTGACAAGGTCCCAAGTGGATTCAGTCCAAGGGTAAGCGGCTTTCGCTGACACTTCTTTCGCCAAGTCCATGCCTTTTAGGCCAGGAAATGCTTTTGCGGCGGCAATGGCAGCGGCTTCGTCAAGGTTCTCACCGGCCATAATGCAGCCTGCTTGAGCGCCTTTTTCACGCAGAATACGCGTCAATTTGCGGGTATCTATGTCTGCGATGCCGACTACGCCTTTGCGTTTCAAATAAGAATCTAATGATTCTTGTGAACGCCAGCTGCTTGCTGTCAGCGGAAGATCACGGATAATCAGACCTTCACACCATACATTATCGGATTCTTCATCTTCAGAGTTGACGCCTGTATTCCCGATGTGGGGATAGGTCAGAGTGACCATTTGTCGAGCATAGGAAGGATCAGTAAGAATTTCTTGATAACCAGTCATCGAGGTATTAAACACTACCTCGGCTGTTGAGGAGCCATCCGCTCCGATCGACACCCCTTTAAAAACCGTGCCGTCTTCCAGAGCTAGAATCGCTGATGTTGCCAAAGGAACCTCCCATTTAGAGCCTTTCAGGTTGCAAAAAAGCGAGATAAACCGGCGGCTCATCTCGCTTTTAAGAAATTGCGTTTTTGCCGTTCATTCAATGATTAGTAATCAATGAATCTCGCGTTCAAAAAATCTGCCTAATTCTACTCCGATACCGATTTTTCGTCCACCGAATTGCCGAGAAATCCGGCAAAAACATGCGATTAACGTACATTTCTTCTTGACTTCTTAGTCAGGAATAATCAATGCCGAATAGGCACACTCAGCACAACAAACCATCGGCCACACTTTGGGCGGTTTCATAGCCTTTTAAGTTACCCAAAACGGTCAGAGCGAAAATCATCGCCGTCGCAGGGCCTTTGCTCGTTAGAATATTATCGTCCATGACCACAGGTTCATTGGCCATATATTCGGCGCCGATTAATCCTGCTTCAAAACCTGGATAACAGGTTGCCTGTTTATCCACCACAAAACCATGAGTACCAAACACCACAGCGGGCGACGCACAAATCGCCGCCAATAAGGCATCTTGCACATCGTGCTTTTCCAACATATCAATCAACAACTTGCAGTCGCGTAAATGCTCCGCCCCCGGCATGCCACCTGGTAACACCACGGCGTCGAACAACTGCTCGCTCACCTCTGTCAGCAGCACATCGCCTTCCACCTTGGTGCCATTGGCCATGACCACCTGTTTGGATTCGTGAATACTCGCCACGGTTACTTCTACGCCACCACGACGCAACACATCAATAATCGTAATCGCTTCAATGTCTTCATTGCCATTCGCAATGGGAACCAATACCTTGCTCATGCTTCACCTCTAACACATTGTTTTTTAACGCAGGCACAATTAAGGTGCCTGCCGCGTAAACAAACACGCCGCCTCGCGGCCTTGTTCTGCTTGATCACTTTGCTTTGCTTCATAATAGTTTTTACGACGGCCTACCAACTCAAACCCCAAAGACTGATACAGGGCGATGGCGCCAACGTTTGATTCGCGTACTTCCAACAGCCATTCTGTCACACCTTGCTTGGCAACAGCCGCCAACCAAGTCATCATCAACCTTCTGGCTAAGCCTTGTCTACGGGCGTCAGAATCAATCACAATTAATTCTAATTCGGACTGATCAAGCACTACGGAAGCGGTCAACCAGCCAACCACTTTAGAGGGGTCATCGCCGGTTGTTTCAACCAGCCAATTGAGTCGTGTTTGCAACGCATCTGCAACCAAATTCGCCCCCCAAGGGTGAGGGTTAGACTCGGTATCCAAAGCCAAAATAGCCGGCACATCAGACGCCAAGGCACGACGTATTACCACGGAATTCATCATACGTTTAGCACCATACCAACATCATAAAAGAAAAGATAAACAACACGGAAATTAGGAAAAGAGCGACGTCTGCATGATGTGCCATGCGTCTTTGCGCAATTCTGGAATACGATGCAGTTCAGCCAAACTCAAAATACGCGCCGTTGGGTAGTGTTTTAATGGGCTGCTATCAGGCAAATCATCCACCAGCTGAGTAATGTTCGCCCCAGCTAACACCAGCAAGGGTGTGGTGTTGAAGTCTTTAACCAAACGACTCACATGGCCTTCAATCGCCCCAAACAACCAGTCTGTGCGATGCCAAAACTGAGGGTTTTTCAGCTCTCCAGGCCAAGAAAACGCACTAGCTTGCCATTCATCGATGGAATGTTTCAATAAAGCACGACCCATGTTCAACGCCAATTTCTCCACATCGTCCGCCTGAGAAAATACCGGCGGCACGTCGCTGAGGATCAATAAGGTTTTCGACAAAGCATAAGCGCGCACATCTAATCGACTGATTGAATGCGGACGATTTGGCTCAGGCTCCACCACAATATCCACCGCCAACTCTTCGATCGGCTGCAAATCTTCAACGATAATTTCTGGGCCAGCGTTAAGCTGTTCACGTAAATGATGCACCAAAGGCGCTTTTTCTGCCGGTGCTACGTTCGACGAGGGAGCAGGTGTTGGCTCTACAGAGCGAAACCCATCGGTTGCCTGAGAAACTGAAAAAGACGCCGTCGATGAAGAGGCTTGATCAATCGGCCAAGGCTGGCTTGGCAGATAAACCGTTCCCGTTACCTGACTCGTTTCTTGGGCCGATAACCAAGACACCACGCCCATTTGCGCAAGACAATGCGTTTGAAAAGCGTGCTGAGGAAGCAATTCTCGGGACATAATGACCTTAATAGAGACGGTATTTATCGTCTAAAACGTAGAAGAATAACGAGGCTAAAATAACCCAATAAATATACGTGTTTATGCTCAAATTTACCACATAATGGCCGCAAGATTGCATGGTTTAGTCTTTCGCGACTAGGTATAATCCTCGCCCAATTGAGCAAATAGCCCTTTGCTTGTAACCCTTACTAAAAGGTACTAACGCCATGATATCTCTGCTCTCTCGTGTTCCTGTATTGCCTCGTTTGTTGTCTAGCTTATTGATCGCCATCGCAGCCTTGTCTGTTAGCAGCCTAAGCCTGGCAAACACCTTATCTAACAACCCAGACACCAAGTTACCTGACCTACAAGGTCGCACTATTTTAGCCGTGACCGAAAACGCCTATACGCCGCTGAACTTTGTCGATCCAGCAACTGGAGAAGGCATAGGCTGGGAATACGACGCCATGAACGAAATTGGCAAGCGCCTCAACGCCAACATTGAATGGCATCTAAGCAGCTGGGACACCATGATCCAAGCGGTTAAACAAGGCCAGTATGACGTGGGCATGGACGGCATCACCATCAATGAAGAACGCGCCCAACAAATCGACTTCACCGAATCCTATTTGACCTCACAACAATTCATGTTGGTGCGTGCAGACGAAGACCGCTTTACCGATGCGACGTCTTTTGCCGCCAACGACGACCTCTACTTTGGCGCACAAGCAGGCACCACCAACTTCTATGTCGCCGTGTATGATGTACTAGATGGCGACGAAAACAACCGCCGCATCACCTTACTCGATACCTTTGGCGCATCCGTTCAAGCGCTTAAATCTGGCGATGTGGACAGCGTATTAATGGATGCCGCTTCTGCCCGCGGCTACATTGGCGCAAACCCGGGCGCCTTTAAAATCATCGGCGGCCCGTTAGGCTCAGAAGACTTTGGCTTCATCCTAACGCCAAATTCCGACTTACTGGCACCAATGAACGCCGCTATTAAAAGCATGAAAGCCGACGGCACACTGGACGCATTGAACAAGAAATGGTTTTTTGACTACAACCAATAATCCAATAAACCATTAAATACTCAAACAACGATGACCAAGGAGCGGTCTCACAACGAACCCACTATGCCCTTTAAAAATACCTTACAACGCACCCCTTGGTGGCTCCTTGCCATCGTTATTATTGCCTTGGTTCTACTGTGGAACATGGTCGCAGACCAAAGTTACCAACGCATCGCCAGCGCGTTAAGTGAAGGGCTACTCACCACTATTGGTGTGACCTTCACGGCCTTTATACTCGCCAGTTTATTGGGCTTACTTATTGCGTTGGCAGGGTTTTCACGTCATCGTTTATTACGTGAATGCGCGCGTTTTTATGTGGAAGTGTTTCGTGGCGTGCCTGTCTTGGTGCTGCTGTTTTACATCGCCTTCGTCGGCGCGCCAGAAATGGTCAAACTCTACAACTGGGCGTTGCAAATTCCCATTGAAGCGGGCTGGATAGAAAAAGCCCGCACCCGTGACTTCACCCTACTGTGGCGCGCCATCATCGCCCTCGCCATCAGCTACAGCGCCTTCATCGCAGAAGTATTTCGGGCCGGCATTCAAGAAGTCAGCAAAGGCCAAGTTGAAGCCGCCAAAGCTCTCGGATTATCCAACTGGCAACGCTTCCGACTCATCATCTTGCCCCAGGCCATGCGCAAAATCTTACCGCCACTGGGCAACGACCTCGTTGCCATGATCAAAGACTCGGCACTGGTGTCCGTGCTTGGCGTGCAAGACATCACCCAACTTGGCAAAGTCTACAGCTCCTCCACCTTCCAGTTTTTCGAAACCTACAACGTCGTCGCCTTCATGTACCTAGTACTCACACTGAGCCTGTCGTTACTGATTCGCACCTTCGAAGCGCATTTACGGCGCAATGATCATCATTGAATTCACTGCACGACTCATGGGAGCATTCATTTGACAGCAAAAAGACGCATCCACGCCACTGCCATTTACTGCTTTGACTGTGTTCGACGACTCGGCTCTATAAGGGAAGCATCACGCTCACTTAATATGGCAACCTCGGCAGTGAGTCGACAAATACAAAAGTTAGAAGATGATCTCGACATCCAACTTTTCGAGCGCTCTACTAATGGATTGACATTAACTTCCGCTGGAGAAAGCTTTGCAAGACATGCACAGATTGTACTTAAAGATGCAGATCGACTTTACTCAGAAATCGATGCCATAAAAGGTATTCAAAAAGGGCACATCGAACTGGCCACAGTCGAAGGCCCTTCAATTGAATTGATCCCTCGCATAGTCAAACATTTCACAACACGCTTTCCCAATATCACCGTGGGTATTCACGTGATAGGTTCAGCAAAAATGCCAGAACTGATCATCAATGGCGAAGTCGATGTAGGGCTGGCCTTTGATATTGAAAACCTAAGAAATTTAAATCAATTATGGGTTAAACGCTATGCTCTTGGCGCCGTCGTCGCTCCAGATCACCCACTTGCACATAAAAGCCAAGTGAGCCTTCAAGAATGCACGACTTATCCACTGATCCTAAGTAAAAAAGGTCTATCGATTCATACTCATTTAAGCCACTTCATTAACCGTATCGAGGTTTCTCATCAGATCATTGAAACTAATTCTGTGGGACTGTCTCGAAAACTGGCTCTCAGCGGCATGGGCGTCGCCTTTCAAACCATCATAGGCATTGAAGAAGACCTAGCAAAGCAAACACTATGTCATATTCCCATTACGCGCCCCAGCATCATAAATTCTGAGCTTGGCGTGTATGTCAGATCCAATAGAATACTGCCAGTCGCTGCAGACTATTTTGTCAGGGATCTCATTGATGAACTTAATCAAGCCACAGGCTCAATCACGCCAGGTGATGCTTTTTCGGCAACACTCTCATCGTAAATAAGCGTTATCACCTCTCACTGTTCGATTGATAAAGTGGCCGTTCATTCGTCAAACACTCGAACCATTGGTGATATATGAAACCTCAAAATACAACATCGACCACACTGCCTATTATTGATTTGTCAGGCTACCAGCAGGCATCAAAGACACAAAAACAAGAGCTTGCCATGGCAATCGGTGAGGCATGCAGAGAATTCGGATTTTTTTATATTACCGGACATGGCATTGAAGAATCTCTTCAAACCCAACTGTTTTCAGAAAGCGCCAAAATGTTCAAATTACCTTTAGAAAGCAAACTCAAGGTGCACAAAAAGCTTTCCAAGGCCAACCGAGGCTACGAACCCCTAAAAAACCAAACACTCGAGGCAGGAGCACCGCCAGATTTAAAAGAAGGCTTTTACATAGGTTTTGAACATAACGCTGAACACCCAATGGTCAAAGCGAACAAGTTTAACTTTGGACAAAACCAGTGGCCAGTAGAGCTACCTGACCTTAAACCTCTCGCCATTCACTACCTGAACACCATGACGACACTTTGCGAAGAACTCATGTCTCTCGTGGCACTCTCACTGAACTTGTCCGAAGCGTATTTTAACGACTTCTGCCATGACCCGTTGGCGACCCTAAGATTGCTCCACTACCCACCCCAACCGATTAATCCTCAGGAAAATGAAAAAGGCTGCGGCGCCCACACCGACTTCGGTGGTCTAACACTCCTACTACAAGATGAAAATAGTGGACTGCAAGTCTGGTCAAACAAAACCAACAACTGGATCGATGCGCCACCGATTAAAGGCAGTTACGTGGTCAACATTGGCGACATGATTGCTCGGTGGACAAATGACCAATATCGCTCGACCTTACACAGAGTTATTAACAAAAGCGGAGGCGAACGCTACTCCATTCCCTTTTTCTTCAGTGGCCATTTGGACCATGAAGTGAAATGCATACCCACCTGTTTACTAGAGCACGAACAACCAAAATACCCCCCTACGACGGTAGAAAAACACATGATCGAGATGTACCAGAAAACCTATGGAGATAAATAAGTATGACCAATCTGTTTTTTATTCACGGGGCTTGGGCAAGCGGCTGGGTCTGGGAACCGCTACTGAAATACTTGGATTCAACTGTCATACAATGCCATGTTGTCAATTTACCCGATAGTGAAAGCTATGAAGCGTCTATACAATCGCAAGCTGATCTAACTCAATACACCTCTCACGTTCTAAATAACCTCGAACATATCGACGAACCCGTTTGGCTCATCGCCCACTCAGGAGGAGGTATAACCGCAACGGCCGTAGCAGAGCAAAACCCCGACAAAATCGCTGGTATCATTTACATTGCAGGCATGATGCTACCCAGCGGAATAAATTTCACAGACTTATGCCGCATCGTTTCCAAAAGAGGAGTCGACACCCAAGGCATAGCGCCTTATTTACAACAAACGCCCTATGGAACCAAAGTTCACACGAAAGGTATTTCAGGTATTTTTCTCCATGACGCCACACAAGAAACCATCGAATTGGCCAATAACAAAATGGTGATTCAGCCCAACGCAGCCAGAGTCGTCACCCTAAACTGGACAGCAGAAAACGCGGGGCGTATACCAAAGTATTACATCCTAGCCGAAAACGACCGATCACTTGTACCAGAAGTCCAGCACGAAATGACCATGCTCACCCGCACCACAGACATTGCCACACTACCTTGTGGACACTTCCCACAAATCGTTATGCCGCAGCCACTTGCCCATATCATCATGAAATTTATCGAGAGCGAATAACATTCCGACGAAGGAGGCGCTAGTTTCGAAGAAGAGTGTGATTTGGTCGATGACCATAAAGTCATATCTATGGATCATCTTAATACCGAGAGCGAATAACATTCCGACGAGGGAGGCGCTAGTTTCGAGAAGGAATGTTATTCGGTCGATGACCATAAAGTCATGTCTATGGATCATCTTAATATCGAGAGCGAATAACATTCCGACGAGGGAGGCGCTAGTTTCGAGAAGGAATGTTATTCGGTCGATGACCATAAAGTCATGTCTATGGATCATCTTAATATCGAGAGCGAATAACATTCCGACGAGGGAGGCGCTAGTTTCGAGAAGGAATGTTATTCGGTCGATGATCCGATGATGACAGCCCGTTAGCTGTTAAACACAGGAATAATCTCGCGGCCATATTTCGCGATGATTTCCTCTTCGTCGCCATTGTCTAAATAGATATTAAACTGAGTGGTGCCAGCTTCTTCTAAGGCTTTGATTCGAGTAATGTGGTCTTCCACAGTACCCAACACACAGAAGCTTTTCACTATGTCTTCCGTGATGAAATCTAAGAATGGGTTATCGCTTTGGCCGTGTTTAGAGTAGTCATAGCCACGACGTTTTTCGATGTAGTCAGTCAGACTTTTTGGCACCAAGCCTGAATCACTGCCATATTTTTCAACGATGTCCGCCACGTGATTGCCCACCATCGCGGGGAACCATTTGGTGTGTTCGATACAATAATCCATGTCACCGAAATACGCCGGCGCCGCGGCCTGCACCTTGAAATTAGACATATCACGACCCACCGCTTCACCAGCACTAATCGACTGATCTTTAAACCATTTCACCAAATCCGGATCACCAATTTGCAAAATCAAACCGTCGCCAACTTCCCCCGCTGTGGCTAATGCTTTCGGGCCATAAGCACCAATCCATACGGGCAATTCATACCCCGTCGCCCACGGCAATTTTACTGGCTCTGGACACTCGCCGTACTCTACTTCGTCGCCGCGCACCATGGCTTTTACCTTGGTGGTAAATTCCGCCAAACGCGCCAAAGTCGCCGGCTTTTTGCCCATCACTCGCATGGATGAATCCCCACGGCCGAGGCCAATATCAAAACGCCCGTTACTCTGGTGCGCCAAGCTGGCGTACAAGCTCGCTGACAAAGACCAATCACGAATATTAGGGTTGGTCACACAAGGGCCAAAGCGCATCTTGGTGGTGTGTTCCATGCACATGGCCATGGCCACAAACGATTCGCGCCATAAAATATGCGAGTCGTAAAACCAGCAATAATCAAAGCCGGCCGCTTCGGCCTGACGAACCAAATTACGCGCGCGATCTGGGCTAACAAAGCCCTTAAAAGTGATACCAAATTCCATGCTGTGTTCCTCTTATATGAATAATAAAATGTGCTAAATGGCGTTATGTTAAATCAATGCTCAGGGGGACAAATACGAATGCCCGCGTGACTAAAAGGCACGTCTTTCGAGATGTTTAAGCGGATTAAAATGGGCGTAATGGCTTCGATGCAGCGGGCGCTGTCTGCCAGTCCCGCGTTGTAGGCTTTTGTGCCCATTTTTTCGATCAAGGCCATCACGCGCTTTTTCGCGTCCAAATCGTTGCCACACACCAAAATATCGCAGTTAATCGGTCTAGATAAATCGTTCAACGTAATCGCCGACACGTTATGCAGCGCGCCCACAACAGGAATATCGTCGCCCAACAATATTTGTGCTGACTCTGTGACCGAGCCGGCTTCGGGCATGACCACCGCTTTTGGATTCCCCGGTGCCAGTGGCACCACAATGTCGACCAGCACCTTGCCCACCAACAAAGGCGCTAGGGTGGTCAGCGTGGTGTCGTGAGCGGAATAAGGCACGGACAAAATCACCAAATCCCCCGCTGCTTGAGTGGCGTCTTCCATGCTCATGCCGCTAATGTCTGCCTCGCTATCGGTCAACAAGGCTTTTAAACCCTCGGCGGTTTCTTGTGCTTTGAAGGGATCACGGGATCCCAACACCACGCTCACGCCCGCTTGCGCCAAACGTAACGCCAAGCCTTTGCCCTGCGGGCCTGTGCCACCAATAATGGCCACTGTGTTTGTTGTGTCTGCTTTCATCGAAAAAGATCCTCATTGTGAGCGCGAATAAGATCTCGGCTCGAGCTGTCGGTTTTTGGCCAAGAAAGGCCACGAAAAATAATCACGGGGGATTTGGCGCTTTTCGCCATTAATAAGCCGGACGCGGCGGCCAATTCATCGGCAAAAGCCGGTGCCGTTACGCTCAATGGGCGACCAAATGCGTCTGCCTCGCCCAACATGTGCATCACTCCTGGCACGTTGGCAAGACCAATCGCCACATTGGTTTGACCCAAACGCCAAGGGCGACCAAAGGTATCGCTGATCACCACACCAAGATTGCAACCGAAGTGGGTTTCCAATCGTTGGCACAATGCGCGCGCGCTTTTATCAGGATCATCAGGGAGTAAAATCAGTTGGCCAGGGTGATCCGCATTGGATTCATCCACCGCCGCGTTGGCACAAATATAACCATTCTTGTGCTCGGCAATCAGCACGCCTTCCTCTTGGTCGGGCCGCTTCATCGCACGGACAATGCGGTTGGATTGGGACAAGATCACTTCCACTTTGCGCGGGTCTTTATTGACGCTTTTTGCCAACTCGATGGCGTCGGCACTCGGTGTAATGTCGTCTAAATAAGCGCAAGCGCCTTCACTTTTCGACACCACCTTGTGAGCGACCACTAAAATATCCCCTGACTGAAGGGTCTTGTTTTGCGCGCTAAAGGTATCAATGATCTTTTGCGCCAAGTCGTCGCCAGTTTGAAAATCCGGCAAGCCCATCAGTCGAAACATGGTCATTTCGTCTTTTATAGAGTCAGACATAGCGATGCTCCTTCACGGGTGAGATAAAACACTTTTTCCACACAGCAAAACGCTCGGGAGACTGCACAGCGGCTTGCTTTAAGTCCTCGCCTTGATCAATGTCTAGCGCGAGGTAAGGCAAATGCAAAGCACGACAAACCAATCGGTTATTGCGTGCATTCGTTTGATGTGCCACCGCCGAATCACAGCCGTATTCAAAATCGATGGCGTCTGGTGGCGAGGTTAATAAGGCATTGGTGCCGCCATCTTTGGCCACCGCTATTGCCACCTGAGCGTGAGCCATAGCGTCAATTAAGGTGAGAATTTCACGTTTATCCAATACCGCAATGTCGCTCGGGATAACCAGCTGACTGTCGTAGCCGCTTTGTTTTACCCAATCGCAGGCGAACGTCAGCGCGCCATTTAGCCCCGCTTGACCATCGTCAAATAGAGTATTGGCCGAGAAACCTTGTGCGACTTGCAGCACCTCAAGGGATTCACTCACCACCAGCACATCTAGGGTCGGAAAATGGCGCTGAAAGAAACGTAAGGTGTTTTCAAATAAGGTCATCGCTAACTGTTCTCGCGATGTGTTGGGCAAGCTGCCAATCAAGCGCTGTTTAGCGCGTTTGGGGGCTTTCATCGGAATCACCACACACAGTTTGTCGGTTAAAATATGATCGATTACGGCTATCATTTAGGCGGCCCTCTGCTTTTGCTGTAACAAGGCAAACTCGACCGTCTCGGTGAGTAAGCGTGTTTTGTCTTCTGTGGTGGCCATTAAAGTGGGCGTGACCAGCACCTTGATCCCTTGAGACTCCAGCCAAGCGGCGTCGTGTTTATCGCTTTCATCAATCACTAAGGCGTCTATGAAAGACGTATAACAATCATAGATACCTTTTGAATCGATGCTTTTCCCTGCACTTTCGAGCATTTTATCCGCAGGGCCTTTTACCGTTTTACCGCCAATTAACGGAGAGATACCGATAACATAAGCCGAACTTGCTTCGATGGCCTGTTGAATACCGGGGACGGCGAGAATCGCGCCAATGCTGACAATCGGATTACTCGGTGCGATCACGATCACGTCGCTGTGGACAATTTGTTCCAGTGCTGACGGAGTCGGTGTGGCCTTTTCTACGCCGTGGTATTCAATGTCGAGAACGTCCAATTGGCAGTGTTCACGAACGAAAAATTCTTGAAACGACAACCAGCCTTTTGGGGTGTTTACTCGAGTTTGCACCACATCGTCGGTGGGCAATAAAATAGGCATGGACACGCCATGACGCATGGCCAGACGTTGAGTGATCTCGCTGGCACTGACCCCTAAGCGTCTCAGGTGCGTACGAAAAATGTGCGTGGCCAAATCCAAATCCCCCAGTGTCATCCAGGTTTCTTGCCCAAAAGCGCGCAGCTCACCCAGCACTTGATAGCTTTCATTTTTGCGTCCCCATCCTTGTTGGCGGTCAATTTGATCACCAAGGGAATAAATCAGTGTGTCGATGTCGGGAGATACCCATAATCCATGAAACTCGTCGTCGTCGGCCACATTACCAATGATCTTGGTGTGCTCAGCAAAACGACTGTTTGCTAAGCCTTCCGCGGCCTTTGCGCCGCCGACCCCGCCAGCCAATAAGGTAATCTTCATTAAGCCACCCCTTGAATCGCGATACGATTCGTCGCCAGAGGTCGCGTGCCGTAGTCTTTCACCGTGTCATATTTGGTGGTGCGCTGTATGGCGTTTAAGCCGGCAGCGTGAATGTTCGCCACCATGTCTTCTGGAAATACTTCTTGGCCGTGGGTAGCCCCCGCCGCACGAGAAATGCTTTCGTTCATCAAGGTGCCGCCTAAGTCGTTGGCGCCCGATTGCAGCATTTTAGTCGCCACTTCTGGGCCCATTTTGACCCAAGACGCTTGAATATTATCGATGTGACCTTGCAGCATTAGCCGGGCAATGGCGTGCATTTTAAAGTGCTCATCTTGCGTGGGGCCGGGGCGCACCTTGTCTGGATTGTCTTTGTACAAACGGGTTTCATAATGGATGAATCCCAGTGGCACAAACTCGGTAAAACCTCCGGTGTCTTTTTGAATGTCGCGCAATAATTTTAAGTGATTTGCCCAGTGAATCGGCTGATCAACGTGGCCGTACATGATGGTCGAGGTGGTCTTCACGCCTACCGAATGGGCGGCCTTGATGATGCGCACCCATTCTTCTGTGGTGAGCTTGTTTTTGGTGAGTTGCTTGCGTACCTCGGTGTCCAGAATCTCGGCGGCGGTGCCGGGCATGGACCCTAGCCCCAAAGCTTTTAATTCAGTCAAAAACACTTCTGGTTCCAAGCGGCCTTTTTTACAGCCATACCAAATTTCAAAAGGCGAAAAGGCATGAATATGAATATCCGGCACGCGTTTTTTCACCGCGATAATTAACTCACGGTAATAATCTGGGCCAATGTCTGGGTGCAAGCCCCCTTGAATGCACACCTCGGTAGCGCCTCGCTGCCACGCTTCTTCGGCACGATCGGCCACCTGTTCTACGGTTAAAAATTCGGCTTCTTTGTCGCCTTTTTCCTTGGCAAAATTACAGAAACGACAGCCCATGTAGCAGACATTGGTAAAATTAATATTGCGTGTGATCACGAAAGTGCCTGTATTGCCCACTCGTTTCTCACGCACCTGATTGGCGGTGTCCAGCACCGCTTGAGCGTCGGCGCCTTGGGTAGCAAATAAGGTACAAGCGTCGGTTACACTCAGCTCTTCGCCTAATAAACTGCGCGCTAAAATGGCTTTGATAGGCGCACTGATGTGCCCTTGATGAGACGTAAACTGTGATAAATTCATGCGATGGCTCCCTGTAATTGGCGGCTAACCCGTTGGGTTAACGGCGCGGTGAGGTACTTGTCGTGTTGACGATGAAAGCGATCGTAAATCGTCAATCGCTCCGCCAAGGAATAGCCCAAACCGGCGCAGGCAGTCGCCACCTGTTGGATTTGCGGCCAAGCTCTTTCTGGGTTGATAAAATCTTTAGTGAGGGGCGAAATGCCGCCAAAATCGTTGATGCCTGCGTTGATGTAACTGCCGTATTCCACTTCTAAATTGGGTGGCGCTTGAATACTGATGTCATCGGGTAAAATCAAACGTGCCACAGCGATGGTGCGTTTCATGTCGTCTAAATCGGGTTCTTGGCAACCGGCCATGGCGGTGCCTGCTTTGGCGCGAAAATTCTGAATGATGACTTCTTGAATGTGCCCATAGGCTAAATGTCGATCACGGATGGCGATTAGACTGCGTACGCGGTTCTCCCAGTTTTCGCCAATGCCGATCAAAATCCCCGTGGTAAAAGCAATATCGAGACGTCCCGCTTGTTCTATGGTATCGAGTCGGCGTTTGGGGGTTTTATCAGGGCAGCCATAATGCGCTTGGCCTTTTTTGAGTAAATCAGTAGAAATATTTTCCAACATCATACCCATGCTCGCGGCCACGGGTTTGAGGCGTTTCAGCTCAGCAAAAGACAAGGCTCCCGCATTGATGTGAGGCAGCAAACGGGTGTGAGTGAGTACGCTTTCGCATTGGTCGTGTAAGTAATCTAGGGTGTTGTCGTAACCCAAAGACGCCAGTACATCGCGGGCTTTTTGATGTCGCTGTTCAGGGCGTTCACCCAAACTAAACAACGCTTCTTTGCAGTCGAGTTTGTCGCCCTGACGTGCGGTGTCCAGCACTTGCGCTGGGGTTATGTAGTTGGCAGCGGGCGAATCAGGTGACTGCACAAAGGTGCAATAACCACAGCGATCACGGCACATATTGGTGAGTGGAATGAAGACTTTTTTGGAGTAGGTAAGCTGCTTACCCCAAGCGGCGTCTCGCACGGTTCCCGCCGCTTGGCAGAGTGCATACAAGTCTGGCCCAGTGGCAAACTCATAAGACATAGCATCAAAAAAAGAGATCATATTCACTCCACACAGTTGGTTATCAATGAAAGACGGACACACCGTAAAATTAACTTTTTTACCATTTGGTATAAAAATTAATAGCAATCATTTTGTGCAGAGTAAATTGTTTTTATTAGTGCAAAACGCGCACTAAAACGGTTCTTGCCGAATAAAGTTTAGATAAGCAAAAAGTTAACTAAATGGTTAAGATTATGAAATAACGCACTTTTTTTACACATTTTACGAAGGAGAAATCGATTCAATATGGCGTTTTATTCCTTTAGAAAAGACAAAAAAAATTATTCATTATTTTTTTTGGCACCAATAGCGCGCATAACAAAGCTGGTCACGGCTTCTTCCGCTCGGGAAAAATCGTTTTCGTCTAATTTGGTTCGCCCTAACAGTACTTCCATTTGCACAGAAAAATCCGCATAGGTTTGCGTGGCCGCCCAGATGGTAAAAAACAAATGCTCTGGGTCAACATTTTGAATTAACCCCTTATTTATCCATGACTTAACAATTTCTACGTCACGGTCAAATTGCGGCTTTAGATGACTAATCAGGTATTCTTTTAACACGGGTGCGCCGCTGATGATTTCATGGGCAAACACTTTAGAACCATTGGGATACAGGCGGGAAAGCTGCATTTTTTCATGCACATAACGACGAATAACGGCTTCAGGCGTATCGCCGTGCGCCTCTAGAAAAGACAGCTTTTCAATCCAAATGTCGAGCATTTCTTTGAGCACCCGTTGGTAGAGTAACTCTTTGTTTGGAAAGTAATAAATCAGGTTTTGTTTAGAAATATTAGCGCTCATTGCGATGGCTTCCATTGATGAGCCACTGTAGCCTTTTTCAGCAAAGAGAGCTTCCGCCGAGCGCAATATACGCGACTCTAATTCTTCACGATTGATCGATTGTTTGGTGCGTTTCGTTTTCTTTTCCATCACGCTGGCGTCCGCCTTTGCAAGCTTTAAAAATAATATTAAATTTATAAAGCACTGTTTTTATTAAATATTATCTCAATTTCGCCCTTTAAAATAGCACATTCACAACGGGCAAACGAGCCTTTCACTCCAAACATCTTGAAAACTTGGCCTGCTTATTGCTGACCGTTAAGACAAGTCATTCGGCAATTTTTTTGTCTTTGTTTTTTACCTTTTGGTAAATATTAACCGGTAATAGGAGCACACCATGCAAGATCTTCGCATTAACGAGCAACGCCTTTGGGACACCTTAATGGAAATGGGTGACATTGGCGGCACAGAAAAAGGCGGCTGCAATCGTCTTGCCGGCACAGACTTAGATAAGCAAGCCCGTGACCTGTTTGTTGCTTGGTGCGAAGCCTGTGGTTGTACTGTGGAAGTGGATAAAATTGGCAACATTTTCGCTCGTCGCCCTGGCACAGACAACAGCTTACCAGCGGTTGGCACGGGGAGTCATTTAGACACTCAGCCAACGGGCGGTAAATTCGACGGTGTCTTTGGCGTATTGGCCGGTGTTGAGGTATTGCGAACTCTACATGACAACAAAATAGAAACGCCCACTGCAATGGAGTTTTCGGTATGGACCAACGAAGAAGGCTCGCGCTTTCAGCCGGCGATGCAAGGTTCCGGCACCTATGTCGGTCGCTTTGATTTGGAAACCGAATTGAATAAAACCGATGTGGATGGCATCCGCCTTGGCGACGAGTTAGAGCGCATCGGTTATTTAGGAGAGATGGAGCTTGGCAGCCGCCACATGGGGGCGTTTTTTGAAGCACATATTGAACAAGGTCCAATTCTCGAAGACGAAGAAAAATCCATCGGCATCGTTCGACTTGGCCAAGGCATTCGCTGGTACAACGTGGAAGTCGTCGGTCGCCCTTCTCATTCTGGCACCACGCCCATGCATTTGCGCAAAGACGCCATGCTCGCTGCGTCGGCCATCGTTACTGAAATCAATAAGATCGCGCTGCGCTATGACAATGGCTTGGGCACCGTGGGTTATATGAACGTTTGGCCGAATTCGCGCAACACCATTCCTGGCAAGGTGAATTTCAGTGCTGATTTGCGCAACCCCAAGCCCGATGTATTGCTCACCATGCACGAAGAGTTGGTGACATTTTGTGATCAGATCGCCAAAGAATATGGCTTAGACGTCAATTTAGACCCTTTCTGGTATTTCGCACCAGTGGAATTTAATGCTTCCGACGATGTGAAAGCCGCCACGGAAAAACTCGGTTACAGCCACATGGACATTTACGCGGGTGCCGGTCATGACGCCTGTTACATGGCCGACTTAGTGCCAACAGGGATGATTTTCACTCCTTGTTTAAACGGCATCAGTCACAACGAAGCGGAATACAGCTCGCCTGAAGAATGCGCCGCCGGCGCTAATGTGTTGCTGCATGCCATGCTCGAAGCCAGCGAACGCATCGCCAACGAACAAGAGAAGCAATAACCAATTAAAACCGTCCAGATAACCCAAAACAATCCAAACAATAGAAGAGGTGGCACCATGACCAGCAAGTCTGTTAAGCAAGGGGAATTTTACGAACTGGAGGTCGATAACGATCTGCAGGAAAGCAGCGCATACAACGATGATTTAGCACCAACAAAAATCAAAGATCGTACTTGGAACAAATGGAACATTGCCGCCTTGTGGGTAGGTATGTCGATTTGTGTCCCCACTTATACGCTCGGTGGCGTGTTAACCGCCTACTTTGGTTTGTCGGTCATGGAAGCGCTGTTTACCATCTTCATCGCCAACGTCATCTTATTGTTCCCTTTAACACTGAACGCCTTTCCCGGTACTAAATTTGGCATTCCGTTTCCTGTCTTGCTGCGCTCATCTTTCGGCGTAGTGGGTTCGAACATTCCTTGTCTGATTCGTGGCTTTGTCGCCTGTGGCTGGTTTGGTATTCAAACCATGTTCGGCGGCTTGGCGATTCACTTATTTTTGTCCGCGATCTCATCTGGCTGGGCCAGCTTAGGTGGCGTGGGTGAAGTCATCGGCTTCTTCCTCTTTTGGGCACTGCAAATGGTGGTGGTAATTCGTGGTTCTGAGTCCATCAAATGGCTGGAAACCTTGTCTGCACCGCTTTTATTGATCGTTAGTATCGGCTTGATGATGTGGGCAGGCGATAAAGTGTCTTTCACCGAAGTGTTGGCAACGCCTGCTAACCGTCCTGAAGACGCCGGTTTTATGAGCTATTTCTTTGGTGGATTGACCGCCATGGTGGGCTTTTGGGCGACCTTATCGCTCAACATTCCCGATTTTAGCCGCTACGCGAAATCACAAAAAGATCAGGTAATTGGTCAAATCATTGGTTTGCCTGTCACCATGTTTTTCTTCGCGGCTTTAGGTGTGGTATTGACCGCTGCGTCCACCGCGCTTGTTGGCGAGACGATTTCCGATCCGATTTCCTTGATTGGCAAAATCGACAGCCCAGCTTGGGTCGCCGTGGCCATGGTATTAATCATCATCGCCACCTTGTCGACCAACACCGCCGCCAACATCGTTTCCCCTACCAATGATTTTCAAAACATCGCGCCAAAATACATCAACCACACCCGTGGCGTATTACTCACCGGTGCAGTAGGCATCTTGCTGATGGGCTGGGAGTTGCTGAAAAAAATGGGCTGGTTGGAATCTGATGTCAGCGTTGAAAGCATGTATTCCAACTGGTTATTGGGTTACTCCAGCTTACTAGGCCCAATTGCTGGCATCATGATGGTGGATTACTTCCTGATCAAACGTCAGCACCTAGATTTGGTCGCCCTCTACACGCCAAATAGCTTGTACCCTTCTTTTAACACCGCGGGCTTAATGGCTTTTGCCGCGCCGGTATTGATCACCTTGGTCGCGCTAAACGTGCCGGCGTTGGGCTGGTTTTATAGCTATGGCTGGTTCACAGGCGCTTTCACGGGTGCCTTGGTGTATTTCATCTTGGGCAATATGCAAGCTTCCCACGCCAGCCAATCTGAGGCGCTGCAATCTTAATCTTTGGCGAATACG
Organism: Marinomonas vulgaris; assembly: GCF_018145875.1. GTDB lineage: Bacteria > Pseudomonadota > Gammaproteobacteria > Pseudomonadales > Marinomonadaceae > Marinomonas > Marinomonas vulgaris. The sequence goes on along the minus strand of NZ_JAGSSV010000007.1, from coordinate 123,017 downwards.
CCGTTTAATTTCATCTTATCCACTCGGCCTTCGGGCCGACTTTTAAAAAGGACGACTCATGAGTTTGTTGATTAAAGGTGGCACCATTGTCACCCATGAAGAAACCTTCAAAGCCGATATTCTATGCAAAGACAACAAGATCGTCGAAATTGGCGACATTAACGTACTGCCCGACGGTGTCGAAACCATCGATGCCACAGGCAAGCTCATCATGCCAGGCGGCATTGATCCCCATACTCACATGCAGTTGCCCTTCATGGGTACAGTCGCCAAAGACGACTTCGCTTCAGGCACAGCCGCCGCATTAGCTGGCGGCACCACGACTATTATTGATTTTGTTATCCCTAGCCCACAGCAATCTCTGCTGGAAGCCTATGCACAATGGCGCGAATGGGCGGAAAAAGCTCACTCGAATTACAGCTTCCACGTGGCGATTACCTGGTGGGACGACAGCGTCGCCGAAGAAATGGGCACCTTGGTGGAAAAACACGGTGTGAATAGCTTCAAACATTTTATGGCCTACAAAAACGCCATCATGGCCACCGATGACATCTTGGTTTCCAGCTTCACCCGCTGCTTAGAACTGGGTACTGTGCCGACGGTTCACGCAGAAAATGGCGAGTTGGTGTATCACCTACAAAACAAATTATTAGCCGAAGGCATGACAGGGCCAGAAGCGCACCCGCTGTCTCGTCCACCGTCGGTAGAAGGCGAAGCGGCGAATCGTGCCATTAGTATTGCGAACACCTTGGGAGCGCCAATTTATCTAGTGCATGTGTCCACAGAAGAAGCCGTCGATGCCATTCGCTACGCCAAGGATCACGGTCAAACGGTATTTGGTGAAGTGCTAGCGGGGCATTTAACCGTCGACGACAGCGTGTACCAAAACACCGATTGGGCCACTGCGGCCGCTCATGTTATGAGCCCTCCATTTCGCCCTAAACAACACCAAGATGCCCTATGGAAAGGCGTTCAAGCGGGAACACTGCAAACCACCGCCACCGACCATTGCGCTTTTTGCGCCGAGCAAAAAGCCATGGGCAAAGACAACTTTGCGATGATCCCCAACGGCACCGCTGGGGTAGAAGAACGCATGATGGTGTTGTGGGAAAAAGGCGTCAACGCGGGCAAAATCACCATGAACGAATTTGTTGCCCTCACCTCCAGCAACACCGCGAAGATCTTTAATATCTACCCAAACAAGGGCTGCATTCGGGTAGGTGCCGACGCCGATCTCGTCATTTGGAACCCAAAAGCGAGCAAAACCCTATCCGCCAAAACCCATCACTCGAAAATCGAACACAGCATTTTTGAAGGCATGGAAATAAACGGTGTCCCTGAAACCACCATTTGCAACGGCAAACTGGCGTGGCACGACAACGTCCTGATAGCCCAATCTGGCGATGGCCAATATGTCGACCGACCTGTCTACGCACCTTTTTATGAATCCTTGAGAAAACGAAAAGAACTCAATAAGCCAGTGCCAGTTCAACGCTAGCATGGATAGACAAGGAGAGTGGTAGGCTGGCGGGCCTATCACTTAACTTGAATAACGAATACTCTCTTCACCCGTCTTCACTCACTTGACTCCTCATAAAACCATAGTATTAATTACCATAGTTTCGAAATGGATGCGATTCAATGAAAGTGTATGTTACCGATGATTTCTTAGTTTTTATGAAACGAGCCAAATTAATAGACGCTAAAGTAGCCGCTGCCGCGAAAGAACTGTCTTTTGGACTCCATGATGGAGAACTTGTCCCTAATAAGTCATTTAAAAAGAGAATCGCGTCACTAAAACAAAGTAAACGTGACTCAAATAGAAGCATCGTTGCCGTTAAATTACATGAGAGAATGATCTTTATTGCTGGTTGGCGTAAAGCAGACATTCCTAAAAAGGGGAAAGAAATCCCAGATAAGCTGCTTGAAGCATACAAACTATTCGCTGAAGATTTACTAACAATGTCAGAACAAAAAATGGCTGAAATAATAGAAGCAGGTCTGCTTAAAGAGGTGTCTTATGAAGGATGAACGTATTGATCGTGTGCAGGTAATGGCAAGGCGCTTTCATGAAAAAGGAGCCGTAAGCCAGATTACAATGCGAAAAATAGATGCCCTAGCTTTGCATGACAAACCAATAGAAATGACGGCATCACGCATCAAAGAGATCAGGTTAAAAGCACACATCAGTCAAGGTGTTCTTGCTAGTGTGCTGGCCATGAGTATAGAAAGCATACAAAAGTGGGAGCAAGGGAAATCTCAACCAAACGGCGCAGCCGCTCGACTTCTCTATTTAATTGATAAAAAAGGCCTTGAATCCATTCTATAAAGCCACAAAAGCACCTAATGAGATAGGTGCTTTTGTGGCTTACTATAATAAGCATCTTAGCGTGTAAAAAGATGTTTAAAAAACAAAGTGTACCAAGGCCTGCAAGACAACAAATGACATTAAGCCTGCTAATATGTCGTCGAACATGATGCCAAAGCCGCCGTGTACGTGTTTGTCGACCCAAGAAATCGGCCAAGGTTTTAAGATATCAAATAGGCGAAATAGAACAAAACCTAACACTATGTACATCCAGCCGGCAGGGGCGAGGAACATGGTAATCCAATAACCGACAAATTCATCCCACACGATGCCAGAGTGGTCGTGTACGCCCATGTCTTTAGAAGTTTTGCCACATAAGTAAATACCCACTAACGAGGTAGAAACCAACATGAAAAGGTATTCGGTAGTGCCTAAGCCTTGCAACAGCCAGATAAAAATCGGCACAGCAGCAAGGGTACCAAATGTACCTGGGGCTTTTGGTGCCGCGCCAGAGCCTAAACCAAAGGCTAAAAAATGGATTGGGTTACGCCAAACCGACGCAGGTGCTGAATTCGCCATGTGTAATTACCTGTTTGTTCGTGAAATCGTACCGTGTGTGAGTTAATGCCTCTCGAACACACTCTATCAAAAATGCTGCCAGCCGGTCATGTCACCGTCGTAGCCTTGAATGCTAAAACCGTCCTCGGTCACTTCACCCACTTTCGTGCATTCCAAACCAAGGGTTTGAGCGATCAAAGACACTTCGTCAGCCTGAGCTTTCGAGGCCGTAAAGCAAAGTTCGTAATCGTCGCCGCCGGTAAGTGCTAACGCGATGGCCGCATCCGGTTGCCATTGTTGCAAGGGCGTAGAAATAGGTAAGGCACTGGCGTTTAAAATAGCGCCTTTGCCGGAAGCTTTGAGGATATGCTGAAGGTCTTGTGCCAAGCCATCGGAGATATCCATCATGGCGTGAGCTACTCGTTTCATCGCCATCGCAAAAATCAGCCGATGTTTTGGTCGCCAATAACGCTCATAAAAGTAATCGAAGCGCTCGCTCGACACCTGCCATTCGCCAGTCACAATCGGCACTGCAGCGGCGGCGTCGCCAAGCAATCCAGTCACATAAATATCGTCGCCCGCTTGCGCGCTACTGCGTTTCACCGCCAAGTCCGCTTCCACGTAACCATGCACTTGCAGCGTGATGGTCAGCGGGCCTTTGGTCGTGTCGCCACCTACCAGCGCCAAACCAATGGGTTCTGCCAGTTCTGCCATGCCTTGCGCCAGTCCAGCCAACCATTGAGGATCGGAGTCAGGAATCGTTAACCCCAGAGTGAAAAACGCCGGTTTAGCACCCATGGCCGCCAAATCACTCACGCAAGAAGCCACCGCACGATAGCCAATGTCGACCGGGTCCGCGTCGAAAGGAAAATGTCGCCCTTCCACCAAGGTGTCCATGGAAAATACCAGACTTTGACCCGTCGGCACAGCCACTTGGGCACAGTCGTCGCCGATGCCCAATAATATATCGTCTCGGCCTCGCGTATCGGCCATCACAGAGGCTTGAAAGATGTGTTGAATTAACTCGAATTCCTTCAAAAAAGTATCCTTGTGCTGTTCATACGGCGAGTGATCGACATTGATCTGTGTTTAATCTTGAGTTCTTTTAGCGCGTGTTTTTGGCGTTGGAATCACTTCTAGGTAAAAGGATTTCCAATGCTGGCTCTGAGCTGAGCTGATGTTGGTATTAATATCGCCTTCGTGAATAGAGCGCGCTTTGTCAGCCACTTGGCCAAATTTGCAGTTAAACCCCCAAAAGTCCGCGCCTTCTGGTAGCGCTTTGGTTCTTTGCTGCTTAATGTATTGCTTTACTTCGTTTTTCGCCGCTTCGATGATGCGCTGGTAAGACAATTTAGGGTGGGAAAGAACAAAGTTTTTTTTCATGACAATCCTAAGCGTGTTCGCATTATGGGTGAAGCAACAAAAAACGCCGCTTCAATAGCGGCGTATGATAACGGGATACGCTTTGTACAGCTACGACTAAGCGCCAATTGTGACGCTTTTGTCGTGCCAAAAAGCGGATAAATCCAGAGTTATACCTTGAAGCTGCCCACTTGCTGATCCAGCGCTTTGAACAACTTAGTAATGTCGTCCGATTGCTGCTTGAGCACATCGGAAACCGATTGCACCGAGTCGGTTTGATCTTTCAATGACACCATATTTCGATTGATGTCGTTGGCTACGATAGATTGCTCCTGAGTGGCTTGTGCGGTTTGCGCGGCCATTTCTTGCACTTTACCAAAAGAGGCTTGCAAGCTATTGAAAATCTCGGTCACTTCACCAAAATTGCTCACCGTCGATTGCGCGTTGTCGCGGCTGCTTTGAATCGCTTTGGATGACTCTGTCACATTGAGCTTCAGCTTTTCAATCATGGTTTCAATTTCGTTGGTGCTGTCTTGTGTTCGGGTCGCTAGGGTTCGCACTTCGTCAGCCACCACCGCAAAACCACGGCCTTGCTCACCGGCACGAGCCGCTTCGATCGCCGCATTCAGCGCTAGTAGGTTAGTTTGCTCAGCAATGTTACCAATCACTTCCAACACAGAGGTGATGCTTTCAGAGCTGCGTTGCAATTCAGCAGAACGCTCAAGGGCACTTTCAATGTCTGACACCAATTCGGTAATCGCGCGCTGAGACTTATTCACTGCCGCCATACCGTCTTGCGTTAAACTATTGGAATTTTTGGCTTCGTTGGCAGTGTCTTGCGCCACCGTGGCCATTTGTTGATTGGACATGTCCATTTCGTGACCGGCACTCACAATAGACGCGGACGCATTGGCCAATGCTGTGGTGATGCCCGAGGTTTTACTCGAAACTTGAGTCAGCTGTCCGGTCATTTCACCCAATTCATCCGATTGCTTGTGAATACTGCTGATGATGCCGCGCAAACGATCAACAAATCCGTTGAATTCATTAGCCAAATCACCTAATTCATCTTTCGTGGTAAAGTCGATTTTTTGGGTTAAATCGCCATCGCCTTCGGAAATTTCACGAATACGCTGGGCAAGGTAACTGACTTGATTGGTTAAGGTTTTCGGGGTTTTGTAGCTAAACCAGATCGCGATGATTAAGCCAAGTGCCACTATGGTGATGGCGAACTTCAGAAACGCTTCTTCTTGCGCGATCAATTTACTTTTGCTCGATGCCGCGTGATTGTTCACCGCTTCACCGGCTTTGTCTAAACGCGCTCTTAACGCTTGAAAGCTAGCGTTGGCTTTTTGCTCAGCGGCTTGAAAAGACGGCGCTTGGGCATCTGCAGTCACAACGCGATTGGACGCATTCAGCCAAATAGAAAAAGCACTATCAATGTCTCCCAATGACTTTTGCACCTCTGGCTCCATCGCCAAATATTGGCGGAACAGTTGAATGCGCTCTTTAACTTGATCGGCGTTTTCAACACGGTCTTTCTCTTCATCAGCTAAATTGCCCACACCCACAATAATGCGCTGCTCAGCCAATTTCGCTTGGTACAAATCTCGGTCGGCGTTTAAAATCACCGACGATGCTTTGCTGTAAATATCCGCTTGGTTATTGAGTCCATCTCCCAACTGCTTGATGATGTAACCCATTGACACAAGAGCAATGATAAAAGTGATGCCCATCACCATAATAGGCAACGAACTTTTGACCCGTATAGAATTGAAACGCATGACTTTGTCCCTTAATAAACAGCATCGTTTTACGACATAGAAATTTATAGTAGAGTGGATTTATCAATCTAAGCAATCTGAATTAACAATTACCTACACTTTAGCTCAGTTTGATAACCCATTTTTCACCATGGCACTGGCGATAACAGCGACTACTATGACAACGCGATTAAGGGTAACACGATAAAATGACCTTTTTGATGCCAAGAGCGAAACTGGCGCTTGCCGCTTGGCTGGAAACACACACAGATTTTCGCCTCTCCACTCATGCCGAAAATTTACCCAGCGCCCTCGATAAGTTAGACAACTATCCGTTAGAAAACAGCTACGCAGCGCAGTTTGGCCAGCTCATACGCCACTTTCATCGCGCAGTGCTGATCTTGCTGGTTGTGTCTTTTGTGCTGGGGTTTCTTGCTGTGCCCTCAGCGTTTGCCACTAGCGAATCTAATCAGGTCAATATTTTTTGGCTGTTAATTGTCATGTTAGGCTTTCATTGCCTAAATCTGCTCATTTGGAGCATTACCTTGGTCGCGACCATGAAACGTCGTCCCGCTGGGCAAGGTTTTTTGCTTAATAGCCTACTTTTCCTCAACAAGAAAATCGCCAAGCACACCAACATAGACCATCACGTCAGCGACGCTTTTTTACAGTGGCAATGTCCGTCACACAGCAACACTTGGCTGGTCAGTGGTGTATCACACACCGCATGGTGTGGTTATTTATTCGCCGGCTGGTTGATGACCTTGCTTTTATTGCTCACCAATCAGGTGGATTTTGTATGGGAAACCACACTATTGAGCGATCAAGCCTTTCTTCAGCTCACTCAGTCGCTTAGCGTTGTTCCTCAGTGGTTTGGCTTAGCCCTCCCCAATAAGTTGGATGTATTGGCCAGCCGCGTGGATTTGGTATCGCAAAGCGCTAGCACTCGACAACATTGGGCGAACTTTCTGCTGGCCAGCATCTTCTTGTATGGGGTTTTACCGCGACTCTTTCTTGCGATTGTTTGTGGTCTGATCTATCGCTGGCGTCGTGCGACCTTGCCGCTCACTACCGCCGAAAGAATCATTCAAAGCCGTTACCAACAAAAAGAAACGCAGACTCGACACATCATCGATGAACAAACACAGCCTCACCTAACGGTGTCATTAACCGACTCCACCCACCAGCAGGGTGCTATTTTCCCTGCAGCACTGTCTGGCGATTGGAAGCTGTTCGAATGGAGCGACGCCGCGCCTGTCGAGCTGAGTCAGGTTTCATCGGTGGCGACCCTAAATAGCCGTGATGAACAGGCGCAATTTCTTGGGTCGTCCAGCCCATCGCCTGTGTATGTGCTGGTCAATGGCGCACAAAGCCCAGATCGAGGCACACGACGGTTTTTTACTGCAGCGAGCAAGTCGTATCCGGCGCTGATGTTGGTTGTCGCAGACGCCGAGTCCGCCGCTTTTATGGAAGACTGGCAACGACTGGCCAATGAAGCCCAGGTGACGTTTTCCCCACTGTTAATCAAGGAGTAATGTGTGTCGATATCGCTTTTAGTGGTGGGTCACGCCAACACCGGAAAAACGTCGCTGATTCGCACCCTGCTGCGCCGCCACGATTTTGGCGACGTTAATAACAGGGCCGGCACCACTCGTCATGTGGAAAGCGTAAACATTCAGCTCGATGGTAAACCTGTTATTACCTTAACCGACACGCCAGGATTTGAAGACTCCCTTGGTTTGTGGGAAATTCGCCAAAGCGATGATTTTGCTCGATATCAAGGTGCCGACTGGCTTGCTCCATTTTGCAACAGCGACTTCGCGCAAGACGAGTTCGAACAAGAAGCAAAAATTCTCAAACAGCTTAGTCAAGCTGACATTATTTTGTATGTGATTGACGTGCGCCAAGCGCCACTGGGCAAATATTTGGACGAATTAGCGATTCTTGCCAGCGCCAGCAAGCCGATTATTCCAGTACTGAATTTCAGCGCCACCACCAGCGCACATTGGGAAGCTTGGCGTCAGGTATTGGCCGAACGTCACCTGCATGCCTTAATCAAATACGATACCGTGGCGTTTTATTTTGAAGATGAAAAACGCCTGTATCAGAGCATTCAAAGCCTGATGCCCGACCAATACGATACCTTAACACAGCTTATTCAATCTCGGGAAGAAGCCGCCACGTTGCGCCGAACCTTGGCCAATCAACAACTGGCCGACTTACTCATCAAAGCCGCCAGCACTCGCACAGAATGCCGCCATTATCCGCCTAGCGATACAGAATCTTTGCTGTTTGAAGACAAGGTTCGGGATTTGGAAGGTCAATACATCACTAACTTATTGAGGTTGTACGAGTTTCAACAGGGGGACGTGATCAATTCGCCTCTGTCCATTCAAAATGCGCGCTGGCAACAGGACATTTTTGACGCCGACACACTCAAAGAATGGGGCATAGAAACGGGCACCAGTGCCTTAAAAGGCGCGGCTATTGGTGCGGGTATCGATGTGATGTCGGCAGGATTAACCCTAGGCACTGCCACAACCATTGGCGCGGTGCTCGGTGCCACGTGGAAAACAGGGCTGCGCTACAAAGACACCTTAAAAAGCAAACTCACCAAGCACCATTATTTGTGTCTTGAGCAAGCAACGCTGACCTTATTGTGTTTGCGAGGATTGAGCCTGGTTCAACACCTTCATCAGCGCGGTCACGCCTCCCAAGAAGCTTATCAGATAGCCGATAAATCAACCAACGAAGCCTTGATTACGCCGTTAAAACCGCATTGGAAACAAGCTCAGCAACACCCAGAATGGGCATCGGCTAGCTTACCCGAGCATCACCCAACTAAGCGGGCCATACAGGCTATTTTAGAGGCTCAGATTTAGACAGATCTAACGAGCTAGCTCAGCGTCTAAACGCAGTTTAGTCTCATGCATGCGGCTTTCACATAAGGCCAGTAAATCGCCAACATCTTCGACATTTAGACCCTGTGTTTCAATTGGATCCAGTGTTTCGACAATCACTCGTCCATTGTTCCAACGATTCAATTTCACTTGACGATGAGTGTCGCTGCACACAATCGGCACGATCGGCACGCCCGCTTGAATCGCCGCGTAAAACGCCCCGCGCTTAAACGGCAACCAGCCACGACCACGACTGCGGGTGCCTTCTGGAAACATCAGAATCGATAAGCCGGTTTTTTTCATGCTCGCCACCACTTGATCTATGGTGGCAATCGCTTGTTTGCGGTTATCACGGTTGATCAAAATGTTGCCGCTTACCCAGTACAGAATCCCAAAGAAAGGCACCCATCGGAGGCTTTTTTTGCCCACTGTCACCACGCCTTTGGGTACCATGGCCGCCAATGTAAACAAGTCGTAGTTGTTTTGGTGATTACCCACATACACGGCTTGAGGCACAGTACTAGCCGCGTCAGACTGTCGCACCTCAACGCTTAAACCAAACAGAGGGGCTGAACTGGAAAGCACATTGGCAAGGTGATAAACGCGGTTTTTAGACTTTAATGTCAGCAAACAAAAAACAATACCAAGCAGAGTTCCCACCACAATAAACACCACCAGCAATGTGACTCGTATCAATAACAGCATTGTGCAACATACCTCACGTTATTCACTTCTTTGTTACGTGCCATAAAATACCGTAATCAGAGATTATTTATCTGAATTAAAGGCTTTGCGCCATGAAAAAAACTCGTTCGCTACCAAAGGTTTAGAAAAAAAGTAACCTTGTACTTTATCACAGCGACGCTGTGTTAATAACGCCACAGCCTCGGCATTTTCAGCCCCTTCTGCGGTCACACTAAAACCCAAACTATGGGATAAATCGATTGTCGCCGTAGTGATAAATTCATCTTTTTGATTCGTGTCGATGAATTGAATAAACGCACGGTCGATTTTCACCTCGTTCACTGGCAACTCACGTAGATACGCTAATGAAGACTGTCCGGTTCCAAAATCATCAATGGCGAGATGAACACCCATATCTTGTAACGCATCCAGCACGGCGATGACTTTCTCTCGATCTTTCATTACCGCGCTTTCTGTTACTTCTAACGCCAAGGCCGACGCAGGTAATTGATTCGCCGCTAAGGCTTCTGCCACCATGGTGGGAAGCATGTCATCGAGCAAATCATGCGCGGATAAATTCACCGCCACGCGCATTTCGTCACCTTGTTGCCACCATACACTCAGCTGTGACAACACTTTATTAAGAACCCATTTGGTGAGTATTTGAATGCTCCCAGCGTGTTCTAGCAGGGCAATAAACTCATCCGGAGGGATGAACCCAAGCTCGGGGTGAATCCAACGAATCAAGGCTTCCGACTCATGACAGCTATCCGATACCAAACACACCTTTGGCTGGTACACGACAAACAGTTCATCGTTATCAAGCGCGGTGGGCAGATCACGAATAATGGTCAATTGTCGACGATGGTTTTCGTCTTGCCCTTCTTCGTAAAACACGCACAAGTTTTTGTCTTCACGGGCTTTATCGGCCACGATTTCAAGACGGCGCATGGCACTGTTCACATCCTGTGTCGCATGCTCAAAAGGCAAAACAGCGATGCTAATCTCTATTCGAATACTGGAATCCGCCGAGATATCAAATTCTTGCGCAAAACATTGCTTTAAACTTTCGCAATCGGCTTGCTGAACTGGCCGTTCGAAAACAAATAAAAATTTATCGCCGCTTAAACGCGCTAGCATGGTCACGTCGTCGCCCCAATTTTGCAGTCGCAGAGCCACTTTGGACAATAAGACGTTACCCACATCAAAGCCCAGCATGTTATTGGTGCGCTTAAAATGTCGCAAATTCACCAACATCAAACCACCTTGGGTTTTAGATAACGCCTCTGCGAGATAAGATTCCACCGCGCTTTGATTAAACAATCCCGTTAGCTGATCATGAGACGCTCGATGGGTAAGCAATTCTTCACGACACACTATCGATTCTTGCATGGTTTCCATGGTGTTAGACAAGACGCCAAACTCTCCCTCAATATGAGGTGCATCACAGCGACTTTTATTGCCGCCCATGCCGATTTGTCGAGCGTATTCCACTAGAGTTTGGATTGGCTGTGTCATGTTGCGCGCTAAGGCAATACCAAATAACAGGGCCAAAGCCAGTGCACCGGTAAAAATCCACACCAACTGATTACGGGTATTGTTGTAGCTTTGCAGCCAAGGGCCATAAGGCAAATGTATAATGCCCCATTGCTCGGGCACGCCAATATCCACTCCTAGGGACAAGTATTTTTCGTCGGCTGAAAACGCTGGATATTGGAGAATGGCTTCCACATTGCCAATACGCTTAAATATTTGCACCTTTTCTTGCGGTGGCAAGGTAGAACCACCTGACATCAGGTGCAAAGGGTCGTTTTCGTTCACAAAACTGATGTCTAACCCTGTCACCGCTTTTATTTGTTCGGCTAATGCTTGATCAAGCTGAAATGCCATGCCGATCCAAGCAATCACATTTGGCGCTTTAATCGGCACCAACACCAATTGATAAGACGTGCCTTCAAAGGCAATCATGGTGCTAATGGAAGAACCGCCAGATCGACGAGCCGCCATCACCAGCTGTGCAATGGTAGGGTTTTCGCCTACATCTTGAGTCGCAGTAATAAGCGCACCATTGGGCGATACCAACAAAGAAATATCAGCACTAATACGCGCACCATGATTTTGCAACACCGAGCCGATGGTGCTGGTTTCTCGTGTCGCGACCGCTTGCTTGAAACCAAAGTCCGAGGCCAGAATCTCCACCCCTTTAGTAAGCTGCTCAGCCCGACTTTCTAAGAATAAATCAAATACATTACGGGACACATTTATCGACTGAACACCTTGCTTATAGTTCGCTTCTTTTAGCGAAGACAAGACTGCCAACGCCGTGCCAAACTGAGCTAAAGCCAGCAGCAATAAAATGAACAAAATGAGTCGTGCCCGAAAGCTTTTTAACACGCTAATACCTCTTAAATGGCAATGCTGTAGCCGCGTTGGTTATAAAGTTGCAAGCTATCTAATCCAGAATAATAGGGCCTAAGTGTCTTTTATACCATGCTTACACTGTGTTGCTCTGTAAACCGACTATCGACTAACTGGCATTAATGAGCCCAATAGGTGTCTTTCCAGTAATCCATTTGGTCATCAGCAAGGAAACTCCACGCCACAAAACGGCTGATTTTTTGCCCTTGAGCCATATTAATGGTTTTAACTTGACGAGCACCCGCTGCTTTTAAAGCGCGGTATATCGCCTCTAAATTACTTTGTCTGGCAATGAGCGAGGTGAACCAAAAGCAATGATCGCCGTAATGAGCGCTCTCTTTGATCATCCTCGATACAAAACCCGCTTCGCCGCCTTCGCACCATAACTCAGCCGCTTTTCCGCCAAAATTCAATAATGGCTTAGAGGTAGCTGTTTTGCCTTTTACACCTCGCCATTTGCGCTGTGATTCGCCCAACATGGCCGATTCGCTGGTGTGAAACGGTGGGTTGCACAGAGTTAAATCAAAACGATCCTTCTCTTTCCAAATCCCTTCGAATAATTTGGCCGGCTGCGTTTGCAAACGTGCACTGATAGCACCTTTCAGGCAAGGATTAGACGCCACTATAGCGTCGCACGTCGCCACTGCGACAGGATTAACATCCGACCCGACAAACTGCCAACCGTACTCTTGATGGCCGATAATCGGGTACACACAGTTTGCCCCCACACCAATGTCGAGCACCTTAACGCCCTTACCGCGGGGGATAATTCCATGATTGCTGTCAGCCAGTAGATCCGCCAAATAATGTACGTAATCGGCCCGGCCCGGGATAGGAGGGCACAAATAACCCGCTGGGATATCCCAAAATGCCACTCCATAAAAATGATTCAATAAAGCACGATTGAGGATTTTTACCGCGTTAGGATCAGCAAAATCCACCGACGCATTACCCTGTTGATTCAACTGAATAACGCTGGACAGTTCTGGGCAAGAATCCGCCAATAAACCAAAATCGTAGCGCGCCCGATGGGGATTACGAGGATGCAGTTCTAACTTGTTCGAGCGTTTGCCCTTGATGTTCTTGCTTTTTGAGACCACGTTCATGCCATTGTAAAAATCAAACCCAAAGTATAACTGAATTCCCAAGTCAACCCGATACGAAAACTCGCGACCATTCGTTATATAGGACACTCACAACCATAAGGTGAAAGGAAGGATCGACAATCCTAATATAAGAATCACGGCGATCAGCGTAAAAAACGCTTCGGCGGGATTCTCTTTTGCGTGCTGCAAATACCCTAAAACCCATTGCCCTAAGCTAATCGGCCGCATGGTTTGAGCGCGTTTGTGCTGGTCTTCACGAATTAGTGCAATGGCCTTTGTGGCTTGTTCTTTGTCTTTCACCCACAAACCCGCCATTGAAATCTGCCACCGCCCCGCACTGGTTTCATAAAAGGCGATATCGTTATCGAATAGCAGCTGACGAATGTCGTCTGCTTCTTCTTCGGGAACGTATTTCAGTCGAAAAACCAGCGTTGCCATAACCTAAAACCTTGAGCCTAAAGATGAAGCGATAGAGAGTAAGAGAAGCCCGCACAGAATACAATCCTGCCTGGCGGTCGGTTAACGGCATACAGGAGTGTTGGCCGGTGTGTTGTCTAGCAACCAGGCAACTACTTGTTCCTTGGGAAGTGGCCGGCTGAAAAAATAGCCTTGAACCCTATCAACCCCCAACATCTGTACCGCTTCTAACTGATCCTGGCGCTCTACCCCTTCTGCAATCAGTTCCATGCCCAGCTCTTTTGCTAACTTGGTGACCGAGGTAAGGATCTGCCGCGAAAAGTGATCGTCTTTTAAACTGGCGATAAAAACCTGATCCAGTTTTAAGGTGTCGTAAGGGAATCGGCGCAAAAAATCTAAGCCAGAATAGCCTGTACCGAAATCATCCACCGACAGGCTTACACCAATTTTTTTAAGATGCTCAAATCGGCTGACCATCAGTGGCAACTCATCATCGTTCAGCGCACTGGTTTCCGTCACCTCTAAACCCAACCGTCCGGTTAGTTCAGGATATTGGTTAAGCAACTCGGCTAACATAGGTGTAAAACTATCTTTTAGTAAACTAAACCTATCCACGTTAACCGCTGTTTTAATGTCTTTGAGTACAGTGTGGTTGTCCCGGTAAAAATTGCCCACTTGTCGAATCACCATCCAGGTGAGCTCTTCCATTAACCCCAATCGATTGGCGGTATCAACAATTATCAAGGGCGAGACTTGACCATGACGCTCCGAATGCCACCGGATCAAGGCTTCCAATTCATGGGGCTTGTCTCTTTGTAGCGACACAATAGGCTGGTAATGCACCTGCATTTCATTGCGCTTAATGGCACGCTTTATACAGTGATGCAAAGAATGCTGATAGTGATGCCATAACAGAGTGGCGCTGTAAAACGCCACTAACAGTATCAACCAACTGACGATGGCAAAAGGCAGCAACAACAAGCAATATTGCCAGTACAAGGCTGTTGGCAGAAATACTTTCAACGTTAACGACCAATCGTCCAAGGTCACAGATCTATGTGCTAAAACGCCTACAGCAGCGCTATGACTGGCAGAATGCTGATGAGCATCACGACGGGAATCGATGGTGTTTTTCCCAATGGTCAATAGGTAATGATAATCTGGTCGCAATATTTGATCGATAAACAAAGAGAAGCTGCGCGGTGGCGCTAACCCGTTTACACCCAGTCCATCCTCACGCTGATAAAAGGCAAAGAAGGTTGACTCGCTTAAGGTGTTAGATTGACTTAAAGAAACCGTTTTCCTGTCTTGACTGCTTTTTAAGCGCTCAATCACGGTACTGTACAGGGTAATATCAATCGGCCCTATATTGGAGCAAAAGAGCTTATAATCGTGATCAAATAGGCCATATTCTTTAAAAATGGGCGAATAAAAAGTCGTTTTCTGTAACCGTTTTACATCGTCTTTTTCGCAAAAAAAAGTTGCTTGATCAGCAACCTCTTTTAACTCCACAAAGATATTCTGCATCTGATTGTCTAACACCTGTTGCGCTGTGTCTGTGCGCTGCTCAAGGTCATCCAACAGATACCAATAAAGGCTCGATGCAAATACCATAATACTGCTCACCAAGGAGAAAAAAGCACACAGCAACAGGGTTTTCTTTCTGCCCTGCAAACGAGATGACACCATTTTTACCATAAAAAAATGCCCCTCCTTGAAAAGTTACAATGAAATCAGAACAGCAAAAAACAAAAAAGACCGCTAAAAAGCGATCTTTTATATATACCACAGAAAATCTGAGCATGTTTGATTTGTGCATAAAATATGAAGGAAAAAACCTTATTTATTTTACGGATTTTTTTGAATCACTATGGATAAATAACCCACCTCAAAGCCAAACTTGGTCATCACAGACTCATTCATCACAACGCCGTCTTTCACCATGTACATGCGGTCGTCCACATTGACTTCGATTACATCGCCATCGTAGGGTACTTGTAACACGTAGTTCATGAATAAGGCATTGCCCGAGATATTCACTTCACCCGAACCGACAACATCGTTGGCCGTTGCTGTGTAGGTGCCTTTGTTGTTAGGCGTCATGGTCCAGGTTCTGTTTTGCACTTCGCCATCGTCAAACACAAACACTTCCGCCAAGGTGCCAACACCCTCTTCCCAGCTGCCTTCTAACGTGGCGTTAAAGTATCGAATCACTTCGCCGCTACGGTTTTTCAAAATACCATGAGCCGATAATGGACCTGAAAAAAACGATTCCAAGTCAAATTTTGGTTCATTTTTCGCGTACATAGACACATCCGGTGTCGAGCAGGCAGTCAAAAATATCAAGCATATCAGGGTGCTAATTTTGGTAACGCTAGAGTGCCAGAAAGAGCGCATGTCATTTCTCCTAAAAAGTACGCTGTCTAGATTCATCAAATCAGAGGTGACGATATTGAATATCAACGTTTTCATATTTACCATTGACGTCGCATATATTGGCGCGTCCGGTAAAGCGTAATAAAGCTTTATTCACTGGGTCGTAAGCAACCACAATAGGATCTACCGCCATTTTTACCAACCAAGAAATTGGCGCCAAAGAAAAGCATTGAGCGCCCGCTGGAGTGCCTTCTAAACAGGTGGCGCGGCTAAAACGGAATCCAAAGGTGGTTTGCTTACTCGGCACTAAATATTCCACATCCAAGGATTTGCCCGACATAAGCGGTGACCAATATTGCTTCACGAAAGCATCAAAGCCCGCATCGACCACCATGCCTTGTTCGCGTTTAATGGCTTTCTTTTCTTCTTTGGCGGCGCTGTTTTCTTGGTACACCACATTCAAATTGCCGACTCGCTGGCTCACTTCGATACGCTCGCCGTTACGGTCATTGCGTTGTACAAAGCTCGGAGTAATATCTGACTCAGAAAAATCCAATGTTTTCTCAGCGAATACCTGCCCGTTAGGCTCTGAATATTCAACCTTGTAAGTTTTATTAGCCAAAGGTGTGTGAGTTTCGCGATACAAAAGCTCGCCGGTTTCTTGGCTGTAAGCACTACCGATAATGGTAGTCGAGGGCGCTTCCGCAAAACTTATAGAGCTGAATAAAAGCGCACCAAAAGCTGCACCAACAAAACGATGGGATAATAAACATTCTGCTATACGCGTCATTTTCATTGTGTCCTTAATCTTGAAATAATGCCCATTTATCCGACAGCCAAACCCCAACAGGCAACACAAACGCCCAAATAACCGCAACGATCAGTAGACTAATAAACATAGGCTGCGCCAACGCGATGCCCGCTAATTTAGCCCCTGCAAAATAACTCATGGTCGGTCCAAGAGTGCCCATTAAAGCCGCTAATACATATCGAGAGCGCAAGAAAGACAGACTGTGGGCAAATAAAGATCCCACGCAGACCCAAAGACATAACAACCACACAGGCGGAAAAGCAACGGTTTGAATATTGGGGTCAACAAATGAGAACACGCCTATTTGGAATAAGATCCCGTCGACAACAAGGCCGAGAAAGAGAAAGGTTAGCAATAAACGCCACTCACGACGACTGCGCATAAAGTAATGATGGTGTAAAAATAAATACACCGCCGTAGCCGCCAGTGCCCAAGCGCTGCCGAACAGCAAACAGACAAACCATACGAGCTGGAATAAAATGGCATTGATTGCAGGTTTCATGTCATTGATTCCTTCGTGGCTTCTGTGAGCTTTAACCAGGGCGGTGTGATTTAACCGGTTGCAAGTTATCTCAGCATTAAAAAATTCTAGAAATTAAATAGACAGACGATGCTCAGGCTTGGCAAAAACAAATTGGCTAGTACTGATAGCACGCTCTTTAAAGCCACCCTCGCAGTAAGCCAAGTAAAAGTCCCACATACGACAAAACACATCATCAAAACCCATTTCAGCAACTTCATGACGCGCCGCATGAAAGCGCGTACGCCAGTCAGCAAGGGTTTTTGCATAATGTTCGGTAATGTCTTCCAAACCAACGATTTGCATGTCGGTCTTAGACGCAATCTTGTGCGCTATTACTTGGTTTGATGGCAAGCAGCCGCCAGGGAAAATATAGCGCTGTATAAAATCGACTGAGCGACGGGCGTAATCATAACGTTGGTCAGCAATAGTAATGGCTTGAATAACCATAACGCCATGTGGCTTGAGTAAACTGCTGCATTTAGAAAAGTAACTGTCGTAGTATTCATGACCAACCGCTTCAATCATCTCAATGGATACCAGCTTGTCATATTGACCTTTTAGGTCACGATAATCTTCTAACAGTAGGGTGATTTTGTCCTGTAAGCCCTCAGTTTCTACGCGAGCTTTAGCAAAATCGTATTGCTCTTTCGAAATGGTTGTCGTGGTGACCTTGCAGCCGTAGTGCTTGGCCGCATGAATCGCCATGCCACCCCAACCTGTACCTATCTCAACAAGATGATCTGTGGTTTTTAGCTGTAATTTCTGACAAATACGGTCCAATTTATTCACCGAAGCCTCTTCTAAAGAAGAATCAACCTGCGGATACACGGCAGCGGAATACATCATGGTGGGATCTAAAAATAGCGAGAAGAAATCGTTGCCTAAATCATAGTGAGCCGAAATATTTTCTTTCGAACCCTGTTTGGTATTAGCGTTTAGCTTGTGCATGATTTTGGCGCCAACACGACTCCAGATAGGACGCTTTGCGTCCATCTTGTTAATCACATTCAAATTCGCTGTCATTAAACGAATCACCGCCACCACATCGGAAGAAGACCACCAGCCTTTCATGTAAGCTTCGCCAGCGCCTATGCTGCTGTTAGAAAAAATATCGCGATAAGTGTGGATGTCGTGGATATGAATGTGAGCATTGTAATTCGCTGTGTCTTTTGGCTCACCAAATTCGTAGATTTCACCATTTTCTTCTAAAGTAAGATGACCGACTTCAAGTCGACCAAGCATTGTGAACACCATTTTACGGGCGAGCTTATCAAACCATGTTGATGTGCGATTCTTTGTCACTTTCTGATTGCCTATACTCACGGAGTTCATAATTATTGGTCTCCTTATACATTGTCTGTGTGGTGTTCACTACTTTTTTGACGTAGTAGACGTTGATGAATCTGGATGCGAATGAAACGGCACTTTTTTCAACCAAAGCTTGAGAGCTTGCCAATAAATGCCCCATGCCACTTGCATCGTCATAACGGGATAACGAAACAAAATCTTGGCCAATGACGACGAAGTCATCCCCTGACGCGTTAAAGACAAGGTGGCATCAAACACACACTCTTCTTTGTCTAAGGTTTTGTTCTCCATGTGAACCGCCAACTTTTCACTTGGTACGTTGCTGCGCCAGTCGTAATAGTGTTCCATTGGGTGAAAAGGCGACACATGCATTTCTTTGTTGAATACCATACGCTGCTTATGGGTACTTGGATCACAGGACAACACATAGGCGATTTTTTCTTCCCACGGCGTATTGGTCACTTCCAATAACATTGCTTGCAGCTGCTCTTGTTCATCGAAGCAGTAATACACAGTGATCGGATTAATAATGAACCCAAAGTAGCGGCAGTTGGTTAACATGCGCACCGGACCTGTTAACGCCAGACCAAGGCGTTGATTCACTTCATTCAATACCGCGATTTTAATAGGTAGAGCATCGTCGCCAAAATAGTCTTTGCGGGCAAACCGCGCCAATGACCAGGTTTTATAGGACCACCAAGGGCTCATCGTCATGATGTCGTCGACTTCATCAAGATCAAAATACATCATAAAAACAGCGTATTCGAAGTCGTGTTGACGGGGTGAAAAGCGACGATGGCGC
The DNA here is from genome assembly GCF_018145875.1 of Marinomonas vulgaris. Lineage (GTDB taxonomy): Bacteria > Pseudomonadota > Gammaproteobacteria > Pseudomonadales > Marinomonadaceae > Marinomonas > Marinomonas vulgaris. Next base: position 103,681 of record NZ_JAGSSV010000007.1, on the reverse strand, counting down.
ACACTTCCCTGATAAATAGCACTGTGTGCCGGGGTAAAAGCTACCATGCCACACCCAAACCATTGGCCACACGTACGCCGCTCCAGCAGCCGTCTTCGTGAAAACCATTGCGCCAATAAGCACCACAGAACCAGGTGTTCTTCACACCATTAATGTCTTGCCAGCGATCTTGCGCCTTAATGCCTTCTAACGTAAAAGTAGGATGAGCGTATTGGAAACGTCCGACAATTTTTTTGTCGTCTATCAGGTCAGTTTGATTCAGCGTCACGACATACGTTGTGTCACTGGAAAAGTGCTGCAAAATGTTCATGTTATAGCTAAGTGTCGCAGGCTTGGTTTGATCTTCGCCTAAATGGTAGTTCCAACTTGACCAAGCCAGTTTTTTCTTCGGCAGCATGCTGGTATCGGTGTGCAACACTACATCATTATTTCGATACGGAATCGCCGACAAAATGGTATTTTCATCGTCACTTGGGTCCGCTAATAGCGCCAGCGCTTCGTCACTGTGACAAGCAAACACCACCTGGTCAAATACCTGTTCACTACCGTCGGCCAGTATAATAGTAACCTGGTTGTCAGCACGGCTTACCGATGCAATCTGTGCGTTTAAGACAATATTGTCTTTGAATTGTTCGACTAAAGGCCGCAAATAAGCCGATGAACCGCCTTCAATAACGCGCCATTGCGGCCGATCGTTTACGCTCAATAAGCCATGGTTTTTGAAGAAACGTACAAAAAACACCAACGGAAATTCCATCATTTCATTCAAGGTCGAAGACCAGATGGCACTGCCCATAGGAATCAAATAATGGCTGGCAAAACGCTCGCCATAGCCTTTGTCTTTTAAATATTCCCCTAGCGTGACGCCTTCTTTAAGCTGCCCGCTATCTAAATCTTGGATAGCCTCTTTATTGAAACGCAAAATGTCTTTTAACATGCCAATAAAGGAAAAGTTTAATAAGTTGCGACGTTGTGCAAAAAGCGTGTTTAAATTGTTGCCGCCGTATTCCAAACCTGTGCGCTGACAACTCACACTGAAGCTCATTTCAGTGTCTCTTGATTTAACACCTAGCTCGTCCATTAGTCGGATGAAATTGGGGTAAGTCCAGTCGTTGAATACAATAAAACCCGTGTCTATATTGCGGGTTGATGCGCCTTCCGGCACCTCAATGGTAGCAGTATGACCACCGATACGCGCCGCCGATTCAAACACAGTGACATCGTGCTCACGTTGCAATAAATATGCACTGGTTAGCCCTGAAATCCCAGATCCTATAATGGCTATCTTCACTTATTCTGTCTCCTTTTAAACGTCTATTGTTGTCAACCCGCCACGCAGATCCATTGTTTATATGTGTTTTTTTACAATCTTAGAATGATCAACATCAAGCTTGTCAGCTTAATCTTTGGTGTTTTCCTTTGGTGCCAACATGCCTAACCACCACTTAGGAAAGTGTCGTCCTGCCCACAGCATGGTAGATAAACGTTTGGGGAAAGCGAACTCATAAGGCCGCGATGCCAAAGCACGAAACATGCGTTTCGCGGCTTCATCAGACGACATCAAAAAGGGCATCGGAAAGGTATTTTTTTGGGTAAGTGGCGTATCGACAAAACCCGGTAACAAACAGGTAACGTCAATATTAAAGGGTTTCAAATCGACACGTAACGAAGACAGAAAATAGCGCGCAGCGGCTTTACTGGCACCATAAGCTTCCGCTTGTGGGAACGCTGCTTGCACTGCTTGGGAACTCACTCCGACCAAATGCCCTCGGGGCGCTTTTTTCAACAAAGGCAAACACACATCAACACTGTTAACCAAGCCAAAGAAATTCACCGACATCACACGATCCATCATATTCCAATCAGGATGATCTTCTGTCATGTCCAAATATTCGCAGGTTCCAGCATTTAATACAGCGCAATCGAGATGATCAGTGAATTCGCTCAACAGTTCACGCACTTTTTCCACCTGCTGGCTTTGAGCCACATCAAATGGAACAAAAGCAAGGTTGTGATGTGTTTCAATTAAGGCCGTCAGCTCACCTTGGCTTCTGGCACTGGCAAACACTCGCCAACCAGCGTCTAGATATTGTTTTGTCAAAGAAAAACCGATGCCAGAACTGGCACCGGTTATCCATACTGTTTGTTGCTTAGCGGACTGGCTCAATGCTTTACTCCCCGATTCACGTTGCTAAACGCTTTTTTAATGCTCTAACCATGCCACCCAACAAGGGAACATGCTCGTACAACATCTGCCCCATGTCGTATACATCCTCGTGATAATAAATCCGACCATTGAACTGGATTTGACTCATGCCACGCACGGTAATGGTTTTGTTACCCAATTTAGGATGCTTAAAATGCATATTCCATTTTATGTAAGCTGTGTTGTCCGAGACAATTTGATCTAGAAATTCAAAACGACCACTGTGGACATTTACGCACATTTCAGAAAGGTAAGCATGCAAGGTCTCTGAACCACGTATTTCATGAACAGGATCTTTAAAGAGCACATCTTCTGCATAAACGTCATCAAGCTTGTCGAGCTGTGGATGTTTCACATCTTGATAAAATGCTTTAAAACGCTCTATTAATTGGGAATTTGTGTCCATTTTAGCGTTTGCCATAATCATCACTTACCTTCATTGTCGCTTGAAATTGCACGTTTGACCTTAAACCTTATCGTTGTATTTTTCTTAAATTAATTTGCATTGTTAATTAAACGGTTGAAAAAGGCATACAGATCACTATTTGCCACATGTTCACGTTAGCAGGCACATCAAAAATGAGAGAATTTTATCCATTTCTTTTTCTAAAAAATGATCCGTTATGAATTTTGTAGCGTATCTTTATACAAGATAGCCTTCCTTTACTGGAGCAACAAATGGAACGCGCAACCAAATTACAACCTGATGAACAACGCGTGGCAGACATGTTTGCTATTGCAGAACACAGAGATCAAGCAGCGCTTGGTCGTTTGTTTGATCATTATGTGCCAAAAGTACGATCTTTTTGCCTTGCTGCCCAACCTGGCTCTAATCTAATGGCCGATGACATTGCGCAGGAAGTTATGATTCGTATTTGGAATAAGGCTCATACTTACAAACCAGAATCAGCCTCATTAAATACTTGGGTATTTACGCTGGCGAGAAACGCTCGGATTGATTATTTGCGCAAAAACAGTCGTCATCAATCTGACATCGACCCAGAATATTTATGGCAACACGTGGTAGACGAAAATGCTGACCCGTTCAAAGATGCGCTGCAAAAACGCGACAAAGAACGCATCGAACACGGTCTTAGTAAATTGCCACAAGATCAAAAACAGGTGTTAGCAAAAGTGTATTTAGAAGGCAAAACTCACAAAGAAGCCGCGGAAGAGTTGTCTTTGCCACTTGGCACGATTAAATCTCGTGTTCGTCTTGCTCTGCACAAACTCACTATATACGTTAAGAGGTAGTATCGATGATTAACTACCATCCATCGATTGAAATTCTAACCGACTACGCAGCCGGTTCTTTACCACTCGCTCATTCTTTGTGTGTGTCCACTCACTTAGAGCATTGCAGCGAATGCCAACAACAAATACGCAAATTGGAATTACTTGGGTCTCAGTTTTTTGAGCAAACAAACACTGACAATCAATGCTTCGGCGATTTGAAAGACAGTTTCTTTGCGAATCTTTCTGAACAGTCGGCTACAGCATTGGATAATGACGCCGCGCACGCTATTGCGCCTAACACGACAGACAGCAGTTGGGATGACTATAAGGTGCCAAGCAGTTTGCGCCAGTTTATTACCAAGGGCTACGATGAATTAACTTGGATGCGTTTATCGCCGTCGTTTAAAATCGCTACCTTGTATAATCAAGAAGGTGGTGCTCAAGTGGCGCTGACGAGAATCAAAGCAGGTGCTCACATGCCGACACACACACATACGGGTGACGAAATTACACTTGTGTTGGAAGGTGCATTTTCAGACGAAAGTGGTGTCTATCGCCAAGGGGATTTTATCAGCCGCGACGCCAGCCATAAGCATAAGCCTATGGTGACAAAAGACGCTGAGTGCATTTGTCTTACTGTGCTGGATGCCCCTATTGAGTTTACTGGTTGGTTAACTCGACTATTGAACCCATTGATCCGCCGGTATCACCCTCAAACCTGATTGTGAACACCAAAATGCCTGTTTTCGCAACTGAAAACAGGCATTGTTTTTATCTTATCTGGCAATAACAAGCAAAAATCATGAAAATCTGGTATAGTCTTTGCTCAAATTAAAAACAAGGACTATTTATCATGGCCACTAAGAAGAAACAGCCAGCGGCTTCAGAAACGTCAGAATCCATCGAAAAGCAGATGCAAGAGTTTCTTGCGAAAGGCGGGCAGATAGATAAAATCGACTCAGGAGTGAGCGGCCAATCCCAACTAACGGGTTCTCGTCATATTTCTCTAGGCAACAGTAAGACCAAAGCACAATAACTCGCTCTTTGCCTAAATTACGTTTGTACGCCAACACTATCCTTGCTTTCTAAGCGTTCTATCATGATTGATAGGTTGGCGGATCAAATGATTTCTTACCTGTAATGTTTCCTATTAATGACCTTCAACGTTTATGCTGACTGATTCAGATCGTGCTTTTTTCCGTCCCAAATGGCGCAGAGTCGCTGCCACTACTTTCTGTGCAGCGTGGACAATATTGGAATGGGTATCAAATGAACCCCTTTGGGCGGCCGTCGCGTTGGGCATAACGAGTTATTGTTTGTGGTATTTCTTTTATACCTTCGACAAAACGCCAAAAGGTGACGAAGACTCTACACCCGATTAACCCTCCTTTCTTTATGTTCACTTTTTCCTTTTGCGTTCATTTTTTCGCCATATAAACGTCACACCTTTGTCATACTGACCATCTACTCTGCTTAATAAGACACCTACTATCTTACAAAAGCGGAGCTACACTGTGATACAAGTCGAGCAAATGATTGCCAGTAAGTCTCCTCAGTTTTTCGACAAAAGCCCCTTTATTACTCGCCCGACGTTAAGCGTGCTCAAGCGCTTATTCCACGAAAATGAAGTAAATCAATTCCTGGAAAAAAACCACGGCTGTGTCGGCTTCGAATTCATTGACCGAGTACTGGATCACTTCAACTTCAGCTATCAAGTCAGCCAAGTAGACCGACGTAATATTCCCGCCAGCGGTCGTGTGATGATCATTGCCAACCACCCATTGGGCGCGTTAGACGGCTTGGCTTTATTACGCCTGATTGGGGAAATTCGTCCTGATGTCAAAATCGTCGCCAATGATTTACTTATGGGCTTCGATGGCTTGAAACAACTGGTGCTGCCTGTAGACAATATGGGGGGCAAAACTGGTCGCCAAAAGCTTAAGGCCATCATGAGCTGCTTGCACAACGAAGAAGCGGTTATTATTTTCCCCGCTGGGGAAGTATCGCGCTTATCGCCCAGCGGAGTTAAAGACCAACAATGGAATCAGAATTATCTGAAACTGGCACAAAAAACCAACAGCCCATTACTGCCCGTTCATATTGGTGGTCGTAATTCCATGCTGTTTTATACCAGCTCAATCTTGTACCGCCCTTTGTCCACGTTACAGCTAGCAAACGAAATGTTTCGCCAGCGTAACCGGAAAATCCCCATGCAAGTCGGCCAAGCCATTCCCATCCAAGAATTGGCCAAACTGCCATTGAGTGACAAAGAAAAAAACAAACTGGTCAAGCGGCATTTATACCGCATCGCCAAAGGCAAAAAGCCTCTGCTGAAAACCGAAAAAACGGTTGAACACCCCCAGAATCGTCAGCTCATTAAGCAAGAACTAAAACTCGCCGAACACCTTGGTAGCACCAAAGACAATAAACAAATTTACCTGTTCGACTTTGACCCCATGTCCGTCACCATGAAGGAAATTGGGCGCTTACGAGAAATTGCCTTTCGCAAAGTAGGCGAAGGCACAGGGGAACGCTCTGATCTGGATAAGTTCGACCAGTATTACCGCCACTTAATTTTGTGGGACGAAGAAGCGCTGGAAATTGTCGGAGCTTACCGTATTGGAGAAGTGGCTCGTTATATGAAAGAAGAGACACTGAACCGCATCTACAGCGCGGAACTGTTTCGCTACTCGTGCGATATGGAACCCTATTTCGAACAAGGCATAGAACTCGGCCGCAGTTTCATTCAGCCTAAATACTGGGGCAAACGCAGTCTCGATTATTTATGGTATGGCATAGGTGCTTACCTCGATCGCCACCCTGACATTCGCTATTTGTTTGGCCCTGTGAGCTTAAGTAACAGTTACCCACAAGTCGCAAAAGATTTTATTGTGGCGTTTTATCAGTTGTATTTTGCTGATCATGAACATCTGGCTCGCTCCTTCACGCCCTATCAGGTAACCGCGGAGCACAAAGACATTTTATCTGGATTATTCAGTGGTCAAGATTACGAAGCCGATTTTAGAGTCTTAAAAGAACAGCTCAACCATTTTGGCGCCAGTGTTCCTACATTATTCAAGCAATACAGCGAATTATGTGAACCCGGTGGCGTTCGTTTCTTGGATTTTGGCGTCGATGCCGACTTTGGTTATTGCGTCGACGGGTTAGTACTCGTTGACCTAAACACTATTAAAGACTCAAAAAACAAACGCTACCGAGGCCACAATACGCCAATATAACCCGGGATTTATAATCTATACTGGTCTATTGGTTAGCGTGAGTCGCTATGATGATGGGAGCCATGGCGGGCCGAATGCCCCTCATGGTCTGCGTGCTTGAAAAATGCCAGATACACGACTTTAATGACGAGCACCACACTTAAAATGAGAAGAACGACGGTTTCAATATCCATGATAAACACCTCATTTTTATTATTAAGATGGAGGTTACTAAGATAACGGTTGTGCATTTATTTAGTGTAGATCAAGGTGATCTAACCCGCCACCTTCTAAAATAAGAAAGTCTCTAGCACAAAGAAAGCGCATCACTTGCTTTTTCAACAAGCAAAATGCACCGTGATACATAACATTTGCATATCAGTTTTTAGCGTTTTTACTTACATATGAAACGGTTACGGAAAATGGCGTAAGCCTTGCTAATCACTTCGGTACCTTTGTTTTACCACGGTCACCTAAAAATGGAGTCTGGACATGATTGAGAAAACCTACTTAAAAACCAAACCACAATGCAAAGTAAAGTTTGTCTTACCTGCCGATGCTGTTGGCACAGCCAAGAAGGTTTCCGTCGTTGGTGACTTTAACAACTGGGATGACACGGCAAATCCGATGAAAAAACAGAAGTCCGGGGTCTTTGCGTCAACGCTCAATCTTGCTGTGGATGCGGAGTATCAATTTCGTTATGTATTAAACAGCACAGATTGGATGAACGACGACATGGCTGATGCCTTTGTTCCTAGCCCAATCAGTCATGAATCGAACGGCGTTATTCAACTGTAACCCATCCATGCCCTGATCTTTATCAGGGCGGCGTTTTCTTGTATTTCTCCCCAACCTGCTCACACACTTCTCTTGTTCGCCCAGCGGTTTTTTCTACGGGCTGCAATGTGATGTCAAATTAGGTACAATTGGTTTTATTAAACGCGCATTTAATAAAAATGCACATCTGTCTTTTCACGAACAGTTTCCAACATCAGGGGTATCTCATGGCACACCAGCAGCAATACATTCACGGTCGCTACCATGCATCGACCAGCGGTGAACACTTCGACACTATTAATCCCGCCACTGGCGATGTCATTGCTACCGTAGAGCACGCGGGGCAAGCTGAGTTGGACGCAGCCGTTGAATCTGCCAAACAGGGTCAAAAAGTGTGGGCAGCCATGAGTGCAGTCGAGCGCGGACGCATTCTTAAAAGAGCCGCCGACTTATTACGTGAAAACAATGAAGCATTGGCACGCCTAGAAGTTCTAGACACCGGCAAGCCATTACAAGAAGCCATTTGCGTTGATATTCAAACCGGCGCTGACGTGATCGAATATTACGCCGGCCTGACCGATAAAATCCAAGGCGATTACCAAGACCTTAGCAATGGCAACTTCTTCTACACTCGCCGCGAGCCTCTGGGCATTTGTGCGGGCATAGGCGCATGGAATTACCCGATTCAGATCGCCATGTGGAAATCTGGCCCTGCACTCGCCGCTGGCAACGCCATGATCTTCAAGCCCTCCGAAGAAACGCCACTCACCGCCCTAAAACTGGCCGAGATTTTCACCCAAGCGGGCTTACCAGACGGCGTTTTCAACGTGATTCAAGGGGACGCTCGCACCGGTCAAATGATCACCGCTCACCCAGGTATCGATAAGGTGTCTTTCACTGGTGAAGTCGGTACGGGCAAAAAAGTCATGGCCGCTTCGGCACAAACACTAAAGCAAGTTACCATGGAGTTGGGCGGTAAATCGCCGATGATCATCTTCCCCGATATGCCGATAGACCAAGCGGTGTCTGCGGCCATGTTGGCCAATTTCTACACCCAAGGCGAAGTCTGTACTAATGGCACCCGTGTGTTTGTTCATGCGGACATGCTCGATGCCTTTACTAAAGAACTGAAAACACGCACTGAAGCCATGGTCATTGGTGACCCGATGGACATGAACACCCAAGTCGGTGCCTTGATTTCAAAAGATCACATGCAAAAAGTACTCGGTTACATTCAAGCCGCGAAAGACGCAGGTGCAACGCTATTATGTGGCGGCTACCAAGTCACTGACAACGGCCTCGATAAGGGCGCTTTTGTCGCGCCAACCGTCTTCACCGATTGCACCGACGAGATGCCACAAGTACGCGATGAAATCTTCGGTCCTGTCATGTCGGTATTGAGTTTTACCGATGAAGACGAGGTGATTGCACGCGCCAACGACACCAAACTGGGCTTAGCCGCTGGAGTGTTCACCAAAGACTTTGCCCGCGCACACAGAGTCATTAATCAATTGCAAGCCGGTATTTGTTGGATTAACGCTTGGGGTGCATCGCCTGCTGAAATGCCGGTTGGTGGTTATAAAGAGTCGGGCATTGGTCGTGAAAATGGCATCGAAACCTTGTACCACTACACACAAACTAAGAGCGTATTTGTCGATCTTAACGACATCGAAAGCCCTTACTAAGCTGAGCTCTTACCCCTTGTCAAAAATGAGAACCGTCATGGCAAATGAAACATACGATTACATCATTGTTGGTGCTGGCTCCGCAGGATGTGTGCTGGCAGACCGACTAACAGAAAGCGGTGAGCACAAGGTGCTGATATTAGAAATGGGCGGCTCGGATAAAAGCATTTTTATTCAAATGCCCACCGCCTTGTCTTATCCAATGAACACCGAAAAATACGCGTGGCAATTTCACACCGACAAAGAACCTGGTCTCGATGGCCGAGAAATGCACTGCCCCCGTGGCAAAGTGTTGGGCGGCTCTTCCTCAATCAACGGCATGGTGTATGTTCGTGGTCACGCCGGTGATTTCGACCAATGGGAAGAAAATGGCGCCACTGGTTGGAATTATCAGACCTGCTTGCCTTACTTTAAAAAAGCCGAGAGCTGGAAAGGTGGCGCTGATTTGTACCGTGGTGACGGTGGCCCTTTAGCCACGAACAACGGCAACGACATGACCTATAATCCGCTATACCAAGCCTTTATTGCAGCGGGCGAAGAAGCGGGTTATGGCAAAACCGACGACTACAACGGGTATCGCCAAGAAGGCTTTGGCCCCATGCACATGACGGTGAAAAATGGCGTACGTGCGTCTACGTCTAATGTGTATTTGCGTCGCGCTCTCAGCCGTCCCAACTTAACACTGAAAACCGGCGTTTTGACACATAAAGTCTTGTTCAAAAATAAACAAGCCATTGGTATAGAATTCAGTAAAAACGGCCAAGTTCAGCACATAATGGCCGACAAAGAGGTGATTTTATCGGCGGGCTCCGTGGGTTCGCCCCAGTTGCTGCAATTGTCTGGCATCGGTCCAAAAGACGTGCTGAACAACGCTGGTGTTCCTTTATTGCATGAGCTGCCAGGCGTGGGTGAAAACCTGCAAGATCACCTAGAAGTGTATTTCCAATACGAATGTAAGCAGCCTGTCACTCTAAATAGCAAGCTTGGCTTAGTCAGCAAAGGCATGATTGGCGCACGCTGGATGTTATTCAAAACCGGACTGGGCGCCACCAACCACTTTGAGTCTTGTGGCTTTATTCGCTCTCGAGCGGGCTTAAAATGGCCGAACATTCAATACCATTTCTTGCCTGCCGCCATGCGTTACGACGGTCAAGCGGCGGTGGAAGGTCATGGTTATCAAGTGCATGTGGGGCCAAATAAACCTGAAAGCCGAGGCAAGCTGTGGATAGAGTCGTCGGACCCAGCAGCCAAGCCTCGCATCTTGTTTAACTACATTTCGACCGAGCAAGATAAGCAAGACTGGCGCGACACCATTCGCCTAACACGCGAAGTGCTGCAACAATCGGCGCTGGAGGATTTTCGCGGTGAAGAAATTCAGCCAGGTTTACACATTCAGAGCGATGCCGACATCGATAAATGGGTAAAAGACAACGTGGAAAGCGCCTATCATCCGTCTTGCACTTGTAAAATGGGCGACGATAATGACCCAATGGCTGTGCTTAATGAGTACTGTCAGGTGCGCGGTATTGAAAATTTACGCGTTGTGGATTCGTCAATTTTCCCCACCATCACCAATGGCAATCTTAACGCCCCTACCATCATGGTGGCAGAGAAAGCCGCCGACATGATTTTGGGCAAAGAGGCCTTGCCGAGTCTAAACGCCCCTGTTTGGATTCATCCAGAGTTTGAAACCAAACAACGCTAAAAAAAATCCGCCTCTTTCATTAGAAAGAGGCGGATTATTGCGATCATACTGTGTCCAGTGCCATTGGACTGCTTACAGAACGACCTTAATGACTAGGTGGCGCAGGTAACTCAGCTTCGCTTAAAGAACCATTGTGATCCGTATCAAAACGATCAAAGTCATTTAGCAATGGGCCTTGCACTTCGTCTTTCGTCAGAACCTGATCACCGTTTGCGTCCATTTGTTCAAACGAAGGTGGGCTTCTCGGTGGCTCATTCGCCAGAGTATTCAGAGAGAAAAGCGCTAACATACTTGCCGTTAAAACAGGCAACATAGTGGCTGAAAATACTGTCTTCATTTTGTACTTCCTCAGGCGTCTCTTAGACACCACGTCGATAATTTACGACGGGCAGTATAGGCATTGAATTTGTATTCAATATGGAGATAACAGCGACTAATCGTCAAACTTATAACCCACACCGTAAACAGATTTAATGTAGTCGGAACCCGGGCTGGCTTCGGCCAATTTTTTACGCAAATTCTTAATGTGGCTATCAATGGCTCGATCCGCCACTACACGATTATCGGAATATATGTTGTCCATCAATTGCTCACGGCTGTAGATCTTGCTGGCATTTTTGTGCAAGAACGCCAAAATTTTAAACTCTGCCGGAGTGAGTGGAATGCGCTGTTGTCGGTATAAAACGGTCATCGACAATTCTTCAATTTTTAGTCCATCTTCTGGTACAAACGTGGGGGCATCGTTGCGACGCAAAATGTTCTTCACCCTAACCACCACTTCTCGGGTACTGTATGGCTTACAAATATAATCATCTGCTCCCAGCTCCAGGCCAATAAGGCGGTCAATTTCTTCCACTTTGGCTGTCGCCATAATCACTGGCACTTGACTGAACAGGCGAATTTCACGATAAATGTCCAAGCCATTTTTGTTCGGTAGCATCAAATCCAAAATAATCAGATCAGGTGCCAGTTGCTTCACCGTATTCACTACCTGCGCGCCATCTTCTAGGCTTTTCGTCCGAAAACCGGCGTGCTCAAGGTATTCACATAGAATAGCCGACAAGGTCGGTTCATCCTCCACTACTAAGACAAACTTTCTTGTGTCGCTCATGTTCCACTCTCTTTTTTCAATGTTATATCAATAGCCAAACCACCCAGCGTCGACGCTCTCGCCCTAATGTCACCGCCGTGCATGGTGACAATATTACGACAGATGGACAATCCCAACCCTGAACCACCGTGTTGGCGGCTGCGGGATTGATCAACACGGTATAGACGACGAAATACATTCGGCAAGTGCTCTGCGGCCACACCAGGCAAGGAATCCTCTACACACACGCCCACATTTTCCTCTTGGTCAATAATCGACACCTGAATACTCCCTGGCGCATCGGTGTAACGTAAACTGTTTTCTAAAACATTCACCAATAACTGCTCCAAGGTCTTTTCATCGCCCTTTAATATCACAGGATCACTAGAGGCGATCAATTCAATGTGCAGCCCTTTTTCCATGGCCCTGGCGTCAAACTGATGGATCAATCTTTGCACCAAGGTCACCAAATTCAGAGGCTGCCAATTCATCTGATAAACACCAGAGTCGGTTTTGGAAAGCAGGTACAAATCGTCCACCAAACGGCGTAATCCCATCACCTGATGGTGCATGGAATCGATTCGTTGCATGTCGGCTTGGCGAATGCCATCTTGTATCGCTTCTAGCTCACTGCGCAGCACGGCAATGGGGGTGCGTAACTCATGGGAAATATCCACCAGCCATTGTTCTCGTGATTCTTTTTGCTTTTTTAGACTTTGCAGCAACAACTGGAAACTGTCTGCTAAAGCGGCGAATTCGTCGTTACTTTTGCCCTCAAAGACGAAATCGTAATCGCCATTAGATAAGGCGCTCGCGCCTTCTTTGAGGTGTTTCAACGGAGATAAAAAATAGCGCACTAAAAACAAGGCTACGACCAAAGAAGTTAGACCCGCCAAGCCAATAATCCACAATAAGTTGCTCTGCTGCTGTTCATAAAAACGCACCACCAACGGCCCCGTTACTAGGTTTCTTTGCTGTAGCACCAACCAGCCCACTGTTTCTGTACCAGAGATAACAGGCACCTCCAACCATTGGAAGGACGCTTTATCTAGAGCCGGTGGGACGCCTATGACCCATTGGCGTTGCGCATCTAACAAATGAATACGATGACTGATAGGCCCTAACTCTTCCACTGGGGAAGTTTGAGGGGGTGGCGGAAAGCGACGCTCTTCTTCATTTCGCGGCGGTGAGTCCATTTGGGGGAAATTTAATACATGGCGCTCAGGAGGCTGCCTCGGCGCAGAGCCGTCTTGATCGCCAAGAAATGCTCCCCAGATATCAGGGTGCTCAATGAGTTGCTGCCATCCATCTTCTTTCGAATAGTAATCTGACAAGGTCGCGGCGTATTCAATGACCTGCTTTTTCTCTTGTTGATTCAGATAGTCTTGGAAACCGGATTTAAAACTGTAGCTCACCAAAAACGCCATGCCCGCCACCAACGCCACGCTGGTGATAAACAAAGACACGAACAGCTTAGTTACTATTGGAATGCGCACCGGATGCCCTTTAGTCGATAAAAACGAGTCGCTCGCGCTCGAATAAATAATTTAGTCTACATGAAAATATGGGAGGCATAATGGAGATAAAGGAAAAAGCCGCATCACAAGGACTAGCGCTTAAACCATCGCCATACAAAGAGTACTCTAACCAAGGCAGCAGCAACGTAAGTCATCGCGCAGGCGGTGAGGATTTTTTTCACTTTAGGTAGATCACTATGTGGAATGTAGTTGCCCTCGGTTAAAATCGGCAAAGCTTTGTTAAAACTGGCGTCCCACTCTTCGGGTAAAATCGCCAGTTGCACAATCACCGCTAAGAACCCAGATAACCCCACCACAGCCGCATGCAAAGGCACTGCATAAGGCAAATGCAACAAAGCCGAAATAACAGGCCAACCTAGCAACAGACCCGCGGTAATACGGCGAGCAAGGTGAGCAAGTGGTAGATAGCGAGTACTTAAGTGAGAGATTTTCTGCTTCTTTTCATGGGCAATAGCGTGACCCACTTCATGGGCTGCCACGGCCACCGCCGTCAACGAACGACCACTTAACACACTAGGGCTTAATCGCACTCTATGTTGGCCAAAATCAAAATGATCCTGACCCTCTTTGGTCGCTTCAATTTTCACTTCATTCAGTTCAAAACGCTTCACCAAATGCGTCGCCAGCTCGCCGCCGGTACCAGGTAAATCCTCACGGTCGGTTGCGTAGCGTTTTAACGTGTATTTTACCCAAACACTCGGCCCAACAATCAGCACCAAGGCCAGCACAATCCCGATAATCCACAACATATTTTTGCCTTTAATCTTTAGTTGCTACACTGTTAATAACGATAACCTAAACGAGCTTGATATGAAAAACCCCTTGGTCGGCCCTATTCTTACTCTGTTAAAACATCATCCTGATGGCACCACCGAGTTTGCTATTTTAAAAGCCCTAAAAGAACAATTACCCGAGTTCAACCAGCTGGCCGACGATGCCAATTTAACACTGTTTCGCCAGCATTTCTTAATCATGAATGCCTTGTATCAGCTGCAACAAAGCCTCTGGCAAGACGAACACCTGCTGCTCAATATCAGCGCTTTGCGTATTTCTTTAGTCAGCGCCAAAGAATGCAACGCCTCCGACAACACCTCCTCAGACACAAGTTCATTGGACATCAGCGTCGACGCAAAGTTAGCCAGCTATTATCTGGATTGGAGCGAGTACGAGAAAACCAACGCCAGTGATGTCTCCGATTTACTGAATAGTTTTTATACGGGTATCAGTGTCTCTGGGGATCGGGAGGCCGCCCTCAAAACCTTACAGATCGACAACACCAATCCGAGTAAAGCTGACATCAAACAGCAATATCGTAAGCTCGCACAACAACATCACCCAGATCGTGGCGGCGATCAAGACACCTTTATTAGTCTGCGCCAAGCCTATGAGCACCTAAGTTTTTGAACCTAGCACGCAAGCTGTGGTCTCACTTTGTTGTTAAATCCTTCACAAAAAAATAGAGCGTATGATGTCAATACTTCCAACAAACCGTACACCAAGACGCCCCCTTTTTCGCCTTGTCAGTCTGGCGTCTTTGGTTGTATTTGCCGGTTGCAGCGTCACCGAAATTGATCAATCTAATGACTTTGCAAACAATGGCCGCGACGCCACCGCGCTCAAACGCGATACCCTATATCTAAAAGAAAGCCTTCCTCCAGGCTTGCCCATGCCAGACGAAAGCTTTCAAGCAGGGCTGCAGCAGCACATTGCCTACTTAAACAAAATCAGCGACAAAACCTTTTTACTGGAAAACACCCAAACCAGCGTGGCCGATCTAAAACAAGTCGCACAAGAAATCGGTCAATGGCTTGTTGATCCAACCAAACAGCCCCAACTGATTGCTCACCAATTGGCCGGACAAGACCAGCGGGGCAATGTACAGATTACCGGTTACTATGTGCCAATTTTGCCCGTTCGACACCTACCCGACGAGGTGTATCGCTACCCGCTTTATCGTAAACCCACCCAGCGGGATGCCGAAGGCAACTTCCCTTCTCGCGAAGACATCGACTTTAATAGCGCATTAGCAGGCCAAGGGCTAGAGATCGCCTACACCGCCAGTTTAGTGGATAACTTCTTTCTGCATGTGCAAGGCTCGGGCGTGGTGGAATACGAAGATGGCGAGCGCAAACTCTTGTCGTGGGGAGGCGTAAATGGTCATGCGTATCGCAGTTTAGGCAAAGAACTTATCGAACGGGGCGAAATTGATCGGGCGGACATTTCAGCCCAAAGCATTCGCCAGTGGCTCAAAGATCACCCAGAACGCAATCGCGAAATGCTCTCCACCAATCCCAGTTATTTGTTTTTCAGTGAAGGCCCAGAAAAGCCTGTCGGCGCGGCCAATGTGCCACTCACACCACTTTACTCAGCAGCGGTTGATCCCAGCGTGATTCCGCTCGGTTCCATTCTGCTCGCGCAAGTCCCCAAACTGGACGCCTATGGCAACTTAATGGGGCACGAGTTTCGGTTATTACTCGCCCAAGACAAAGGCGGCGCAATAAAAGGCCCTGGTCATATCGATTGGTATCAGGGTATTGGCGAAGAAGCCCATGTACACGCAGGGCAACTCAAGCACTTTGGCAAGGTTTGGTTATTACTGCCCAAGCATCCAGCGCCAGCGAAACTGATCGCTCAATAAGCAGAGCAACTCAACTAAGAATACTGAGCGACTAACGTAAGTCGCTCAGTTTGAAGGAGACAGGTAAATTAATGCGCAACTCACTTTCCACCATACCTTTGGTAAAAGGTGGCAACGGCACTGAGCGCTTAATCATGTCCAGCACCGCATCATCAAGACGTCGATGCCCAGAACTCTCAGTAATTCTCACATCAGACACGGAACCGTCTGCATGAGCCACAAACGACAAAGACACGACCCCTTCCTCACTACGACGACGAGACGCCCTCGGGTAACGCTTATTACTGCCTAATACGGCGGTAAGCTGTGTAAAATAGTCGGCCTTAGCACCCGGGTTTCCACCTGTACTGGCTGAGTTGGCGCTGCCCGTGGTGGCCTTTTGATTTGCCGCGGAAGGCGGTGCAATCTTTTTAGGCATGGGCTTGACAGGTGCTGGCTCTTTTTTAGGCACTTTTTTAGGGAGTGGTTTAGGCTCTACCTTTGGTTCTTGTTTCGGTTTTGGCTTCGGCTCTTTTTTCGGTATTGGCTTAGGCTTAGGCTTTTCCACTTCAATGGGCGAGGCCTGTTTTACCTCAACAGGTTCTGGTTTAACCACTGGCTCTGGTTTAGGTTCAACAATAGGTTCTGGCTCAATAATCGGCTCAGGTTCAACAACAGGTTCAGGCTCGACAACGGGTTCTGGTTCGATAACAGGTTCAGGCTCGACGATGTCTTCAACCACTTCTTCGATAGGCTCTTCTATTATCTCTTCGACTTCTTGCACGTCTTCTTGAGCCATGGTGGTTTGTGCCGCAACGCCCAAATCGCCCACCATGCCTAAATCAAACTCTATACCTTGAGAACCGGGCGCTTGGCTGCCTTGTGGTGGTGAGTTAAACACCGCATAAAACGCCAGCGCATGCACAGAAATTGCCAAGCCACCAGCCAGTACCCAATGTCGTGTGGCGATCATTTTGCTTCTCTCTCTAGTTGAGTAGCCAAACTGACCTTGGTCAGTCCCGCTAAACGCACTTGATTGAAAATGGGCCGTAGCGAATCTAAAGGAATATCGCCATCGGCTTTGATTTGCACCCAAAAAGCGTCGGGGTTGACCGCGCTGGAAAACGCTTGCTCCAAGTAAGCTTGCACATCTTCAACGGTAAACAGCACATCATCCACATACAGAATATTGTCGGCGCCCACCACTATCTCAATATTTGGGTCGGTGGCCGCACGCGTATCATTGATAGATTGAGGGGGAATGACGGGGATTGGGTCAGCTTTGCGAATTTGTCCAGCGACCATAAAAAACACCAACATTAAGAACACCACATTGATCAGTGGCACCATGTTGTCATCGTCGTTGGCTTTTCTGGCGGCGTATTTTGCGGCTATTTTCATTTCGCCTCCGGCATAGCAAAGGCATTGGCGATGGAAACTGTTTCAGCGCCGTTAAGTTTCAAGCGATCAGCTAGGCTCATTAACGACTGTAAAGTCACCCCATCCTCTGCTTGGATAATAAACACCGCATCACCATTGTCGCTGACCAAAGTTTGAAACACAGACGAATCTGACAGGCTCAGCACCTCGTCGTTTACCCACACTTGGCCATTGTTTTGCTTCAACGTGAGAATCACATTGACGCGCTCTTCTGGGGCAGCAGGGGCGTCTGTTGCCACCGATAAAGGCGTATCCACAATGCGCCAAGGCACAAAGCTGGAGGTCAACATAAAGAACAACAATAGAATAAACACCACATCGATCAGTGGCGTTAAACTAATTGCGTTTTTGCGTTTAGGTTGGGAAATATTAAGCGGCATGCAAGGCTTTATCCTTGTCACTGCCGGTTTCTGCATCACGTTTTGAAACAGTGTGATGCGCCTGTGATGAGACCAGATTGACGGCTTTCACAGTGAAAACTTGAGTCACCATATCGTTCATATTGTGAGCAATACGCTCTACTTTACGCTCCAACCAGCTGTGCAAGGTCACCACAGGAATGGCTACTGCCAACCCAACGGCCGTGGTTAACAAGGCTTGCCAGATACCGCCTGACAACACAGAAGGATCGACCTGATTGCCCGCGCCTTCCATTTGTTGGAACGCGGTGATCATGCCTAATACTGTCCCCAACAAGCCTAACAAAGGGCTCAAAGTGGCGATGATTTCCAATGGACGAAGGTAAGCACGCAGCTGGCTCAATCGGTTCATCGCACGACGCTCGGCTTCTTCACGAATCACCTCAACATTGGCCTCGGCCGTCAGCATGGCGCGCATGGTGTAACTCACCAAGGCATCAATAGGACGTTTCTCATTAAGCAACGCAAGAGATTTATCTGCCGCGCCTGCTCGCCATTGCGCCAAGGCTAACTCTGCACGCTTGGTACTCTCTGCACGCAACGCCGCGAACTGCCACAGTTTCAGCAACACTATGGTCAACGCCACCACAGAAAACACCATCAGTATCCATACAACTGGCCCACCGACCTCTAAAAAAGCGATTATCTTCTGTTTCACCAAGGCGTCCACAATAATTCTCCAATAATTATAATTCAGGCATAGCGAGCATTATATACAAATGACATTCATTATCAACTAGGCTTTCAATTGCAATTTACCTACATTAGAGTGTTATGTTATATCATTTATACATCACGCTCAACGATGGCGAGCGTTCGTAAGTACATACGCCACGCACACCAACCAGCCAATAAATTACCAATTAAAATACCGATGAAGAGGCCTTTTAAACCCGCGATTTCAGAACCGATCCACAAACAAGGCAAAAAGAAAGCAAACAGCCGCAATGCCGAGATAGTAAGCGCCGTATAGGATTTGCCCAAGGCGTTGGACACCGACACCATCAGCATACACACTCCTAAAGAGCCCAGACTGATCGGCACTAGCATCAGATGCCAATTCAAAATAGTCGACACTTCCATCTCGCTGGTCAGTAGTTGTGACAAGGGTTCGGAGGCGAAAAAGGTCGCAAGCGCAACAAGTAATTGAAAGCCGATAATGAAACGCACCGCAATAAAAACAAGGTGGCGGATGTCATCCACTTTTTTCGCGCCCAATAATCGGCCGACCATAGGAGGGATGGACATGGTCAGCGCCAACGCGGACACAATCGCAAAGAACTCGAAGCGCGACCCGAGCGCCCATGAGGCTACCGCCGCGGTGCCAAAGCCGGCAATGAGTTTGGTCGCCAGCACAGACGACACTGGCGGTAATAACTGGCTGACCATCGCAGGCCCCATAATGTGCCCGATGGCCATAACACTTTTTGTGACGTTCAAATCTTGCCAATCCACGGTTACCCAATGCTTACGTGCCACCAGTGGCACCATGATTATCAGCCCCAATACAAACGACAGCGTGGTCGCCATGGCGGCGCCTTCTAATCCAAGGTCTAATGTGAAAATAAAAATCGGGTCTAACAGCACATTCAAGACACTGGTTACCACCATCATAATGCCCGGCAACAGCGTATTGCCATTTGAGCGACAAATGCTGTAATAAAAATACAATAATGCCCCAACCCAAGCACTGAGCAGCCAATGTGGCCAATACCCATCGACCACAGGGAAAATCGATTCTGGTGCGCTAAGAAGAGCCAAAATAGGATGACGTAACAACCACACCAGCACACCAAACACGGCAATACCAATGCTACCGATCGCCAGCACCAAGCCACCGAGCTGCTTGGCATAGCCATGGTTTCCAGCGCCCAATGCTCGAGAAATAATCGCTGTGGTGGCAATGCCCAAACCGACTTGAAGACCAATTACCACCATTTGAATCGGTAAGGTGAACCCTTGTGCCGCCAAAGGCAATACACCCAATTGGCCGATAAAGGCACTGTCGACCAGTTGAAAACTCATCAAGGATAAGATGCCGAACAACATCGGCCAAGTCATAGAGAAGAGCTGCTTTCCTAACGATGTGGAAGCAGCAACAGAAGAAGACATACGCGCACTCATACTAAATGTGAGGGCGTATTCTACCTTATTTGCACTCGATTACCGTACAGCAACATAATCAAAGCCAGCAGGGAGAAAATCACAAAACCGCTCGCTAACGGTGTGACGGTACCGAAGTAGAATTGCCCGATCAGGGTAGCGAAGATAATAGCCAATAAACTCGATAAGGACGAAATCAACGACGACGCCAGCCCAGCTACCGCGCCCAAAGGCTCCATGGCCATGGCGTTGACGTTACCGAAAATCATTCCAAAACAGGCGAACATAATGATACCCAAGGTCATAAACCACGATAGAGGCGGCACACCGTCGAACATCAAGGTGGAAATCAGTAACACAGAAGAAGCGGTTAATAAGACACTTAATGCACTCATCACGCAGCGTAACATGCCCACTCGCTGAACAATTTTGGCGTTAAAGAAGTTAATCGCCGACGAGCCAATGGCCATCACGGCAAAGTACAAGGGGAACTTATCACCGGTTTGATACACATCTTGAAACAAGGACTGCGCCGTACTGATGTACATCATTAACGCGCCAAAAATGGCCCCCAACAAGACGGTGAACGCCATCACCTCACGACGGCTGACAATCATTTTCACGTCAATCAGAAGGCGTTTTCGATTCAATGGAATACGATCAGCTACTGACAGGGTTTCTGGTTGACGAATCAATAGCCAGGTCGCAGCAATCGTCGCTTGAACAATCAGCAAGGCAAAGATCCAGCGCCAATCCGCAACCTGCATAACCAACTGCCCAACCGATGGCGCCAACATGGGCACCAACAAAAACACCATCATCACAAACGACATGATGCGCGCCATTGCCGCGCCCTTGTACAAATCTCGAATCAAGGCGCGAGACACAATTTTCGGCCCTGCCACACCAAACCCCTGAATCAAGCGCCCCAGTAAAAACACTTCAATCGACGACGCCAAAACCGCCACAATCGAGCCAATCACGTACACGCCAATGCCCAACAAGATGCTTTTTTTACGACCAATGGCATCGGATAAAGGCCCGAACAACAGCTCACCAAACACCATGCCTAAAATCATCGCCGAGACAAACCATTGGGTTTGCTGATAATCCACGATCGCTAGGGATTCAGCTATTTGAGCAAAAGCCGGCAACATGGCGTCCATGCTTAACGCCGTCAAAGACATCATTAATGCAAATAAAGCCACCAGCTCTTTTTCTGGCAAACGCTTTCGGCGGCTAAGGTGAGTGCCGCTGTTTAGCTCGCTCAAGACGGCACTATGATGGTATTGGCGTTAGTCACCCATTCAGCGATTTCCACCGCGTTTAATGGTTTCGAAAACAGATAGCCCTGGGCCACATGATAACCTTGGAGTTTAAGAATGTCGTATTGCTCCTGTCGTTCTATCCCCTCGGCGACCACATCTAGCTTTAAGCTTTCGCCAATTTGCAGTACGGCTTTACTGAGGGTTTGGCTGGTGTCGTCTTGCTCTAACTCAAACACAAAACTACTGTCCAGTTTAAGTTCTTTGATCGGGATTTTACGCAGATAACTCAAACTTGAATAGCCGGTGCCAAAATCGTCTATGGAAAAGCGAATGCCCTTGCTGTGAATCTCATGCAACACTTCCATGGTGCTCGGATTTGAATCTAGCAGCACGCTCTCGGTCAGCTCCAAGGTAATGTCCGATGGCTGAAGCTGATTATTTTCCAACTCGGCCATGATTTGACTGCACAAATCTTTATTATGAAAATTCAACGGCGACAGGTTTACCGACACCGCCGGAATCGCCACACCTTTGTTGCGCCAGATCGCCATTTGCTGGCAAGCGGCTTTAAGCGCCCACTTGCTCAAATCACCGATTAGGCCACACTCCTCCGCTAAAGGAATAAAGCGTGCTGGTGACACGGCGCCAAATTTCGGGTGATTCCAACGAGCCAAGGCTTCCACTCCGTACAACCTGCCAGTTTTCATATGAACCTGTGGCTGATAATGCAGTTCTAACTGATTATCGAGGATGGATCTTTGCAACTCTACCTCTAGCTCTTGTCGCTCCAACGCCAGCTGGTTAAGTTCGTGACTGAAAAACGAAAAGCGCCCTTTGCCCGCGACTTTTGCTTGATACATGGCCATATCTGCCCGGTGAATCAAGGTACCAATGTCTTGGCCGTCTTCTGGAAAAATACTGACCCCTATACTGGCCGACGGCGAATACAAGGTGCCGTCGATCGTTGTAGGACAAGCGATAGACAAACGCAGCTCTTCGATAAAGTAATTCAGATCGCTGGTGTGTTTGCCCATCACCACCAACAAAAATTCATCACCAGACAAGCGCCCACAAATGTCGGCGTTCACGCACTTACGCTTTAACCGGTCGGCGATTTCAATCAGCAACTTGTCTCCCTCTGGCTGGCCAAACGTATCGTTCACCTGCTTAAAGCGGTCTACATCCACATACAATACAGCCAAACTGCCTTTTAGTTGCTGCACTTCTCTAAGGGATTGCTCTGCCTTGGCGTGCAGCATGCTGCGATTGGGCAGCTTGGTTAAGCTGTCGTAATAAGCAAGGTGACGTATATCCTTGCGCTGTTTTTCACGCTCGATAGCCAAAGCGCACAAGGGGCCCAGTACATTAATCAGTTGGTGTTCTAATTCAGAGGGCGCCTGATTGTCCTTACGATAAAACGCAATCACACCGATCGACCCGCCTTGACTGTCTTTAATTGGCGTCGACCAACAACCTTTAAAACCGAAAGGCAGAATTCGCTCTCGGTAGCCATCCCACAAAGGATCATCATCAATGTCGGTAACCAGCACAGATTCGCCTAAATACGCCGCAGTACCAGACGACGCAACACCATTACCTATCCTAATATCATGCAATATTTTTCGATAACGACTAGGCAATTGTGGTGCGGACAATAGTTGCAAATTATTGTGTTCATCTATCTGCAAAATGGCTGGAATAATCCCATTATTGGTAATACGGCTGATCTCATGGCAAGCGTATTCCATAATAATCGACAGGGGCTGGTCACGAGCAATGGCACCTAACATGCAAGAATGCATCACTTCATGCAGCTTGGTCTTGGTGATGTCCGACAATATGGTCACCACATGGGTGAACTTTCCTGTGTCATCAAACACAGGATTACTCATGACGGAACACCAGACCTTTTGTCCACATTTACTTTGCAGCAATTCATCTTCGTTAATGGCTACCCCACTAAACAGCGTTTTACGCACATTCACCAAGTCTAAATGATTGTAACCTGGCGCAATCACAGAGATCGGCGTGCGGCCGATAATATCCTCATCTTGATACCCTAGAATCGAGGTAAAACCTTGGTTGATGTACACCACTTTCCAGTTGGCATCCGTGATGAAAATGGCGTTATTGGTTTTATCGGTGACTAGAGACAGCATTTCGATGCGTCTGCGCTCAATAACCGCACCCGTGACGTCTTTTACAAACGCGGTGTACAAATTCGCCCCATCCACGCTGACTTTCGAAATCGACATGGAGCCCCATTTCGTGGATCCGTCTTGGCAGGCAATTTCGACTTCACGATTGGTGCCGACTATTTTGTCCACACCCGACTCACGGTTCGCATTCACAAAACCATCGTGGTGAGGTTTGATATTGTCAGGAACAAGAAGTTTGACATTCTGTCCAACCACTTGGGCTTTTTTATAGCCCCATAGTTGCTCAGCAGCACCGTTATAAAAGACCACTTGATTGTTCGAATCGATCACAACGACCGCGTCCATGGCTTGCTCGAGTGTTTCTACGAACAAATCCGAAAGCAATTCTTTGGCTGGCATAGTCCTGATTCCATTCCTAAAAAATGACTAGAAGAATAGCATTTAAGTTTAAGCTTGGTGCCACTCTTTATGGCATTTTTATAATTTTTGTCATGAAAATGCGCCGTCTCAGGGCAACATAAGTCAAACTTATCGTTTCGATAACCGAAAAAAATAGTATGTAATTTCATCCATTCAGTTTATAAACGAGCCTTCGCTTTCTTCTTTCTTTTTGGAACCTTTTTGCATGCCTAGTGATGACTTTATCGACCTACTCAAACTGCTCGTTCGCGCTCCTAGCGTAGTGGGCGCAGAACACTCTTTCTTGCGCGTATTACAGCGCGAATTAGAAGAACGAGGGGCGAAAGTCACCTGGTACGAAGGCCTACTCGTCGCTCAAGGCAGCGACCCTTTTAGCACCATGTTTTCCGCACACATCGATCGCCACGGTTTAGTGTGCACAGGGCCAAATGAATTCCAATACGCGGCGTTTGTATCGGCCAATCGCACCGATTTATTGAACAATTCGGTCTCAGAAGAATTGATGACTAAAGTAACAGAACGCTTCAACCATGAAGAAGTGTATGCCTATGAGCCTTGGTCTGGCATATACCGCGGCAAAGGCGTCATCAAAAGTTCCTACGTGTGTGAATTTCGCAACAACTTAATTTTTGAAATCGACGGGCTTGAAGGCGTGGTCGCTGGCACGCCCATCGCGTTTAAAGACCAATTGCAAAAGGTTGATGATCGACTGGAAGGTCAGCTCGACAACGTGATTTCCGCCGCCGCCTTAGTGCATTTATTTGACCATGGCTTTAAAGGCACGGCGTTTTTCACCGCCCAAGAAGAAGCCGGCAAAAGCTGGCGTTATTTATTGGAATGGTTTCGACGTTTCGGTGGCTCAACGAACCGCTTGTTTGTGGTGGACACCAGCCCGTTCCCTAACTTAGACGCCGCCAATGAACAGCTGCTTGTACTACGTGAGAAAGACGCCAACGCCACTTTTAATACAGACAGCACTCAGCTATTAGAAAGCTTATGCAAAGACAACGGCATCTCGTATTTGTATAAAAACCGTTACGTGGAAAGTGAAAACGCCAAACGCGCTGAACAAGGCTTGCCGCCGAGTTCGTTAGGCAGTACGGAGTTGGGGCGTATTATCGCGGCATCGAATGGTTTGGTGGATGGCACCACCATTCAAATACCAACCATTGGCTATCACACCATGCACGAGTCCGCATCGGTAAAATCTGTCGACGCCTTCCTACGCATGTTAAAAGTGCTCTCAGCGATCGAATAGCAGATGGGGTTCCTTCAGCGAAAACGGCAACACAGGACAATTGAGCACCACGTCGGTTCGCTCAACGGTCACTAGCCCCTCGTCTTCTGCCACGAAAATGGCCTCTTCCGACCTAAGTTCACGGGCTTTACTTGGGTCTTTCCACACCACTGTGTACATTAACCACAAAGGCGAATACTGCTTGTCTTCGCTGCTTGGTCCTAACGGCTGAGGCGCAGAAGGAAACACATTCCATGCTTGCTCTTGGTTTGGAAAAGCATACACCCGCTCTAAAGCACTTTTTACGCCTGGTGATCTTGGGTATCTGGGCAGAGCGTCTCGAAGACGAGGCGCATAGTTGGCTTTTTTCTCAATGGCAATGGCTTGATCCGACACATCTGTGGTGATGTATAAGATTTCCTGATCGTTGTACCACGCGTGGTACAACGGAAAATGAATCGCCACCTCGTCGCCTTGAACATGCTTTGTCAAAGGTGCGGCGCACGCAGATAAGAGCAGAGCCATCACACACCAACACACACTTTGCTTTATCATAGGTCGCCCTTTATCGTCTTTGTCACTCGTTATCGCCATTGTCTTTTAACTTACCGTATTTGTACACGGTATTACGACTCACGCCGGCGCTTTTCGCCGTTTGAGTCACATTGCCTTTAAATTCACTCAGTAAACGCGGTATGAGTGTTTCCAACGGCTCTTCTTGTGCTGTGTTTGACGTCGCAGTCTGCTGATTTTCCACCTTGTCATTGGTCTTACCAAGACCGCTTTCATCAAGGTCATCGAAAAAATCATCCGGCAAATGCCACTCTTCCAACACCTCTTCGTCGGCCATGGCCATGCCGACTTTTAACACATGAGCAAGCTGTCGCATGTTGCCCGGCCAAGGGTGCGTCACCAATAAATCAATCATCGCGGGCGATAAAGCCGGGCCTGGCTCTTCTTTTCTCAGTCGATTATGTAAATATTGAATCAGCCTCGCCTTGTCAGAACGCTCACGCAACGCCGGTAACTCAATGTTCAACCCTGAAATGCGATAATACAAATCTTGTCGAAAACGCCCTGCTTTCACCTCGTCCTTTAAGGTGCGATTCGTCGCCGACACCAGCTTAATGTCCACCGGATAGGTCTCTGTTGAGCCTAAAGGCGTGACGACTCTTTCTTGTAGTACACGCAACAAACGTGATTGTACTGCCATGGGCATTTCACCGATTTCATCCAGAAATAAGGTGCCGCGATGGGCGCGCCGAATCAGGCCTATCGAGCCCCGGTTTTGTGCGCCTGTAAAAGCGCCTTTTTCATAACCAAATAGTTCAGACTCCACCAATTCAGCAGGAATTGCTGCACAATTCACCGCCACCAGCATCTCTTTGGCACGGGAGCTGTGGTAATGCAAACTGCGCACAAAAATCTCTTTTCCCGCCCCCGTTTCGCCATGAATCAAAATAGGAATGTCTTTTTCCATGATCTTATGAGCTTGACGCACTAATCGCTCAACTCGTTCGTCGCCATGTTGCAACTCAGCAAGTGGAATCACATTGTCAGGCAAATCCGTCGATACGTTTTTTTGCAAATCAGTCTCTACCTCTTTTGTGGCAAGCGGTTTAGTTGATTTTGGCGACACATATTCCGTGCGCTGACGAAAGTCTGGTACGCGCATAATTTGCTGCACCGGCGGAATCACTTTGACATAAAACTGATAGCGCCCCATGGCGATCAATTTCATCGGTAAGCTTACCGGATGGTGCTTGATTTCGCGCATTTCAATGTCAAAAATTTGGTTAATATTGAGCAACGCCAAATCTCGCGCTAAGACGACTTCAGCACGGCGGTTGGCCGAGACAATGGTGCCGTTTTCGTCGAGCACCAAAATACCCGACCAATGACTGTCCAAACTGACCACATTGGTATTAAAACTGAGGATGAAATGCTCTTGCTGAAACGCCGAAAAGATCAGTCTATTTTCCACACTGAGCGACATGAGTTTGACCATGCCAAAGGTATGGTCTTGCGGCAAATAGGCGTCGGATGAAATATCGAGCACGCCGACAAGATCGTTTTTCGTGTTGTAAATGGGCGAGGCAGACCCAACCATAAAACGGTTAGCGCGCAGAAAATGTTCGTCCCGCCCCACTTGAATGGCCTCACCGGTGATCAGCGCGGTGCCAATGGCATTGGTGCCAACGCCCATTTCCGTCCACTGATTACCGCCTATTAAACCGTGTTCCGCTGCGCTGCCAAAGCGCGGCTGTCCCCATGTGTTCAGCACATGTCCTTGACGATCTGCCAACACAATCATGCACGCCGAGTTGCTCAGAATGTTTTCGTAATACGGCAACACTTCGTTTTCCGTGGTTTCCAACAAACTGCGGTGCTGGTCGACCAAATCGTTCAAGGTGCCTTTTGGCAGAGCCGCAAAATCCGGCTGGCTGGTGTGATCCAGACCAAACTGCTCACAACGATACCAAGACGCTTGAATACGCTCTTTATGGGTTTGCCATACACCGCTTTCTGGCAAAAGTGCCGTGCTCTCTGTGGCCGTATTTTCGGTGGTCGTCGTGTTTTTTTGTTTTTGTTCTTCGTGCATATCCGACTCCAACACAACCGACCCAAAATACGAGCAGTGTGCATGAAATGTTCATTTTAATGAGGAACTGTAAACACTTTGAACACTCGTGAACAGTCCCTGTTCGAAAGCGAAAACCATCACATTCGTTTAAGAAAAGACAATAAATTGTTATTTATCAATAATTTATAAACAGATAATACCAATAAAATATTTTTGGCACAGGTTTTGTAATGTATTACATCATAAGGGTTGTCTTGTGTGCGTTCACTTTTGCACCGCACATCACATTGAACACCCAAAATAATAACAACAAAAAAGGTACTCACAATGTCTCTGACGCTGCAGAATGTATCGCGCGTTGTTGAAGGCGAGACGTGGATCGACGAGGTCAATTTGACCCTAGAACCCGGCTCTTTCAACGTCTTGCTCGGACGCACCTTGTCCGGCAAAACCACGCTGATGCGCCTCATGGCCGGCCTAGACCGACCCACCAAAGGTAAAATCCTCATGAATGGGGTGGACGTGACCGGCATGCCCGTGCGCGAACGCAACATTTCCATGGTGTACCAACAATTCATTAACTACCCCAACCTGACGGTTTACGAAAATATCGCGTCGCCACTGCGCCTAGCGAACATGGACGAAACCGAAGTCGATCGTCGAGTACGCGAAACCGCGACCATGCTGCGCATTGACCCTTTCCTCGATCGTTTGCCCTTACAACTGTCTGGCGGGCAACAGCAACGTACCGCCATGGCTCGCGCATTGGTGAAAGACTCACAAATTATCTTGTTCGATGAGCCTTTGGTAAACCTTGATTACAAATTGCGCGAAGAGCTTCGCCAAGAATTACGTGCCCTGTTTAAAGCGCGTAACTGCATTGCGATCTATGCCACCACAGAGCCGAACGAAGCCCTCGCATTGGGCGGCAACACGGCGGTACTCAACGAGGGTCGTTTGCTGCAAATGGGGCCAACCGCCGAGGTCTACCACCAGCCCAAAGACATCATCACCGCCGAAATGTTTTCCGAGCCGCCCATCAATGTGGTGCCGGGGCGTGTCAGCGAAGAAGAAGTCACCTTCGACGACACAGTACATTTTCGTTTAAACAACGATTTACGTCGCTTGTCACCCGGTGAATATCAATTTGGCGTGCGTGCCTCGCACATTGGTTTGGTGCCCCATGCCGATGACGATTTGGAATTGCCAGTACGCGTTGACCTTGCCGAAATCAGTGGGTCAGAAACCTTCTTGCACGTACACAATCCACATTTTGACTTGGTACTGCATTTGTCAGGGGTCCATGCTTACCAAGTGGATCAAGAAATCAAAGTCTATTTTCCTACGCACAAGCTGTACGCCTTTGATGCGAATGGCAAAATGGTGCATTCCCCAGCACGAATGAGGGAGCAATAATCATGGCCGCCATCACACTCAATGCCTTAGCGCATACCTATTCAGACAACCCAACAAAACCGGAAGATTACGCGATTCGTGAAATGACGCACGTTTGGGAGCAAGGTGGCGCGTTTGCGTTACTTGGCCCATCGGGTTGTGGCAAATCAACGCTGTTGAACATCATTTCTGGTTTGTTAGAACCCTCTAACGGCGAAGTCTTGTTTGACGGTAAGCGTGTCAACGAACTGAAACCTGAAGAACGCAATATCGCACAAGTTTTCCAATTTCCCGTGGTCTACGACACCATGACGGTGTTTGATAACTTAGCGTTTCCGTTGCGCAACATTGGCGTGCCAGAACACAAGATCAAATCGAAAGTCTTCGAAGTGGCGGATATCTTAGAACTGTCTGACCAGCTAAAACGCAAAGCCAAAGGCTTATCTGCCGATCAAAAACAAAAGGTTTCCATGGGTCGCGGGTTAGTGCGTGACAATGTCTCGGCGATTTTATTCGACGAGCCACTCACCGTGATCGATCCACAGCTTAAATGGAAGCTGCGCCGTAAACTCAAGCAAATTCACGAACAATTCAACATCACCATGGTGTACGTGACCCACGATCAATTGGAAGCGTCGACCTTCGCTGACAAAATCGCCGTCATGTACAACGGGCAAATTGTGCAATTTGGCACGCCCCGAGAATTGTTCGAAAAACCCGCGCATACCTTTGTTGGCTATTTTATTGGTAGCCCAGGCATGAACTTTTTCGAGGTTGAGCTCAAAGACACCCTGCGTTTTGGTGACCATGAGATCACCACCAGCGACGCCATGCTGACTCGGCTCAACGCCATGCAACCCAAAAAAATCACCGTCGGTATTCGTCCTGAATTTGTCCATGTATGGGACGGAAAAAACGACGATGCATTTAAAGTCGATGTGGATTACGTGGAAGATTTGGGCACTTACAAAATTTTGTCATTCCTGTTCAATGGCCAAATGATGAAGGCTCGATTGAGCGAAGATCAAAAAGTGCCATCTGGGCAAATCTACGTCAGCTTTCCGGAACAATGGACCAAGGTGTATGTAGACGAATATCTTGTCGAGGTGGCCGATCCGGTCATCACTCAATCCGAGGAGACTCATCATGCAAACTAAAGTAGAAAACAACAAGGCGTGGTTTTTGGTCATGCCGGTTTTCCTGATCGTGGCCTTCTCTGCCATCATCCCTTTGATGACAGTGGTGAACTATTCGGTACAGGATATTTTTGACCCTTATACGCGCTACTTCGTCGGCACAGAGTGGTTCAAACAAGTCATGTTAGACAGCCGCCTGCATGAAGCGCTGCTGCGTCAGTTCTTGTATTCCTTCACGATTCTGGCCATCGAAGTGCCTCTGGGTATTTGTGTCGCCTTGATGATGCCAACCAAAGGCCGTGGCGCGTCTTTGGCGTTGATTTTGGTGGCGATTCCTCTGCTCATTCCTTGGAATGTTGTTGGGACTATTTGGCAAATTTTTGGTCGTGCGGATATTGGTTTGTTTGGTGCTTTTATGAATGGTTTAGGCATGGATTATAACTATTCCTCTAACCCAACAGACGCCTGGTTTACCGTTGTCCTAATGGACGTTTGGCACTGGACTCCGCTGATTGCCCTCTTATGCTATTCCGGTTTACGCGCTATTCCTGAAGTGTACTATCAAGCCGCACGCATCGATCAAGCATCGCGCTGGGCGGTGTTCCGTTATATCCAATTGCCTAAACTGGCGAACGTGTTGGTGATCGGCATGTTATTGCGCTTTATGGACTCCTTCATGATTTACACCGAACCCTTCGTCTTGACCGGTGGCGGCCCTGGTAGCTCGACAACTTTCTTGAGTCAGTCATTGGTGCAACAAGCGATTGGTCAATTTGACTTGGGGCCAGCGGCGGCGTTCTCGTTGGTGTATTTCTTAATTATTTTGCTCGTATGCTGGGTGTTTTACACCACCATCATGAACATGCAAAAAGACAAGTAGGAGCGAATCATGACGCATTCTTCGACCCCGATCTCACAAAAAGAACAAGCACCGGTTCACAGCCAGGCTGAACGTAAAGCGCGTAATGCCACGTTGCGTGGTCGTTTTGGGCTGGTCTTTTACGTGGTGTTATTGCTGTTGCCCATTTATTGGTTGGTCAATATGTCGTTCAAGACCAATACTGAAATTCTCAGTGGTTTGTCGTTTTTCCCAGCGGATTTCACCTTGGAAAATTACGCCAAAATATTCAGCGATTCAACGTGGTACATGGGCTATTTGAACTCGATTCTCTATGTGTCTATGAACATGGTGATCAGCTTATTGGTGGCTTTACCAGCCGCTTATGCCTTTAGCCGTTATAAGTTTATTGGCGATAAGCACATGTTTTTCTGGTTGCTTTCGAACCGTATGGCGCCACCCGCGGTGTTCTTACTGCCCTTCTTTCAGCTTTACTCTTCTGTGGGTTTGTTTGACACCCACATTGCCGTGGCGCTGGCACATTGTATTTTCACCGTGCCGTTAGCGGTGTGGATTTTGGAAGGCTTTATGAGCGGTGTACCCCGTGAAATTGACGAAACCGCGTACATCGACGGCTACTCGTTTCCGAAATTCTTTGTGCGCATTTTTATTCCTTTGATTCGTTCTGGTATCGGCGTAACGGCGTTTTTCTGCTTCATGTTTTCGTGGGTAGAGCTTTTGTTAGCGCGCACACTGACGTCCGTCGACGCTAAGCCGATTGCCGCCATTATGACGCGGACGGTGTCGGCGTCGGGCATGGATTGGGGGCTGCTGGCCGCCGCCGGTGTGCTGACCATTCTTCCCGGAATGTTGGTGATCTACTTCGTTCGTAACCACGTTGCGAAGGGCTTCGCCCTTGGCCGAGTATAAGGAGAACTATCATGGCTTGGATGTCTTGGACATTACCCACTGCGCTGTTTTTTATCGGCATCGGAGTGATCTTGGTCGGTATGACCACCTGGCAAATTGTATCGCCTTGCGTGGAACGTCGTGGTTTTTTACCACTGGCGACCACTCGTGGCGATCGTTTATTCATCGGCCTGCTTAGCAGTGCCTTTATCCACCTTGCATTCGTTGCATTAACGGATGTGAACATCGCGGTGGCAACCGCCTTGTGCGCGTTTTGGATGATTATTCTAATGCGCTGGGGTTAAGCTGCGTTTTCAGTCTTGAAAACGCAGCACTTTGTAATAACGAATGGACTGTCTGGCACGGAAGCACACGTCAAAAACCAAAAAGAAACACTACACTTTGTTGAGGTAAACCATGCACTACAATAAGAAAAAAATTGCACTCGCCGCCTTGCCTTTTGCCGTCATGATGCATTCTGCCACGCTGTGGGCAGACGCGTATTCCGACGCCGCGCAAAAATGGGTAGAGACCGAATTCTCCGTGTCGACACTGAGCAAGCAACAACAGCTTGATGAATTACAGTGGTTCACCGACGCTGCCGAACGTTTCCGCGGTATGGAAATCAATGTGGCGTCCGAGACGCTCACAACGCACAAATACGAATCTCAAGTGTTAGCCAAAGCCTTTGAAGAAATCACCGGTATCAAGGTCAATCACGACTTGATTCAAGAAGGCGATGTGGTTGAAAAATTGCAAACGCAAATGCAATCGGGCCGTAATATTTACGACGCTTACGTGAACGATTCTGACTTAATCGGTACTCACTTCCGTTACGGAAAAGTCGTGCCTATTTCCGACATGATGATGGGCGATGGCAAAGACGTTACCTCGCCTACGTTAGATCTAGCCGACTTCATCGGTTTGGACTTCACTACAGGCCCAGACGGTAAGCTTTACCAATTGCCAACCCAGCAGTTCGCTAACTTGTACTGGTTCCGCGCGGATTGGTTTGCCCGTGACGACCTAAAAGCCAAATTCAAATCCATTTATGGTTATGACCTTGGCGTACCGGTAAACTGGTCAGCGTATGAAGACATCGCGGAATTCTTTACCGATAAAGTCAAAACCATTGACGGCGAGCCGGTTTACGGCCACATGGATTACGGTAAAAAAGACCCATCTTTAGGCTGGCGCTTCACCGATGCCTGGTTCTCTATGGCGGGTGCCGGCGATAAAGGCACGCCAAATGGCTTACCGGTAGACGAATGGGGTATTCGTATCAAAGACGCTTGTTCACCAGTGGGTTCCAGTGTCTCCCGCGGTGGTGCAACCAATGGCCCTGCGGCGGTTTATGCCACCACCAAATACGTCGAATGGCTACGTAAGTACGCGCCACCAGAAGCTCAAGGCATGACCTTCTCTGAATCTGGCCCAGTGCCAGCACAAGGCGGCGTGGCTCAGCAAATTTTCTGGTACACCGCCTTTACCGCGGACATGACCACCAAAGGCTTGCCTGTGGTTAACGAAGACGGCACGCCAAAATGGCGCATGGCGCCTTCTCCGGTTGGGCCATACTGGGAAGAAGGCATGAAAAAAGGCTATCAGGACGTAGGCGCTTGGACCTTCATGAACTCTACGCCAACCGATCGCCGTCTTGCGGCTTGGTTGTACGCTCAGTTCACCACAGCCAAAACCGTGTCTTTGCAAAAAACCTTGGTCGGCTTAACACCGATTCGTGAATCGGACATCAATTCGCCTGAAATGGCGGAAGCGGCACCGAAACTAGGTGGTCTAGTAGAATTCTACAAAGGGCCTGCACGTAAGCAGTGGTCGCCAACGGGGATCAACGTGCCAGATTATCCAAAACTGGCTCAGCTATGGTGGCAGTACATTTCTCAAGCCGCCAGTGGCGAAGCCACTCCTCAAGAAGCCCTAAATGGCTTAGCGGCAGCGCAAGATAAAGTCATGGAACGTCTCGAGCGCGCTAACGTGCAGCCTTTGTGTGGACCAAAACTCAACACACCTCGCGACGAAGCTTACTGGTTGGCTCAACCTGGCGCACCAAAAGCCAAACTAGCAAATGAAAAACCACAAGGTGTCACCGTTTCCTACGATGCACTACTACGCTCTTGGGAATAAGGTCTGCTTTGTAAAAGTTAACTCAATCTGAACTTTTGACCGGCCTAGGCCGGTCTTTTTTTAGGCAAAATAGGAAATACCTAACACACTAAACTGATGATTTTCGAATAAAATACAGCGCATACTCACTTCACTTTTCCTAAGGCTCTCATGACGACATTTACACAACCCAATGACGACTTAGCACATGCAAGAAACGCGTTTGAAACCAGTTTGTCGAACTTTGCGACGGATCACTCTGACGTCGTTGCTGATATGCAAAAAGTGGTTGAAATATTGCTAACTCAAAAGCAGTTTGCTGAGGCATTAAAAGAGATAGAGCAGCTAAAGACTCTGGCCGCGTCGAATAAGAAGATAAAAATTGCCATGCTAGAAATGAAAAGTCGAATCAAACAAGTTGGCGCTAGATCAGGTTTTCGATCCAGAGCCACCAAAAAATATGCTACGAAAAAAACGCCATCGAAATAAACACACGTGGCGATGCCGTTAACAGCATCACCAGCCTAGACCGGTATTTTTTTATCCAGATACTGTGCAATATTTACGTCGTCGATTTGCTCTGGCTTCATGTATTGCTGGGCGTAAACAAGGTACGTTTGAGACTCTAAAAACAAGCGGAAGATATCTGGGTCAATGTGCTGACTCTCTACCATAGACGCCATGATTCTCACCGCGTCGGAGAGCATCTTGCCTTTTTTATAGGGTCTGTCGATGGCGGTCAGGGCTTCAAAAATATCTGCCACGGCCATCATTCGAGCCACAGGAGACATTTCATCGCGGGTTAAACGCTTGGGATAGCCGGTTCCGTCCATTTTCTCATGATGACCACCAGCCAGTTCAGGTACAGCACTGAGGTGTTTGGGGAAAGGCAATTTTTCTAACATCTTAATGGTTTGAACGATGTGTTCGTTGATTTTATAGCGATCTTCTGGCGTCAAGGTGCCCCGCTGTATGGACAAATTGTAAATTTCGCCGCGATTATAAAGCAGCTCCGGCACGTCCATTTTGAAGCCCCACGGATTGTCTTCCCGTAAGGTATCCGCTTCGGGGCGCTCGAAAAGGTGCTCTGGGCGATCGGCCAGTAATGGCTCTTGCGAAGGCAACTCGGGGGCAACGACTCTGTTTTTACGCTCTAACTCTTCGTGGGAAATGCCCAAACGATCGTCGAGGGTTTTGGTCCAGGTTTTTTGTGCAATGGCGTCCATACGACTTTGTTTACTTTCATCGAGGTATACGCCACCTTGGTTCAGGTTGGCGATAAAGGCAAAATCGTCATCCAGCTCAGCTAAGGTCGCTTGTAAGGCGGTGTCGTCTGTTTGAATACACGCAGCGTCGAGTTCATCACGCAAGAAGCGAATCTCGGCTTCGCGTTTGATCACTTCCACCCGCATGCGTATCTCGTGGATGCGATCATAGATAGTTTCCAATTTGGTGGCCTTATCGATGACAAATTCTGGCGTGGTGATTTTACCGCAGTCATGCAGCCACGCCGCCACATGGATGGCTTCCCAGTTATCGCGGCTTAGGCTGAAATCTTTAAACGGGCCTTGGTTCGATTCGACGGCGGCTTTTGCAAGCAGCTTGGTAAGCTCAGGCACTCGCTCACAATGGCCACCGGTATAAGGGCTTTTCGCATCAATCGCGCCGGCAATCAGCTGAATAAAGCTCTCAAACAATTCACGCTGGGCCGTGATCAAACGTCGGGCTTCCACCGACACCGCTGCGGAGCCAGACAATGCCTCGGTAAATCGCATCAGTGTAGGATCAATACTTTCTTGTTCGAACAAAAGAATAACGCCCACCAGTTCACAGCTGCGATTAAACAAGGGTGCCGCTAGCAGGTTTGATGGTCGGTTTTCAACAACGCGGCTTGCCTCTCCTAACCCCATGCGTTCGAGCTCTTCGAAAGAGGCCTTGATGTGTTGTGCACCTTTGCTGTGCACAACACGTCCAATCAAGGAGTCCTCTTGGGATAATTCAATCGCCGGAATCTCAACCGCTAATGTTTTGCCACCCTCAATACGTGACGTAAAGGGCACCAAGGCCGTGTTTTCATTGTTGGTCAGATAAAGTACGCCCGCTTCCGTTTCTGTGGTGGCAATGATTTCATCTAACAATTTGACCAGCAGGGTATTAAAATCTTCTTCGGCCGCAATGGTTTTATTGATCTCAAGAAAGCGAGAAATAGTCACTCGCAAACGCTCCACTGTATCCGCTAGATCAGAGGCTTCCTTAACTCGAGTTTTCACTCTAATAGGGTGACTAAAATCAAACGAGGCGAGTTTTTGCACATCTTTTGACAACAAACTCAGCGGCTTAGTTATTTGCCGTATGATGTAAATACCAAAGGGGATAAACAAACAAAGGATGATTAAGATTACAATGCCTTGGTCACGAATGATTTTTCGTGTGGAAGCAAATAAGTTATCCGCCGGCACCGCCAACAATAAACGCACATCCGTTCCTGTACCGAAATTTAACGGTCGACTAGACACCACCCATTCTCGTCCAGCGGACTCGATCACACCGTGATGATAAGCCCCCGTCAAACCGATTTCGCGAGCGGCCGTTGGTAATATAGGAGACGCTAAGTTAGCAATATTTTGACGTACCGTTTGCCCGTTGTTGTTTTGTGTCATTAATTGGGAAAGATCCGAATAGGCCACCAAGGTGCCATCACTTTCGGTAATGGCGATTTCCGAGTCGGGGGTCAAGCGCAAACTTTTTATTTCTGATGTGAGCTGATCCACAGTCGCATCAAACCCTACCACAGAGGACGCACTCACAGAGCGCTGAGAAATAGAAACCCCCACTTTACCCGAAGTAAAAAACGTATAGGGGACACTTGTTACCGAACCAGATTGACTTTCACTGCCTTTAAACCAGGGCCGCTCACGGGGATCATAAATATAATCAGGCTTTTGCTGTATTTCCTGGAGTCTAAGGTCTTTATCGTACATCCGATATTCACCGACCATCTTGCCAGTAACATCTAGAGTGATGGTTTGCACAAGGTACGCGGTGGTACTGTCTAGATCGAAAAAATCCCTCACAGCTTGTGTGTCTGTTTTGCGGATCAGAAAAAACTCACCGTTGGCGTAACCAACATAAATGTTGCGGATAATAGGGTTACTTTTTAGTGCCTCTGCAAAAACAGGCAGTCGAGAGAGGCGAGTACTCAGATCGGTCGCAATGGTAATTTGGTCGTAAATCAGCACACTAAGCTGAGACTGGACAGGAGAAGTGAGCCGACGAGCGCGCTCTCGAATCATCATCCCGATAGTGTTAAATTGCTCTTCCAATGCCGCCGTTAATGCATTGTTCGCACCCTTATATCCCAACACAACAACGGTACTAGCAATGGCGATGGCAAGCGCCACACTGGATACAATAAGTAATGTTTGAACGGAAACAAGAAAACCTTTCTGTTGACGTTGTGGCATGAAAAACAATCCCTTCGATTTTCTCGTTCTAGTAGCATCTAATGCGCATGAATTGCGGTAATAACCTACTTTTTAGCTTACTATACACAAAAATAACAAGGTTTTTTGACGCTTTCTTTGCGCTGCTTGCGCCTTTTTTACTCACTATCTTACTAATACTGAGGAGTCATGATGCCAGTAAAATGTTGTATTTTAGTCTTATTTCTCTCTGTCGCACTACACACTTACGCTGATGAAACGGATCTATTTGGTTGCAATAATACGAGTATTTCTGTCGGGCTGACGAACTCTGGCGTGATGAATTACAATGGTCAAGGTATCGATCCAGACTTACTGCAAACACTCAGTGAATTGACCCATTGCACATTCAAATTTGTTCCTGTCACTCGTCAATACGCTTTTGATTTAATGGAAAAAGGCATTATCGATCTGGTTCCCAGTGTAACCCGTGAGCCCCATCGTGAGGCCTTCGCTTGGTTCATTCCCTACTATGAAGCTAAATTTCTTTTATTAACCAATGCAAATAAATTGCCAAACATTAAAAATCTAGAGCAATTAAAAAAAATCGCCGGTGTAAAACTTGCAAGAGCGACAGGCAGTGGATACGGCACTTACTTAAATTACCGCTTCTCTGAAATGGAAGCGCTGGGGATGGTAACGTTTTACGCCAACTACGAGGACACCATTAAAGCGCTGCTTAAAGGCGAGGTAAACGCGGCCTTTATTAACCCTCTACTTTACCAGCACCTGCCCCCCAAAGGTGAAGAACCCTTCCCACTTAAACTGCTCGACGTGTCTCCCGCAAATGCAACATTGGTGTCCTTGATGTTAGGAAAACACCGATTTTCAAGCGCACAGATCGCCAATTGGCTTCGCCTGATCGAAACCCTTGGGCTTAATGGCGAGTTACAAAAGATTATGGAGCAACACGTATCCGCCGATATTGCTACTTCGATGCTGGCTGGCCAGTTTCACGCCAGACACTAGCTAGTGCGTAATGCCCGAATGATTCATCATGAGCACCTTTAACTCGTCTTGCAGGCTTTCAATTTTTTCAACCAAAATATGTTGCTGGGAAGAAGGGATTTGGGAAATATCGTCAAGTGAGACCTTTTCTAGATTCTCGAGCAAGTTTTCTAGATGTTCTAAGCGATTTGTTTTCGTATTCATGCGAGTTCTCTCCGTAGATACATGCTGAGCATTCACCATAGCCGACTTTTGAATGCTTTACCGTCATTAATAAGGAAGTTATGTGAAGAATGCGCGTTTTCTGCTGTGCACCTAAAAATACTAGCGTGTTTTTTGCTATTGCATTTAAAAAAATCCGCAACTTTTTGTCATTCTTTTTTCAGCCCATGTAATCTTGTGTAAAGAAAACGAGATATGTTTGAAATTGTATAGATTCCATCGTTTTTCCCTACAAGTTAAGCCATAATGCGCCATGTTACTGGCTGTATTCAACGTATTGTTGGGTACTAACAGCTCACCATTATCAGGAAACACCCTATGTCTTTTTTATTGAACAAACGCGCTCTTCTTACTGGCCTTATTGCAGCCTCTACTGTTGCTCAAGCGCAACCAGAAGAGGGCTTCACGGTTGCACCGAGCATTGGCTACTACAACATGGACAATAACCGCGGCGTGGATAACACAGAAGCGGCATCCCTTGGTCTTGGTTACCAGTTTGGTAATCCATGGGCAGTAGAGCTTGTTTATTTAAAGGCAGACAGTGAAGCATCATCAAACGGTAGCGATGTTGATGTTGATCAATTCCGCTTAGATACGCTTTACCACCTTGCAGAGCAAGGTAAGCTAGTACCTTATTTAGCGGCTGGTGTTGGTACAACTGACTTCAGCCCCGGTGCAAACAACACGCTTGTTAATGCGGGCGGCGGTTTGAAATATGCACTAAATGACATCGTTGATTTGCGCGCAGACTTCCGTCTTGTAAATGACATTGAAGACCATGAGCTAGATAATATTACAACGCTTGGTCTACATTTTGTATTTGGTAACAAATCCAAGGCAAACAGCGAGCCAATGATAGCCGTTGAAGAGCCGGTTAAAGTTGTATTCATAGACACCGACAAAGACGGCATTGAAGACAGCAAAGACCAATGCCTAAACACACCGGCAGGCGTATCGGTTGATATGAATGGTTGTGCTCTTGATGGCGATAAAGACGGTGTTGCCGATCACAAAGACCAGTGTTTGACCACTCCAGCTGGCGTATCGGTTGATATGAAAGGCTGTGCATTGGACGACGACAAAGATGGCATTGCCAATCATGTAGACGCATGTCCAGCGTCTGAAATGGGTGCAAAAGTAGACGAGACAGGTTGTTATGTTGCGTTAGAAGCCGCGAAAACAGTTTACCTAGACGTGCAATTCGCCAGCAACTCTGTTGCGATCGCACAAGAATACTACCCGAACATCCAAGAAGTAGCGCAATTCCTAAAAGAATATCCAGAAGCAACCGCTGTGATCGAAGGTCATACGGATGACACAGGTTCCGCTGCGTATAACCAAGCTTTGTCTCAAAAACGCGCCCAAGCCGTTGCCGACACATTAACCAAAGAGCTTGGTGTTGAAGCAAAACGTGTAACAGCGATAGGCTACGGCGAAGAAAAACCTATCTTTGCTAACGATACCGCTTCTAACCGCGAACAAAATCGTCGCGTTGTTGCCGTGATTTCGTCTAAATAAGACATCGTAATATAAACAGAATGCCCGATGGTTCGCATCATCGGGCATTTTTTTGTACTTGAAAACTATACACTTAGAAACTCGCATACTCCTTTACCCGCTAAACGCCCTGTGGCAAAGCACCCTGTCAACAAATAACCGCCTGTTGGGGCTTCCCAGTCGAGCATCTCTCCGGCGCAAAAAACACCAGGCAATGCCTTCAGCATCAAACGAGCATCGACACTGCTTTCGCATACGCCTCCTGCGGTGGAGATGACTTCATCAATAGGTTTGGTTTTGTAAAAACTCACCGGCACCGCTTTTAAACAGCCCGCTAAGGTTTCTGGTGTTTGGAACGCATTTTTATCAAACGCTTCATACAGCAAAGCGGATTTAACACCACCTATGCCCAGCGTGCGTTTTAGATACTTGCTAAATGACTCTTTGGGCTTGGTGTTTTGCAATTTTTTAATGACTTGCTCTTGGCTTTGTAGTGGCAAAAAATCCATCGTTAATGACGATTGCTGGTTGGCGTTAATTCCCTCTCGAAGGTACTTGGAAAATGCGTAAATTAAGCTACCTTCCATACCATCTTTGGTGACAATGCATTCGCCTTTTTTGGTCACCACTTGCCCGTTTTCGAGCACGAATGAAAACGCCACGTCTTTTAATGGGCTACCGGCAAACTTAGTTTGTAAGTGTTCACTCCAGTGGCTATAAAAACCGCAATTAGCGCTTTCTAACGGCGTAATAGACACGCCTTTTTCAGCTAATACTGGCAACCAGGCCCCATCAGAACCCAGCTTGGGCCAGCTAGCACCACCCATCGCCAACACAATGGCATCGCCGTGAGCGATGACTTGCTCACCAAGATGATCAAACTCGATGTCACTAGCCGATATTGCGGTCATTTTGTGACGCATATGAAATTGCACACCGGCTTCCCGTAACCGCTTTAACCAGTGCCTTAACAAAGGCGCGGCTTTCATGTCTTTCGGAAAAACTCGACCAGATGTACCGACAAAAGTCTCGACACCTAATTGATGAATCCAGTCGCACAAGGCGACAGAATCGAACTGGCCAACGGCACTGTCTAACCATTCCGCTTTATCATAATAACGCTGAATAAAATCAGGATAAGCTTCCGAATGCGTAATATTCATACCGCCCACGCCCGCCAGCAAAAACTTCCGACAAGCGCTCGGTTTTGCATCGTACACATGCACCTGATGCCCTGCGGCACAAACAGTTTCTGCCGCCATTAACCCAGCAGGACCTGCTCCTACTACTATTACTTTTTTTTGCTTTTGCATTGAGTCTTGCTTATCTATCGAGGTCATTTACATGCTTATTGGGAGAATTATTGGATAGTTTGATATTGCCCGCTGACTGGGAAGGTTCGCTTTTTAATCGGAAAAAAAGGCAAAACCAATCACTTTTCTTTCTGGCTCTGCACACCCGCTGTCAGAGCCAGTCGCATGGCTTCTTCCACGCCGATGTCGAGTTCGGTCAGTCGGTCTTTGGCGATGTATAGGGTAATGCCGCCAATCTGGTAACTCAGGGGAACGTAGACACCGACAAGGTTTTGCTCGCCAAAGAGGCGCTCCCCTGTCTGCTCGCCCGTGACAAAGCCGATGACTTGGGCGCCGTTCCATTCAATCGATACCACGCTTTTCATTTCTTTCTTTTCGGCGAGGTTAAACACCATCATCATGTCTTTGATCGCACCGTAAAGAGATTTCACTAGCGGAATGCGCTCAAACACGTTATGGCTCAATTTGACCAGGTAACGAATCCCATACAGATTCACTAGAAAGCCGGTCAGCACTAACCCACCTAAACTGGCAATGAGTCCCAACCCTGGGAAATATAAAGCGTCAGGAATCAACCACAGCAGCAACGGCTGTGCGATGGCTTCTCCGGTCGCCAGTAACCAAAAAATAAGGTACACAGTTAAACCAATAGGCAATACTGCAACCAATCCTTTTAACAACAGTGCAATCAGTTTGTTCATCGGGTTCTATCCTAAAAAAGTGGTCACAGCATACCGCAAGCTGGATTACGCGCCTATTATTCCATCCTTACTGACGAAAAGATTGCTCAAATATCACCGCCCTTATACCCTTTGGTTCCTTTCCTTGCGTTTTTACGCAATTTTTTGACTCAATGGAGCCCTACACAGTGAATTACAAACGCCTCGAAACTTTTGTTTGGGTCGCCTCTTTGGGCAATTTCCGCAAAGCGGCTGAACGGCTTCACACCACGCAACCCGCTATTTCAGCGCGTATTTCTGGTTTAGAAGACGAGTTAGGAGTGAAACTCTTTGAGCGCGAGGGCGGCTCTAGCCCGGTAACACTTACCTCAAAAGGTAAAGAGTTGCTGCCTTACATCGAAAAAATTCTCTATCAAACAGAGCAACTGCGCAAGCGCGCTGGCGTGTCGAATACCTATTCCGGTATTTTGCGGCTGGGGGTTTCTGAAACCATCGTGAACACCTGGTTGCCCGATTTTTTGAGTCGATTACACACCGACATGCCCCATCTCGATGTGGAAATGACCGTCGACATCACCACCAATTTAGCATTAGGCATAAAAGACAGAACATTGGATTTAGCCCTGTTAATGGGCCCCATTCCTGAACCTAAAATCGTCAACCGAGAGTTGTGTACATTTTCCCTGTCATGGGTGGCCAGCCCACGTTTGGGGTTGCCCGATCGCCTCTTATACCTCGAAGAATTGGCCAAATGGCCGATTATTACCTATGCTCGCGCTACCAGCCCTTATATTGAGATCAACCATAAATTTCGCGAACTAGACGGTCCACCAGCGCACTTTTTCGCCTCCACTTCGCTGGCCGCATGTCGCAGTTTGGCCATTGATGCGGTGGGCATTTCGACTCTACCTAACGTCATGATTCGCAAAGAATTAGCCGCTGGCACGCTGCAAAACATTCGCTCGGTGTGGACGCCCAGCCCGCTCACTTTTACCGCGTCTTACTCCGACGAACCTTTCAATCCACTGGCCGAAGTGGCGACGAACATTGCGGTGGCCGCGGCCAAAGCGTATACCGAATAATAAAACCTTGATAAATAAAATTGATCAAATAACCCAAAAAAACACGATTAGACTTTTCATACAGCCTCGCTCTACTCTTAGTGACACATATTGTGTCAACAATAAGGATAAATGTAATGAAGGCAGCACAGTCACCGCTCTTGCAACAAACCCATGGATTACGCCAAGCCATCCGTCGTAAAGCCCACACGGGCGTCACCAGCGGCTTGGCGCAAGGCGCCATGCAAGGCAATGTGGTGATTTTAACCGCGGATTGGGCCAGTGAGTTTTTGCTGTATTGCCAAAAAAATCCGGTGGCCTGCCCCTTGATCGGTGTGTCTGAAGTGGGCAATTTCACTATGCCAGAACTCGGCCATGACATCGACATGCGCCACGATGTGCCAGAATACTACGTGTATCACAATGGTGAGAAAGTAGAGAGCCGCAGCGACATCGAAGCATTATGGCAAGACGACATGGTGGCGTTTGTGTTGGGCTGTTCTTTCTCATTTGAACTTGCCCTGACGCAAGCCGGACTCACACCGCGCAATATAGAAGAAGACGTGAATGTGTCCATGTTTGAAACCAATATCGCCACCGTGCCCGCTGGGCGCTTCTTCGGCAACACCGTCGTCACCATGCGCCCTTATGTACCAAAAGACGCCATTCGCGCGATTCAAATCACCACGCGCTTTCCCAAAGCCCACGGCGCGCCCTTACATTTCGGCACGCCCGACGCCATTGGCATCCAAGATTTGAACAACCCAGACTATGGCGATGCAGTCACGATAAAAAACGGTGAAGTGCCGGTGTTTTGGGCCTGCGGCGTCACGCCTC
Source organism: Marinomonas vulgaris (assembly GCF_018145875.1). GTDB lineage: Bacteria > Pseudomonadota > Gammaproteobacteria > Pseudomonadales > Marinomonadaceae > Marinomonas > Marinomonas vulgaris. The sequence continues at coordinate 59,540 of NZ_JAGSSV010000007.1, read as the reverse complement.
AAGTGGCTATCCGTAACGCCAAGCCACCGATTTGCATCACCCATGCACCAGGCAAAATGCTCGTGACCGACCTACTCGATACCGATCTGTCGGTTATGTAACACACATAAAAACCACAACAACAAGATAACCATAAAAGAGGAATGAACCATGTTAAAAGTAACCAGCGCTATCCTAATTGGCGGACTTGCTTCCGGTGCCAGCTTTGCCGAAAAATGGCACATGCCCACCCCTTACGGTGACGGCAACTTGCAAACACAAATTGCCTATTCGTTTGCGCAAGAAATCAAAGACAATTCCAAAGGTGAACTAGAAATCAACGTGCATTCTGGCGGCTCTTTGGTTAAGCACACCGAAATTCCACGTTCTGTAAAAACCGGCCAGGTGCAAATGGGCGAAGTTTTCATGGGCATTTTGGGCAATGAAAACCCCATCTACAAGCACGATAATATTCCCTTTTTGGCCACGTCTTTTGAAGAAGCCAAGCAACTTTGGGAAGCGGCTAAACCAGACATTGCCAAAGCGCTCGACAAAGATGGCATGATTTTGTTGTACACAGTCGCTTGGCCAGCTCAGAGCCTTTACAGCAAAAACGCGGTGAACAGCTTGGCCGACCTTAAAGGTCAAAAAATGCGTGCCTATAGTCCTACCCAATCTCGCCTTGCGGATTTGATGGACACCACGCCGATGACCATTCAAACGCCAGACATTCCTCAAGCGTTCAGCACGGGCATCATCCAAGCCATGATCACCTCGCCGTCTACCGGCGTAGACAGCCAAGCGTGGGATTATGTAAATCACTACACCGACGTAAAAGCGTGGATTCCGAAAAACATCGTCGTGGTGAATAAACGCGCCTTCCGCCGTTTGGACAAAGACACTCAGACCATCATTCTGGACGCTGCAAAACACGCTGAAGCCGCGGGTTGGACTCAAATCGCCGAACGTGCCGCCAACGACAAAGCCACCTTGCTGGAAAACGGCATGATGGTGACAGACCCGTCTCCTACCTTGGTGGCTGAATTAAAAGCCATCGGCAAAACCATGACCGAAGAATGGAAAGCCGAAGCACCTAAAGACATTGGTGCCATCTTGTCTCGCTACGAAAACTAAGATCCGCAGCAACACATCTCAGCGAAGCTCTTCCCCTGTAAAAAATAGGGGGAAGAGCATGCCGTGATCTTCAAAAAAGTGAACACTATGAGCCTATTAAAAGAAAAAATGTACCAAGCATCGGGCATATTAGCCGGCTTGTGTATCGTCATTATTACCTTATTATTGCTGGCGCAGATCGTTGGCCGCATGGCGGGGTTCATTGTCCCTTCCGCGGAAGATTTCGCTGGTTACGCCCTCGCCGCGTCGACCTTTCTTGGCTTAGCCTATACTTTTCGCGAAGGGGGCCATATTCGTGTCACCTTGGTGATCGAGCGCTTTTCGCCTTTCCCAAGAAAAATCCAAGAAGCCGTGATACTGCTGCTTTCCTTTGCCTTGCTTTGTTACCTATCTTACGCCTGCAGTTACATGGTGTATGAATCTTACATCTACGAAGAAGTATCTTATGGCTATGTGCCCGTGCCTTTGTGGATTCCTCAAGTGCCAGTCGCTGTGGGTGTTATCGCACTCAATCTGGCCATTTTAGATGCCCTAATGATGGTGCTAAAAGGCAAACAGCCTACCTACAGTGAACAAGAAGACGCCTTGTCTTTGGAGGAAATCTAATGGATATGATGTGGGTGTCTATTATCCTCGCGATGACCATGCTGACCATGCTGGCACTGGGCGTGTGGGTGTCGTTTACACTGATCGCCATTGGCGGTTTGGGCTTAATTCTGTCTGAAAATTACCAAGTGGATTTGCTCTTTGCCACCTCCAGTTGGGGCGCCAGTACCGCCTGGTCTTTAACCGCGTTGCCGCTGTTTATTTGGATGGGCGAAGTGTTATTTCGAACCCGTTTATCCGAAGATTTATTCAAAGGTTTGTCCCCTTGGTTGGGTGGCGTGCCGGGCAAACTCTTGCACGTGAACATTTTAAGCTGTGGTATTTTTGCCGCGGTTTCCGGCTCGTCGGCCGCCACCGCCGCGACCATTGGTCGTATGACGCTGCCAGAACTGCGCAAACAAGGCTACAGCGACCGCATGGCGATCGGTACACTAGCCGGCTCCGGCACCTTGGGCTTGCTGATTCCACCGTCGATTATTTTGATCGTATACGGCGTGGCGGCAGAAGTGTCCATCGCTCGTCTATTCATTGCTGGCGCCTTGCCAGGCTTATTGTTGGTAAGCTTATTCATGGGCTTCACCATGATCTGGGGCCATCTACACAAAGACGAATTACCCAAAAGCACCGGACACGAAACCAGCTGGTCGGCGCGTATCAAGGGCTTGCGAAAACTCTTGCCTGTGGTCGGTCTTATCGGTTTTGTCTTAGGCTCCATTTATGGCGGCATTACCACGCCAACGGAAGCGGCGGCCATCGGTGTCACCGGTGCCTTGGTACTGGCGGCGTTAACCGGTTCCCTTAGCTATCACAGCTTTATGGACAGCTTACTCGGCGCGGTAAAAAGCTCGTGCATGATTGGTTTTATTTTGGTCGGTGCGCATTTTTTGACCTTGGCAATGGGCTTTTTAGGCATCCCAAAAGCGCTCGCGGTGTGGATCGCTGGCATGTCATTGTCGCCGATGGAATTGATCCTGTACCTCACGGTGTTGTTTGTCATCTTAGGCTGCTTCCTCGACGGTATTTCTGTGGTTGTACTGACCGTAGCGGTGATTTTACCCATGGTCGAAGCGGCCAACATTGACCTGCTGTGGTTTGGTATTTTCATTGTTCTCGTGGTGGAAATGTCGCAGATAACCCCGCCGGTGGGCTTCAATCTCTTTGTCATACAAGCGCTAACGGGAAAAAACATTCTGTATGTCGCCAAAGCCGCTTTACCGTTCTTTTTATTGATCGGCGTAGCGATTTTGCTCATCAGCGTGTTTCCTGAAATCGTCACCTATTTACCGACCACCATGTCACAAAACTAATTCAAGAAAAGGAATCAACAATGAAATTAAATTGCGATATGGGTGAAGCGTTCGGCGCGTGGAAAATGGGCCTAGACGATCAAATCATGCCGTTCGTCGACCAAGCCAACGTGGCTTGTGGCTTTCATGCCTCCGATCCGCTCACCATGGCGAAAACCGTGGCACTGGCAAAACAACATAATGTCACCATTGGCGCGCACCCGGCATACCCTGATTTGGTGGGCTTTGGCCGTCGCAATATGGACATCGCCCCCGCGGAGCTAAAAGCCATTATTCAATACCAAATTGGCGCGCTCAAAGGCATTTGTGAGAGTCAAAATACGCAAATCGACTATGTGAAACCCCACGGTGCTTTGTATAACACCATGATGGCGGATTTTTCCGTGCTCGACACCGTCATGCAGGCGGTCAGCGAACTCGACGCCACTCTCACTTTGATGGTGATGGCGGTGCCGGAAGCACCCGAGATCAAAGCCATGGCGAAGAAATACGGTCTGACAATTTGGTTTGAAGCCTTCTCCGACCGCTTGTACACAGACGAAGGCCGGCTCATGCCACGCAAGGAACCAAAAGCGGTGCACGCCAGTTTCGACCTGATCGAACAGCAAGTGGTGCAACTGTGCGAAACCGGCACCCTGACCACCGCCTCGGGCAAAACCCTAGCCATTCACGCCGACACCATTTGTGTGCATGGCGATGGTGCTCACGCGCTGGAAGCAGTGACGCAAATTCGCCAACTTGTCGATCGTTTAAACCACAACACAAATGTGACCTAAACCATGCAGCAGAGTGCTTTTTCTAACACCGACCTGCCCCGTATCGATATGGTCAGCAATCAGGCGTGTTTGCTGACCTTCGGCCAGATCATCAACGAAGCCACGTCGAATCACATTGCCCAAGTCACCTCACGGCTGAAAACACTCGACGGCATTGTCGATTTGGTGCCGTCTTACACCACTTTATTGGTGGTGTTTGACGACGATTGCTATGACCGATTCGCCATCATCAAGGCCATTCATCATGCCATTGCCTCCATCGATGCGAACGAGGCGGCGGTGGCAGACCAGCGCGAGGTGGTGATTCCTGTGTATTATCACCAAGAAGTCGGCCCAGACATCGACGACGTGGCTCGCCATTGTCAGCTCAACGCCGACGAGGTGATACAGCGTCATCACAGCACCCGGTACCGCGCCTACGCGATTGGCTTCACGCCGGGGTTTGCTTTTTTAGGCAACACGCCGGATGAACTGCATGTGCCGAGAAAATCCACGCCGCGCTTAAAAGTGCCGATTGGCAGCGTGGCCATTGCGGAAAATCAAACGGCGGTATACCCCAGCGTCACCCCCGGTGGCTGGCAAATCATTGGTCGTACACCAATCAATTTAATCGACTGGGGCAGTGAAAATCTCGCCCTCATCGCCATGGGCGACTCGGTTCGCTTCGAGCCGATTTCTCGGGACGAATTCTTAGTGTTAGGAGGTCAACTCGATGGCTTTTAAAGTAATCAAACCCGGCTTACTGGCACTGTTGCAAGATTTGGGTCGTCACGGTCATCAGTCCATCGGCCTCACCACCGGCGGCCCTATGGACGAAGTAGCGTTTCGTTGGGGCAACGCCTTGTTGGAAAACGCCCCAAACGCCGCCCAAGTGGAAATCACCTTCGGCATGTTGTCATTGGAAGCCCAATCCGACACTAGCATTACCATCACTGGCGCCGATTTAGGCGCCACGCTGAACGGCAAAAGCATCACGCCATGGCAAACCTACGCCATTAAAAAAAACGACGTGCTCGCGTTTCATCAACCAGTGTGGGGCTTACGGGCGTATCTTGCCGTCAAAGGCGGATTCTTATGCGAACCTACCTTGGGCAGCGTCGCCACTGTGATGCGTGAAAAGATCGGCGGTCTAACGGGCAAAGGCGATAAATTGCAAAAAGGCGACCTTCTGGCTTACCAGACCGGCGCGGTGCATCGACAAAAATCCGTGCCTCGATTGGCAATTCCCAATTACAGCGTGAAAGAAATCCCGGTGATTTTGGGTTATCAATATCAATGTTTCTCGTCGTTAGAGCGGGCGAACTTTTTCTCCAGCGACTATCAGGTGTCGTCTAACTCGGACCGCATGGGCTACCGCTTAGAAGGCCAAGCCATCAGCAGCGACACCAAGGGCATTATTTCGGAAGGCATTGCTTACGGTGCGGTTCAAATCCCCAAAGATGGTCAGCCGATTGTGTTGCTACGTGACCGACAAACCATCGGTGGCTACCCAAAAATGGGCTGTGTGACGCGGGTCGGCGGCGGTATTTTAGCCCAACAAAAACCAGGCGATATTATCCAATTCACACCTATTACCGTGGATCAAGCCGAGCGCGAACGCTATTTGCAAATGGCTCGCTTCGCCCAATGGCGCTAATTTTCTTTAGCGCCACTATATTGACATAAGCCATCTTTCCCCTTCTTAAGACATTACATCTGTCATGGTATTCCTATAGCATCTCGTTTGTGTCAAACAGGCGAGCGTCTCAATAGGGCTAGCAATAGCTTTTGGCAATGGAAAGTTTAGGAAATAACAATTTTCTAAATGAATACGCTTCCCCTATTATGACTCTCGTTGGTAACGCACACTTAAACACAACTAGGAGAAACACCATGATCAACACTCAAATCAAACCATTCAATGCAACGGCTTTTAAAAACGGCGAATTCGTAGATATTTCTGAAAAAGACGTGCTAGGCAAATGGTCAATCTTTTTCTTCTACCCAGCTGACTTCACCTTTGTTTGCCCAACAGAACTTGGCGATGTAGCAGACAACTATGCTGAGCTTCAGTCTCGTGGCGTTGAAGTATTCTCTGTTTCTACAGACACTCACTTCACTCACAAAGCATGGCACGCAAGCTCTGAAACCATCGGCAAAATCCAGTACTACATGGTAGGCGACCAGTCTGGCAACATCACTAACAACTTCGGTGTAATGCGCGAAGGTCAAGGTCTTGCTGACCGTGCTACTTTCTTGATCGATCCAGAAGGTACTATCCAAGCGATGGAAATCACCGCTGAAGGCATTGGCCGTGACGCGCAAGATCTTCTTCGCAAAGTGAAAGCAGCGCAATACGTTGCCGCTCACCCAGGTGAAGTTTGCCCAGCGAAATGGAAAGAAGGCGAAGAAACATTGACACCTTCTCTAGACCTAGTTGGCAAAATCTAAGCTGACTTTTCTGAGCCCTTTGACGGTTTAATGCAAAGGGCAACAGTAAAAGGGGGCAGGCCTCCTGCTCCTCTTTTGCTTTTACATTCTCATCACAGTACATCACTCAATCAGAATACGGGTTTTACATCATGTTAGAAGCAAACATCAAACAACAGCTGGGCACATACCTACAAAATATCGTTAATCCGATTGAAATTACTGTGTCCACCAACAAAACAGCAAAATCAGACGAACTACTCAGCTTGGCTCGTGAAATTACCGAGTTAAAAAGCGATAAAATTACTTTATCTGTAGACGACAGTGAGACAGGTCGCGCGCCACAAATGGCCATTGGCCCTGCTGGTCAGACGCCTCGTGTACGCTTTGCCGGTATTCCTATGGGTCACGAGTTTACTTCCCTCGTATTGGCCTTGTTGCAAGCCGGTGGTCACCCATCAAAAGCGGCTCAGGAACTGCAAGACCAGATCAAAACGCTGGACGCGAAATTGGATTTTGAGGTGTACATTTCCCTCTCATGCCACAACTGCCCAGACGTAGTGCAAGCGGTTAACTTAATGGCCGTGCTAAACCCTAACATTACTGCCACCATGATCGACGGCGCCTTGTTCCAAGACGAAGTAGAACAGCGTGAAATCATGGCGGTGCCATCCGTTTACCTAAACGGCGAGTTATTCGGCCAAGGCCGCATGACATTAGACGAAATCCTAAACAAGGTCGACACCGGTGCCGCCGACAAACAAGCGGCAAGCCTAGCAGAAAAAGACCCATACGATGTGTTGGTTATTGGTGGTGGCCCTGCAGGCGCCGCAGCGGCAATTTACTCCGCCCGTAAAGGCATTCGTACCGGTGTTGTAGCAGAGCGTTTTGGTGGCCAAGTAGCCGATACCATGGCGATTGAAAACTTCATTTCTGTCAAAGAGACCGATGGTCCAAAATTGGTCGCTGGCCTTGAGCAACACGTTTTAGACTACGATGTTGACGTGATGAAAACGCAAAAAGCGGTTCGCCTTGAGAAGAAAGAATTCGTTGAAATCGAACTGGAGAACGGCGCGATTCTAAAGAGTAAATCCGTTGTGTTAGCCACAGGCGCACGCTGGAGAGAAATGAACGTACCGGGCGAGCAAGAATACCGCAACAAAGGCGTCGCCTACTGCCCACACTGCGATGGCCCTATCTTCAAAGGCAAGAAAACCGCCGTCATTGGTGGCGGTAACTCAGGCATTGAAGCGGCGATTGATTTGGCGGGTATCGTGGAACACGTCACCGTATTGGAATTTGGCGACACGCTACGTGCCGACGCTGTTTTGGTGAAAAAAGCACAATCTTTGCCAAACGTGACCATCATTAAAAACGCCATGACCACGGAAGTATTGGGCGATGGTCAAAAAGTAATTGGGCTTAAATACACAGATCGCACCACAGATGAATCTCATCTTGTCGACGTAGCAGGTATTTTCGTACAAATTGGTTTGGTGCCGAACAGCGAATTCTTAAAAGACACCTTGCAGTTGACCAACCGCGGAGAAATAGTCATCAACGGCCACGGTGAAACCTCGTTGCCTGGTGTATTTGCAGCCGGCGACGTCACCACAGCGCCTTACAAACAGATCATCATCTCCATGGGATCCGGCGCAACGGCCGCCCTTGGTGCCTTTGATTACCTGATCCGCAACTAAGATCAGACCAGCGTTACATAGACCGCCTTCCGGCTAAGCTGGAAGGCGGTTTTTTTATCCAAAAATACCCCAAATGAGGGTAGGTTATACAAAACTCGGCAAACTATACTGTAAAACCATAAAGCGGTTTTTATTCATTAATTTGCCAAGGTGTCTGTTATGATTCGTCTATTCAGTATTTGCTTAACCATGCTCTTGTTGTCGGGTTGTGCCAGCCAAGCTTCAAAAGAATCATCTATTCATATTCACGGCATAGAAAATAATGATTTAGCGGTCATAGAGTACTATCAGGACAGCTCATACGTTACGAGCTCTAAGGTGGTCGAACCCAATTTCATTGATTACTCAAATGCAATGGAAGCCGCTATTTATAATAGGAACTTAGAAGCGGTAAGATATTTATCCAGCATTGACGCAGCCCATACAGTTTCTGTTCGTTTTTACGGAAAAAATCAATGGCAAAGAACGCCTATAAACATTCCCCCTGCCGAGCTTGCTTGCGGTATCGCAGAATTTGAAATAATGGCTTTTTTACTAGAGCGTTATCCAGACGAAAAGCCTAACTACACCAACTGCTTACACTACTTAGTTTCTTCTATTTCTTACTACCCAAGCGCCCATTTCTTTATACTAAAAAACCCTGCGCCGACCTTTCGTAACGGCAGCAACACAGCCATCGCTGCCCAAAAAATCCTAGATATGGGCGCTCAGATAAATACACTTCCTGAATATGGTTTACCTATGTACGACTCTATTCTGAGTTCAAACACCAACAATTTGCTCCTCGTTTTATTGAACAATGGTTTAGATGCCAGCGCTCCGTATCCTTGTCACCCATCTGGACAATGCGCTTACCTTACCGATCTAGCCGTATACCTTGACGAAGTACAGTCTTCTGAAAGAGCTAAGTTATTGGTTCAGTATGGTGCGGATATTAATTCTATGCATGATACGGCCACTATTGTCGGCGTTAACCCTGACGGCTCCTATATCACCAAAACAACAGGTATGTCTGCTTTGCATAACGCAGAGTTCTTCAATCGACAAGCGTTAACGGCGACTTTGTTGGAGCTAGGAGCAGACCCAACTCAAAAGAACACTGAAGGCTTAACCGCTGCAAACTACTCAGGAAAATTTACGGCAATTAGAGAACAACATGAGAAACAAATCGCCACAAACCAAAAAATAGCACAACAGAAAAAGCAAACAAATGAAGATGATGGTGGCTCAATTGGCGGCACCATTATAGACATAATAAGCGCCATTGGAGCCGGTGGTTTATAACGAAGTTAAATACAAACCAACGTTATTTTATCGTTTCACAGAACGCGCTTTTATTCATAGTGACAATTAATACTATACCGCCTTCCGGCTAAGCTGGAAGGCGGTTTTTTATTTCCGGCTCTCTATTGCTATTGTCGCTGCATCTCTTGTTGTTGCATTTCTTGTCGACGCATTGGCATGGCGTCAATGTCAGTGAAAATCGCTTCTAAATCGATCTGTTCAAGCCGTGATTTCACACCGCCATCTTTACCGATCAAGATTATTTTATGGCTGCCGATTCGATACTGCTGGCGCATTCGTGTAGAGAAATCCGTAGCAATTTCTCCCTTGTAGTTACTCTGCACCTTACCCTCGCCCAAAATGAACCAGAGAATATCTCGATCGCTTAATTCGTTTCTATAGGTGACCAACAGTCGCTGAATGTCTGTGGATTCCAGATGGTCAAACAAGACCACACGGTGCTCCCATTTGAAACCGCTAAGATCCGCCAAAGGTTCTGGCTCGCTGGCTTTTGTCGAAAAGCTTCCGATAAATGCTAATAAAAAGATGAAATATCGCATTATTTTCCCTCCTTAATAGATGACTATTCTTTGCACATATCAATACTAATTAGCGCAATCCAAGGACTCTTTTGTCCTCGTAACTAACAGGGTTACTTAATTGCATTCACTATAAAGGAAAACATCATGTTAAAAAAACTTGTTGCATTACCTCTTGTCATTGCTAGCTTTGCCTTCATGTCTGCGGCTCATGCAGATCACCACGGAATGAAAAAAGACATCGTTGACGTTGCGGTGGAAAACGGCTCCTTCACCACATTGGTTGCCGCTGTACAAGCAGGGGGCTTAGTCGACACATTGAAAAGCAAGGGGCCTTTTACGGTTTTTGCGCCAACCGATGATGCCTTCGCAAAGCTGCCTAAAGGCACGGTTGAAATGCTGCTTAAACCAGAAAACAAAGATCAGTTGGTGGCTGTACTCACTTATCATGTCGTACCAGGTAATGTGATGGCAGCAGATGCCATGAAAGTCGACAGCGCAACCACAGTACAAGGTCAGAACCTAGCGATTAACACCACCGATGGTAAAGTTATGATCAACGACGCCACCGTCGTGATGGCCGATGTGAAAGCCAGCAATGGTGTGATTCACGTCATCGACACCGTGTTATTGCCTAAGTAATAACATTACTCTTTTGTATTAAAACCGCCTTCGTGCTGAGCTCGAAGGCGGTTTTTTTTATGCCACCGTCTCCACCATATTCTCTTTTTATACAAACCGTTTCACGTAACTCAATGTTGCCATTACCATTTTTTTGTCAAGTCGAAACAATATTTCTTCCTTTATTGTGTTAGGGTATGCATCTGGCATGTGTAAATAAGAGCATTCGACTCAACAGAACTGGCCCATAGTTCTGGCCCTGCCTGCTGGCGTATTGAAAAATATCGCGTCCTTTCGGTGACCTAATCACCCTAGACTGGCTGTTAATTCGACAGTGAAGGTCTTTAATCTTTGCACAAATTACATTCTGATCTTTGTGCACATCATTTGATGTTTGAGCATTCTGCCGTCTATGGTACGAATAACATGCTTCATCTGCGTTTAGTCGTAATAATGCGCTAAATAACACCTGGAGATATTAATGAAATTCTTAAAGAAAATTGCAGCGACGGCTGCTGTCAGCTCACTGGCCTTAAGCGCGTCTTTGGCACAAGCTGATTCTAAAGAGCCGATTGTTATCCCAACCCATAACTGGACGAGCCAAATCACCATGGCTTATGTTATCGGCGGTATTTTTGAAAGTATTGGTAATAACGTTTCCTATGTCCCTGCGGACAGTCAAGCCGTGTACGAATCGGTTCGTACCGGTGATATCACCATTTCTCACGAAGTATGGCAGTCTACTTTTGGTAAGGCTTTTAATAACGCGTTAGACGCGGGTGGCATCATTGATGTGGGTACACACGCGGCGAAAACCCAAGAAGATTGGTGGTATCCCGCGTACGTGGGTGAGTTGTGCCCAGGCTTGCCTTCTTGGGAAGCCCTAAACAACTGCGCGGAATTGTTTGCCACCGCAGACAGTGGTGGCAAAGGCCGTTATCTAGACGGTCCAATGGATTGGCATGGTCAAGAAACGCTAGATCGTATTGAAGCGTTAGATATGAATTTTACAGCGAAATTTGCCGGCTCTTCTGGCGCTCTTTGGGCAGAACTAGAATCTGCGAAGAAAGAAAATCGCGCTGTGGTCGTGTTTAACTGGTCTCCTAACTTCACCGACGCCGGTGAAGGTGGTTACTTTGTTGAATTTCCCGCTTACACCGAAGGCTGTAAAATCAGCGACGGTGGTGATGGCAAGTGTGGTTCACCACCAGCAGGTTGGTTGAAAAAAGCCGCTTACTACCAAATGCCGAAAAAATGGCCTCAAGCTTACAAGGCGTTCAACAATATCTCATTCACCAAAACCGATATTGGCAACATGGCCGCTTTGGTTGATGTAGAGGGTTTAAGCCACGAAGAAGCCGCTGAACAATGGCTCGCAGAAAACGAGAATATTTGGAAGCCTTGGCTATAACGCAAGCTGACAGAAAAGTGAATGTACAGCCAAGGTGCTTAGCATGTTGGCTGTATTCGCTGTACTTGCCACGCACTGCACAACGTCTATTTAAGGGCCTCACCTTAGCAGCTCAATAACACCGTGCTAACAAACCGCTTGTTGTAGCACCTTCTTTTTTCAGGGATTTAAGTTATGTCCACACCCACCCAGCCCGTTATTAAATGCGAATCTGTTTATAAAGTATTTGGCGAACACGCAGACAAGGTTTTAAGAAAAGCGGACGGAGCAATCGATACAGCATCCTTAATTGAAGCAGGATGCGTCATTGGCGTCAATAACGCCTCTTTTGAGGTTCACAAAGGGGAAATGCTCGTCATTATGGGCCTTTCAGGTTCAGGAAAGTCCACTCTCTTACGTTGTATTTCACGCTTAATTGAGAGCACCGCAGGCAACATCTTTATCGATGGTGAAGACCTGCTAAACATGGACGACAAAGCGCTCATTAATATTCGTCGCAATAAAATGGGCATGGTTTTTCAGAGCTTTGCGCTCCTTCCACATAAAACCGTATTAGAAAACATCGCGCTTCCTCTTCAAGTGAAAGGCATCAGCACCAAAGACAGTATGGAGCGAGCGATGGCGATGATAAAACTGGTTGAACTGACGGGCAATGAAAACGCCTTCCCACGTCAGCTTTCCGGCGGCCAACAGCAACGTGTCGGCATTGCTCGCTCTCTTGCGGTAGAGCCAGAACTGTGGTTTTTAGACGAACCTTTTTCAGCACTCGACCCCTTGATTCGAAAAGAAATGCAAGACGAGTTTCTTCGCTTACAAAGCGTCTTACACAAAACCATTCTTTTTGTTACACACGACTTTGATGAAGCTATTCGCCTTGCGGATCGTATCGCCATCATGAAAGATGGCATCATCGAACAAATTGATACGCCTGCCAATATTGTGCTTAACCCAGCAACCGAATACATCGCTAAGTTTACCCGCGGTGTTCGCCGTGAACGCGTTTTAACGTGCAAAACCATTATGCAAGAGGACGATGGCCATACACCTCTTAGCGATTTAACCGTGTCACAAGATGACGTTATAGAAACCATTGCAGAAGGTGTCTTGAGCGAGCAAAACCCCGTCGCCGTGGTTGACGATCAAGGTAAAAAAGTGGGCATTCTAACCAACCAAATTATGGTGAAAATTTTATTTGGTGACACAAGCGAGCTGTCTATTAACACCAACACAGTAGGTCAAGCCTAATGCAGAACGTAAAACACCATAAAGGCATTCAGTTTCTCGCCTTACTGGCGATTTTCTTTGTTCTTGTCGTCGCCATAGACCCAGAATCCGGCGGCAACCTATGGCGTTTCCAAGAAAATATTTTCTGGCTATTGCCGGACGCCCTGAATAATGGATTGAAGTACCTCATCAATGATTTCTGGGTTGTCGACATTTACGATGCCGAACTTGATCTCACTGAAGAGTCCACCATGATGAAAGAGTTCACCCGCGGCTTGTCGGGCGTTGTGCTGTTTTTTATCACACTGATCCGAGAGCTTTTGTTGGGTGGTGTTAAAACCATTGTTATCTTTACCAGTTGGGATTTTGTCAGCGACAACGAGTGGGCGTACATTCCTGCCTTGCCTTGGACCGCGGTGGCTGCAGGTGCTTTCCTTTTAGGCCACTACCTTGGCGGGGTTAAACTGTCTGTGCTCGCAGGTCTCTCTATGGTGTATATTGCGCTCTTTGGGCAATGGGAGCCGGCCATGCAAACTCTTTCTTTTGTGCTGGTAGCCGTGCCCTTGTCAGTGTTGATTGGCTTGGTCATAGGGATATTGGCCTATAAAAACAAAACGTTCGAACTGATTTTAACGCCCTTATTGAACGTGGCTCAGTCTATGCCTCACTTTTCTTACCTTATCCCTGTGGTGGTCTTTTTTGGTATTGGCGATCATGCCGGTGCTATTTCGACGGTTATTTTTGCCACACCTCCCATGATACGACTTACTATTTTGGGACTAAAAAAAGTCGCCCCAGAAGTACTAGAAGCTGGCAAAATGAGTGGCTGTAACCCTCGTCAATTGATGTTTAACGTGCTCATTCCGACGGCGCGTCACGATATCTTAATTGGTGTGAATCAGGTCATCATGCAATGTTTGGCCATGGCCGTGATTGCTTCTTTTATCGGAACAAAAGGCCTAGGATACGACCTTCTGGTCGCACTCAACCGGCTCAATATAGGCGAAGCCCTTGAGTTAGGGGTGTCCATCGTACTAATCGCCGTTGTATTGGATAAGCTTTCTTTAGCCTGGGCGAACAAACAAACCGACTACTTTGCCGATTTGCCTTTCTATTTGCATTACAAATACCGATTGGCTTTTATGGCCATTCTTATTATTACCTCCATCATTGCCTACGCTGTGGCGACGTTTTTACCAAACGTGCACAACTACTTCTATATCATTGATGAAGCCCAAGGGTTCACAACTCAAACCTTTTGGGACGCCTTTGTAGACTGGTTGATCACTGCGACCTATCAGAGTGTACAGAGCTTTAACTTGTTTATGATTACCTCTGTTTTGGTCCCCATGAAAGAAACCTATCTGGCCATGCCGGTCGTCGCCACCTTGTTTCTAGTGACTGGGGTAGGTTATCTCATTGGTGGCATTCGCTCGGCCATCATCGTCACCGCGTTTATTGGCTTTATCGCCTTAACGCCGTGGTGGGATCGCGCTCTTATCACGGCTTATATGGTGACGTTCGCAACCCTTATTTCGGTGATCATCGGCTGCTCAATGGGGGCTTTATGCTCTCAAAATGCACGTGCAACCAAAATCATTTTACTGGTATGTGACACCTTCCAGACCTTCCCGTCTTTTATCTATTTGATCCCTGTGATCATGTTGTTTGGTGTCAGCGATTTGTCCGTGCTGATCGCGGTCATTGTGTACGCAACCATTCCAGCAACACGTTATACGGTAGAAGGCTTACGAAATGTTCCTCCGTCTTTGCAAGAAGCCGCGTCCATGTCTGGGTTAAATCGTATGCAACGTTTGCGTCATGTCGAGCTGCCTTTGGCCTTCCCACATATTTTGTTAGGCATCAACCAAACCATTATTTTTGCTTTGTTTATGGTGATTATCGGGGCCTTTATCGGTACCGATGATCTCGGTCAGCTGATCATGCAGTCTCTATCGAGATCTAATGGCATGGGGCAAGGTATTCTGCTTGGCTTATGCGTCGCCTTTATTGGTTTGGCCGTGGATCATTTGATCCATACTTGGTCCAATACACAGAAAAAAGCGCTCGGCATCGCCTAGCCGTGCAGCACAGCTAATGAATCACAAGTAAACCATTTAAAATGGAATTAAACCGTTCTTTTAAGGTCTTATTGTCTGTATATTAGGAATCATTAACATACTTATTTTAAGAGATCATTTATGAAAATGTTACGCTTCATTTCTATTTTAGAAGGCACATCTTTGCTGTTGTTACTGTTTATTGCCGTGCCCTTAAAACGCCTCATGGACATGCCAGAAATGGTCAGTTTGATTGGACCAATTCATGGTGGTTTGTTTATTTTATTTAACATTCTATTAGCGCTGAGTGTGGCTCGATTTGGTGTATCCGTAAAGCACGCCTTGATTGGGTTTCTTGCATCTTTAGTGCCATTTGGCAGCTATGTGTTCAAAGCCAAGGTATTAAATCAATATCACGCTTAAATCGAAAAATTTTTATAAAAAAAAGAGAAGCACCCAATGGGTCTTCTCTTTTTTTATGTCTTGCGTTTTTATTTCACTCGTCTCTTGCCGGCGTTTTATCGCCCACGAGAAAATTAGGCCGATGCTTTTTTCACAAACTGAGACTTCAACATCATGTCACCCGCACCATCGACTTTGCAGTCAATATCATGATCACCGTCAACCAAACGCTTAATCGTTGCTTTGGTGCCAATTTTCAACACTTGCGATGAACCTTTCACTTTAAGATCTTTTGCTAGAGTCACTTTATCACCTTCTTGCAACAACTTGCCGCTCATGTCTTTGATGATAAGCACGTCTTCATCAACGATCTCTTCGTTTGGATTCCATTCATAAGCACATTCTGGACAAATCAGCATGGCTTGGTCTTCATAGACGTACGTTGAGTTACATTTTGGGCAATTCGGAAGACTCATAGTTTCATAACCTTTCAGTATCAATAGAAGAAGTGGCGCGCATTATACCCCTATTTTTCGTATGGTGTTTATTATCGAGTGATCTAATGACTTATTCTGCTTGATAAGTGTCGATCCACGCTGGTAATTCCTTCGCAGGTAAAGCCTTTGAATAGTAAAACCCTTGTGCGTATTCACAGCCAATCGACGCTAGAAAAGCCTGCTGCTCTGGGGTTTCTATTCCTTCGGCTGTCACCGTCAGATGATAAGACTTTGCAATTGACACAATGGCTTCCAGCATCAAACGGCCACTTTCATTTTCTGACTCAATAACAAAACTGCGATCAATTTTTAAGTTATCAAGTGGCAGTTTGCCAAGGTAACTCAAAGCCGAATACCCTGTACCGAAGTCATCAAGACAAATTTTAATACCCGCTTCACGTAAGGCATTCGCGCTCGATTGTACTTGGTCGCCAATCGTTAATAAGGCGTCTTCTGTTACTTCTACCTCGATGGATCTTGGGTCCAACCCAAGGTCTTGGACACCTAAAATAAGCCCATCGATAAGACGTTTTGAACCAAAGTTTCGCGCCGATATATTGATGGATACCGGTGATTTCACCGTAAAAATGTGCGGCAATGTCTTAATAATAGACAAGGCTTTTTTCATCACACATTTATCCAGCTCAAACAGTACATTCAGCTCTTGGGCGGTTTCAATAACCTCTAACGGCGAAACATAACCGTATTCGTCGGTAAACCATCTCATAAGGGCTTCGTAGCCTGAAATACGACGACTCTGTAGATCAATTTTTGGCTGAAAGTACACGTCTATATTGAAGTCTCGAATGGCTTCAATGAGCATTTTTTGGATGTCTTTTTTACGTGTCGCCGCTTGATGAATCGACTCATTATAAGAGGACAAAAACACATTCTGCTGTCGAGAAAATTCCACGGCCATAAGCGCCCGTTCTACCACACAAGCAAAGCTGTCTTTTTGTGGGTCAAAACCAGCGGTGCCCACGCGAATGTCTGAACTAATATCACCAATGGTATTTTTCAGCTCAGTTTGAATGTATTCAGCGATGATTTGAATTTGTTGCTCTAACGGCTTGGTCGGGTGGGTTTTCATAATCAGTAAAAAGCGGCTAGCTTGCAGACGAGAAAAGTGTTCAAAAAGAACTTTCTCCCCTAATGAGCGAGCTAACTCACCCAGCATTTTATCGGCCAACACTTCGCCGTTTAGCACACGAATACGCTCAAAATCCACCAATTCGAACACCATGAAATAGCAATCATGGTCCTTCCTGTTTGACTCGGTAAAAAGCATTTGAACATAGTCAAGCTGCGGAAGCTTGGTGATAGAATCGAAGTTTTTCAAGAAGAACGCTTCGTTGGTCGCACCCACTTTTTCAGAGACATCAATGCCTACGGCTTGAATGTGGTAACCCGTGTTGTCCTTGACCTGCTTAAACCACCACTCGACCTCTTTAAAGGTATCATCGTGAGACATCATCAAAGGCATTTTTATTTCGCTCGAAAGGCCATGATGAGACAAAGAAAGTAAACGCTGGGCATCTTGTAGAGAAGAATCAGCCACGCTGTTTAAAAAGTTATCACCCGCAATTCGATCGTCTAAAAACTGATGAGCATACGCATTGTTCGACAAAATAATGGTGCCGTTCAAAGTTAAGCGGACAATAAATAAGCCTTCTGATTCAAACACATTTCGATAACGAATATCGACACGCTCAAGTTGTTTGACGACGTTAAGGTATGGCGATAAATCATGGCAAATGCCAACAAACATGACCTGACTGTCCGGAATATCGGCACGGCCAACGGACAAATGCATGCGAAACACATCGCCATTTTTTTTCATCGCGGTCACTTCACGACCTTTGCCGATAACCGATGTTTTTCCTGTTTCCATGTAACTATTAAGATAACCATCATGACGCTGAGCATCATCTTTAGGCATCAAAACAGACACATTTTGACCAACTACTTCTGTCTCTGCGTAGCCAAACAAGGCTTCGGCAGAGGGCGAAAATGACTCAATAATGCCACGGCTATTGATAATAATAATCCCGTCTGCCGCCGCCTCAAACAAGGCTTTGTAGAGAAGACTTTCCTGATTAGTATCCATAATGTGTTATTTGAACCTTAATACCCATTTTACAAGTCGTTATTCGCTTACAGAGCAAAAAGCCATTCTGCTTCGCGTAAACCCGATGTGATGTCCTTGTCATTGCAGATCACTTTCAACCAAATAATAATGCTTAACTGATTAATATGTTTAAGAGATATTACCCAGCTAATCGCTGAATACGAAAAACAAGAGATGATGCCTTTTCTGATAGAAAAGCACTATATAGAAGTTAACTAAAACATATATTATTTTAGTCCAAATCTCGGTGATTTGTGATGTATATCATTTTATTTGCACGATGAACGATTTTTCCCCAAAAAATTTGATGTTACTCACAAATTGAATGTGTTTTTTTGTTACTCGTACATTTGTTTTTTTCATTAAACACGTATTAAAAGTGCTTCTAATCCCACGATAACAATGGCCTAAACCAATCGCTTGTTCTCCACGTACTAGCTATTAATCTCCAATTAATCACATAGGAATATCACCATGAAACTGGGCGTTATCTGGTTTGGCAACGATTTGCGTTGCGCCGATCAAGAAATACTATGGCGAGCAGCGCAAGATGTCGATCATTTGGTGTGCCTGTATTGTGATGAACCCCATAGCCAGCGCCCTAGTCGTTATGCGACAAAAGGCATGTCTCAACATCGCCGACGCTTTCTACAGCAAGGCTTAGATGATCTTTCTGCGCAACTGAGCCACATGGGACAAACCCTGTATGTGAGCCCCCTAGACGCTGTCACAACGCTTACGCTTCTGTTTAATGAAGTGCCTATTTCCCATCTTTACCGTAACCATCACGGTGGCTGGGACGAACAACAAGCCTTGCAGCGCATCACTCAGAGCTTTCCCGATGTGCATCTAAGTGTAGGCCATGGATTGAGCTTATTTAGTCCGCACCAATTGCCCTTCGATGTGGCAGAACTGCCTGTGTCTTTTTCGAAGTTCCGCCGTTCTGTGGAAAGCATCGACACCGCCACATTATTACCAGCGCCACCCATACTGCCCTCTACACCGCATTTTGATCTTCATCAAATTCAACCTTGGCAGCCCACCTCGTTGAGTCGAACATTAGACGAAAACAGCCCGTTTACGGGAGGGGAACAGGCAGCGATTGATCAATTGAGCGACTATTTCTCCACCGATTTGCCACAAAACTACAAAGCAACACGGAACGAGCTCGACGGCTGGGAAAACTCCACCAAATTCTCGCCTTGGCTTGCTCAAGGCAGCCTGTCACCCCGTCAGATCAAAGCCAGCCTAGAGGTTTACGAACGTGATCATGGCGCCAATGAGTCCACCTACTGGATTTACTTTGAACTTTTGTGGCGCGAATACTTTCACTGGTACGCCACACGCTATGGCAAACAACTGTTTCTACCTGGCGGCTTATCGAATCGGCCTGCTCAAGGCAGTTATTACGCTGAACGCTTTCGTAAATGGAGCCAAGGGAATACGCCGTACCCGATCGTGAACGCTTGTATGAAACAACTCAACGCCACTGGCTTTATGAGCAACCGAGGTCGGCAAATTGTCGCCAGCTGTTTGATTTACGAATTTGGAATCGATTGGCGTTATGGGGCCGCCTACTTTGAAGAGCAGTTGGTTGACTATGATGTCGGCTCAAACTGGGGCAATTGGCAGTACATCGCGGGCGTCGGCGCTGACCCTCGCGGTGGTCGTCACTTCAACCTGAAAAAGCAAACCGAGCAATACGATCCCAAGCAACGTTTTATCAATAAATGGCAAGGGCAAGTGTTTGATGAGCAACTCGATTCCGTGGACGCCGCCGATTGGCCCATATACCCAAACTCATGACCGCCGTGGCACAATTGCCCTCTTCACAAGCGCCGGTGCTTGTCTGGTTCAAGCGTGATTTGCGGCTTACGGATCACGCACCGCTGGCCAATGCCATCGCACAGCAGCGGCCTATTATCGCCTTATATGTGTACGAGCCTAGCCTCATTGCCGACCCACACTACGACCAACGTCACTGGCGCTTTGTCTGGCAATCCTTAGAGGATATGAACCGTCAGCTCTCAGCTTATGGCGGTTGTGTCCACATCGTCTTGGACGAGGTTGTCTGCGCTCTAGAAAAACTCCACCAGCAAGCGCCATTTGATCAGTTGTTTAGCAGCGAGGAAATTGGCATTGGGCTCACCTTTGAACGCGATAAACACGTCAAACACTGGTGTCGCCAGCGCGGGATAGACTGGCAAGAATCGCCCACCGGCGCGGTCATTCGTGCTTTGCCAAATCGCCTTTCGTGGGACGAGGCATGGAAAAAAGTCATGCGTGCGCCCATTGTTGACGTTCCGCTTGAGAAGGCACACTGGTTTGGCCTCAAAAGCAATCCACAACCCGATCTCCCCGAATCGTGGAAATCACCGCAAAAAGGCATGCAAACGGGCGGATCAACACTGGCATGGCGCACATTAGACAGCTTTTATGACACTCGCGGCAAAGACTATTACCGCTCACTTTCCAGTCCCCTCACGAGCCGATCGGCCTGCACACGCCTGTCTCCCTATTTGACTTGGGGCAATATCAGCATGCGCGAGGTGTACCAAGATTTACTCTCCCGCTGGAACACCAAAGGCTGGCGTCGCACCTTGATCGCCCTCAGTTCGAGGTTGCATTGGCATTGTCATTTTATGCAGAAATTCGAGAGCGAATGCGCGATGGAATATCGTCCGGTAAATCGCGCTTACTACCACTTTCCTCATCGTCAAGACCAACAGGTCTCTGCCGATTTATGGGCATGGCAACAAGGCCAAACAGGCTACCCCATGATAGACGCCTGCATGCGTGCCCTGAGCGCCACCGGTTACATAAACTTTCGGATGCGCGCCATGATGGTGAGCTTCTTGTGCCATCATTTGAACATCGACTGGCGTTTGGGTGTCCATCATCTGGCGCGACTGTTTCTAGACTTTGAACCCGGTATCCATTACCCGCAGTTTCAAATGCAAGCTGGCGTGACCGGCACCAACACCATCCGCATTTATAACCCCGTCAAACAGGGGCAAGACCAAGACCCCGAAGGCGAATTTATCCGTCGCTGGGTACTGGAACTAAAAGAAGTGCCAGCGCCGCTCATCCACGCCCCGTGGGAAATGTCACCCATGGAAGAAGCCCTATACGAATGCCATATTGGCGACGATTACCCCGCGCCACTGGTGCCACTGGCCGAAGCAGGCAAAGCCGCCCGAGACAGGCTCTGGGGATTCCGACAAAACCTCGATGTGAAAAAAGAAAAGCAGCGCATTCTGGCCACCCACGTCCGCGCGCCAAAACGCACCAAATCGACTAAATCATCCTCCAAGGGCGACTCATGAATCAATACCACACTTTGCGCGTTATTCTCGGCGACCAACTCAACGCCGCCCATTCTTGGTTTCGTGAAACAGACGACGGCGTGTTGTACCTGATCGCCGAACTGCACCCAGAAGCCACCTACGTGAAACACCACGTGCAAAAACTGTGTGCGTTTTTTCTCGCCATGGAACGCTTTGCCGAGGCGCTGCAAAAAGCGGGTCATGCGGTGTGTTACCTGACCCTTGACAAAACAAACCGCGAGACAACGCCACAAACCCACGAGCAAGTGATTCTTTCCATCGCCGCCCAGCACCAAATCACACGCATCGAGCTACAACGCCCCGACGAGTACCGCGTGCTGCAAAATTACCAATCGCTCATTGACCGTCATGGCTCAGAAGGCGAGAACACCTTGTCCATGAATATGGTCGACAGTGAGCACTTTTTGCTGCCGTTCGACGAGATTCCACGCTACTTCAAACCCAATGCCACGGTGCGCATGGAAAGCTTTTACCGCAAAATGCGCCAACGCTTTAACATTCTCATGGCCGATGAAAAGCAACCCGAAGGCGGTCAGTGGAATTACGACAGCGCCAATCGCAACAAACTCAAAGCTCAAGATCTGGCCGCGATCCCCGAGCCATTATGCTTTCAGCATGATGTAACTTCAATTTTGGCGCGCCTCGAACGCCACCAGATTGCCTCTATCGGCAAAGCCGACACCGCTCTTTTATGGCCTGTGACAAGCCAAGACGCTTTGCTTTTATTGGATTATTTTTGCGAGCACCTGCTGCCTAACTTTGGCCGTTTTCAAGATGCCATGACCAGCAAAACGCCCCACAGCTGGAGCCTCTATCATTCCCGCTTGTCCTTCGCCATCAACTGCAAACTCATCAGCCCCAAGCTCGTTATCAAGGCTGCGGTGAGCGCCTATCGAGAAAACGATGAGATCGATATTGCGCAAATCGAAGGTTTTGTGCGACAAATTCTCGGCTGGCGTGAATACGTACGTGGCATGTATTGGGTCAACATGCCCGACTACCAAGAACAAAACGCCCTTAACGCCGAACGTGATTTACCCAGCTACTTCTGGACGGGGGACACCAAGATGCACTGTCTCGCCAGCGCCATTGGTCAATCCCTCGACTACGCCTACGCCCACCACATTCAGCGCCTTATGGTCACCGGCAATTTTTGTATGCTCACGGAAATTCAGCCAGAGCAGGTGGACGAATGGTATTTGGGGATTTATGTGGACGCACTCGAATGGGTGGAACTGCCTAACACGCGAGGCATGAGTCAGTTCGCCGACGGTGGTTGGATTGCGTCCAAACCCTACGCCGCCAGTGGCAGTTACATTCAGAAAATGAGCGATTATTGTGGTTCGTGTCATTACAAGGTGAAAGAAAAAACCGGCGAACAGGCCTGCCCACTCAACAGCTTATATTGGCACTTTATGGTGAAACATCGGGAAAGATTAAGCAAAAATCCACGCATTGGCATGATTTATGGCAATTGGGACAAACAAAACGACGCACAAAAACACGCCGTTTTAGACAGAGCCGCTTGGTGTTTGACGCATTTGGACGAGTTGTAACCCACTTACTTTGTGGATAACTCGACCATTAAATCGCTGCTGATGTTTTCCAGCGCGGCTTCTAAATCGGCTAATGACAGGGTATTTGGCACCATCAACACCATGTCGGTTTTAAACAGCATGTCAGAACTCATCGGCGCCGGCTCACATAAAGTGGTCAACTCTTTTACATTGACCATGAGCGAATGCAGCACTTGAGACACCGCTTTGACGATACCAGGGCGGTCGTTACCCACCACAGACAAAGAAACAGTTGAGCCTTGACTGTCCGGCTGGTTAGCCATCTCGACCGTGACCTGCAAGCCCATTTGCTCAAAGTCACGCAGCGCCGTAACCAGATCCTCTTGGTGCTCAAGCGGCACCAATACGGTCAAAATACCCGCAAATTTATCCGCCAAATGCGCCATCCGGCTTTCTAACCAATTACCATGATGTCGTGCGATCGTATCGGACAAACGTTCGACAATGCCGGGGCGATCTTCGCCGATAAAGCTCATTACCAATTGTTGTGTCATACTTTTTCTCCATCCATCTGGTTTGAATTATTATTTGAATTGCCTAGACGTAAAAATGTTTGCTCAATTCAGATTACTGCAATTCTCATGCACTGCCAAGCTCGCGGGCAGCGCGCTTTTGCCGACTCACAAACCACAACCCCAACGCGGCCGCCAATATGCCCGACGCACTGCCCATCGCAATCGACCAACGCGCACCAAAGAAATCCGCCACCCAGCCCACCAAGGGCGCACCAATCGCGGTGCTGCCCAGCACTGTGGCCAACACAATGGCCATCACTCGGCCGCGGTAGCGTTTTTCGGTGGCCACCTGCATGTAAGACACGGTCGACGTGGTGAAAAGTTGCAGACTCAAGCCCAAGGTAATCAATAAGACAGCAAACACCCAAAAGCTCGAACTCAAGGCCACCAAGCTGCAGCTCACGGCGAACATGCCCGCCACTAAAATAATAAAAGCAAACGACGGCGACGATTTACGGCTCGCGGTGACAATCGCCCCAGAAATCGAACCAATCGCCATCATGGAAATCAAGAAACCGTATTGATCGGCGTGACCTTGAAATACGTGCACCGTCATCGCAGACAAGTACACAGAAAAATTCATTCCTAAGCTGCAAATCAGAAACGACATCATCAAAATAATGGTCATTTCACGGTGTTGCCAAATATAGCGAAAACCGTCTAAGAATTTCGCCTTATCTGTGTGAGTTTTACTCGTATCCGCAGAAGTCGCCGATAGGCGGGTTTTGAATAAATACAAGGCGGTTAACAGAGGAATAAACGACAACACATTGATCATAAACACCCAGCCGGTGCCGATCAGCGCAATCAGCAAGCCCGCCACCGCAGGGCCTATTAAGCGCGCCGAGTTGAACGATACCGAGTTCAATCCCACCGCATTCGACAGCTCTTTTTCACTGACAATGTCCGACACAAACGCGTGTCGCGCCGGCGCGTCAAAGGCCGCCACGCACCCCAAAGCAAAAGCGCAGGCACACACTTGCCAGAGCACCACATGGCCGCTCAACACCAGTAACCCCAAAATAAGCGCCAAAATCGCCATTAAGCATTGAGTAGTAAACAACAACTTACGACGGTCAAGGCGATCCGCCGCCCAACCCGTCAGGGGTAATAAAAAAATCTGCGGCGCAAATTGCAAAAACACCACCAAACCCACCGCCGAGGCGTTTTTGTCCGACAGCTCGGCAATCACGATCCAATCTTGCGCGGTACGCTGCAACCAGGTACCCAAATTCGAAATGAACGCCCCGCCAAACCACAGCCGGTAATTGGGGTTAGAAAAAGATCGAAACGTACGGCTCAATGGGAACTCCTTGTTAAATGCGATCACGGTGGGAATAACATGCTTAACGATACCACTGTCTGGTCGAGTTGAATCACTATTCAACAGGATATTCTTATTGTCTGCTGAGTCTGAGACTTCTGAATACGGTGCTTGGTTTCCATTTACCAACGATGACCCTAGAATGGGTCGATACAAAACAAAAAAGCGGATTTACCATGCCCGTCAAAAAATTAAACAAGCTCACACAAGCGGCCAACACCTACAAAACCATCTTGCACGCCATGGAAGAGTGGGTGGTGATCGTCGATCATCAGACGAAGATTTTCTTTATTAACCGCCCCTACGCGCGCTTTTTAGGCGTAAAAGCCGAAGACTTGATCGGCAAAAAAGTCACCGACGTGATCGAAAACACCCGCATGCACATCACGGTTCAAACCGGCAAACCCGAGCGCTTATCGTTCCAAAAAATCCTTGGCAGCAACATGATCGCCAATCGTTTTCCCATTATAGAACAAGGGGAAGTGATTGGCGCGGTCGGCACGGTCATGTTCCACGACACCCACGAATGGAAACAGATCAACAGCCACATCAAGGCCTTGTTGGTGGAACAAGATTTCAAACACCAAACTCGCCTCGCCGCCGAAAAGCTCGACACAGGGGCGAACTTTCACCTAACCGACATCATCGGCGACAGCCCTATAATGAAAGCCCTCAGCGCCAAGGTGACACAAGTGGCGTCTGGTGATGTAACCGTATTGGTGCGCGGTGAATCCGGTACGGGCAAAGAGCTCTACGCCCACGCCATTCATCAGTTATCGGATCGCGCGGAATACCCCTTTATTAAAGTCAATTGCGCCGCAATTCCAGAAAATTTGCTCGAAAGCGAACTATTTGGCTACGAAGAAGGTGCCTTTACCGGAGCGAAAAAAGGCGGCAAGGCAGGCAAGTTTCAATTGGCCAACGGCGGCACCTTATTTTTGGATGAAATTGGTGATTTGCCGTTATTAATGCAAGCCAAATTGCTGCGGGTATTACAAGACCGTGAAGTAGAATCGGTGGGCGGCACGCGACCCACGCCCATTAATATTCGTCTCATCACCGCCACCCATCGCCCCTTAGAAAGCTTGCTCGAAAGCGGAGAGTTTCGCGAAGACTTGTATTACCGCATTAATGTGGTCGCCATCGATCTGCCGCCACTGCGTGAGCGTCGTGACGACATTGCCAAGCTGGCCGACTTCTTTTTGCAAAAGCTTTCCCATCGTACCGGTCGTCGCGCCCCTAAATTGACGGCGCACGCCTTAACTGCCATGTTGGCGTATCATTGGCCAGGCAACATTCGTGAGCTAGAAAACGTGATGGAAGCGGCGTTTTACACCAGCAAAGATCGTAAAATCGGCTTGTCTCTGCTGCCGTCGCACTTCTCTCAGGTCGCCGAGAAGCTGTCTCCTAATCAAACGCCCTTGAGTCTTGAGCAGGCTTCCAGTAGTAGCCTCAAAGAGCAACTTAGTCTCGCGGAGCGCAACATCATCAAAGCCGTATTAATTGAGTGCAACAACAACCGTACGAAAGCAGCAAAGCAACTGGGCATCAGCAAATCGACCCTGTATGAAAAACTCGATAAGCATGGTTTAACCTAACGACTGGCAGAAAAAATTAATAAAACTCACCAAAACGTCCAATTATTCGGACTAGGTGTTTTTTATCGGACGGTTTTATCGGTAAAAAAGTGCAAAATAACCGCAAACCGTCCATATAACCGGAAAATAATTGGGTTTATTTTTATCTATCAACCCTATAAAAATCATAAGCCTATGATTTTTATAGGATTTTAATTTTTGGCACTCTTCTTGTAATACTCTTCACAGCGTCATGCTCAAGCACGCCTTGAGCAAAACACAGATTGCTCTTAGTGTGTTGTTGTCAGCACACTGCTAAACAATAAAAATAATAGGATGATTACCATGAAAAAGACTCTGATCGCGGCCTCTTGTCTCACTGCTTTAAGCTTTGCCATGCCTTCTTATGCGGACTTCGATAAAGTACGCTGGCAGGTGCCGATGGCGTTTTCCTCCTCGTTGACCGCATTGGGCGATGCCATGCCAGAAGTGTCTCGCATGCTCAAAGAAACCAGCGGCAACCGCGTTAACCTACAAGTGTTTGAACCGGGCACCTTGATCCCCGCGTTGAGTATTTTTGATAACGTCAGTGCGGGCAACATCTCGGCTGGTTACTCTTGGATGGGCTACGAATGGGGACAAATTCCGGCGGCGGCGTTATTTGGCGCCACACCATTCGGCTTAGAATCGAATGAATTCACCGCATGGATGTATTTCCACGGCGGCGACAAGATGCTCAAAGACCTGTTCAAACCTTACGATGTGCGTCCGATTTTATGCGGCACCATCAGCCCAGAAGCGGCGGGCTGGTTCCGTAAAGAAATCAAATCGGTCGACGATCTAGACGGGCTTAAATTCCGCGCGGCGGGTCTGGGCGGCGAAATCATGTCGGAATTTGGCATGTCGATCAACGTCTTCCCCGGTGGCGAATTGTATCAAGCGCTGGAAACCGGCGTACTGGACGGCACCGAATTTTCCATCCCAACGGTGGACGAGCAACTTGGTTTCTACCAAGTAGCCAAACATTACTATTTGCCCGGCTGGCATCAGCCTTCCACCAACCAATTTTTGTACATCAACACCAACGACTGGGATAAGCTCAACGGCCAAACCCAAGCCTTAATCGAAAACACCTGTATGGCGGCCAATACCTTGGCGATTTCCAAATCTGAAGCCTTGCAAGGTGGCGTGTTGACCAAATTCAAAGAGAAAGGTGTGCAACTGCATCAATACCCAACCGATGTGCTTAACGCCTTCCAAGACGCCACCGACAAGGTAATGGCACGTCATTCTGCGAAAGACCCACAGTTCGCTGAAATTTACGCGTCCATGAAGGCCTTCCAAAAAGAGCACAGCACTTGGAAGAAATTCGGCTACTTGCCACGGGATTGGGACACTCAGTAACCCTTCAACGTCTATACGTTCATTGCTACACAGTGAGTCGGCACCCTCTGGTGCCGATGTTTTTCACTGGGCGCGCGGTGTCGTGCCCTCTCTCAGGAGCAACACATGTCCGATCAATCACCTAATCTCAATTTGGCTGACATCGAGGCGCAATTATCCCATTCCGACATGGACAAACTTCCTCATACCAAGGTCTCTCTTTGGCTAGAGTCTGTTATTGAGAAAACCGGTCGTTTGGTGTCTTGGCTTTGGCTGGCGCTGATGCTGCTCATCGTCGGCAATGCCTTAATGCGCTACTTTTTTAACACCACTTTTGTGGGCTTAGAAGAACTGCAATGGCACCTGTATGCCGTTGGCTTCATGGTGGGTTTATCCTACTGTTTTATTCACGATGGCCATGTGCGCGTGGACGCGGTGGCCGAACACTGGTCACTGAAACGCCGAGTATGGATTGAAGTGCTTGGCTTGAGCCTATTATTACTGCCGTTTTGTGTGGTGATGTTTCACTACGCGATTCCCTTTGTAGAGCGCTCTTACCGGATGAACGAGGTGTCACCTTCGTTCGACGGCTTACCCATGCGCTGGATTCTTAAATCCTTCATTTTGATCGCTTTGGCGTTGTTGATTATGGCGGCTACTTCTCGCTGGCTTCGTTGCGTCGCTTTTTTGCGTGGCGCGCCCGTTCAACCTTCTTCGCACCCTTAATTGGCAGATAATTTATGTTTGAAACCTACGAGTTTTTAGTCATTGCCATGCTTGGCAGTTTTATCATGATGATTTTTTCTGGCTTTCCCGTGGCGTGGATTCTTGCTGGATTGGCCATCGTATTTAGCGTGGTAGGCGTTTTAACGTCCACTTATTTGGATTGGGACACCTACTACATGAACGATTGGCGCATTTACGGCACCATCGTTCAGCGGATTTACGCACAAATGAGCAACTGGGTGCTGGTCGCCTTGCCCATGTTTATTTTTATGGGTTTGATGCTGGAACGCTCCGGCGTGGCCGAGCGTTTGATGGTCAATTTCGTCAACTTATTTGGGCGCTTTCGTGGCGGCTTGGGCGTGGCGGTTATTCTAATCGGCATTTTGTTTGCCGCGTCTACCGGCATCGTTGGGGCTTCTGTGGTGCTGCTTGCCATGCTGTCTATGCCCGTCATGTTGGAGCAAAAATATTCGCCGTCGTTTGCCAGTGGCATTGTGGCGTCGTCAGGCACCTTGGGGATTTTAATTCCGCCGAGCATCATGTTGATCATCATGGCCGATCAACTGTCGTTGTCAGTCGGTAACTTGTTTATGGGCGCGCTGATTCCTGGCCTATTGCTGGGTGGCTTGTACATTGTCTACGTAATTTTATCGGCGATTTTCAACCCTAAAGTGTGCCAGCCACCGCAAAATTTACCGCCGGTCACCATGGGCTTAATTTGGGACACGCTCAAAGCCGTATTTCCGCCGCTGGCGCTGATTTTATCGGTGTTGGGTTCTATCTTCATGGGCATAGTATCGCCTACCGAAGCCGCTGGCGTGGGGGCGTTTGGCGCGACGTTACTGGCGATCATGAACAAGCGCTTCAACATGGCCATGCTGGCCGAAGTGTGTCGTAAAACCACCATCACCACCGCCTTTGTGTTCGGGATTTTCCTTGGTGCCACGGCGTTTGCCGTGGTGTTACGCACCTTGGGCGGCGACGAATTCATCAGCGCCTTGCTGCAAAGCATCCCGCTGTCACCAGCAGGCATTATTGTGGTGATTCTGCTGATCGCCTTTGTCGCAGGCTTCTTTTTAGACTGGTTAGAAATCAGCTTGATTCTGCTGCCCTTGGTCGGCCCCGTGGTGGTCGCGCTGGATTTCAACTTGGTGTGGTTTGTCGTCTTGTTTGCGCTGGCACTGCAAACCTCGTTCTTAACGCCGCCGGTGGGCTTTTCGCTCTTCTATTTGAAAGGCGTCGCGCCACCGAGCGTGACCACCATGCACATTTATAAAGGCGTGATTCCCTTTGTGCTGCTGCAATTATTAGCGGTGCTCTTGGTGTTCATTTTTCCAGACCTGGTGCTTTGGTTACCCGAAGTGATTTACGGCTAACCCTTGTACCGCCTCTTTTTTGCTAACCTGTTTGGAGCACGAATATGAACTCAAACACTGTATTAATTACCGGTGCCGCCAGCGGCATTGGTTTGGAAATTGCCCACGCATTCTTAAACGCGGGCATGAAGGTCGCGATTTTGGATTTCAGCCAAACGGCCATCGACATCGCCAGAAACAACATGGTCGAGCACGCGTCAAACTGCGCTTTTTTTGCTTGCGATGTGACCGACGAAGCTCAGTTTATGGCATCTATTGATGACGCCATCGCGCAATTTGGTCAGATCGACATTCTGATCAACAACGCGGGGGTGCAGCATGTGGCACCGATCGAAGATTTCCCGTCGGACACCTACCGTCGACTCATCGACATCATGCTGATCGCGCCTTTCTTGGCGATCAAGAAGGTACTGCCGCTGATGAAAGCCGCGGGCCATGGGCGCATCATCAACATGGCGTCGATCAATGGCTTAATCGGCTTTGCCGGCAAGGCGGGGTACAACTCGGCTAAACACGGGGTAATTGGCCTCACCAAGGTCGCGGCGCTGGAAGCCGCGCCTTTTGGCGTTACTGTTAACGCACTTTGCCCAGGCTATGTGGATACGCCACTGGTACGAAACCAACTCGCGGATCTCGCCAGCACCCGAAATGTCTCCCTCGACAAGGTGTTAGAAGAAGTGATCTGGCCATTGGTGCCGCAAAAGCGTTTGCTTACCGTGGATGAAATTTCTGACTACTGCTTGTTCCTCACCAGCCCCTCGGCAAAGGGCGTGACGGGGCAAGCTATCGTGATCGATGGCGGCTACACCGCGCAGTAAACTGAGCGCGGTTGTCCGTGTTGAATCTTACAAGGTGTTTTGTGTCTGCTCACTGGCGGTGGTTTAATGTTTGAACATTCAGTCTCGCTCGTGAGCGCTGTCATTCACATCTAATAACAAAGAGCACTTTATTATGAATCATTCACACGCTGGGTCTTGCCAATGTGGCGCGGTTAAATTTGAAGTAGAGGGTGAATTTAAGCGCTTTGTGCTGTGTCATTGCACACGCTGTCGCAAGACCTCGGGCAGTAACCATTGCGCGAACTTGTTCGCTCCCGGTGGCTCCTTGAAATGGCTCAGTGGCGAAGAGAAATTGAGTTTTTATCGCCTTGAAGGGACGGCTTTCGCCCGTACGTTTTGCTCGATTTGTGGCTCCAACGTACCGACCGACGCGACCCAAACCCGTGGCCTGATCGCCGTGCCAGCAGGCAGCTTGGACACCGATGTCGAGCTTGGTGTGCAGGCGCATATTTTCATGGGCAGCAAGGCCAATTGGGACGAGCACATCGAAGACGTGCCCGCTTTTGACACCATGCCAAGCTAATACAGACGACAATCGCGGCTACAGCGCACTCAAGCGCTGAGCCGCTTCCATTAAGGTGTCGTCTGCTTTGGCGAAGCACAAACGAATCACTCGCTGGTTGTCAGGGGGCGTTTGATAAAACACGCTGATCGGAATCGCGGCAACGCCAATTTCGTCGATAAGCCATTCGCAAAACGCCACGTCATCCAAATCGCTGATATCGCTGTAATCCAATAGCTGAAAATAGGTGCCATCGCAGGGTAATAGATGAAAGCGGCTGTTTGCCAAGGCGTTTCTCAGTAAGTCGCGTTTTTGACGATAAAACCCCGCCAGCCCCGCGCTTTCTTCCGGTAATGCCAGCAAATGCTCCGCTAAGGCTTGTTGCAAGGGCGTGGCAGTGCAAAAGGTGACGTATTGATGGACCTTGCGCAATTCCGCAGTGAGGTTGGCGGGGGCGACCACGTAACCCACTTTCCAGCCGGTCAAATGAAAGCTTTTGCCAAACGACGACACCACAATGCTACGTTGAGCCAGTTCTGGGTGTTTGTGAACGCTCACCACCTCGTCATTAAACTGGATAAATTCATACACTTCGTCCGACAGCACATACAAATCATGGTGCTGAACCGCTTGCCATAATTGCTCTAAATCCTCTGCCAACCAACAGCTGCCGGTCGGGTTGTGTGGCGTGTTGATCAACACCAAACGCGTTTTATCGCTCAGCACTTCAAGGAAGGCGTACCAATCGGGTCGAAAGCTCGGTGCAGTCAAGGTCACCCGCTTGCACACACCGCCGGCTAACGTCACCGCCGGCTCGTACAAATCGTAGGCGGGATCAAACAACACCACCTCGTCGCCCGGTTTGATCAGCGCCGTAATGGCATCGAAAATCGCCTCCGACGCGCCGCTGGTC
Organism: Marinomonas vulgaris; assembly: GCF_018145875.1. Taxonomy (GTDB): domain Bacteria; phylum Pseudomonadota; class Gammaproteobacteria; order Pseudomonadales; family Marinomonadaceae; genus Marinomonas; species Marinomonas vulgaris. The sequence continues at coordinate 27,384 of NZ_JAGSSV010000007.1, read as the reverse complement.
ACGGTGATTTCGTCGGCGACATGGACGCTGCGGCCATAATGACGCGCTATTAAACCGGCGATCGCTTCCCGCAATAATGGCAAACCTGTCATGGGAGAATATTGATTATTACCGGTTAACAGTGCCTGAGAAGCGCGTTCTAACAAGCGCGGATCGGGTGGAAAATCCGGAAAACCTTGAGATAAATTAATCGCGCCTTTCTCATTGGCCAGCGCCGACATGCGGCTAAAAATCGTCACGCCTGTGGCGGGCAGTTTGGACAATAAAATAGGAGAGGTAAAAGAAGGTGTGGTGGTCACTGTGTGGTTGCCTTAACAAGTCAAAAAGAAACGCCAAAGCCGCAGCCTTGGCGTTTTGATAAGGTGTTTATACCACGGTTGTTAAGCGCCTATAAATTGTTAAGCGCTCATAAATGGATAATCGGTGTAACCGACGGCGCCTGGTGTGTAAAAAGTGTCTGGGTTCGGTTGGTTCAGTTCAGCGCCTTGTTTAACACGCTCAACAAAGTCGGGGTTCGCCAAAATGCCTGTACCAAATGCCACGCTGTCGGCTTGGCCAGAGGCGATCACTTGCTGGGCTTCTGCTGGGCTGTAGCCCATGTTGACCATCAGGTGACCTTGGTACGCTTCGCGTGCGACGCTCACCACGTCAGCTTGCTGAATCCCAAAGAAATCCGCACGCATCAGGTGAACATACGCTAAGTTGAAACGGTTTAATTGCTCCGCCAAAAAGCGCGTCCACGCCAATGGGTCCGTGTCTTTCATGCTTTGAAAACTGTTCAACGGCGACAAACGCACGCCGACTCGACCGCTGCCCATCACTTCTGTCACGGCTTCAATCACTTCGAACAAGAAACGCGCTCGGTTTTCCATTGAACCGCCGTATTCGTCGGTACGCTGGTTGGCGCTATCGCGCAAGAATTGGTCGAGTAAATAACCGTTGGCGCCATGAATTTCAACGCCATCAAACCCAGCGGCTTTGGCATTGATCGCCCCTTGGCGGAAATCGTTCACAATGGCTTTGATCTCGGCGACGGTTAATTCACGAGGCACTGTGTAAGGCTTTTTGCCCTCTGCGGTGTGCGTCTCGCCATCGATCGCAATAGCGCTCGGGCCTACCGCTTCTTTGCCACCGTTCAACAAAGGATGAGCCGCTCTTCCAGCGTGCCAAATTTGAATAAAGGCATGGCCGCCCGCTTGATGCACGGCGTCTGTGGTCAACTTCCAACCGTCGATTTGCGCTTGCGAATAAATACCTGGATCGTCGCCAAACGCCGAAGTATCTTCGGTCACCATAGTGCATTCGGTGATGATCAGACCCGTGCTGGCGCGCTGTCCGTAGTATTCGGCCATCAAGGCATTGGGTAAATGACCGGGGGCGCGGGTGCGGGTTAACGGCGCCATCACAAAACGGTTGGCTAAGGCGACATCGCCAAGTTGAACTGGGCTAAAAAGGGTATTATCTGACTGTGACATAACGTACTCCGGAATTCGTTTTCATCTTGAGATCAAGGATGAAAAACTAGATTGGGCACTTGCTGAGAAAAACAATCCTGTGCACTTTCTTTACTGAATAGAGCATTATTTTGTGCGAGCTATTTTGTCGCAAACTTCACCGCGTACATGGCGCTGTCTGCCCGATGAAACACATCGTCTATGGTGTCGTTTTCTTGTATCAAGGCGCTGCCAACACTGAATGTTACCCTAACGTTATGCTCGTCTATGGCCAACACGGGGGCGTTTTCATGGTCTAACAGCTGGCTCGTTAATTGAGCCAAGGTGTGCGCGTTTGCTTGTTTTAACAAAATCAGGAACTCGTCGCCGCCCCAGCGAGCCACTTCGCCTTTATTGCCGACCGCGCTCAGTAAATGCTTGGCAACTTCTTGCAACACCCAATCACCCGCCACATGACCATACTGATCGTTGATGGCTTTAAAACGATTCACATCCACGTTGATCAGACCGAATGGCTGCTGTGTTGTTTGCCAATGTTGCATGTATTGCGCCATGAACAACTCAAACCCGCGGCGGTTATACAACTCGGTCAAAGGGTCTAATTTCGCCAAACGATTGAGCGCCTCGGTGCGCTCCTCGACCTTCGCTTCTAAAGAAGATTGATGCTCCAATAAAGACCGTGAAATCGTTTCGTACTGGTGCACCAATCGTTTAATTTCAGGTCCTGCGAAACAGCTCAGTACTGGAGCTCGATAGCGTTTTTCTCCTAAAGACTGAATGGACAGGCTCAACTCTTCCAAAGGCTTGGTGACAATCAGCGTTAATAAGCCATAAAACACGATCAAGGCACACACTAGACTGACAAAGAAAATCAGCAATAATCCCGAAAACTCCGTAAGAGGAAGGAAGTTATTAATATCGATAAAGTTCGTTTGAAACCAGTCGATTTCTGGGATGTACACCACACTGGCGAGTTGACGCACGCCGTTAAGGTGCACCGCTGTGGTTTCCACCTGATTAGGATGAGACTTGGCCAGCACAAAGGCGTTTTGGAGCCGTTCGCTGGATTCAGCATCGTCCAGCAAGGAAAAAATAAGCTTCTTGTCTTGGGCTTGTTTGGTGATGGTGGCGTAATTGATCAGCTCTTGTTTTTTGTGCAGCTGAATAGAACCTTCGTAGTTAGTAAACACAATGGCCGAGTAAATATCTTGTTTTTCCACCATTTGCGCTAAAAACACCGACAAATCCAAGCCGGTTCCCACCACGCCTAATATGGCGTCGCCGTCACGAATCAACACATCGCTCCACAGTTTAATCACCCCAAGTTCAACATCTGGGTTCACATTAAGGTGCATGTCCAGCTCGGCGGCCATAATTTGATAAAACCATTCGTCCGACGCTTTTGCACTGTCCAGCGTATAACGATACAGATCGCCACTAGGCGGCAAAACACCGTCGCTGTAGTAATAATGACCGTTGCCTTTTAAGCCAATAAAATAGGAATCATCGGCAAAACGGCCGCGAAATGCTTCCGTATCAGCCAATGCTTTTTGCTTGAGCTGCGCATTGTCGGGCTGCTTCGCCCAGGCTTTGAGGGAGTCTAAATTGGCAAATTCTTCTGAGAGATTGACCTGCTGGATTAAGGGCGACAAGGTGCGTTCTTTGTCGTACAGAACTTGCTTTTCAGCGTAGCGCTCAATCCAGCTGACAATAATGTCTTCCGCTAACACCCTCATGGACAGCCAAGAAAAGAAACAAGTAAGAAGCAGAATAAGGGTGGTTGATATTAAAAAACGAAACTTAATCGACATACTCAACACTCACCTTCCCTTTTGAGCCGAACCAGAATGACCGCACCATTGGCAACCTAAAATAAGCAAAAAACACACCATAAGAGGATGCTTAAATAAAGCATGTTTGGCTAATAGGAAGTAGTTTAAATATGTAACACATGGCTACAAATTGACTAAATTCATTAACATTCAAAAACATTGCATTACATTTTGGCTTTGCTCGGTGAAACACCCATGTGTTTCTTATAGGCACGAGAAAATGCCGAGGTACTCGAAAAGCCGTATTTTTCTGCTACCAGTGCGATGGGAATCGAGGTGGTTTGCAGGCATTGCTGCGCCTGTTGAAGCTTGCGCGTGAGCAGGTATTTTTGCGGACTCATGCCGAATTGTTTCTGGCACACCACATAAAAATGGCTTTCGCTCATGTTGAAATAATGCGCCAGCCATGAATTACTCAACGTCTGCTCTGGCTTGGCGTCGATCAAATCGTTGAGCACCTGAGGTTCGAGCCGCTGGTGCGCCACACTGCGCCATGTTTTGTCTTGTTCGCTAAGAATGTCGCTGATTTGCAACAGCACCATGGGCAACATTTGCGTGCTGACCCGACGCCGAACTTGCTCACTGGCTCCGATTAGCCGCTGAGCCGTAAAGGCCAAGCAGCCCATTAGCTCCACCGGCAATTGCGAAAACGCCGGAGTGGACGACAACAATACCTCCGCCGATACCCCTGAGCTTTCGCTTATGTAGGTCATCAGGGGGTCTTTTTTGTGCATGTCTACCACCAGCAATTCACACTCTTGAGAATGACCAGAAAACAGATGGGGGATGTCATTCGGCGCCAACGCGAATTGCCCCCGCGTTAAAGCGCGAGCGGAATGAGGCAGCTCGCAAGTCATCCGACCCTGCCAGCCAATGAGTATTTGCGAATACTCATGCAAATGCTCACCCTGCTGGGTCGCAATCACACTTCGACGAATCTCGCTTTGCATCACGCCACCGTTCGTTAACATACGTCACAATAAGATTAGATGTCCTGTTATAGCATTTCGTCACATCTCTTCCTAGCATCTTGCTAGCACGACAAACGATCGATCTCGATCCCATAGCTTTGGTGCGCATTATCGTAGTTTTGGTCAACTGCCTGCGGCCATATCTTGCTAGGATGACGTCATTCATTCCCTTACGGCACACCACAGGAGCCTTCGCTATGCAGATTTCTGCCGAGACACTTCGCGCCCGTTTAACCTGGTCTAAAATCATCCCTGCCTTGCGAGATATTTTTGTCGCCGATGTGCATTCTCCCGTTCGTCATCACCATTTTATCGATGTGCCCAACGAGCCACAGGCGACCTTGTTATTGATGCCCGCTTGGATCGAAGGGGAATACCTTGGAGTCAAACAAGTCAGTGTGTTTCCCGGCAACAACACTCGCAACCTTCCTGGTTTGACCAGCTTGTACACCCTAAGCTGTGGCAAAACCGGTCAAACCTTGGCACAAATGGACGGCAATGTGATCACCGCGATTCGCACCGCCGCCGCGTCGGCGCTGGCGTCGTCTTATTTGTCCCGTACCGATTCAAGCAGCCTGTTAATGATGGGCGCAGGTCGCATGGGACACCATTTGGTGCCCGCACATTGTAGCGTTCGCGACATCAAAACCGTATGGATTTGGGACAGAACACCCCTTGCTGCGTCTGAGTTTTCGGCCGATTTACAACGCCAAGGCATAGACGCTCGCGTCTGCCCTACAGAGCAACTTCCACAGGTCGCTGGAGAGGTGGACATCATCAGTTGCGCCACCCTTGCTAACGAGCCCATTCTGTTGGGCGAATGGCTAAAACCTGGCGTGCACGTGGATTTGGTCGGCAGCTTCACCCCGACCATGCGTGAAGCGGACAACACCGCCGTGCAAACCGCTTCGATCTTTGTCGACACCCGCGCAGGGGCTTTGGCCGAAACGGGCGATCTAATCATCCCCATTAAAGAAGGTGCCATCGCCGCCACCGACATTCAAGCGGAATTGACCGAGTTATGCGGCAATACTCACCTTGGTCGAAACGCGTTACCTGAGCCAGCCACGGCCATCACCCTATTCAAATCCGTTGGCGATTCTCGCGAAGATTTAGCGGCGGCCATGTTGGCCTTTAAAGAAGCCTAACCATGACAGAGCAGACTCACACCATGAACCAGGTTTGCGATACTCACTCAACGACCCGCTTTGCCGTCATTGGCGCGGGTGTGGTCGGCTTATGCGTCGCGCTTCAAGCTCAGCGCGCCGGCTTTCACGTCACCCTGATCGACTCCAACGAACCGGGCAAATCCACCTCCTATGGCAACGCGGGGTATTTGGCGACCGAAGTGATCGATCCTCTTGGTACACCCGACGTGCTTCGAGCCGCGCCCAAGCTGTGGCTTAACCCCAAGGGACCAATTTGCACACCGTTGAAATACGTGACCAAGGCCGCGCCCTGGTATTGGCGCTTTCTAAAAGCGTCTCAAACTGAGCCAGCTCAACGAGGCACCAAGATGATCCACCAGCTCAATCAAGCGGCCGTTGCCGCTTGGCATCGCACCTTGAGCGACATTGGCGCTGACAGCATGTTGATCAAGGGCGGCCACTTGGTGGTGTGGCAAACAGCGGACACCATTAACGAAGCCGATCAACTGATCGATAAGATGCGCGCCTACCAGATTCCCTGTGAATTTGTCGCTGGCAAGGCCCTTGCTGAGCTCGAACCCGAACTGTCTAAAACCCTCAGTCACGCGGTATTTTTCCCCGAGGTTCATCGCTTATCCGATCCTTATGCGGTGTGTAACGCCTTGTTCAACGCCTTTATGCAACGGGGCGGCGACTTCATCACCGCCCGAGTCACGGCGCTTAATCCCGATCAAGACCGGGTGAATGTAGACCTCACGAGCGACGCCGGCTTAATCTCGACTCTGAGCTTTGATCAGGTCAGTGTGTGTGGTGGTGTGTGGAGCAAAAGCTTGTTGCAACAAGTGGGGCTGGATGTGCCGCTGGAAGCCGAACGGGGCTATCATGTGACCTTTCCGGACGACCAAACTCGCATTCATCACACGATTTTATCCGCCGATCGCAAGCTGGTGTTGTCGCCCTTGGGCGCTGGGCTACGGGCAGTGGGCATGAGTGAAATCGGCGGTGTGGATTTACCGCCCATTCAAAAACGCTTTAAGGTGTTACGCGAACACACCCAAAGCTTGTTGCCCGATTTATTTCGCAAACCCGACCTACAATCGAGCGAGTGGATGGGGCATCGTCCGTCGTTGCCAGACTCTTTGCCGGTAATTGATCAACATCCGCGTTTTGCGCGTTTGTCGTTTGCTTTTGGTCATCAGCATTTGGGCATTACTCAAGCGGCGATCACGGCGGAATTATTGCTCGATAAATTGCAACAGAAAACCCCAAGCGTCTCCCTCGATGCACTGCGGGTAGATCGTTTTTAATGGCGACCTAAAATATTGTTTAAACTCGCCAAGGTGCTTTTATAAAGAGATCTAATAGCGGCAATGTCGTCGTCAAAGTCCACCTTGGTGTTGGCGTTACAATGGTTTTCTATGTCTCTGAACGCGGTCGCCAAGGCTTGCGCGCCGACCGCGTCCGCGTCTCCCGCCAAACGGTGGGTAACGTCTGCCACATCGTACCAATCTTGCTGCTGGTGCAGCTCGTCCAATTCATCTAAGCCCTGCTCAATCGCCACTGAAAACAAGGACACCAGCTTTTGCAGACGAGGCTTACCCAAAGCGGTTAGGTGCGACTGCACCAAGCTGACGTCCAGTCCGTTTTGCTCTGCTGGTGAGTCAAGTATCAATGGAACGGTGGGTGTCTTGTCCGTTGGGCGATGCAGCACCTCTCCAAGTACTTGATAAAGCAATTCGCGCTTAAATGGCTTAGGAATCACTGCGCGAATGCCGATGTCGTGGCACTGCTTCACATTGCTTGGCAATACATTGGCGGTCAATGCAACAATGGGTGTATCAGGATTCAATGGACTGCCATGACGAATTTGATCCGCCACATCCAAACCACTGAGCGAGGGCAAATGAATGTCCATTAGAATTAAATCGAAACGCTGCTGAGTCGCCTTATGAAGCGCTTCTAAACCATCTTCGGCGAGAGTCACTCGATGGCCATCGCGCTCCAAGAGTTCTGTGGTGACGGCTTGGTTGATGGGTGTGTCTTCCACCAGCAAAATCGACATGGGCGCCATGGTGTTATCGCTCTGAAACGGCTTATCAGTCTGCGTTTGTGCCTCGTCTAGCGCCAATAAAGGCACATAAAACCAAAACACACTGCCACGGCCTTCTTCGCTTTCTACCCCAATTTCCCCTTCGAGCAAGCGCACCAGTTGCGCCGTAATCGCCAACCCTAAGCCAGTGCCGCCGAAGCGACGCGTCACGCTGTCGTCTGCCTGACTAAAGCGCTCAAACAGGTTCGCTAGGTAACTGTCTGGAATGCCAATGCCGGTGTCTTCTACTTCGATCAGCACACCAGAAGCCTGCTCCGGGTTCTCATCGCTCACTGACACCGACAGCGTCACTGTGCCATCGTGGGTGAATTTGATCGCATTCGACACGAGATTAGACACAATTTGCCGCAACGCGCCCGCCGCACCTTGATAATGATCCGGTAAGTTATCGCTGATCTGGACGTTTAGTTGGGTATTTTGTTGCTGAGCTTGCGCGGTAAACAATAAGCCCGTGGAGTGAATCAATTCGCGGATGGAAAAAGGCCGAATTTCGGGACTGTACATGCCCTCTTCTAAACGTGCGTAGTCGAGCAAGCCGTTGAGAATTTCCAGTAAGGCGTCGCCCGATTGATAAATGGCCGAGAGTTTTTCATTGCTTTGCGGCGTTTGCGGTTGGCTCTGCAGCAATTCCACCATGCCCAAAATGCCATTCAGTGGCGTTTTGATTTCGTGGCTCATGGTGGCTAAAAATTGGCTTTTCGCCAGATTCGCCTGCTCCGCGGCTTCTTTGGCGCTTTGTAAACGCCGAGTACGACGGCGTACCTGTTCTTGCAACTGATCTCTGTGATAACGCAGTTCAGCCTCAATGGCGTCTTTTTGCTTGATGTCAGCCAAAATCGCTTCGCGCATGTCGTTCATGGCATTGGCCACCGAATCGATTTCATCTTCGTCGCGGCCAGTGCGCTGTCGTTTGTAGGGCAATATCAATTTCGTCTGTAAATTACCGGCACTGATGGTGCGAGTATAACGAGCCATGTATTCCAAATGCCGTGTCACCATTAAGTGCACCATCAGCAATAAGAACACCCCGTTCATCAGCACCAATAAACTTTGGAACAAGGCAATTTCAATGGCCGAACGCAGCAGTTTCGATTGGATCGCCGCCATGTCGTGGTACACGGTCAACTCGCCCAACATGCGTTCTGTGGTGCGTCGACTTTGGTCGATGTAAAACACCGGCAACTTGGTGCCCTGATTACTCGGGGAAATCGATTGGGTGTCGCCCACGGTGATGTCGTCTTGCCAGTCTGCCGCGTGCAGGGTCACGGCGCTCACATTGGAAAAGTTCAAGATGCCTTTGAGTTGCAGCTCCAGCTGTTCGCTGTCTAAATCCCACAGGCTTTTACGTATGCCTTCAATGTGCGACGAGGTGATGTAGTCGGTTTGCTGTTGGATCGACGCTCGCTCTCGGCGGTATTCGTTGAACACCTGGATGCTGGTGGAAATCAGCGCCAGTAACAAGCTCAACGACAGCAGGCGAATAAAGATCCGGTGGGCCAACGGATGCGATTGTTTGTAACGCAACAGGTTGGGTATGGCGCGAAACAGGGTCGATTTCATGCTCATCAGTCGCTAAAGTCTCCGTTTAGTCCAAGCGCCGCAATGTAAATGCGTCGGTAGCGCTCTACCAATTCGGGCACGGTTTCTGGGGAATCTAATAGGCGGGTCAAACGCTCATTCAAAAAGGGCAACCAAGGCAATAACGGCGAACGGTTAGAAATGGCCAGGTACCAAAAATCCACCACGTCGGTCTGAATGTGACCGGTTTTGCCTTGCAAGCCCAAACGCAATATGTCCAGTTGCCCAGACAACTTACCCATCGGCACCATGTCGAGGCGGTTGTCGGCCAGTTTGAGTAAATTTTGATCTTGAGTCGATACGTATTCCAGCGTGGGGTAGGCGTTCAGCGCCGCGTCTACTTCGTCGCCAAAGCTGTCGCCCCTTAACACGCCTACCCTAAGCCCGGCTAAGGTGTCCCAGCCTTTGAATTCCAATGGATTATCTATGGGGAAATACAGATAAATCGATTCGCGAATCACAGGGGCATCAAGGAATGTCATGAAAGCTTGACGGGCTTCTGTCTTAAATCCAGACATCATATCGATGTTGCCAAGCTCCACTTCTTTTAGACAACGTCGCCAACTGCTGTCTTGATGGGTGTCCACAGTGACGCCCAGAGGTTCGAGCAGCATTTTAATCACCGCCACATTCACCCCGTCGGCTTGCTGATCGGCATTGACCCAAGACACCGGCGGGTAGGCGCTGTTGCCACACACGCGCACCGTCATGGTCGATAATGTTTCTATCGAGGTATCCGCAGCGGCGACCTTGGGCCACAGGATAAACCAGCAAAAAGCGGCGACGACTAGATCGGCTCGCATGGGGCCAGATCTTGATCATCAAGGTTGTCTGTTAAAGCACTATTGAGTAAATAGCCCACGCCATGCACCGTAATAATCATTTGAGGACATTGAGGGTCTTCGCTTAACTTGCGGCGAATGCGCCCGATCAACACGTCTATGGTGCGATCTGTGGCATTCCATGTGCGGTTTTTAATGCGATCCATTAACTGATCTCGGGTTAATGCCATGCCTTCGTTGGCTTTGAGTGCCAACAAAAGTTGAAACTCGCCTTCGGTCAGCGGGCTAATGCTGCGGTCGGATTTCACCAACACCCGTCGAGCGGTATCAAGCTGCCAAGTACCAATGTCGCGCAATACTGACGCTTCGACAGGATTTTTCTCCAGTTCGCGCTGTTTGCGCACTCGGCGGATCAAGTTCTTGCCCCGCGCTAAGACTTCTCGTGCATTGAAAGGCTTGCACACGTATTCGTCGGCACCGCACTCTAAACCAATAATGCGATCGATGTCGTCTTGCTTGCCGGTGACCAAAATAATGCCCACTTCGGAGCGGCTGCGCAGTTCTCGCGTTAAGGTAAGGCCGTCTTTACCAGGTAAACGAATGTCGAGCAAAATAAGGTCGAATGTCTGCTCGTTTAACAGCTGCTCAGCGGCTTCGGCGGTCTCGGCGCCTGATACGGTGTAACCTTCCTCGGCAAAGTAACTTTCGAGTGTTTCTCGGGTAACGCTGGAATCGTCCACGACGAGGATTTTAATGTCTGACATTAACATGGCTAGGTACTGCAAAAGGTAAAAGTGGAATCAAGGAATTATGGCTGCTTTAGTATCGTCCCTGCTGCATAAAATAAGTTCAGTCATAATCGGATTAAGCACTATAACAAGGACAGAGGCAAAAGATAAACGGCCAACCTGACTTGAAAAATATAAACAAGTTGTAAATGAAAAGCGAAAATATAAACCTGCGTTTACATAAATTTCATACCTGTGTCGAAATAAAACCCTTTGCGATCAAATGATCAGATTCGGTCAAGGGTCGTTTACGAAGGCCAAATAGGCTCTTTTGTGCTCTGTGTCACATAATGAGTCGTTGATTTTACTGGGGTTCTGCCTTGGTGCAAGATAATGCCAGACTCTGTCTTTCGGTTGCGATTAGAGAAACGCAACCTCACTAATCATGACGGATTACGCCATATTCACGCACAACATTAAGGCAAAGATTCTTTTTACGGTGACTCTGTTAATGGCCAAAAGAGTATCTCATGATGTTTTTAAGCATCAAATCATTCAAATAAGTCCTTCGGTTATTATTATATTTGTCATATAAGCCGCTCACTTCAGGGTCATTTGACTTAAATTGGCGTTCACATTGTTGATACAAAGTATTACGACTTGTTTGTGAATTTATTAATTCTTCCTGCTAAAACCTAAATCAAGAAAAGTGATACCCGATCACAAAAGCGATCATTTTCCCTTTTCTCACTCCATAAAAAAGAATTCAAAGGAACGCAACATGGCTGTCAATACTGATAAAAACGAGGGACAAAAACCGAGCTTAATGCTCGCACTTGTCCCCGTGATACTGACTTTAGTTCTGCTCGGCATACAAATTTTTTACTTTGGTGATTTTACTCCGCATATTCCTCTAGCCATTGGCTTGGCGCTGACCGCTTTGGTCGGTATCAAGCAGGGTTTGAAATGGAAACAAATTGAACAGGGCATTTTCCACGTTATTCACGTGTCCATGCCGTCGGTATCGGTATTGATCTTGGTCGGTATGTTGGTGGGCGTTTGGATCGCCAGTGGTACTGTGCCAACGCTGATTTATTACGGCTTAACCCTGTTGTCACCGCAAATTTTCTTGGCCGCGGCCATGTTGTTGTGTGCCGTGGTGTCTTTGTCGCTCGGTACGTCTTGGGGCACAGTCGGTACTGTTGGTCTTGCCTTGATGGGCATTGGCGCAGGGTTTGAAATCCCTATGTACTGGACTGCCGGCGCGGTCGTTTCCGGTGCGTTTTTTGGTGATAAAGTATCTCCTTTGTCTGACACCACCAACCTAGCCCCAGCCGTTACTGGCACCGATGTGTTCTCACACATTAAAAATATGATGCCAACAACGGTACCTGCCATGCTGGCCGCTCTGGTCATTTATTTGATCGCGGGCTTTACCCTAATTGACAACGACAACGGTTCTTTCGAGCGCATCACGGCGATTACCTCCTCGTTGCAAAACAACTTCGAAATCTCCGCTTGGCTATTGGCGCCGGCTTTGGTGGTTATTGTGCTGGCCATGCGTCGCATGCCGCCGATTCCGTCTTTGTTTGCCGGTGTTGTGGCGGGCTCCATTGTGGCCGTTTTCACGCAAGGTGCGGGCATTCACGACATTATCACCTACGCCAACAGCGGTTATTCCATCACCACCAGTTCCGATGCGATCAACAGCTTGCTGAACCGTGGTGGTATTCAGTCGATGATGTGGACGATTTCTTTGATCCTGATCGCCCTTGGTTTTGGTGGCGCGCTGGAGCGCACAGGTTGCCTTGAAGCCATCATCACCTCCATTATGACTAAGGTCTCTACGTTTAAAGGCGTGCAAACCTCGGCTACGCTTACTTCTGTGGCGACCAACCTAGTCGCAGGCGACCCTTACCTATCCATCGCCCTTCCTGGTCGTATGTACGCTCCGGTTTATCGCGGTATGAAATACTCAACGCTGAACTTGTCTCGCGCCATCGAAGAAGGCGGCACCTTGGTGTCACCACTGGTGCCTTGGAACGCCGGCGGTGCTTTTGTTATCGGTGCTTTAGGTCTAAGCATTGGCGACGGCAACTTCGAGAACCTGCTGTACATCCCACTGGCGTTTGCTTGCTGGATTTCCCCTGTATTGGGCTTGGTCTACGCACAGATGGGCTTTTTCTCTCCCAAAGCCAGTGCAGAAGAGCTGGCTCGCTGGGAAAAAAATGATGAATTGGTCATGGAATACAACACGGTTAAATCCTAAATTGACACAATAAATTCTCTTATCTAAGTTCATATGGATAAGCCCCCCAAAAAGCAGACCTCAACCGGTCTGCTTTTTTCTTTTTTCCCCGTGTTTTTCGGCTACACTAGCCGCTGTATTTTTGACCTTGTACAGTTGTACTTCACTTTTTAAACGGAACCGTCATGAGCTTTGCGTCGTTAGGCCTTCATCCAGATATTCTTGGTCACCTCACCACATTAGGTTATGAAACGCCTACGCCCATTCAACGGGAAGCGATTCCCGCTGTTTTGGCACGACAAGACGTCATGGCCGGTGCCCAAACCGGCACAGGCAAAACCGCTGCGTTTGCTCTGCCCTTGCTGCATCGACTGGTAACGAGTGCCCACGCAGAGCGCGCCATCCGTGTATTGGTGCTCACACCGACGCGAGAACTGGCCCAGCAAGTTCACGCCAGCTTTGTGAAATACAGCGCCACCTTGTCGATTCAGCCTGTGGTCGCCTACGGCGGTGCCAGTATTAATGTACAACTCGATGCTCTCAGACAAGGCTGCGATGTCTTAGTCGCCACGCCAGGCCGCTTGCTCGAATTACTGATGAAAAACTTAATCGATTTAAGCCAACTGAATACCTTGGTACTCGACGAAGCCGACCGCATGCTCGACATGGGCTTCATCGTCGATATTCAGCGCATTTTGAAAAAGCTACCGGCCGAACGTCAAACCTTGTTTTTCTCCGCCACCTTTAACGACGAAATTTTCGCGCTGAGCAAAACCTTATTGCGCGAGCCAACATTGATCGAAGTCGATCAGCGAAACACCACGGCCAGCCAAGTAGCGCAAATTGTCTATGCGGTCGACGCAGATCGCAAAAGCGCGCTTTTGTCGTTTTTAATCGGCTCAAAGAATTGGCAACAGGTACTGATTTTCACCCGCACCAAACAAGGTGCCGATGAATTAGCCAAAGAAATGATCAAAGACGGCGTTGCTACTCAAGCCATCCATGGGGATAAATCTCAAGGGGCGCGAGATCGCGTGCTGGCCGATTTCAAAGCGGGCAAAGTACGCGCGCTTGTGGCGACCGATGTGGCTGCACGGGGCATCGACATTGACCAGCTGCAGTATGTGATTAACCACGAGCTGCCATATAATGCAGAAGACTACATTCATCGCATTGGCCGCACCGGTCGTGCTGGGTCAACCGGCTTGGCGGTAAGTTTGGTCGCCGAAAAAGAGCGCTACTTATTAACCGACATCGAAAAATTGCTGGGCGAGCCTTTTGTTCCTCAATGGCTACCAGGCTTTGAACCCGATTTAAACAAAACAGACAGTACACAAAAAAAGCGCGAACCATCGAAAAAAGCACTTCGCGCCAAAGCGCTGGGATTAACCAGTTCAAAACGTAATAAATCGCCAAAACGACGCCGATAATAGGATAACGAGCCGCATGAAAATCCCTAAAAGAATACAACCACTCATCGAAGATGGCTTGATTGACGAAGTGCTTCGACAATTAATGAGCGGAAAAGAAGCGACCGTCTACGTGGTGCGCTGCGGATCAGACATCCGTTGCGCCAAAGTCTACAAAGAGGCCGGTAAACGCAGTTTCAAACAGGCGGTTCAATACCGTGAAGGTCGCAAAGTTCGCAACAGTCGTCGCTCCCGCGCCATGGAAAAAGGCTCCAAATTCGGCCGCGACGAACAAGAAAACTTATGGCAAAACGCCGAAGTGGATGCGTTATATCGCTTAGCTGAAGCCGGTGTTCGTGCGCCTACGCCTTATGGCTGTTTCGACGGTGTTTTATTGATGGAACTGGTCACTGACGATAATGGCGAAGTGGCTCCTCGTCTCAACGACGTGGTGTTGACAGAAGAACAAGCCCGACGGGATCACGACACCATCATCAAAGACATTGTGCGCATGCTGTGCGCAGGCTTAATTCACGGTGATTTATCTGAATTTAACGTGCTGGTAGATTCCCATGGCCCCGTCATTATTGACTTACCTCAAGCCGTAGATGCCGCCGCCAACAACAACGCCGAATGGATGCTCGAACGGGACATAAACAACATGCGCAACTACTACGGTATGTCTGCTCCTGATTTGCTCGAGACCAAATACGCGAAAGAAATTTGGGCGCTATTTGAAGCGGGTAAATTGACCCCTACAACAGAGTTAACAGGGCTGTTCGACGAGCCAACGGAAGAAGCCGATGTGGATTCTGTCCTGCAAGAAATTCAAGACGCTTTTGAAGAAGAGCAAGACAGGCTGGCGCGGATCAACTCCACAGACGATGAGGACTAACGCAATAAAAAATGTTAGTTTTCCTATTTGAGTCTTTTTTAATCAAGTATTTTCTGTATAATCTCGCTCCGAATTTAACGATATACACAGAAAGTGCGCGCCTAACCGCGCACTTTTAAACTTGGGTTCCCTCACCCCAATCAAACGAAAAAGGTCACACTATGAGTACGTTCACACCGGCACAACAGGGTAAAGCCCTTGGTTACCTTGCGTTTTTTCACCTATTGATCATTGCTTCGAGCAATTATTTGGTGCAAATTCCTTTTACCGTTTTCGATCTGCACACCACCTGGGGTGCGTTCACCTTCCCGTTTATTTTCTTGGCAACCGACTTAACGGTACGCATTTTTGGTGCAGCACTGGCGCGTAAAATCATCTTTTTGGTGATGATTCCGTCGCTGATCGTGTCGTATGTATTGTCGGTAATTTTTGCGCAAGGGGCGTTTCAAGGCTTCGCTGAGTTAACCACCTACAACAGTTTTGTGGGTCGTATCGCCATTGCCAGCTTGTTGGCTTACTTGCTAGGTCAAGTATTGGACATTCAGGTGTTCAACCGCTTGCGCCAGCTTAAAGCTTGGTGGATTGCACCGGCGGCGTCTACTTTATTCGGTAACGGCTTAGACACCTTGGCGTTTTTCGGCATCGCTTTTTACCAGAGCGTAGACCCTTTCATGGCGCAGCATTGGCAAGAAATCGCACTGGCTGACTTCGCCTTTAAATTGATCATCAGCATGGGGCTATTTATTCCTTTGTACGGCATGCTATTAACTTATTTGACGAAGAAAATCACCGCGATTAAGCCAGATTTCTCCCTCGCCAACGCCTAAGAAAACGCGTTTTCTCGCCAAGCAAAATACACAAAAAAGGCCGATTTTGTAGGGAAATCGGCCTTTTTTGTGGGTGTTTTTCTGTTTTCGACACGCTTTACCATAAATCGCCAAATCGATCTCTGTGGCTCAAATACAGACGAAGATCAAATTCTAACTGGTGATATTCCGGCTCCATATAACAACACAGCTTATAAAACGCTTTGTTGTGATCTTTCTCTTTAAGGTGCGCCAATTCATGCACCACAATCATCTTGAGTAACGGCTCAGGCAGCCGACGAAACATAGACGCCACGCGGATCTCATGCTTGGCTTTTAACTTATTGCCCTGCATGCGCGACACAAAAGTGTGCAGGCCAAGGGCGTTGTTGATGATGTGAATTTTATCGTCGTAAATCACCTTACTGATCGGCGGTGAACTGCGCATAAAGTCGTTTTTCAGCGCCATGGTATAGTCGTACAGGGCGCGAGGGCCATTTAAGCCGTGCGGTACTGGGTATTTTTTCAGTAGCCAATCACCCGATTTTTCGGTGTCTAAAAGGTGCTGTACTTGCTGTTGTAACTGAGCGGAGTAAGCGCCGAGGTAATTTTTCACCTCATTACTTTGGGTAGATGAACTCATAGCAACCTGCTTATCGTGTTCTAGTCAATGCGTTAGGAGCCAACAATAGATCGACGCTATTTGTCTTGTCGCTCTGTGTTGGATTACCTATCCAAGGAAAGAACGCAGTTTTTACCCGCTGCTTTGGCTTTATACAAGGCTTTATCTGCTCTATTCAATAACCTATCGACGAAACAACTGGCACCGGCTTTACTCGCCACGCCAAAGGATACTGTGTAGTGAATGGGTTGATGTTTGCCGTCTACCACGGCCGATTGTTCAACAGCCACACGCAATCGTTCTGCAATCACAAGCGCTTCTTCGTGTTCTGTCAAGGGTAGTAAAACAGCAAATTCTTCCCCACCAATTCTCGACATCAAATCTTGGCGTCGTAAAATCGACAAGCTAGTTTGCGCCAACTTCTGCAGTACTAAATCGCCCGCTTTGTGACCAAATTGATCGTTCACACGCTTAAAGTTGTCCACATCCATCATGATGACAGATAAGGGCGCTTTTTTTTCAATCGCATCTTTGAGAACGGTTTCACATTGCTGGAAAAAAGAGCCACGATTTGCCAAACCTGTTAGATGGTCAAAATACGCCATGTTTTCCAGTGCTTCTTGCGTGCGGAAATTTTCGATCGCGATGCTCGCCAAGTTGCTGGCAAATTGGATTAACTCGAAATCTTTCTCAGTCGGTGCAGACGGAACTTGCTTATAAATCGCAAACGTACCTAGCAACTCCCCTTTGGAGGATAGAATCGGATCCGACCAACACGCAGCCAAACCCGCTTGCTTCGCCAGTTCAGTGAAATTTTCCCAATAAGGGTGAATGGAGATGTTTTCCACAATAACCCGCTCATTAATATGAGCGGCCGTACCGCATGACCCCACATTCAAACCCACTTTTATGCCGTCGATGGCATCATTATAAAAATCGGGTAAGCTAGGGCCTGAACCAAGTCGCAAACATTGGTTGGTTTTGTCGAACAACAGCACACTGCACAGCGACATGGGGTTTTCTTTTTGAATTTGCTTAACGATCACATCCAGAATATCGGGTAACGCTGAGCTTTTCGCTACCATTTCTAACATCACACTGCGCGCTCTTAATCGTTCTTCTGCCACCCAATAATCGGTGACATCATGAAGATACCAAATTCTGGTGTTTCCTATTAAAGAAAAACGCATGCTGATGTGTTTTTGTGAATACCACTTGCAAAAAAAAGTCGCGTTTAAAAATTCCGTGGAAGCGCCTTGATGGCCTGTCGACATCCAAGGTTCTATCACATTGGGGTAAAATTTAGCGGTTGAACCGACCTTTACAAACCAACTGTCTATGGTTGCCATCTCGTTGAGATGAAAGCCAAACAAGTCAGTAAATGCTTTATTGACGTATTGAACCTGCCCCGTGACGGCATCAGAACAAATAACAGGTATGGGCGTGGTATCAAGAACGTCTTCCAAACTAACGCTCTCGTTTAAGGTGTTGTTCATAGTCTTTCCAAGTAATTTCGTCGTATTTACTAGGTAAAAGTAATAATCTGATTACTATTAAGTTTTACGAAACAACACAAAGTAGCGCAAGACAGCCTCAATCGTTTTTAGGTTTTTTTTGTATGGTTTTTGTATTTTTTACGAGAAAAGAAACAACTTACAGGCGGCCAATGCCGACATAATGCGAATCAACCATTTAAACTGCACTGGGTTTATCTTTTTCAGAAAATGGTAGCCAATAAATGACCCGACCAACAAGCCTGGCAAGGTGTACAGACTGGCTTCGGTTGTTTCTAGGGTCAATAACCCCAGGCTCAAGTAAAAGGGCAATTTCACCACATTGATAATAAAAAACGCCCATGCCCTAGTACTCACATAGGTCTCTTTATTGAGCTTTTGTTCCAGTAAAAACAGACTGAACAGAGGCCCAGCGGCGTTGGCCATCATGGTCACAATGCCACCGAAAAAGCCCATAGAATAAGCCGCCCATGGCTTACGCATAAAGGTGGTCGGCCGGTAGTCGAGGTACAGCCCTAGAAGAATCATAAAGATGATCATCACGCCCAAAAAGCGCACGAATTGATCCGCATCGATGGAAGCTAAAAAGTAGCTGGCCACATATATGCCTAAAAACGCTAAGGGAAGGAATCGCAACAACACCGGCCACGCCACTTTGGCTTTGTAGCTGCACACCGCCATGATGTCGGTCACAATGTAGAGAGGAAGCAGAATCGCCAAGGCTTCAGGCCCTGGGTAAGAGATCATTAAAATCGGCAGTATGAGTAACCCCATACCGCCGATTGAAAATTTAGAGAAGCCGGTGATTAGTCCCGCTAAGCTCAATACAATCCACGCGCTGTCCAATGATTTCCCCTAACGGCTGCCATCACTGAGCATTATGGTGTTTTGTTTAACGCCCAGTCGTAGTCTAAAAATTTGATGTCGAACGTCTGTTTTTCTAGTCGCTCGCTTGCACGGGTATTTAATGACAAAGCGCTGGAATAGTCACTCAAAAACGCCTCTAAAGACTGGTAGCCTTTCCAGCCTTTTTCAAAGTCCTCACGGTACCATTTAAATATAGAAGAAAGTTCTAGTATGTCGCCATTCAAACGATTACGGCTGCTGTCTGACAAAAACAGCTTGGTTTGTGTCTCTAGCAAAGCGTCTAGATTATCGGCATCAAAAGCCTGATTCGCGAGCGCCGGACAGCCAATGCTGGCGCAGTTTACGGCAAAATGAATGCGCGGATCTTGGTAGCGATCTGAGCCGCGAATCAAGGTGTGTTCTAGGTTATCCAGCGAGCGTTTTTCGCCCAGTAATGGCACAAACTCCTTGCTCCATGGGGAGCTAAAAAAGCTCCCTAGATCTTTGATCGAGTCCAAATCCGGCCATTTTGTCAGGATCAATTCTACCGTGTAGGCATTGTAAGCGTTGATCAAAAACGCCAATTGCTCGTCTTTGTTCCAAGCGTCGAATTGTGACTGACTGACGGCGCTCAACGACGCCAAGTAGCCATCTAACGCGGCTTGGTCGTCATCAAAGCCTTGATAATCCACCTGGCTGGCTTTACCGCCATCAATCAAATACACATGCTGCTGCAATAAAGCATTCCAAGTAGAATGATCAAACGCGTTTGCCGCGCTGACCAAGGTGCTTTGTAATCCAATCAGTGCCACTAAGGTCATCAACCAGTTTTTCATAGGATATTAACCTCGACGCCATGTGTGGTATTTTTCGATCCAAGCCAAAATGCGCACTGGCGTATGGGCACGTTTCCACTCGCCCGCCGCATACTTGTTCGATTCTGCCCAAGTTGGATAAGTATGAATGGTGCCAAGAATTTTGTTCAAGCCCAGACCGTGTTTCATCGCCAGTACAAATTCCGCCAATAACTCACCAGAATGCTCACCAACAATGGTCACGCCCAAAATCTTATCCTTACCCGGCACGGTTAACACTTTCACAAAGCCTTTGTCGGCACTTTCGGCAATGGCGCGGTCAAGGTCATCAAGACCGTAACGAACCATTTCGTAGGCAATGCCTTGCTCTTTTGCTTCTTGCTCGCTCAAGCCCACTCGCGCCACTTCTGGGTCGACGAAAGTCGCCCATGGAATCACCCGATAGTCAGCACGGAATTTTTTAAAGGTGCCAAACAAGGCGTTAACCGACGCAAACCAGGCTTGATGCGCCGCTACGTGAGTAAACTGATAAGGCCCCGCCACGTCGCCGACAGCAAAAATATTCGGAAACAAGGTTTCAAGATAATCGTTGGTCACTATGGTGCGTTTGGTTTCCACACCAATGTTTTCCAAACCATAGCCTTCAAGGCGCGCTTGGCGGCCTACCGCACACAATAAAGCATCAAATTCGATCACGCTTTCCACACCGTCTTTCTCGACGATTAAGCGTTTCACGTCGCCGTCTTTTTCACAGCGAATGGCGTTATGTGAGGTCAAAATCGTCACCCCGTCCGATCTCATGCTTTCTTGTACCAACGCCGAGACTTCTTCGTCTTCTCGCACCATGATGCGCTCAGAACGCTCCACTTGGGTGACGTTCGACCCTAGTCGCGCAAAACTCTGCGCCAATTCGGAACCGATCGGCCCACCGCCCAACACCACAAGACGCTTTGGTGGCGCATCGAACTTGGCAAACTCTTCCCACAAGGTGTCGCTGGTGTAATAACCCACGTCGTTCAAGCCCGGTAAATCCGGCACAAACGGACGCGCACCGGTGGCTAGAATAATGCTGCGCGCGGTAAGACGCTGGGTGCCACCGTCGTTTAGCTTAATTTCTACCGTCCAAGGATCGACGATGGTCGCGTAGCCTTGCACTACATCCACACCCAGCTTGGTGTAACGCTCAACGCTGTCGTGCGGCTCAATTTTGCTGATCACGTCATGAATCCGCGCCATGACTTTTTTGAACGAAAACGTCGGCTCTGCGCTGTCTAAACCATAATGTTCGGCATGGCGCATTTGCTGAGCGACTTTGGCACTTTTGATCAAGGCTTTGCTGGGAATACAGCCGTAGTTTAAGCAGTCGCCGCCCATTTTATGGGCTTCCACCAAGGTCACCTTGGCTTTTACCGCCGCCGCAATGTAAGCACTCACTAAACCACCCGCACCGCCGCCGATCACGATAAGATTACGGTCAAACGTTTTTGGCTTGGTGAAGCCTTTGTAAACGCGACGCGCCTTGATGACGTTAAGCAGTTTTTTCGCCAATAAAGGGAATACTCCGAGCAACACAAAGGAGAAAAGCAAAGACGGCGACAAAATCCCTGACAAGCTTTCAAGTTGCCCAAGTTGCGTGCCTGCGTTTACAAACACCAAGGTGCCCGCCAACATGCCCAATTGACTCGCCCAGTAAAAAGTCACCGCACGAATCGTAGTTAAGCCCATCAATAAGTTGATCAAGAAGAAAGGAAACAACGGTACCAACCGCAGGGTAAACAGATAAAAAGCGCCTTCTTTTTCAACGCCTTCGTTGATGGCTTTTAGGCGATCACCAAAGCGCTTTTGTACCGTTTCCTGCAACAAGTAACGCGCTACCAAAAACGCCAAGGTCGCGCCTATGGTGCTGGCAAACGACACGATCAGCAAACCCCAACCTAAGCCAAACAAAGCGCCCGCGGCCAAGGTCATAATCGCCGCACCCGGCAAAGACAGCGCCGTCACAATCACGTACAACACTAAGAACGCACCGCCAACCAAAACCGGGCTCTCTGTACGCCACGCTTCAAACTGATCCAGGCCAGACTTTAGGCCTTCCAGCGTTAACAATTGATGCAAATCAAAGTAGAAAAAACCTACAATGAGTGCCGCAATGACGATTAATAAACCCGACTTTTTCATTACTAACGCTCCAACAGAGTTTTTCAACTCAAGACTAATTGACTCATTTATTTACTGTATAAAGGTTAGACTCCGCTAAGGCCGAGATTATTACACTCGATCAAACACTTTTTACACGGCCAGATAAAAAACTAAAAAACAAACCACATACACACACGCACAACACCAACCCAACAAGACCCGACAATCCATACAGGGTAATGACGGTGGCGAACGCTGGCGGCCCTATCGTGCCGCCTAAATTACCGAACTGTGCCAATAAACCGTAACTTTGGGCTTGTTCGCTCGGGCTACGCGCCAAGGTCGGAATCATCGCCAATGACGAGCCAGACACCATGCCCAAAAACAACACCATGGCCGCCACAGCGATAAAAAACACCGGCGCTAGATCGCGCATCACCGCCAATACCAACACACTGAGCGCAATGCCCGAATACGCCAACACCGCCAGTCGCTGCGGTTTCATCGCGTATTGAGCAATCGCTCCGGCTAAGAAAGTGCCGCATGTACTCACCAAGGGCAGCACGATCAGCATCCACTTTTGCAGCGAAGAGTCACCGACTAAACCAGGCACATAGGTTAAAACCGATACCAAGGTACAGGTGTAAAACAGAAACACGCAGCTTGGTAACAAGCTGCGAGGGTTACGATACACTTGCAACATTTGCTTGAAAAACCCTTCTTGCACACCTGTTATCGGCACCAGATCTAACACAGCATTGTTTTTCAGAATGAAAAACAGCACCACGCCCATGGTCATAATGAGCAGACCATGGCCAAAAAACACCGACTGCAATCCCAAATTATCCAATAACCCTTTACCAATCCAACCACTCACGGCAAACGCGACACCAAAAAACGTCCCCCATAAGCCCATGGTTAACGACCTATGCTGAGGCGCACTCAACTTCGCGATTAAGGTCGGCGCTGCGACAACCACACCTAATTGAGAAAAGCCTTCCAGCATTCGCGTTATGAACAACAAATTAAAAGGCGGCAAAGTAGATTGAATCAAAGACAAAACACCGCCCAACAACAAAGCACCGACCAAGACTTTCAAATAACCAATGCGGCTGGCAATCATGCCGGCTGAAACGCCGAAGATTAGCCCCGCCAATCCCACCGCCGACAACGCCGCTCCGGTAGACGTGGCACCCATCTCGTAATGGGACAACAAAGCATCGAACGACACCGAAAACTTGGCAAATTGCATGGCCGCAGAAATACCTGCAATCCACAGCAAAATCACTTCTAACCATTGAGTTCTCGGCGCAACCGCTGTTGAAAAAGCAGGGGAATCAGGCATCAGGCTTCCTTAAAAAAACAAACTTATTAAGCCATCAACACAAGGAGATGCACTTAAAAACTGACCTTACGGACAAACTAACGCCATTCTAAAGCAAAAACACCCGCTCGAAGCCACCATTTGCGCAATAAAAAAAGAAGTTAGCAAGAAGGCAAAAGTAAACCATCTAATAGATCAAATATTAGACAAAAAGAACAATAAAAGTTATCATTAAAGATAACTTTATGAAGGGATTCCTATGAACTGGAAAATAGATTTTTACGGTGGTGTTGAGGATCAACTCCTTAGTATGCCCCCTAAAATTCAGGCACGGATGATTAAACTACTCGAATTAATGGAAAAGCATGGCGCGAATTTAGGTCCACCACACACAGAAGCTATGGGCGACGGTCTATTTGAAATAAGAGCAAAAGCCAAGGAAGGCATTGGACGAGGCTTATTTTGCTACCTCAAAGGCAATCGTATCTATGTACTGCATGTATTTATCAAGAAATCTCAAAAAACACCAAAGCATGAGCTCAAACTAGCTCGCGAAAGACAAAAAGAGGTTCAACAATGAGTCTTCAAGCCCTGAAACAACGCGCCTTTGAAAACCCCGAAGTGAGATCTGAATATGAGAAGCTCGAAAACGAATTTAACTTCATTGATCAACTTATTAGTATGCGCATCAAAGCCGGCCTCACACAGCAACAGGTAGCCGAAAAAATGCATACTCAAAAAAGCAACATCAGTCGCTTAGAAAAAGGCAACGCAAACCCTAGCTGGTCTACGCTGTCAAAATATGCCCATGCTTGTGGTTTCGAATTAACGCTCGCCGCACAAAAAATTCACTCAAGCTAGTTAATTTTATAGTGCACATAACTCTTCAAGCGCTTTTTTACTGCGTCACGGGGGTTAGGTCGTTTTGTCTCAGTTCTTTCATACGCAGGCCGATGTTGCCGAGTATCAGCATCATGCCGCCGATGATTTGATAGCCAGTCAAGCCCATGTCGAGGAAAACCCAGTTGATCACGGCAGCGAAGACGGGAAAGGACAATTCGGCCAAGGTCGCCAGTTGCGCAGGAACGGTTTTCAAGCCTTGGTAGTAAAACCACATGCCAATAAAACCACTGAGCAAGGCCATGACGACCACAAGGCTCAAGTCTACTGATGTCATCATGGATAAGCTGTCGGATTGAGCCAAGGCCATGGGCAAGAGCACCAATAGACCCGCAACAAAGCGACCGGACATAATGGCGTTCGCTGGCATGTGCTGATGAGACAAGTACTTACCGCATACGGTCGCCGCCCCCCAGGCAATCACGGCAATTAAGGTATAACCATAGCCTTTGAGTAGGCTCGCGGTGTCACTCGAATAATGCCATTGGGTGTCGCCGAGTTGGCGTAAATCCGGCCACATCATTACAAAGCTGCCGAATAAAATCACCGCCGCCCATTGTAGAAAATGCCCTTCGATGCGCTCTTTTAACAGCCAATAAGCCAATAAAATAGCCACAATCGGTTGCAGCTTTTGCAGCAAAATCACCACGGTAGGGTTTAAATACTGAAACGCTTCGGTAAACGCCAAGGTACCCATGGCCGAGCCAATCCCGCCGATAAAAAATAGACAGGAAAAGCCACTGATCGACATATGACGATAAACATGGCGATACCGCCACAACATAGGGCTAATAAATAGCACTAGGGTAAGATGTTCGATAAGAACGATTTGCAAGGTCGAATAACCGGCGCCTAACAGCGGGTAACGGATTAAGGTATCCAGTGCCCACGTAAAACACGCGATCATAATAAAGAATGTTCCTGCCATCTTGAATTTCTCCAATCAATAAGATGCACAGGGGTGATGAGAACGAATAGTACCAAGCGCCGCACTTAAAAAAGCACACATGAACGCCCCATTGCTAGGAGCATTAAAACTTGGTCGATCTTCTATCATCCGGACTGTAACCGTCGGCTCTGGCTTCTCACCAGATCTGCTGACCCTTGTAGTTTCAAAATCATAAGAAACGTAACAAGGCGCTCGCGGGCTGTTTAACTGGATGCTGTCACCCAAGAAAAAATACCGCCGGTGGGGAATTTCGCCCCGCCCCGAAGTTCGATTAATGTAAATTTACGTAGCTAACTCTAAACCCATCCCCTTTCTGAGGCAATAATTAACCGGCCTTTAGGAGTCATTAATAACGCAAAAAATCTGACCGTTTACCCAGTATTAAGCTACACTCTGCAACCAATAAAAATTCTTGATCAGCTAGGATGATTGTCATGCAAACTTCTTCAAAAAGCGGCGTTCTTTATGCCCTGACTGCCTTTACCTTATGGGCCATTGCGCCTATTTATTTTAAAGAGATGTCGTTTGTTCCCGCTCAGGAAATTCTGGCTCATCGTGTTATCTGGTCGTTTTTATTGGTGTTGGCGCTGATTTTCATTTTGCGCTACACCAAGGCGCTGGTCACTGTCTTAAAAGCCCCTAAAATTTTGGCCGCTATGCTGGTGTCTACTTTGCTGATTGGTTTTAACTGGGGCACCTTTATTTGGGCGGTGCAAAACAACCAAATGCTCAGCGCCAGTTTGGGTTATTACATTAACCCCTTAATCAGTATCTTATTGGGGGTAATTTTCTTTAAGGAAAAGCTCGATACCATTCGTAAAACCGCGGTATTACTGTGCTTTTGTGCCGTGGTGTTTGAAATCATACAATTTGGTTCGCTCCCGTGGGTCGCCTTATCGCTCTCTATGACTTTTGCCTTTTATGGCTTGGTACGTAAGAAAATAGCGGTCGATAGCTTTACCGGCATGGCCATTGAAACCGCCATCATGTTGCCATTTGCCTTGATGTATTTGACTCTCAGCCCGTCTCCAACCTCGAATATTTTTGGCAACAGCGCCAGCGTTAACTGGTTATTGTTTGCCGCTGGGCCAGTGACCATGGTGCCGCTCATGTGTTTCGCAGCGGCGGCCAATCGTGTCAGCATGGTGACGCTTGGCTTCTTCCAGTACATAGGCCCAACGGGGATGTTTTTCCTAGCGGTTTTCCTTTACGACGAGCCCCTCAGTTCAGAAAAACTCACTACCTTTGTGTTGATTTGGTCGGCCTTAGCGATGCTGATTTTCGACTCGGTTCGTCGCTTGCGTAAAACCCACAATACCCTGCAACAGTGATGATAATTTAAGCAAAAAACAGTTTCTTTTTTTCGAAACAGGCCCCACAATCGCGGCCTGTTTCGCTATTGATTATAACCTATGAAAATCATCTCGTTTGACGCCCTCAGAACCCTCCATTTGCCTCAAGTTCGCTACATAAAACCCGAATCCATGTACGATCATTTAGAGGAAATTAGAGAGGCAGATTGGCTGTTGTTTCCCCAATACTGGCAACTGACTGCGCTGACTTGCGGCCTCAAGAAACGCATTTTTCCAAGCATGGCTTCTTACCTGATTGGCCATGACAAAATCGAGATGACACGCACTTTCAACACCATAGCGCCGCAGCAACATCCGTACACCTTGATCGCCGCCAACACACCCTACGAAGCGGAGCGTATTTGGGACGAAATGGCCACGCCTTTTGTGGCAAAAATCCCGCGTAGTAGCATGGGCAATGGGGTGTTTTTAATCGACACCATCGGCCAATGGCGCGACTACATAGAAAAAACCGACGTGCTGTACGCACAAGAATATTTACCGATTGACCGGGACATGCGCGTTATTTGGGTGGGCAATAAAATTGTCAGTGGTTACTGGCGTTTGCAGTCGGACAATGGCTTCCATAACAACATCAGCCAAGGTGGTCAGGTGGAAGTTGCCTTGATTCCCAAAGAAGCGCAAGACCTTGTGACCTTCCTGGCCGAATCTTTGGACATCAACCACGCCGGATTCGACATCGCCATGGTCGGCTCTGTGCCTTACGTGATTGAAATCAATCGCATCTTTGGTAACCAAGGGCTGCCCAACATTCAACACGACGTCAACACAGAGCTACTGAACTACCTAAACGAACAACACCTACTGTCTACCGCCGACCTAATCGACCAGCCGAGTGGGTTTTAAAACCTAACCCTTGGTGCTTAGGGAAGATGCGAATAAGTCCCGCGCATGAGACAATTCATTTTTAACCTTCGAGCCTGACCATGTCACATCAACTC
>NZ_JAGSSV010000006.1:56455-174509 GCF_018145875.1 Marinomonas vulgaris | reverse complement strand
AGTGAGTTGATGTGACATGGTCAGGCTCGAAGGTTAAAAATGAATTGTCTCATGCGCGGGACTTATTCGCATCTTCCCTAGATTGGCGAAGCTTAATTTTATATATATTGTCTGCGCCTGATAGCTTAGATCCTAGTATGTGAGGATTAGTTAGGCGTTCAATTAGTTTTTCTTAAATTGACTTTTGAGTGTAGCGCCTAGCTAGTTTGTTCTATTTTTTAGTGCGCTTTTCTTGAATTCGAGATTATAAGTCATCAATATTTACCGAAATGGTACTTTCATTGGATTTGCTTTGAACTCAGTGATACTGGCTGCAACATCAGCTAAAATTCTAGTGGTCATTTTAAAGGTCTCTTATTAGATCGTTTAATAAATCCATTTTTGTTGTGTTAAAGCAGTTTGACAAGCAGTTCGGCGCGGAAGCGTAGGTTAACTGGGCGTTATGATGCATGTCAGTTCAGAAGATATTTTTCATATCGCGATAAAATTCTCATGAGAACCTAAAGCCATCAGTTCGAGAGTAACTGTGCCATCTTCGTAACTATAACCAAGTAATATAAGTTGTTTCACCATTTTAAATTTATACACGCGAAGGAAGGATAAATCGCCTTTCTTTTGCTGTCCTAAAAGCGGATCTTCAATCAGTTCTTTGATCGCGTTATCTAGATCCGCCTTTTGGTTTTTGTGTAGTTTTTTGACCGCTTTTTTAAAGGTAGGTGTTTGAAGAACTTGAGTAATCTTAGCCAAAGTTGTATTCCTCAAGTTTACCTGCTTCTTTTTCGGCTTTGGCAATGATTGCTTGTTTTACAAACTCATAGGGTAAATTGGGGTTATCTTCCATCATTTCACCGATTTTAGCCCAGTGTTCAATTTGTTTTGGTGTTGTACGGTTTAGGGCTTTAGCCATAATAGCCGCCTTATCAACCAAATCTTGGTCAAGTCGAATACTTGCAGTAGACATAATAAAATCTCCCTAGTGTGGTAAAAGAAGTGTAGCGGATTGCTACATTTGTAGCAATGAGAGTCATAGGAAAGCGTTCCAACTGAGCTCCTACTGTCACGAATTTAGGGTTCCCAAATTAGCGCCAGCAGTCTGCAAATGAACTTTGCGTTATACGCGCATGCGGGCTATTAGAATGTTATGTAACTATAGTCTGTAGTAATTCCTGAACCTATATGGCCGATAATGAAAGGCCCTTAAGCCTCGTAAGTAGAATTTGAGACCGAGTGGCTACGTTTGTGCCAATTTTTACAATGGGCGTCGAATAGCTTCTGGTTACATCTTGATATTTATTCAATAAAGGTATATTTTTTATCCCATGTATAAGTTTGAATTTGACACAAATAAAAGTAGCACCAACTTGAATAAGCATGGAATAAACTTCATTGATGCTCAAGAGCTTTGGTCTGATCCTGACTTACTTCAAGTAAAAGCAAAGTCTGAAGGTGAGCAACGCTACTTAATTATAGGAACTATTGCCGATAAATTCTGGTCTGCTGTTATTACATATCGTGAAGACACAATTAGAATTATCTCAGTTAGACGCTCACGTAAAGCAGAGGTATCAATATATGAAAGCTGAACAATTTGATCAAAAATTCGATGACAACGAAGACGATGTACTTGATGATTTAGATTTATCAACCACATCTCGACCTAATCAAACACAGAAAAGAGTGAATGTGGATTTCCCATCTTGGGTAATTGACTCTCTCGATAAAGAAGCGAGCCGTATTGGTGTAACACGCCAATCCATTATCAAGGTTTGGCTAGTCGAAAGATTGGAGCAACAAGCTGCTAATAAGCAAATCAACTAAGGTTTAAAGCCGTTGGTCATCGGTCGTTCCTCACTGATTGTAGCAAGCAATGTTTGGCAAGAATGAGCAGGCTAATTTGATCAAGGCCGACAGAAACTCTTTTCCAAATTAGTCAAAATATGGGTAGTTAGAGCGTTAGAGAAACAGAATAACGAGTGCATTTGACAGTATTACTCAGGGTCTATAAGAAGCCATAGGCTTGAACGATGATAAAAAGTAGTGCCCAGATTCCATAGAGCCCCAAGAGTTAATGTGGCTTACAACAAAATTACCTCTCTATCATCTAAAAAATCATTAAGTTGCAAAAATTCCCTTTAGTAAATCGCTGATGGTTTGGTATCTATGGGGCAGTTGCCGGTTGCGTTTTTGTACGAGGTAGAGGGTTTCTTTCACGTTGCGTTTGGTCTTTGCAATGTGGATTTGGTCTTTGTCGGGGAAGTTTTCTAAGGCGCTGGCGGGTAATACGGTAAAGCCTAGCCCTTTGGCGACGGGGAGGAGGATTTGGCTGAGTTGGTTAATGTAGCCAACGGTGGGTATGGTGTCGACATTGATGCCTGCTAATGCTTGATCGCCACAAAGGGAAAAATACAAAGATAAGTAATGCAGGGCATCTGGGTGCTTGATGAGCCCACAATCAAACAATAGTTTCTCGTTAATAGGCTGGTTTTTATACGCCTTCGGGAGCAGTAAACATAAATCTTCCTCGCCAATTATGGTGCTGTCATACAGGTTACTCGGGGTTTGAGTAACTATGCCGAAATCTACGTTAGCTGATTGCACATCGTTTAATATCTTCTGATTCGGCGCCGCTTCTAGGTGAATGTTTAAGTTGGGGTAGGTTTGTTGCAGCGACAGTAATTGGGGATACAGCAAGAGCGCCAGTGACCCAGAACAAGACAGTTTACATACACCGGAATAGGGGTCGTCAAAGCTCAAGCTTTCCATTAGCTTGGCCTCATCATCCCGTATTTTTAGCGCATAGTCATACACAATGCGCCCTTGCTCTGTGAGCTCAAAGCCTTTGTTTTCACGACGAATAAGAGAGTGGCCAGCGGCGCTTTCTAGCTTTTTAATGTGTTGGCTAACGCCTGGTTGTGTCATGTGCAGTTTTTCAGCGGTTTGTGTAAAGTGCCCAACGTCAACCAAGGTTTTAAAGGTGTGTAACCACAGGGGGTTTAGCATAGGTTAGCCGTCTTTTGATAACATAAAATTATTGTAATTATAACAATCGATAATTTCAAATAATTATAAGGCCTCCGTATAGTGAGCCTCATCAAAGGGAATCCACCCTTTCAAGTTTGAGGTTATTATGACAACACCACAACATCTACCTTATCCAAGAACCTTTTCTCACCTTGGTATTTCTGTGCCTGACTTAGAGGCGGCGGTAAAATTTTATACGGAAGTATTAGGCTGGTACATCATTATGGAGCCAACTGAGATCCTAGAAGATGACTCTGCAATAGGCGAAATGTGCTCGGAAGTATTTGGCGCTGGTTGGGAACGTTTCCGCATTGCGCATTTGTCCACGGGAGATCGTATCGGCGTTGAGCTGTTCGAATTTAAAAACCAAGAAAACCCTGAAGACAATTTTGAGTATTGGAAAACAGGCATCTTCCATTTTTGTGTACAAGATCCGAATGTTGAAGAGTTAGCGGAGCGCATTGTGGCGGCTGGCGGTAAAAAACGCATGAAAGCACCGCGTTACTATTATCCAGGTGAAAAGCCTTACCGCATGATTTACATGGAAGACCCATTTGGCAATATCCTAGAAATTTATAGCCACAGTTATGAGCTTCATTACTCAGCGGGTGCTTATAGCGCTTAGTCACCATTGAGCTGTGTGCCGTAAAAGAGGGTTTTAACGACGATAACGCACTGAGTGGGAAGTCGCTTCGTTGTAAAAAAGTGTTCGTTTGGAGTGGCGCTTGCTGAACCTTTACACGCATTGGTTTGTACACTAGGACTTTATACTGTCTAATTGGCTTTATCTAATATAAGAAGGAGTCGGTATGTTTAAGTCTATGTGTTTAAGTGCGGCGGTTATTTTGTGTCCTGTGGCGGCGAATGCGGTGGAGCCTTTATTGTCACAAGAAAGTGCGCACTCTGTTCAGGCAACAACGGATAAATTGGTGTCCATCGTCGAAAGCAAAGGGCTTAATGTCTTTGCTCGTATTGATCATGAAGCCAATGCCCATAAGATGGATTTGGAATTGCGCCCAATACAGGTGCTGATTTTCGGCAGTCCGGTGATCGGTAATAAACTGATGGAATGCTCACAAACGATCGGTATAGATTTGCCGTTAAAAGTGTTGGTGAGCGAAGACCAAGATCAGAAAGTATGGGTGACTTATCAAAACCCTCAATACCTAAAAACGCTGCATAATGTAAAAGGTTGTGACGCTGTGATTGATAAAGTGTCCGGTGCGCTAAAAGGCATAACCTCGGCAGCGGCTCAGTAAGCAAGGGCGTTACCTAAGTGGTTGTATAAGAAACAGGCTATTTTGGCCTGTTTTTTTTTATGCCTGAACTTTTTATACCTAAACTCTCTATGACTGAACTTTTTATGATTCAAACAAGGTAGCAATGGCGAGAATGTCCTCGGCCAATGGATTATCGTTTTGATAGATGAGCGATATTTTAAACGGCTCTTGGTGTTGAGTCGCCGGCCGAGCAATCAAAGAGGCCTCATAGCGGCTATTTTTTAGCATGCCTTCCCCAATCACGGTATAACCCAAGCCTGCGGCAATGCAGCCGAGTACGCCTTCGACGCTGCCCATTGTCATAACCTCTTCGCTGCCTCGTCCAGCGGTTTGTTGCCAATCAAGCGCCGCGTGCCGATAACCACAACCGATGTCTCGAACAATCATAACAGGGTTGTAATCCTGATCAGCCGGTTCCACTAAAACCAGCGGTTCCTCGATGATAGGCCGAGATATTAGGTTTTTGTGTGTTACTTGAATGCCCACGAAGGCGCAGTCTATTTTATTGCTTAGTACGGCGGAAATTAGGTTGGCACTGGTGGCGGTGTGGATTTTAGCCGCGATATGCGGGTGCGTTTTTTTCAATTGCTTGAGTGTATAAGGCAAATGAACGGCCGCAAAAGTTTCAGTGGTGCCAATTTTGAGTTCGCTGCGTCCTTTGTTGGTCAAAATAGCCGTCCTAGCTTGGTACTCTAGCTGAAGTATTTGTTGAGCATAGCCATAGAGCAAGGAGCCGTTTGGTGTCAGTTCGAGCTTGCGTCCTTGCAACGTAAACAGCTTGATGTCTAATTCATTTTCGAGCTTTTGTATGCGCATCGAGACATTAGACGGCACTGTGTTAAGGGCGATAGACGCGCTTTTTACACCACCTTCATCGACGACGGTTTTAAAGGTTTTGAGGCTAACAATTTCCATAACGTGCTTCCATCGCGTACTTTTCGAGTGGTTTTGATTATTTCGTTTCTGTTTTACTGAATGGTTTGTTCAAAACTATTCGATTTTTATGATGATTAAAAGCTTTTATAGTGTGTGTCTAATCAGACAGTAGGTTGAATATATGCAAACGAATCTCACTCGAATGAAAGTGTATATGGCGGGTATTTGCAGCTTGATCGTGACGGCGGGCGTCGCACGGTTTTCTTATACTTCTTTGCTTCCTATCATGCAGGCGGAAGCTGGCTTAAACGAAGTGGGGGCCGGTTGGTTAGCAACGGTTAATTACGCGGGGTATTTAACCGGTGTGTTGATTGTGGCTTGTTTGAATAACTTGTCCCATAAGTTTGTCTTGTATCGTTTGTATCTGGTGTTGGCGGTTATCACCACCGCGGCCATGGCGCTGACGACGAATATGTATCTCTGGTCGTTATTACGCTATGTGTCCGGCATTGGCACGTCGGCGGGGTTTATTCTGGCGTCGGGTTTGATTTTAAAGTGGTTGGTTAGCCAAGGAAAAAGAGGCGAGCTGGGCATTCACTTTTCGGGCATTGGGCTGAGTATTTTCTTTGCGGCTTTCTTAGTGGAGGTGTTACTAAGGGCGTCGGTAAGCTGGCAAGGCCAATGGTTGTACTTGTCGTTAATGGCGGTGGCTTTTGCTGTGCCGGCATGGATTTGGATGCCCAATCCGAACAAGATAGTGTCGACGCACGCCAGTCATCAGGTGATAGATAGTCCCCCGAGCCGGTCGTTCGCATGGATTATGATGGCGGCGTATTTTTGTGCGGGTTACGGTTATGTGGTGAGCGCGACTTTTATTGTGGATATTGTCGAAGGGTTTTCAGCCCTAGAAGGCCGTGGGCAACACGTTTTTATTGTACTTGGTTTGGCGGCTACACCGGCTGTATTAGCGTGGGATTTGGTGGCGCGAAAGTGGGGGTATTTAAAAGCCTTGCTGTTGGCTTATGTGCTGCAAATTGTCGGTATTGTGTTGCCTGCCGTCAGTGATAATTTGTTGGTGATTGGTATGGGAGCGATTTTGTTTGGGGCGACGTTTGTTGCTTGTGTGAGTCTCGTGTTGACGATGGCAGGGCACTTTTATCCTTCTAATCCCGCTAAGTTTATGGGCAAGATGACGTTGGCTTATGGCTCGGCGCAGATTATCGCGCCTATGTGTACTGGGTTGTTGGCGTCGTGGTTTGGGTCTTACACGCTTGGTTTGTATTTGTCGGCTGGTGTGATGTTATTGGGCGTTGCTTTGGTGGGCGTATTAATCTGGCTAGACGCACAAGAGCGCGACGAAAGTCGCGCCTTAGCAGCCAATGCTTAAAACAGAAGCGGCATGTGCTGCTAAGCAGGTGATGTTGAGAACTTAAATATCTTTTAAGGTATTGCTTAGGCTCTGAGCGGCTAGTATCACCTTGTGGGACATATTGTCGATGTCGTCTTCAGACACGTTAATCGCCGGTGCAGACACGCCGATGGCGGCAATCACCTCGTTGTTCGCTGAAAAAACCGGTGCCGCGATACTGATCACTTCTGCGCGATATTCACCGCGATCGATCGCGACGCCTTGCGCTTTTATGATGGCGACTTCTTTGTCCAATGCTTCGATGCTGGTAATGGTTTTATCGGTGTACAGAGTCAGGTTGTCGATCAGTTTTTCGCGCAGCGCATCGTATTGGAAAGCCAGCAGCGCTTTTCCTGTAGCGACGCAATGAATGGGCGCATTGCCGCCTTTTGGGGTGTAGGTTCGTACGGCTTTGGTGCTTTCTATTTTTTCAATATAAAGAGTCGACAACCCATCGAGGACGGCCAAATACACCGCTTCGCCTGTCATGCTAGAAAGGTACTGCATCTGACTGATGGAAAGTCCCGGCAAGTCGAGTTTTTCCATGATCATCTGACCTATTTTCCACGCTTTCATCGACGCAAAGTACTGTTTGTTCGCATCTTGAGTCACGTATCCCACCGCGATTAATGTCTGTAATAAGCGAAAGGTGTTGGACTTTGTCAGTTCTAAATTACGCGCCAGTTCAGAAACACCTATGCCTTTTGGTTCTGCTGCCAGAGCTTCGATAATGGATAGCCCTTTCGATAGTGTTGAATCTACCTTTCCCGTCATGACTGTGTTGCCTTTAAAAATCTATTTGAATGGCACGCAGTATAAAGAGATCCCCCTTCAAATTAAAGGTAAACCCAAACCCGCTGGTGCAATGAGGTTTTGCGTATTATTGACAAAAAATACCGTTAAATAAAACTTTTGTTTCGTATGTTGACACGATTGTTTCTTTAATATTAAAGTTAGGCTTCTTTAGTGAGGAATAAAATGTGAAAACGAGCGACGCTAACCTAACCAACGCACTGATTCATCTTGGCCGAGATCACCAAACTCGTGGTCGCTCGGTGAATCTTCCCATTTATCAAGCTTCCACTATGTTGTTCAACAACCTAGAAGAGTTTGAACAAGCCCGTGATACACGTTACGAAAAAGGCACCTTGTACTACGGACGCTACGGCACACCAGCCACGTTTGAGTTGGAAAACATGATGACGGAATTGGAACACGGCGTCGGCTGTGTGGCGGTATCGTCTGGCTTAACGGCCTGTGTGGTTTCTTTGATGGCGTTCGCGAAAGCGGGAGCGCATGTGCTAGTAGCCGACACGGTATACGGCCCGACTCGAGCGTTTTGTGACAATGTGCTGACTGGCTACGGTGTGGAGATAACCTACTTCGATCCCATGTTAGGGGCTGATTTGGCGTCTCTTGTTCAAGCGAATACAGCAGCGGTGTTTTTTGAGGCGCCAGGTTCTGGGTCATTTGAAGTGCCAGACATTCCAGCGATTGCGCACGTGGCCAGCGCCGCCGGTGCGGTGAGTATTCTTGATGGTACTTGGGCAACGCCCTTGTTGTGTCAGCCGTTAACGCTTGGTGTGGATGTGGTGGTGCATTCTGGTTCCAAATACATCAGCGGTCATTCAGACGCCATGCTTGGACTAATCGTCGCAGGGTCACAATCCCACTATGACAAAGTGAGAAAAATGAGCCTCTCGATCGGTGATCGAGCCGGTGCCAACGATGTCTTCTTGGCGTTACGTGGATTGCGCACATTAGCAGTACGTTTGCGCCAACACGCGCAGAGCACCGCCGCCTGCATCGCTTGGTTGGAGCAACAACCGAGTGTGGATCGCATACTGCATCCTTCCCATTCAGATTGCCCCGGCCATGAACATTGGCGTCGAGATTTCAGCGGATCAGCTGGGCTATTCAGCGTGGTGTTTAAACCGGGCTTAGAAAACAAAGTCCGCCATATGATCAATAATTTGAGCCTGTTTGGTATTGGCCTCAGTTGGGGCGGTTTTGAGAGTTTGATTCTTCCGGTCGATCCAAGCCCTTACCGAACAGCAACAACTTGGACGGCCACAGGCCCCACGGTGCGATTCAATATTGGTTTGGAAGACGCCGATTCATTGCTCAGTGATTTAGACGCTGGCTTTGCTTATTTATCTTAAATACGACTTACCCCAAGACATCAAATAGAGGTTATGACGATGACGATACAGAACAAAATTGATCACATTGTGATCGGTGCAGATAGCTTAGAGCAAGGCATAGCATCACTGGAAGCCTCCCTTAGCGTGACGCTTCCAAAAGCCAGCAAGCATGAAGCGATGAGCACGCATAATGCGGTCGCGCCGGTTGGAAACGAGAGTTTCATTGAGGTTTTAGCCATTGACCCCGAAGCGCCGAACCCTGGTCGAGCTCGTTGGTTTGATATGGACAACCCTCAAGTGCAAGCGCGTTTTAAAGCCTCGGCTCAGGCCTATCATTGGGTTGTGGGAACCAGCGACCTTAACGCCGTGGTTGAAAATAGCCCGATCGATTTAGGGGAAATTGTGACCTTTACCCGAGGGGAGCGCAGCTGGCGTTTGACGATTCCTAAAGACGGCTCTTTGTCTGAACAGGGTCTTATCCCGACTTTTATCGAGTGGTCTCCCGGTGCGCATCCGTCCACAGGAATGAAGGACTTAGGCATCACACTGAACCGCGTGGTGTTAACCCACCCAGATCCAGCTTCGCTTCAACAGCAACTCGATGCGCTGGGTGTTTCTCACTTAGCAAGGGTATTGGCTGGTGACACCGCTGGTATTGCTTTTGAAATGCAAAATGACCAAGGCGACAGCGTGTTGCTGTGAGCGATTTGAGTGTCCAATTAGGGTAAACAGAGGGGTTGTCAGATGACGTTAAAAGACAGTGAAAAAACAACAGGGGTAAGCCAGCCGATTTCCTTATGGGATTTGTCGGCACCTTCTACTTCTGAAGAAGCGCTATTAGAGGGCGACATTGTGACAGACGTCGCCATTATTGGTGGCGGCTACACAGGTTCTTCCACCGCATTGCACTTGGCAGAAATGGGCATCGAGTGTGTGGTGCTTGAAGCCGAGAAAATAGGTTTTGGTGGTTCTGGTCGAAATTGTGGCATGGTCAATCCTGGTATTTGGCTGCCACCTCAAGATGTGCGTACCGTATTGGGCGACGAATCGGCCGATCGCTTTTTGGATGTCATGGGGCGCGCACCGGATACGGTTTTTTCACTGATCGACCGCTTTGACATGAAGTGCGAGGCGACACGAAATGGCACTATTCATGCAGCCCATTCTCCGACTGGCTTTAAAGAGCTGTCTGCCCGAGCCCAAGAATGGCAGCGCCGTGGACGCGAGGTGACGCTACTGGATGCCGATCAAACGCAAAACAAAATCGGTACGCCTTATTTTTACGGCGGACTACTTGACCCGAAAGCGGGCACGGTTAACCCAATGGGGTATGCCCGTGAGTTGGCGGCCGCAGCCGTTTCCAAAGGGGCAGTGATTTACTCGCAGACACGGGCATTAAACTTGAGTCAGGTGAACGGTAAATGGCAAGTTCGTACCCAGCGTGGCACAGTAACCGCCAATCAAGTTGTTATCGGTGGCAATGCGTACAACGACGATTTGTGGCCTGGACTAAAGCAGGCTTACACGCCGATCCATTTTTATCAGGTGGCGACCAAGCCTTTGGGCAAGATAGCCGATAAGATTTTGCCTGGAGCACAAAGTGTCTGGGACACAGGGTTGGTGATGTTTTCGGTGCGAAAAGACCAGTTTGGACGCTTAATTGTAGGCAGCATGGGCAAATTGGCCGGTAAGGACAACAGTCAGTCAGAATACTGGGCACAGAAACGCATCAATCAAATGTTTCCTTTTCTTGGCAAAGTGGAATTTGAAAAAGCCTGGCACGGCAAAATTGCCATGACACCAGACCATTTGCCGCGCATCCATATTTTGGCGCCTGGTTTGTACACGGCCGTTGGCTTCAATGGTCGAGGCATTACCACAGGAACCGTGTGTGGCGAAGCCATGGCGCAATTGTTAACGGGTGCACCAGAGAAGAACATTATGTTGCCGGTAACCGGGTTGATAAAAGATCGAGCCGCCTTCATTCGAGAGCCAACCTACGAGGCTTGTTTCAAAGCTTGGCGCTATTACAAAAGCATTTAACGCAGTATCAGAATAGGAGAAGTGAGACATGACGCAACAGCAAGCTCGAGTCGGTGTGGATATTGGTGGCACCTTTACGGACATCGCACTGGATTTAAACGGTACGCTTTTTACCGGTAAGGTACTGACCAATTACCACCAACCAGAACAGGCGATTTTAGACGGTATTCATCTGGTTTGTGAGCGCGCAGGTATTGCCGTAACAGAGATTACCACCGTGATTCACGGCACCACCTTGGTGACCAACTCATTGATCGAACGACGTGGCGCTCGTACGGCGTTTATCACTACGGACGGCTTTCGAGACGTGGTGGAAATGCGTACCGAAAACCGCTTCGAACAATACGACTTGAACTTGACCCTGCCAACGCCACTGGTCAAACGAACCGATCGTTACACCGTAAAAGAACGTGTGAGTGCGACAGGTGAAGTGATTACCGACATAGCCCCGAGCGAGTTAGAAGCCTTGGTGAAACGTATTTTGGCAGAAGGCTACGAAGCGATTGCTGTTGGTTTTATTCATTCTTATGCCAATGACGTGAACGAAGTAGCGGTTCAAAAAGCCTTTGCTGACGCAGCGCCAGAGTTAAGTGTGTCTATCTCTAGCCATGTGTCGCCACAAATGCGCGAGTTTCAGCGCTTTAATACCGTGATCGCCAATGCCTATGTTCGACCACAAGTGTCGGCGTATTTAGGGCGTTTGGTTGAGCGATTAAAGTCAACTGGCGTGACTTGTCCTGTTTTCATGATGCATTCTGCGGGCGGTCTAATCAGTGTTGACACCGCGTCGGAGTTCCCTGTCAGATTGCTGGAGTCAGGCCCAGCGGGTGGGGCAATTTTTGCGGCCAAATTTGCCGGCAGTTACGGTGAAAACCAAGTGGTGTCTTTTGACATGGGCGGCACCACTGCCAAAATTTGTCTTATCGAAGACGGCAAACCCAAAACAGCCAACACCTTTGAGGTGGCCAGAACCTATCGTTTTGCGAAAGGCTCAGGCATGCCATTGTCAACGCCTGTGGTGGAAATGGTCGAAATCGGAGCGGGCGGCGGTTCCATCGCTCACGTTGATGACATGAAACAGATTCGAGTCGGACCTAAATCGGCGGCATCGGAACCGGGTCCTGCCTGTTACCAACGGGGTGGTGAGCATCCAACGGTAACCGATGCCAACTTGTTGTTGGGTCGTTTGGACCCTGACTTGTTTGCTGGCGGCGAAATTCCTTTGTCTGTTCCCTTGGCCGGTGAAGCGATGACGAGCAAGGTGGCCTCTGTTGCCGGACTAGATCAGCAGCAAGCGGCCTTTGGCGTAACAGAAGTGGTCGACGAAAACATGGCCAACGCCGCCCGCGTACACACGGTCGAAAACGGCAAAGAAATTGGCAATTTCACCATGATCGCCTTTGGCGGTGGCGCGCCTTTACACGCTTGTCGTTTGTGCGAAAAATTGAGCATGGATTACTTGGTTATCCCACCGGGTGCTGGCGTGGGCTCGGCGATTGGTTTCTTAAATGCGCCTTTTTCCTATGAAGCGACCAAAGGCATGTACCAACGCCTCACGGATTTTGACCCACAACGCATTAATGCTCTGCTCAGCTCGTTACGCGCGGAAGCCTTGGA
Organism: Marinomonas vulgaris; assembly: GCF_018145875.1. Classification (GTDB taxonomy): domain Bacteria; phylum Pseudomonadota; class Gammaproteobacteria; order Pseudomonadales; family Marinomonadaceae; genus Marinomonas; species Marinomonas vulgaris. Next base: position 162,120 of record NZ_JAGSSV010000006.1, on the reverse strand, counting down.
ATTTGTCCAGCGTGGAGCAGGTGACATAGACACGACCACCAAGGTTCAAGCCTTTATGCGCTATACCGGACAAGGCGGCGAAATTGGTATTGATATCGATTACAAAGACTATGTCGCAGGCGATGTGGAGACATTCCGCGCCCAGTTTGAAGCCGGTTATCACCGTTTATTTGGTCGTACGATCGACGGTTTGGGCATTGAAATTACCAACTGGTCGATTACCGTGGCCTCAACATTAGCGCCTGTCGAACCGATCACATTGCGTCGTTCAGGTCAGCAAATTGCCATCACTAAAACACGTGAGTTTTTTGACGCGGCACTGCGCAAAGTGGTTACCGCGGCCGAAGTAGAGCGTCATACATTGCAACCCGGAGATGCCGTTTCTGGCCCGGCAGTTATTGTGGAGGATGAAACCTCGACCATAGTGACAACAGGCTATACCGTCGTCGCACAGGATGATAAGTCCATGTTGCTGGTGAACAAAAAAATCATGGAGACTATTTAAGATGACATTAAGCAAGGTCGATTATCAAATTATGTGGAACCGCTTAGTGGCGGTGGTAGAAGAGCAAGCGACAACGCTTATTCGCACGGCGTTTTCAACTTCAGTGCGAGAAGCAGGGGATTTGTCGGCGGGCGTATTCGATTGTCGTGGTCGAATGATAGCGCAAGCCGTGACCGGTACGCCTGGTCACGTGAACGCCATGGCGGAATCTGTGCCGCACTTTATTGAAGAAATTGGTCCGAACAATATTTGCGAAGGCGATGTGTATCTAACCAATGACCCTTGGAAGGGAACGGGGCATTTGCACGATTTCACTATGGTGTCGCCTGCTTTTTACCAAGGTAAGCATGTGGGCTTTTTTGCCGCCACGGCACACGTTGTTGATATTGGTGGACGTGGTTATGGGCCCGATGCCAATGAAGTGTACGAAGAAGGTTTGTTGGTGCCAATTATGAAGTTCATCGATCAAGGTGAGGTGAATAAAGGACTTGTAAACATCATTCGCAATAACGTACGCGAACAAGATCAAGTGATTGGGGATTTGTACTCGTTGGCGGCCTGTAATGCGGCGGGCGATGCACGCTTGATGGACATGATGAATGAATTTAATTTGCTAGAGTTGGAAACGCTGTCCGATTTCATCATCGATAATAGCCGCGCGGCTACTTTGGCGCGTATCGACGCCTTACCAGATGGCACTTATTACAATGACATGATGGTCGATGGCTACGAAGCCGCAGTGGACATGCGTGTTGCCTTGACGATTGCAGGCGACACTTTATTGGCGGACTTTGCTGGTACGTCTGGGCCGAGTAAATTTGGTGTGAATGTTCCCATGGTGTACACCCGCGCCTACGCTTGTTACGGCTTAAAGTGTGCGATTGCGCCAGACATTCCAAACAACACCGGCTCGCTAAAACCCTTTGATGTGACCGCCCCAGAAGGCTGTATTTTGAATGCGCCTCACCCGGCACCTGTGTCAGTGCGCCATGTATTGGGGCATTTTGTTCCCGATGTGGTGTTAGGTGCCTTGCACAAATGCATTCCTGGTGTGGCCCCCGCCGAAGGTGCCAGTGCCTTATGGAATGTGTTGTTGAGTGCGCGTCCGACGGACCCAACTTCAGGCTTGCGATCTTCTGAAATCTTGATGTTTAACTCTGGCGGCATGGGCGCAAGAGCCACTTTGGATGGACTCAGCGCGACCGCGTTTCCATCTGGGGTCAGCACCATGTCAGCAGAAGCCACTGAATATGTTGGCCCATTGACGATTTGGCAAAAAGACCTACTGGAAGGCTCCGGCGGTAGCGGAGAGTTTCGTGGCGGCCTAGGGCAAACCATCGTCATCAGTGCGAATGAGGGTTATGAACTGTACTTTAATGCCATGTTTGACCGCATTCAGTTTCCTGCCCGTGGGCGTGAGCAGGGTAAAAGCGGTGGTGTGGGCAGCGTTATGCTCGATGACGGCACAGTGCTAAAAGGCAAGGGCCGACAACTGATTCCCGCTGGACGGAAATTGATTCTGCAGCTCCCTGGCGGTGGCGGTTATGGCGATCCGAAAAAACGGCCAGAAGCCTTGGTGCGAGCCGACTTAGAAGCAGGCTACATTACACAAGATCAAGCGGTGAACGACTACGGTCTGACACTGTAAATACTGAACACTCAAGCATTTTATAAGTAGGATGAAACGATGACAAATAAGACGAAATTGGCATTAGTAACGGGCGCTGCGCAAGGAATTGGTTTGGCGTGTGCAGAAGCATTAGCTGAAGATGGTTACAAAATTATCTTAGCCGACATACAAGAAGAGACGGTTCAGCGTGCGGCTGAGACAATGGGGAATGGTACCGCTGCGTACGTTTGCGACATGGGGGATTCTGCGCAAATTTTAGCCATGTTTGATCGCATTGAAGCAGAGCACGGCCCTGTGCATTGTTTGGTCAATAATGCGGGCATTGCTAACCCTGGCGACTTTTTAACCTTGGAAGAGTCACAATTTCGTAAAGTGATCGATGTGAATTTAACGGGAACATTTATCGCCTTACAGCGTGCTGCAAAAAGCATGGTAGAGCATAAAATCCACGGTTCTATTGTGAACATGACCTCGATTAATGCACAAGTGGCGATCCCGAGCATCGCCGCTTACTGCGCTTCCAAAGGCGGCGCCATGCAGTTGACCAAGGTGGCGGCGCTTGCCTTGGCGAAAAATGGCATTCGAGTGAATGCGGTCGGTCCAGGCTCTATTGATACCGAAATGATGGCAGGGGTGAACGCAAACCCAGAGGCGATGAAAAATGTCTTGAGCCGTACGCCATTGGGTCGTATCGGCACACCGCGTGAAATTGGTGATACGGTTGCCTTTTTGGCCAGTGACAAAGCCAGCTACATTACTGGGGAAACCATTTACGTAGACGGTGGACGCTTAGGCCTAAACTACACCTGTTAATATTCAGTAAACACAAAAAAACACCATGACGATTTGATTCATCATGGTGTTTTTTTATGTCGTTATCAAACAGATTACAGGGCGCTGAGTTTGCCCCGAATGCTTTTCAAAATGCCTGCTTCATCTAAGCCGACTTTTGCCAACATGGATTGATGAGTGGCGTGTTCTTCGTATTGATCTGGCAGACCCAGTTGCAACACAGGTACTTGAATGTGATTGGCTTGTAAGAACTCAACCACGGCCGACCCCGCGCCGCCCATAATGGCGTTTTCTTCTACGGTGACAAAGAGCATGGCGTCTTTGTGAGCCAGTAAGGCGTTTTCATCCAAAGGTTTTACAAAGCGCATGTCGAGTAGCGTTGCGTCTAGCTCGTTGGCCGCCTGTAAGGCGTCGTAAGTAGGACGACCAAAGGCACAAATCACAATCCCAGATTCACCCTTTCGTAAAGTACGAGATTGGCCTAATTCAATGGTGGACAAGGTCGGCTCGATCGCCACTCCTTGACCTGTGCCACGAGGGTAGCGCACCGCGGCAGGGCCCTTGTATTCGTAGCCGGTTTGCAGCATTTTACGACATTCGTCTTCGTCGGACGGTGCCATTACTACCATGTTTGGAATGCAGCGCAGGTAACTTAAATCGTACACGCCCGCATGAGTTGGGCCGTCTTCGCCCACTAAGCCAGCGCGATCAATGGCAAACAAAACGTCTAAGTTTTGCAGAGCCACATCGTGAATTAATTGATCGTAGGCGCGTTGTAAAAACGTGGAATAAATGGCTACCACGGGTTTAATCCCATCGCAGGCCATACCGGCGGCTAAGGTGACAGCGTGTTGTTCCGCAATGGCAACATCGAAGTAACGATCGGGGAAGCGTTCAGCAAATTCGATTAAATCTGAGCCTTCTTTCATGGCTGGAGTGATACCAACGACCTTGTCGTCTTGTTCGGCCACATCGCATAACCATTGACCGAAAACGTTGCAGTATTTAGGGCGTTTTACTTTTTGGACATTAGGCTTTGGATCAGGCTCGATTTTGTTAATGGCGTGATAACCAATAGGATCACCTTCGGCTGGTTCAAAGCCCTTGCCTTTTTTGGTGATCACATGCAAAAACTGTGGGCCAGTGCGGTCTTTCAAGTTCGCAATGGTGGCAAGCAAATGATCGATGTCGTGACCGTCGATTGGGCCAATGTAATTAAATCCCAGTTCTTCGAACATCATGCCAGGGGATACCATGCCTTTCATGTGTTCTTCGGCTTTACGTGCTAATTCGAGGGCAGAGGGCAGACCTGAAAAAACTTTCTGGCCGCTACGTCGAATGTTGTCATAAGTTTTACTGGCCCAAATACGCGCAAAGTAGCTTGATAGGGCGCCGACAGGTTTTGAAATAGACATCTCATTGTCATTAAGAATGACCAGCATGTCGGCTTTGACATCACCGGCATGATTTAACGCTTCAAAAGCCATACCTGCGGACATGGCGCCATCGCCAATAATAGCCACGGCTTTGCGCCCCGTGTTTAACTGTCGAGCGGCTAATGACATACCCAAAGCCGCGCCAATCGAGGTGCTCGAATGACCCACGCCAAAGGTGTCGTATTCACTTTCTTCACGCTTAGGAAAACCCGAAATACCGTTTTCTTGGCGGATATTCAGCAAAGCGTCCCGTCGACCAGTGAGTATTTTATGAGGATAGGCTTGATGGCCCACATCCCAAACGATGCGATCTTCGGGTGTGTTGTATAAGTAATGCAGTGCCACGGTCAGTTCAACCACGCCAAGGCCAGCGCCAAAGTGACCGCCTGTTTGACCGACGCTGTAGAGCATGAATTCACGTAATTCACGCACCAAGGTTGGTAATTGCTCTTTCTTAAAAGCACGCAAGTCTGCCGTACAATTAACTTGGTCAAGCAAGGGGGTGTTGGGTCGTGCTGTGGGTATCTCTTCGAACATGGGCACAGGTATCGTCACGTATAAGTTAATCTAAAAAAGTGCACAATTATATCAGTGGTTGCGGCCAATAATATAGTTCGCCAACTCAACTAATGGCTGTGCTGCACTACCAAAAGGAGAAATAGCCGATATAGCCTGCTTGTGCAACGAGGCCGCTAATGCTTGAGCGCCTTCTAAGCCTAATAACTTAGGGTAGGTTGGCTTGTTGGCATCTTCATCGGAAAACTGGGTTTTGCCCAATGTGGCGGTGTCGCTCGTAATGTCGATGATGTCATCTTGTACTTGAAACGCCAGTCCAATGGCCGCAGCATAAGCGTCTAGAGCTGCAAAATCGTCTGCTTTCGTGGCACCGGTACTGATGGCACCCATCCGAATGCTGGCGCGAATTAAAGCGCCTGTTTTGTGCTGATGCATTTGCTCTAGCGCGCGAATGTCTATTTGTACGCCGACATTGGCTAAATCGATCATTTGACCTGTGACCATACCATGACGACCTGATGCGTAGACAAGCTCCTGAATCAACTGTATCTGACGAGACGGATTGTCGTGTTTGACTTGGCTGAGCAATTCGAAAGCAAAGGTTTGTAGCGCATCGCCGGCTAGAATCGCCGTGGCTTCATCGTATTGGATGTGGCAGGTGGGCTTGCCTCGACGCAAGTCGTCGTCGTCCATAGCGGGTAAATCGTCGTGGATTAAAGAGTAGGCGTGGATCGATTCTATCGCCGCGGCACTGGCATCGGTAAGGCTATTGGCTTCGCCGAATAATCCCGCTGCGGCGTAAGTCAGCATAGGCCGGACACGTTTTCCGCCGTTAAACACACTATAGGACATGGCGTCTTGTAAATGCTGAGCTGGCTCATAGGTGGTCAAATTTTGCGTTAAATAATCATCGACTCTAGTGCGCGCATAGTGAGAAAAATCGTCTAGGGTCACGAGTCGGATTCCGGGTCAAAGGTTTCTAGGTGTTCGCCGTTTTGTTTTTCGAGCAAAATTTGAACTTTTTGTTCCGCTTGTGTCAGAACAGATTGGCACTCTTGGCTCAGCTTAACGCCTTTTTCAAAGGCTTTTAACGCGTCTTCCAAAGACAGCTGATTGGATTCGAGTTGAGTAACTAAGGTATCTAGTTCGCCGAGGTTTTCTTCGAAATAGCGAACGCTGTTTTTTCGGGACATGATGACTACTCTTATTTTAACCTATGTTTTGTACCAGAAAATGACGCATGGTTCGAGGCAGTGTTAATGAAAATTACAAAAATCCTGCAAGAAGATGTCATGCTCAGTGTTTCTTTCGTATAGAATTGTTGAAAAATGTATGTTGCATTATAGCTTTATTGTTAGGAGACGTGTGTGGATATCGCAACGTTAATAGGACTTGTTGGATCGTTTATCGTTATTATCGCGGCGATCTTTGTCGGTGGGTCGGCAGGAATGTTTATCGACGTGGCTTCCACGCTGATTGTATTAGTGGGATCGACATTCGTAATCTTGATGCAATACCCTTTAAGTCAATTTTTGGGCGCGGGTAAAGTCGCAGCCAAAGCCTTTATGTTTAAAAGTGTCCCGCTTGATACCTTGATCGATGAAATCTATGGCTTGGCGGACGAAGCACGAAAAGGCGGTTTACTGTCTTTAGAGGGCAAAGAGGTTAGCCATCCGTTTTTGTCCAAAGGCATACAAATGCTGGTGGACGGTCACGATGGCAACGTGGTGAAAAGCCAATTGTCTAAAGATATGAATCAGTCCTATGCGCGCCATGTTTCAGGGGCAAAGGTGTTTAAATCATTCGGTGATGTAGGGCCTGCCATGGGCATGATAGGCACCTTGGTTGGTCTAGTACAAATGCTGGCTAATATGTCCGACCCTAAAGCGATCGGTCCTGCGATGGCCGTAGCCTTGTTAACCACCTTGTATGGTGCCATGTTGGCTAACATGGTGTGTTTGCCTATTTCGGCTAAGTTGGGTATTCGTGCTGATGAGGAGTTACTGTGTCAGAAAATGATCATGGATGCTTTGTTAGCCATTCAGTCGGGTCAAAATCCACGTATCCTGGATGGCGCGTTGAAAACGTATATAGCCGAAGGTAAGAGAACTGAACGTGAATAATATTTTATCTGTAAACGGATCTGATCATGAGTGATGAAGAAGAGCAAGATTGCCCCGAATGTGTAGAGGGCTTGCCCGCTTACATGGGGACGTTTGCCGACCTCATGTCTTTGTTGATGTGTTTCTTTGTGCTTTTGCTGTCTTTTGCTGAAATGGATGTCATCAAGTTCAAGCAAATTGCTGGGTCATTGAGTCTGGCTTTTGGTGTACAGCGTGAGGTTGAAGCGGACTCTATTCCAATGGGTACTTCAATCATTGCCCAAGAGTTTAGCCCTGGAAAGCCTGAGCCAACCCCGATTAACGAAGTGAAACAAAAAACCGATACCACCCCAGAAAACACACTAGAGGTGATTTGTAAGCCTGAATCGTCGGATACTAAAGAGCAAGAAACATCGGGCTCGCCGTCGCCAGATACTTTTGTCGACAAATCTCGTGCTGATTTAGAACGAGAGAAAAAGATCCAGCAAACCGAAGAAGACGCGCAAATGATTGCGGCTATCATGAGCGAAGAAGTGTCAAAAGGTTTGGTGGAAATAGAAACACAAGAAGAGACCATCACTATTCGAATCAAAGACCAGGGCTCTTTTGAGTCCGGTTCGGCGGAGTTGAACTACGATTTTATCCCAGTAGTGGATATGATCCGTGATGTGTTAGTGGGAATTCAGGGGACCATTTCGGTGGAAGGGCATACCGATAATATTCCCATCGACAGTCGTCGATTTCGATCTAACTGGCAGTTGTCGTCTGCCCGTGCCATTTCGGTTGCTGAAGAACTGTTTTCGTCTAGACAGCTAGATCAAAGCCGCTTTGCCGTAACAGGGTTTGCTGATACACGCCCCTTGGTGCCTAACGACACCTCTGCGCGACGTGCCACTAACCGCCGGGTTGAAATCGTGATTAAGCAAAACGACACATCGCGACCCGTAATGCAAAATACAGTGGATGAGATTCCATCTGATGGCGTTATTGAGTTTGATCGAGAGATGGTAGAAGATCTGGCGCCAAACGAGATTTTTTAAATCCGCGTTTTTTATCGATATCTACCCTTTAAAGGAGCCTCGGCTCCTTTTTTTGTGGGTGTCGTTTGTTAAGGCGCTTTTTAATGCTGAGATTCACGCGAATCTTTGTTATGGTTTGCCCAATCAAATTTGAGGAAAAATAAAATGCGAGTAGCCGTTATTGGTGCCTCTGGGCGCATGGGAAAGAATTTAATTACCGCTGTTCATGACGCTGATGGTGTTTCATTGGGTGCGGCGATTGTTAAGCCGGGCAGCAGCTTAATTGGTGCTGATGCTGGTGAGTTAGCCGGAGTAGGTAAGTTGGGTGTGGCGGCCGTTGCAACATTAGCTGACTGTGTAAACGACTTTGATGTATTAATCGACTTCACTACGCCGACTTTAACGCTGGAAAACGCGGCTTTTTGTGCACAGCATCAAAAAGCCATTGTGGTGGGTACAACAGGTCTGAACGATGACGAGAAAGCCGCCTTGGATCAAGCGGCTCAGCGTACTTCTGTCGTCTTTGCACCAAACATGAGTGTGGGCGTTAACCTGACACTGAAACTCTTGGCGACCGCTGCTCAAATTCTGGGTGACGATTATGACGTAGAAATTGTTGAAGCTCATCATCGCCACAAGGTGGATTCGCCTTCAGGTACGGCGCTGCGCATGGGTGAGGTGGTAGCTGAAGCCTTGGGTCGCGACTTAAAAGAATGCGCTGTTTATGGTCGAGAAGGTCAAACGGGCGCACGTACACAAAAAGAAATCGGCTTTGAAACCATTCGTGCAGGCGATGTGGTGGGCGAACACACGGTTTGGTTCGCAACAGAAGGCGAGCGAATCGAAATTACGCATAAAGCCAGTAGCCGTATGACGTTTGCTAAAGGCGCGGTACGCGCGGCAAGTTGGATGTCTGGTAAACCTGCGGGTTTATACGACATGCAAGACGTACTGAACCTCAAGTAATCGACACAATGTACCAATAAAAACCAAAAAAATGGCCGTATGAAACGGCCATTTTTGTATTTGAGTTTTTCACAAAAAGCGCTAAAGGGCTTAGGGAGACAAAACGTCTGCCAATTTACTGGCTTCCACTCGACCCTTGAGTTCACCCTGTTTATTGACCACAGGAAGGTCAAAACGCGTGTTCAAAGACAAAGGAATGACATCTTGCAGTAAGTTAGTTCGACGTACGGTCGGCACTTTAATAAGCACTTTTTCCAATAAGTCGTCATCTTGCATGTCGTCCAGCTGTTGCTTTGTTAACACACCTTGGTAAGCATTGTTGTTGAAGACGAATGCGTGGCCTCGGTCGGCAGGGAAAATATCACGAACGTCTTTCGCGCTAATGCCTTCCAATTTGCTGGTGTCGGCGGTCATGATGGTCTGCACTGTGAGTGCTCTGGCGCGGTTAACATCTTTCGCAAAGGCTCTCACGTAGTCATCTTCTGGTTTTAGAACGATATCAACCGGAGTGCCGACTTGAACCAATTTACCGTCTTTTAACACCGCGATTCGGTCGCCAAGGCGCAAGGCCTCATCGAGATCATGAGTGATAAAGATAATGGTTTTTTGCAGGTTCTCTTGCAAGTCGATCAGTTGTTCCTGCATTTCGCTACGTATCAAGGGGTCGAGGGCGGAAAAGGCTTCGTCCATCAATAGGATTTCAGCATCGGTACACAAGGCACGAGCCAAGCCGACACGCTGTTGCTGACCACCAGAAAGCTGAGAAGGGTACTGGTCTTCATAGCCGCCTAGTCCAACTGTTTCCAACCAATTTACTGCTTTGGGTTTCCATTCGGCGCGTTTTTCGCCCTTGATCAAGAGACCATAACCCACGTTATCTAGCACACAACGGTGTGGCATTAGACCAAAATGTTGGAATACCATGGCCATTTTATGACGTCTAAACGTGGTTAGCTCTTTCACCGGCAACTCCATGATGTCGTCGCCTTCCACCTTTATTTTACCCGCCGTTGGATCAATTAAGCGGTTAAAGTGACGAATCAGTGTGGATTTGCCTGAACCAGACAGTCCCATGATGACGAAGATCTCGCCGCGTTTAACACTCAGGTTGATGTCTTGTAAACCGATGGTATGGCCAGTTTCTGCTAAGATTTCTTCTTTTGACGCGCCGGCTTTTACCTTGGGTAAAACGTTTTTCGCATCAGGGCCAAATATTTGGTATAGGCCTTCAATTTCAATCAATGTTTCGCGTGTGTTATCCATTCTCAGTCCCTTCAAGGTGTTTTTGTGCGCGTTTTGCGTAGCTCTGAGAAACGCGGTCAAAGATGATGGCTAAGGCAACAATTGCCAGTCCATTTAATAGCCCAAGGGTAAAGTATTGGTTTGTGATGGATTTCAATACAGGTTGTCCTAAGCCTTTTACGCCGATCATAGAGGCGACCACAACCATGGCTAACGCCATCATGATGGTTTGGTTAATGCCGGCCATAATAGTGGGCATAGCAAGTGGGATCTGAACACCGAACAAGCGCTGAGTAGGTGTAGCACCGTAAGCGGTCGCCGCTTCCAGTGTTTCTTGATTTACTAGACGGATACCTAAATTTGTCAATCGAATAACCGGTGGGATGGCGTAAATCACCACGGCAATAACCCCAGGGATACGACCGATACCCAACAACATAACAACGGGAATTAAGTATACAAAAGCCGGCATGGTTTGCATGATATCAAGCATAGGCGTAATGATGGATTTCGCTCTGTCAGATCGTGCCATCAGTATGCCAATAGGAATACCAATACAAATAGAAAGAATGGTACAGACGGTAATAATGCTGAGTGTTCGCATCGTGTCTTCCCACATGCCAAAGTAACCAATGGCGAGAAAGGCGGCGAGCACGCCAGAGCAAAGTTTCCAAGATCGAGTCGCGGCATACACAAGGCCGACGATCGCGGCTAAAACAAGCCACCAAGGGGTTTCAATTAGTAGGTTTTCAAACCACACTAAAAAGTATAAAAGTGGGTCGAAGAAATTCTCGATAGATTCACCGTAGTCACGGGAAAAGGTTCGATAAGCACTATCAAGAGATTGTCGAATCGCGAGAAGTTCGCGTCGACTCATATCTGGAAATTCTGTCAACCAAGAGCTGTCTATCATAAGTTCGTTCTCAAAGAGTAAAGCAGGGTAAATGACCGTGCTGAGAGGATCAACACGGCTGTTTCAACGTTGAAAAGAATGATTAGAGGCTGTCGAGTGCGTTGTCAATTTTCGCTTTTACGTCTTTGTTGACCCATTTAGACCAGATTTCTGGATAGGTAAACATGAAGTTTTCAGCGGCATATTGACCATCTGCCTGGTTGTCTTCCATCCAAGCTAACAACATATTCATTTGATCATTTGTTAATGAGCGTTGCGTGGTGTACTGGTATGCTTCAGGATTGGATTTTTTAAAGTTTGCCGTGGTCACCGTGTAAACTGGAGAAGGTGGGAACATGGTAACTTGAGGGTCCATACAGCTTTCTTCAGAGATACAGCCTTTGTAGTGTTCTGCGTCAACACCGCTTTCGAAGTCGACTTTGACCATGTCGTATTTACCAAGAATCGCTGTTGGAGCCCAATAATAACCGAACCAAGACTCTTCACGCTCATACGCACGGCTTAAGGAACCTGACAAACCGGCAGAAGAACCCGGATCGATCAATTCAAACCCTGCCTCTTCTAGATTCATGGCTTTGAATAAGTTGCCACCGGTAATTTGACATGCCCAACCAGCAGGACAGCCGTAGAAAGCGGATACAGAAGGATCTTCAGAACTTGGAAAGTCTTTTGCGTATTTCTTAATACCGGAAATCGTTGCCAATTCAGGGTTTTCATCCACCATGTATTTAGGCACCCAGAAGCCTTCTTCACCGCCATCGGACAGAGACTTACCGGCCACGCTCAGAGTGCCATCTTCTACACCGCGATTGATCAAGGCTTCTACCGCATTAGTCCATAATTCTGGTGCAATGTCTGGTTGACCTTTTTCTGCCATGGAGGTACTGGTCGGCATGGTGTCGCCTGGAATCAATTCAGCATCACAGCCGTAACCATTGGTCAGAATGAATTTATCGATGTTAGCCATGAGAGAAGCGGAGTTCCAGTTCATGTCAGCAATCTCAACTTTTCCACAACTTGTTGCAGCAAAAGAGGACGTGGCCGCGAGTGCCATTAGGCTCGCAATAATACTTTTTTTATACATTTTTATGTTCCTGTTATGAATTAAATATTAGTGAACAAACTATAATTAGTTTACACATCTAAGTAATTATATCAATTTGTTGTTGTTGTTTTTTGTTAACAGGTTGTTTTTATTGTTATAAATCAATGTCTTGAGTGAATTTTGAAGGGGAGTTTAGAGTGGTTAAAAAAGGTTTTTAATTGCAGTTTAAGCGAAAATTTTGTTAAAGAAGAAAGGAAAAAACTCGACTGTAGAAAGCCGAGTTGTGCAGATTTGAGTAAAAAGAAAGGATTTATACGTTGGGAGAATTGATGTCTAGCATTGGAGCTGCGTCGATGTTTTCGGCGTCCATCATCATGGCGATCCGTTGCAGAGATGAAAGTACTTGAGTTTGCTCCCAACCTTCTAATGATTCAAATTCATCCACAAACTTTTCATGCAACAAAGGCGGTGCCGTATCTAAAATGGTTTTGCCTTCTGCAGTCAGTCTCGCGTTAACAATGCGCTTATCTTTTTGGCCTCGAACGCGTTCGACAAATTTACGATCTTCTAAGCGATTTAAAATGGTTGTGACCGTTGCTTGACTCAGTGACACACTGTCAGAAATTTTGCGAACGGTAACATCGCCTAATGTTTCAATAGAGCGAAGTACCATAATTTGTGGAATCGTCAATCCACACGCTTTTACGACGCGTTTAGATTGCAGATCTGTTGCACGAATAATACGTCGTAAGTTAACAAGAACGTCGTGTAGGTGTTGCGGTGAGTCAGGCATAGTGATGATCCCAAAGAAAATTTTCACGGATTATATTATTTAGTTGGGATAGGTAAAAGCGAAGTTTATAAAATATTACAGTTCAAAACAAAATTGCTGGTCAGCGGTCGTCAAGAAAACCAAACATACATTACTGTATGTTTGGTTTTCTTGTTTTTTGCCGAGTTATTTGCCTTTTAAGGCATCAAAAGCGGCGATCGCCGCCAAACGCGCTGGCTTGTAGTCAATGATGGGGTCGGGGTAGTGACACACTTTTCGTTGCTGTGGTTTTGGGTCGTGAATGGATTTTGCGTCTAAACTGGACAGCTCGGGAACAAAGCGTCGGATAAAGTCGCCATTTTTGTCATAGGTTTCCGACTGTCGCGTTGGGTTGAACACACGAAAGTAGGGCGCCGCATCACAGCCTGTCGAGGCGCTCCACTGCCAACCGCCATTGTTGGCGGCAAATTCACCGTCAATCAGTTTACTCATGAAATAAGCTTCGCCACGACGCCAATCGGCAAACATAAGCTTGGTAAAAAAGCTGGCGGTGATCATTCTTAAGCGATTGTGCATCCAACCTGTTTGATTTAATTGGCGCATGGCGGCATCAACGATGGGGAAGCCAGTTTTGCCTTCGCACCAAGCTTGAAACTCTGCGTCGTTTTTACGCCAAGTTAGCGCATCTGTGTCAGCTTTAAAGGGTTTGCTCATAGAAAGAAAAGGAAAGTGTGCCATGAGTTGACGATAGAAATCGCGCCACGCCAATTCTTTTAGCCAAATGCTGTCTTGCCAGCGTTTTTCTTCTTGGTTGCAAGTATAGAAAATTGCTTCGAGGCATTGTCTTGGGCCTATCGCGCCCAGTGCAAGATAGGGCGATAGAGTGCTGGTGGCGGGAATAATCGGAAAATCTCTTTCTTCTTTATACAGGCATTCTTTATGATGGCAAAACTGCCAGAGTTTTTGTCTGGCTATGTTTTGGTCAGCAGGCCATAAATCTTCTCGGTAGGGCGTTTCCCATACTAGCTCTGGTAGCGCGTTGTCTTGGTCAATAGCTGGGGCTTGCGCCGCTGGAGCGGGAAAAGGGGTGATGTCTTGTTGAGCCAGTAGACTGACCCAGCGGTTAAAGAAAGGCGTGAAGACTTTAAACGGCGTACCTTGTTGGCTCAATACATCCTGAGCGACGATCAGATCTGCCGCTTGTTGGTGTGTCTGAATGCCCTGCTGTTGCAGTTTGGCACAAACCGCTTGGTCACGTTGTTGTTCATGAATGGGTAAGTCGCCGTTAAACCAGAGATGCTTGATGTCATTGAGCTGACAAAATTCACCGATAGCCTCTGGCAAATCCGCATAGGTGTCGCCATTAACAATATGCAAAGGGATGCCCAATGCCGCTAATTCACCCGCAAGATGTTTGACTAACCCAGCTCGCAAGCCTATTTTTGCATCCGATTCGTTATGTTCAGACCATTGACCCGGTGTGGGTGTGATGAGCACAGCGATGCCCTCATTGGCCTCTTTTGCAGCACAGGAAGCGAAGTGCAAGGCTGGGTTATCGAGCCAGCGCAGATCGTTTCGTAACCAAACTAGGTGGGTAATCTTCATTATGTTCAATAACCTTAAACCGTATTACGGATACCGAGCGGAGATGGGTATGGAATAAAATAACTCTGCTGATTGATGTATTCGCTGCCGTAGTGCTTTATGTAATGGTGCAGCAGAGTCACTGGGGTCGCCAAGTTTACTTCGCCACGACGATACTGTTCGACAACGTCTAAAATGTCTTTACGAACCGACACATCGACAGCGTGTTTTAAGTAACCCACCAAGTGCATGAGCACATTGCAATGGTTTTTGCGTTTAGCCGGTTGCGATAAGGTGGTCATCAATGTCTCAAAATAGGCGTCTTTTAGTGCATGAAATGGTCTTGTATCATTACCTGACAGCATACGTCCCAATTTGCGATAAATTGGCTGTGAATGAGCCATTACCATGTATTTATAGCGACTATGAAAGGCGATCAGGTCCTTCATTCTAGCCCCTTCCCCCAAGCTTTGACGGAAGTCGTGGTGTGTGAAAACGCGTAGCAAAAAGTTTTCTCTAAGCATAGGGTCATTTAAACGGCCATCTTCTTCCATGGGCAACAGTGGATAACGCTGTCGTAAAGCTTTGGTGAACATACCGGCACTGCGTTGCATGTGTGGATGACCATTTTCTTGGTATACCTTGATACGCTCTAGGCCACAGCTAGGGGACTTTTTCATCAAAATGTAGCCATCTAGGTGCGACAACTTTTCTATATACTTGTTTGATGCTGCCATAAAGACGTCAGATACATCTTCTTCAGCGTTTTTACTAAACGTCATACGAGGTGAGTTTGGATCACCCTCTAAGCGCAGAGTCGGCCTTGGTGTACCAAAGCCTGCGGCCATTTCGGGGCAAAATTTTTGATAATCAAAATACTTCGTCAGTACCTTGTCGCAATAATCGGAATGGCTATGCCCACCGTTATAGCGAACATTGTCGCCAAGTAAGCACGAACTGATACCGACGGGAATTTTGTGAGAAAGCTGATCTGGAGAATGTTCTATGTGTGTCATGGTTATGTCCTCTAAAAGACGAGATAAAGTTTATTGGGCGTCTTTCATTTGTTGGATTAGGGTAAGTGCACTAAGTAAAGCGCCTTCGGCATCACCTTGACACAACCAATCTCCGGCGATACCCGCATTATGTTGTGCAGACCAAGTGGTGGCGTTGTGCGTTTTGTTGGCGAAAAAACGACTCAAGAACCAGCGATGTGGTTCGCCATGTCTGGTGATATTGAGGTGAGTGTTGCTCGTGAAAGCCTCGAGTAGCGCCGCAGCAATGTCGTTTTTGTCGTCATCAAGATGCTGTTTTGTCCAATCTGGGTCTGCTTGAATCACCCAACGGTCGCAGCCATCGTGCTGACGCTGGGCTTTGTCGCTGTCTTTTATGATGCGTTTTATGGGGGTATTTTGTGGCTCAATCAGTACATCGGCTTCACTGGCGTTTGTTTCCAACCACATGGCCCATTGGGACTGATACCCCTCGCAAGCTTGGTTGGTGGTTTCAAGCAGCGATGATAGCGCGCTATGAGTTGATAATATGGCCGCTGACTGCGGAGCCGGTGCGGTTATAATGATTTTTTTGGCGAGCACAATAGGTTGGTAACGCTCGTCACGCAGTAGCCAGTGAGACGATGTTTGATCCAAATGATGCACGCGAGTATTGGTAATAAAATGGGTTTCGCCCAACAAGTGCCGCGTGATGCTGCTCATTTTAGGCACACCTACGAAAGCTGAGGCGTTAGTTGTGTCCAGTGCAGGCCAAGGAGCGACAACCTTGTCGTTTAACAAGCGGTCAAACAACGCCTTGGTATTTGGGTGTTTGGCGTGCACATAAAAAGCCCCAAGATCACAACTGACATCGCCTTTCAAGCGTTTACTGCTGGCGCGTCCACCGCTGCCGCGGCTTTTGTCGATCACACACACAGACTGGCCTGACGTCGACAATAAATGCGCGCATAGGCTGCCCGCTAAGCCAGCGCCAACGATGGCAATATCAAAAATCGGAGTGTTGTTTTGTTCGCTTGTCATGGTGTGTCATCCTGATACTTGTTCTTTAATTCTTATACAATATATAATCTTGTACAATAAATGCAACTACTTGTACAAAAAAATATTTGTATAGTATTTTCCAGCAAGATGCGATTAGATAAAAACACGTTAACAAAAAGCAAGCCGTGGACAAAACAATGACACACACTATTTTAAGGCCTTCTGCTGAGCAAGCTGACGAAGCGCGTTTTCCTATCCGCGAATTATCGTTAAAAACCGGCGTGAACTCGGTCACATTACGGGCGTGGGAGCGTCGCTATGGGTTATTAAAACCCAAACGAACCGATAAGGGGCATCGCTTGTATGATCAAGGGGATGTGCTGCGAGTGGAGGGTATTTTGCGCTGGATTCAACAAGGCGTGGCCGTTAGCAAGGTGCGCGCCTTACTGGAACAGGAAACGGCAGGGGAAAGTACGGCATCTGCCAAACCTGACCCAAACAACGAATGGCTCGACTGGCAACAAGCGCTGGTGGTGGCCGCAAAAGCCTTTCAAGAAGAGAAAGTGCTTCAGTTGTACCAAGACGTTTTCTCGCAATACCCTGCCGAGATTGCGGTTCGCGATGGCCTATTGCCCAGCTTTGAGCAGCTTGGCAAAGGGGCTGAATTGGCGTTTTGTGAATCTGTGGTGTTAACCGCGTTGATGCATCGCGTTGGACAGGGCAAAGGACAGTCAAAAAGTGCCACTAAGGTATTGATTACTGGCTTGTCGTCGCAGCGAATCTTATGGTGTTACATGGCCGCGGCCATGTTGTTGGATAAAGGTGTGGCTTGCCTGGTATTACCTAACGCTTATCACAGCGATGATTGGTCGACCGTTGTTTCCGTGCCTGAAGTGCACTCTGTGTTGGTATTTTGCGATAACGAATTGGCGGCGAAATCCGCTGATATTCTTACTCAAATGGATCAATGGCAGAAACCAGTTGCGGCGATTGGTGCTGGCTTTTGGTTAGCGGCCCACGAAGCGGGCACTACGCGAGTCGGTCAGGTGAGTGTGTATTCGGAGGCTTTAGAAGGTGTGTTGGCGTTTATCGCAAATTGTCAGGGAAGGTAGGCGATGTTGTGTTGTAAGGTGGCATAAAAGGAAAAAGCTATCAGACAAATACTCATAATAAATTTTAAGTATTTATTCTTCTCTCTTAATATGTTTATTAAATCAACCGAGGAGAATACCATGACTAAAACACTGACTTTCGCTGTAATGCACTTTTCAATCGCCTTTGGCGTTGCTTACCTGATCACTGGCAGCTTGTTAGTGGGCGGTTTGGTTGCCATCGTTGAACCGGCCATTAACACCATTGCTTTTTACTTTCACGAAAAAATTTGGAACAAAATAGAACGTCCTGGAACGGCTGCAGCGTTGAGTAAAACGCTTCAATCTGCGAGTGAGAATTACGCTTTACGTTCTATGTAATAGACTTCTAGAAAGGTTAGTCAAAGACTAATGACGTCTTATCTCGTTTGTTTGTATTGCTTATAAGAAAGCCCACAAATGCTAAGCATTTGTGGGCTTTTTTGTGGTTGTCAGCGTGTTTATTTCATTGGGTTGATCAAGAAGTACAACACAATCGCAACGGCAATCGGCGCGGTGAATTTCATCGAGAAGTTCCACAGCGTGTAAATGCCAGCAGGCAACTGCAATTCATCCTGAGCAAACTTGTCTTTAACGATCCAGCCTGCAAACAAAGCAATCAAGATACCGCCCAATGGCAGCATGATGTTGGCAGTGATGTAGTCCAAGAAGTCAAAGGTGTTTTTACCAAAGAAAGTCACATCCGACATGAAGTTGAAAGACCCTAGGCAGGCGATACCCAGTCCCCAAACAACCACGCCAAGAGCGATAGCGGCATTGATACGCTTCATTTTGAAACGTTCTACCAAGAAAGCCACCGTTGGTTCAAGTAGAGAAATAGCCGATGTCCAAGCGGCAACACCGATCAAGACAAAGAACAAGATGCCGAACAGTTGACCAAATGGCATTTGACCAAAAGCAACAGGCAAAGAAATGAACATCAAACCAGGGCCTGCGCCAGGGTTCATGCCGTTCGAGAAGATGATTGGGAAAATCGCCAAGCCGGCTACTAACGCAACCAAGGTATCCAAGGCGCCAATCGCCAGAACGGTTTTACCAATTGAGGCGTCTTTGGTCATGTAAGAGCCATACGCCATGATAGTGCCCATGCCCAATGACAAGGTAAAGAAGGAGTGCCCCAAGGCTACTAAGGCGGAATTCCAAGTCAGTTTGCTAAAGTCAAACTCGAACATGAAGTTCCAGCCTTGAGTGAAGCCGCCGGTAGTCATAGCGTAGCCTAGTAGAATGAAAAGCAAGACAAACAGCGCTGGCATCATGATGCGCGTCGCGGTTTCTATGCCTTTGTTGATGCCTGCTGCTACTACAAATACTGTCATTATACTGAATAAGGTGTGCCAGCCCAGTAGTGTGATAGGTTCGCCAAGTAATGCACTAAAAGCAGCGCCAGCATCTTCAGAAGAGATGCCCATCATTTCACCCGTCACCATGATCTTGATGTAATGAAGCACCCAGCCACCAACGACGGAATAGAAAGAGAAAATAAGCACGCCGGACAGCATGCCCATGATGCCAATGATGCCCCATGCTTTAATGCCTTCAGATTCTTCGGCGACATCGGTTAAAGCATTGATGGGGTTTTTACGGGCACGACGACCAATAAACACTTCCGCCATCATGATTGGAATACCAACCAATAAAATACAAGCCAAATACACTAACACAAAAGCCCCACCACCATTTTCACCTGTGATGTAAGGGAATTTCCAAATATTACCTAAGCCGACAGCAGAACCTGTGGCCGCTAGGATAAAAATCCATCGGCTCGCCCAGGAGCCCTGGATAGATGTTTTATTTTTCATAGTTCTCTCTAAAAGTTATCTCTAAAGGATTAAAAACGATTCAAAACAGCGTTCGAAGAGGGTTTTTTATCCATGACCGTGCTTTCCAATCTGCCAGCGTGTTGGTTGCTGGTAAGCAAAACTTCGAATAGGGGCGGGATTTTCCGAATTTCGATGCGGTTATGCAACAAAAAATGCATTTTTAGCGTGCTTGTTTTTAGCGCGGACGCGTTATAAAGAGGCATAAACACTGACCTTTAGTGACTATTCACCATATAAATAATTAGTTCTCTAATGAAATGCTGGATTAAAAATACATTTTACGTATAATGATTAGACATCAAATTAATTTAAGGTGATTTGAGAGCGAAGTCATATTTAAGTCATATAAATCAGCTATTTTTATCTACATCAAGGTCACTGGTCTTGATGTAGGTAAAGTGATTTATGACATTTTAGATATGAAAATACTTTGTTTTCTAATGGATTCTGTTATGAGTGTTGAAAAAATAAATCTAGTAAAACCCAATGCAGCCGATGGTATGGCGGTGAATCAGCTGGTGGCATCATGCCCTCCATTGGACACCAATTCGGCGTATTGCAATTTATTGCAAGCCAGTCACTTTAGTGACACCTCTGTAGCGGCGCGTTCAGAAGCGCACGGTTTAGTGGGGTTTGTATCGGGTTATGTCATACCCAATCAGCCAGACACCTTGTTTGTTTGGCAGGTGGCGGTGAGTGAAAAAGCTCGCGGTCAAGGATTGGCTAAAAAAATGGTGTTGTCGTTGTTAGAACGAGAAGCTTGTTCTGGCGTACGCTTTATTAACACCAGTATTACCCAAACGAACGAAGGCTCATGGGCCTTGTTCCGCCGCCTGGCTGATCAGCTTAAGGCGCCATTAAACGAGTCCATCATGTTTGATGAACAGACTCACTTCAATGGGCAACACGATACCGAGCATCTTGTTCGAATCGGCCCTTTCTCACGATAAACCGAAAAACGCTGAGCTTGAAAGCCAAGGCTTTCGCTCGTCGTTTTGTTGACCGTTTAATCACTTAGTTTCTGAACAGTTAGTTTACGTAAAGGATGATAACAATATGAAAATTTTCGACGAAATCGAATCCGAAGTTCAATCTTATGCACGCTCTTTTCCACGTGTTTTTCACCGTGCTCAAGGCGCCTACTTATTCGATCAAGAAGGAAATCAATATTTAGACTTTTTGGCAGGCGCAGGCACATTAAACTATGGTCACAACAATCCAGTATTTAAAGAAAAACTGATTGAATACATTTTAGAAGATGGTATTACCCACGGTTTGGATATGCACACTAAGGCCAAAGGTGAGTTCCTTGAAACCTTTAAACAATACATTCTTGAGCCTCGCGGCTTGGAATACATGGTGCAATTCACTGGGCCTACGGGCACCAACGCCGTCGAAGCGGCGTTGAAATTAGCGCGTAATGTGACCGGTCGTGAAAATGTGATCAGCTTTACCAACGGCTTCCACGGCTGTAGTTTGGCGGCGCTGTCAGTAACCGGTAATTCACATCACCGTGGCGCAGCGGGAACAAGCTTGGGGGCTGGCGTTTCGACGGTTCCATTTGATGGTTACCTTGGCGATGGTATCGAAACCACCGAATACCTAGATAAGGTTTTGTCCGATTCAAGCAGTGGCGTCGATACACCCGCGGCGGTGATCGTAGAAACCGTGCAGGGCGAAGGTGGTATTAATGCGGCCAGCGTGGGTTGGTTACAAAATCTCGCTGCTGTATGTAAAAAGCACGATGTTTTATTGATCGTCGATGATATTCAAGCGGGTTGTGGTCGAACAGGTACTTTTTTCAGTTTTGAAGAATCGGGAATTACGCCAGACATTGTCACCATGTCGAAGTCTTTGAGCGGCTATGGTTTGCCGTTTGCGGTTGTCTTGATGCGTCCAGAATTGGATGAATGGAAACCAGGTGAGCACAACGGTACCTTCCGTGGTAACAATTTAGCGTTTGTGACGGCAAAAGCGGCGATCGAAACTTATTGGAAAGACGATGCCTTTGAAAAAGACATCAAACGCAAAGGGGACTACATTCATTCCCGCACCCAAGAGATTGTGAACGAATTTGGCGAAGGGAATTTTATTCTCCAAGGCCGAGGCATGATGCGCGGCATTAACTGTGTTAGCGGCGAACTTGCTGGCAAGATCACCAAAAAATGTTTCCAAAATGGCCTGATGATCGAAACCTCCGGTGCCGACGATCAAGTAGTGAAATTCCTTTGCCCACTGATTATTAGTGATGAAGACCTTAAAAAAGGCATCGATATTTTAGAGCGTGCGATTCGTGATGTGTGTGCCAAAGAAGACGACATGCCTGAAGCGAAAAGCTATTTCGATGAAAACTACGACATTGCCGTTTAACACCAGAGATCAACGATTAACAACACTATAAGGAAGAAAATATGTTTGCACGTGATTTAGCCGAATGCGAAAAAACCGAACGCCGTGTTGTGTGCCCAGAAAATAACTGGGAAAGCACGCGTCTTATCTTAAAAGAAGACAACATGGGCTTTTCGTTTCATATTACGACCATTTATGAAGGCAAAGATTTTGATATGCATTATCAAAACCACCTTGAGTCTGTGTACTGTATTTCGGGTGAAGGCGAAGTGGAAAGCCGTGAAACCGGCCAAAAACACCAGATCAAACCAGGTGTTGTCTATGTGCTAGATAAGCACGATGCGCACACTTTGCGAGCGACAAAAGAGCTGAAACTGGCTTGTGTGTTCAATCCGCCAATTACTGGTAAAGAAGTGCACAACGCCGAAGGCGCGTACGAACTTCTTGATTAATCTCGCGATTATCAAGGTCGCGTTTTGTTAAAAAGAGCAGGGTGTGTTGTTATCGATGCGCTCTGATCTTTTTGATCCTCTTACAGACTTCTCAGCACCCGCCTTTTACTCCGTTTTTCCTGCTTTTTATAAACATTGGACAATGCGTGTTTTATGACACGAATTGGGTGCTTTAAATACGATTAATGCTTAAAATTTCCGCAACCTTATGACAATATAGCGGCAGTTTTTGGCTCCGGTCGAAGTCAACCTTCGACCCTTAGATAAATTGGGTAAATGATGGGACAACATACAGTTGAAAAAATTGGCGGCACGTCCATGAGTGACTACCGTTCAGTTCGTGACAATATAATTTTCAAGCCAACGCAAGTTCAGAGCATGTATCAGCGTATTTTTGTTGTTTCTGCCTACGCTGGCATGACAGATAAGTTACTGGAACACAAGAAAACCGGCGATGCGGGCGTGTTTGCTCTGTTTGCACAAGAGCGCATGCAAAACAATTGGTTTCCGGCGTTACAAGATGTTCGCAGTGCCATGTTGGACATTAACCATACTTTATTTGAAGAAGGCGAGTTGCGCCAAAAAGCCGATGACTTTTTAAGCAGCCGCTTGCAAGAAGCGCAAGAATGCTTAGAGGATTTACATCGTCTTTGCCAGCACGGTCACTTTTCCATTAGTGAGCACTTGGCTACGGTACGCGAAATGCTCGCGAGTTTGGGCGAAGCGCACAGTGCCTGGAATACGGCGCATTTACTTCAACGAGACGGCGTAAATGCGGTTTTTGTTGATTTAACCGGTTGGAACAGTCCAAGTCATATGTCATTGGACGAGCGAATCATTGATGCCTTCAAAGACATTGATTTGAGTAAGGAGCTGCCTATCGCTACGGGCTATGCTCACAGTGAAACTGGCTTAATGTCGACATTTGACCGGGGTTACAGCGAAATGACCTTTAGCCGTATTGCGGTATTGACTGAGGCCCATGAAGCGGTTATTCACAAAGAATTCCACCTAAGTAGCGCAGATCCACGCTTGGTCGGCGAAAGCAAAGCCGTGCCTATTGGCCGTACCAATTATGACGTAGCTGATCAGCTGGCCAACCTTGGTATGGAAGCGATTCACCCGAAAGCCGCGAAGGGTCTGCGTCAAAGCGGCATTGCGTTGCGAGTGAAAAACACCTTTGAGCCAGACCATACAGGCACCTTGATTACCGGCGATTATGTTAGTGATGCGCCTTGTGTTGAAATTATTGCTGGCTGTCGTGGTGTGTTTGCTGTTGAGTTGTTCGATCAGGACATGGCAGGCGACATCGATGTATTTGATGGTGGTATTTTAAAAGTATTGAACCAGTTTCACGCTCATATCATTGCCAAAGACATTAATGCCAACACCATTACGCATTACTTGGCGATTAACTTAAAAACCCTAAAACGCGTCATGCGTGTTTTGCATGAGCGTTTTGCTGATGCTGAAATTACCCAACGTAAAGTGGCGATTGTCTCGGCTATCGGCAGTGATATGAAAACTACTGGCATGTTGGCGAAGGCCGTAAAAGCCATCGCAGAACAAGAGGTTAACGTATTAGCAATGCACCAATCTATGCGTCAAGTAGACATGCAATTCGTGGTAGACGAAGAAGACTATGAAAAAGCCATCTGCAGCCTGCACAAAGAATTGGTTGAGGCGCAAAATCATGGTCGTGCTATTTGTTTAGCGTCT
This sequence comes from Marinomonas vulgaris, assembly GCF_018145875.1. Taxonomy (GTDB): domain Bacteria; phylum Pseudomonadota; class Gammaproteobacteria; order Pseudomonadales; family Marinomonadaceae; genus Marinomonas; species Marinomonas vulgaris. The sequence goes on along the minus strand of NZ_JAGSSV010000006.1, from coordinate 138,113 downwards.
TAATGCTATAACATGTCATGGTTTAATTGATCCAGTGACCATTAAAAAAGGCATCCTTGTGATGCCTTTTTTAATGGTCAAATAGAAAACTTAACTAGGATGAAGCAGGGGAGTACCTTGGTTGAAAGCTGTCGCTGTGACCGGCTTGCTTACATAATATCCCTGGCCAAAGTCGCACTGAAACGCTTCCAATAGTTGCCATTGTGTTCGTGTTTCTATGCCTTCTGCCAGTACCTTGATATTCAGTTTATGTGCCATGGCGATAATGGCTTCAACAATTTTTCGGTCGTCTTGGTTACTCTCTAATTCCATAATAAAACTGCGGTCAATTTTTAGCATGGTGACGGGCAGGTTTTTCAATTGCGACAAAGACGAATAACCGGTGCCAAAATCGTCAATGGACAAACAAATACCCATATCTTTAAGGCGTTGCAGTAGACTTCTGGCAAGAGGAATATCGGCTAAAATAGAGGTCTCTGTTACTTCAAAACCCACTAGATGCGCGGGAACCTGATATTTATCCAGTAAGGCTTCTACCAGGGAAACAAAATGTACGTCGGATAACTGAGCCGAGGCTAGATTGATGTGTATGCTAATGTCTGGACGGTTTTCCAGTTTGCGTTGAGCTAGGTAGGCAATGCTATTTTCGAGCACCCAATGGCCTAAAGCCACTATTTTACCTGTGCTCTCTGCCAAGGGGATAAAATCATTGGGGAACACTAGCCCTTTTTCAGGGTGATTCCAGCGTACTAGGGCTTCTGCGGCAAACACCTCGTCTGTCTTGAGGTTAAACTGCGGTTGGAAGTAGACCTCAAACTCTTCACGTTCTAGAGCAAGCGCTAGGTCTTGTTCACCTTTGACCAGGTTATGGGTGCTGACCTTCATGTGCTCATTATAAAAAGCGTACTGATTTTTGCCTTCCAGTTTTGCGTGGTACATGGCCATGTCGGCATTTTGCATTAGGGTGACCAAATCCCGACCATGCTCAGGGATCATAGCAATACCCAGAGACGTGCTTAGAACATATTCTTTCGACCGTAAAATAACAGGACGGCGAACACTCTGTAGTATTTGATCTGCGCGCTGTGAGACCTGTTTTTTGTTGGTTACATCGCCTAGTAGGAGCCCAAACTCGTCTCCCCCTAAACGAACCACCAAATCTGATGTTCTTTTGAATTTATCGAGTCGATTTGCGATCACGGTTAATACCTGATCTCCCACATCGTGCCCTATGGTGTCGTTGATGCGTTTAAAGTTATCTAAATCCAGGTATAAAAACGCTGATACACGACCGCGTTTTTGATGGCCGCGTAAGGATTTAGGTAAGGTATCTTGAATGAAGCGGCGGTTTTTTAACCCTGTTAATGGGTCACGATAGGCGAGTTCTTGCAACTCTGCGGTTTTCGCTTTGACTTGCTCTCGTAGTTTAAGTGGCTGAATTAAAATCGCGTATAAAGCAGCAGAGAGCAGTAATCCAACTATAAGGGAAAGAAAATAGCCAATATTCTTTTGCGCGCCTGCGAGTGCAATAGAGCCCCGACTGACATTCAGTGACCAGGTACCAACCGGTAATACCAAATCCGTTACGGCATGGATATCTGCCAGAGGAACTTCAGAAGAGGCGAGTGTGATATCTTCCTTAGTCGCTGTGTTTTTTCTGGTTAAACGATATTGGTAGCCTTCATCTTCTAATGAGTGCAATTGTGTGGCTTCAAGCAAGTTGTCTAAATAGATAATGGCAGAGGAAAACCCCCAAAAGCGTTCTTGCTCAGTGCCTTTGTGAAGAAAGGCAGGGGCTCGACTGATCACAGCGATGCCACCTTGTATCAGTTCTATTGGTCCAATAACAAACATAGTTTGATTGCGAACGGACAAAGAAGCTTCTTTCTTAAAAGCGGGTGAGTTGAGAATATCCAGGCCGATGGCAGATTCGTTGCCCTCTATTGGGTAAATCTTTGAAATGATGCCTTGTGGCGAGAGCTGCAAACTTTCAATGCCACCAATGGAGTCGATTAAGGTATCAGCATAGCCTTCAAACCATGATGTTTCGCCATTATTTTGCTCAACTTCGTAGGCAAGAATTTGTGCTGATGTAAACGCAGAAGAGAGCTTTCTTTCTAAGGCGGATGCTTGGGTACGTGTAATGCTGTTCAATAATAACTGCTGTTGACTGACAATCGCTTGGTGCGTTGATTGAACCCAAGAGAGACCAAGTACAACTATAACGACAAAGGCAATAATGGAAATAATGACGGCATAATACGGTTTAAATTCAAATTTTTTCAAAAAAATACCCTTGTCTGTTATTCACAAAACGAAAACATTGTAGCGCGTTGCGGTAAGCCCATTCGTCCATAGTGTCAGAGTTCTATAAATAGCACAGTAAAGAAGATAGCATTAAAATACCCTTTCATATCAATTTAATACCATAGCATTTATGGGTTTTATCCACAGACAAGTGAAAAATAACCACCTTGTTTAACAAGCAAGGTGGTTAGAGTTTAATGTCATGGGAAAAAGCTATTTGCTCATATTAGGCAATAGCAAGGATGACGCCTGCGATAGCAATCACGCTGCCAGCCAAACGGGTCATCAATGGCGCCTGCAAACGCGTAACAAGAGTGCCTAATGCCATGCCTGTTATATGCAAGGCGAAAGTGGCGGCGATAAAGCCTAGCGCGTATTCAACACCGTTGGCATTGAGTGGCATTTCTACTCCGTGAGCCGTGCCATGAAACAAGGCAAACAGCCCTGCAATGCTCGCGCAAGTGGCTATAGAGAAGCGTGCCGATGCAACCAGTAACACACCCACCAAAATCACCGATAACAAAATACCTTGTTCGACAAAAGGCATTTGAATGCCGGCGATCGCCAGCCCACCACCAAGCAACATAGCGCTAATAAAAGCGAGAGGAAGCATCCACATGGCTTTGCCACCAATACTGGCGGCCCATAGGCCTACAGCTAACATGGCAAGTAAATGATCAAGGCCACCCATTGGATGCATCAATCCTGTCATAAAACTACTGGCGTGTTCGTGTCCTGGGTGAGCCATTACAAGAGTCGGTAAAGCGACCATGGTAGCGGCTATGCCCATTTTAAGCGTAACTGAACGCATAATAATATCTCCAAAAAATGAGTATGAAGTGTTGGGAAATCATACACTTCTGTAAACCACCGCTCTTGCGGCTGGAATGGAGTTGGATTTTAGCACAGCTAAAGGCTGGGTAAATTATATGAAGGGTTTTCTTGATCTAAACCGATTGCTAGCTCGTATTGAGAAGAGTTTTTTAAAGTTTTCCCTGCTCCAAACAAGCCAATATGCTATGGTCTGGCGATAATAAAAAATCGCTTACGGCCATCCGTCAAGCGTGTAATTTCTTTCAGAAAAGATAAGGACAAGATTGTGACAGATACCTATTTAGCAGAGGTAAACAAGTTGGAAAAGCTGCGTGCAGCTTGGTTGCCCGCGGTGGAGTTTCTTTTTGGTGGGGCTGCTGATCAGGCTAAATTTGATGGCTTCGAAGTACGAGATGATATCAGCAAGCCAGGTGCTGTATTTGCGCACTCTGATGAGCCATACCGATACACTATTCAAATGCCTGCCAAGGTATTCACAAATGATGTAATGATGCTAGCGGATGTCATGCAGGAGTTGGTTCGAGGTCAATTCCCTCTCGGACGGGACGTTAGTAATACTTTGGTGTTGTGTGAAGGCGCGGCGGTATTTGGTGCTATTACGGCGATTAAACAGGTGTTTGGTGATGAGGCGGTTGATTCCTATCTAAATGCCTTACGTGAACAAGCCTTTCCCTACTACGATGCTTTTTCTTACACGGCTGTGCTGCTTGCTGAAGACCCGCAGGCCATTAAGAAGCTCAGGGAAATGAAGCCGTTTTTGTATCAAGTGGAAAAAGCCGATTTTGATGCAGCCGGTGTGGCAGAAATAGATCGCAAAATTAAAGATCTTTTATTACTAACTTTCCACGCCTAATAAAAAACGCCCAGCATGCAAGATGCTGGGCGTTTTCAAAAATCAAAAGCGTAAAAGCTTTTAGTGACCCTTTAGCTCAGACAATTCTTCACTGAACCAAATTTTGCGCTTAAAACGAGGGTTTTTAGACGACATATCTATTTTATATGGGTTGGCTTCTTGGGTTTGTGGCAAATCCAAGATGTTGCATAGTTCCTGAGCCAGCCATTTTTCTACTTTTAGCACGACCATTTTTTTACGTAAACGCCCTTGTTCGTCACGGTTCAAAATAGTAGGTAGTGTGTTCAGAGTTAAGATTTCACCTAAAGCAGGGTGTGCCATGCGCTCACGGCCTTCATCGCTGGCGTAAAAGTGCGATACAGCAAACACCATGCGTTTTGGGTTGATTTGTTGTAGGAACTGGCAGGACTTCACTACAGTAGAACCGGTACGAACCATGTCGTCAAACAACACAATACTGGCGCCGTCTAGGCCATCAAAAGTGTGTTCGCTTTCTCTGTGTAGAGTGATTTCGACTTTGCGTTCATCGGTACGCTCTTTATCGAGCATAATGAATTTGGCTTTCGACAGTCCAAGTGTGTTGAACATTTCTTTAACAAAGTCGCGAGCACCCTTGTCTGGTGCGCACAATACAAGCCCTTCACCATCGTCACCGTAATCCAAAATGTTGGAGTTTAGCAAGTAATGGGCATAAATTTCGTAAGGGATGAGGTTGTGGAAATCACCCTCAAATACTTGATTAAACATTTTTTGAACCGAATCGGAATGGTTGTGAATCGTCATCACAGTGTCCACACCAGACATTTTTAGCAATTGGGCGTAAAGTTTTGCGGTAAAAGGTTGACCGTCGAACTTCTTCACATCTTTGATATCACGCTCGAAACTGGTTTCCCCTAAGTCAGAATGAGGGCCACGATCTTGCGCACTGTAGAATAAATCAGGTTCTACTAGAATAACGCGTTCTGCGCCATTTTCTTTGGCCGCGCGAGCAATGATCAAGTTCGCCATCGCCAGTTCCTGACGACTTTTTACATGGCTGCCAGTGCTGACAATAATGACCGCTTTTCCCTTGAGTTTGCGACCAATGTTATCGAAATCTGCTTCATCGGAGATAAACCGAGGGCAAAATTCAGAGTTCATGAATTGCTTCATGCTGATTAAATCAGCGATGTCATCGTATTGACCCATGGCGTAGGCAATATCAATAGCAAATGGATTATCGGAAGAGTTACTAACCACGACAACGTTAGTTGGCTGACTGGTCGACAAAGTCATGAAAGATCCTTACTAGGGGGAAGGGGAATTTGCGCCAATTTTAATACGTGTGTCTTTGTTTCGATAGACCTGATTGCATATAATCGGCATTTTCCACCATCCCCTTGGTTGTTCAGAGGTTGCTTTTGTTATTTTGTAAGCAGTTTTTCACTCCTTATTTGTGTCCACATTCTTGATAACAGCTTGGTGACCTTGGGCACACAGCGCCGCGTGAGCAAATTAATCTAGCATCGCTTTCAATACCGCGCTCGACCCAATTGATGTTGAGAATTTTGGCCACACTCATTAAATCTTTCTTAATGCCTCTTGGAATATGAGAGGAACCCCCACCGGTAACGCAGGCCTGCTTTAAGTCATTGGCAATGGAAATGGCGTCTTTGCCTTGAGCGGCAATGGCGGGATTAAGGTCAATGCCAGAACAGATAACGTGACTATTACCAGCAAGATCCTCCACTTTTATCGATTCACATGCGTAAATCCGTGGTTCGTCCGCAACGTTTAAAATCGAAATCTGCGCTGATGACCCTGAGCTTTGCTCGTTGATTTTGCGAAAGACCGCCCAGTGATGGCAAGGGTCTTCGACTAAGCTCATGTTGCCCCAAGGCAAAGGTATGCCGTTGCCCCGATACACGGCCTTGAGTTTTCCGGGTGCATAGGCATCAAAATAATGCCAATGGGGGTAGGGCGACGCCGCTGTCATACGGCGCATGGCGACAGATTCCGACACGCCGGCCAATTGGGCGGTATTAATCTCGTAACCATTGCGATCCAGCATTTGTCGAAACGGCACTTTAGGGCATAGCAAGGCGCCAGCGAAAAAGCTGCACTCAAAATCACGCCATGCGTATAAAATATCTTGTGCGTCCATACCCGATGATGGCCCTGCAGCTTGCCTTGCTTGCAGTGGTGAAATTTCATTGCGGCCTGTGACCAGAATGTTTTTTAGCCCATCTTTGTCGTGCAGTACCGTATGTCCAATGTGAACGGCCAGGTTGTATTTGAGCCGATGAGGCTGTGTTTTCATAATTTGATTGATGTACACCGTGTTTGGCGGATCAAAAAACGACGTGACTAAGTTATTGCCATTACTGCCAATTTCTTGCAAAACAGACGCTGGTGTTTTGCGAAACCATTTAATCTGTAAGCCCATTTGTTTAGTGATATCGACTAGATCGTCCAAGCTTAAAGGCAGGCGCTTTTTCCCAATTTCTTCTGCGGCTCGCTCAAGGTCGGGAAAGTGATTTTGATGGTGCTCTTGGTGAGCGCGAATCAATAGATGGGCAAATTGACGTCCACTGGTGCCCGTTTGTGACAGCATTTCAGGAATGGCGATTTGTAGAATGTCTTTTGAGAACAAAAAGTTTGGTTCTAAAGGCATGCCGTTAATGCCACCGCCAGAGCCTTTTGACGGGGTGATAGCGTCTTCTTCAGGAATATCATCTAAAAACCAGTCAACATTTTTTTGAAAAACGCTGGCGATCACCTCTAAAACGTCTTCACTGGGGATGCGTTTGCCTCTTTCTATCATCGATAAATAAGACACAGAGGGTGCGCATTCTGGGTCTATTTTGATGCATCGAGAAGACAGGTCTTCCATCGTCAAGCGGTTGCGTTTACGGAGGTTGCGGATTTTTGTGCCCAAAAAATGAGCCTTGCGATTGAGGTTATTTTTATTTTTCATTTTTGTAAAATTTACACTGTGTAATTCTTATTGTGAAATTTCATCTTAGTTGGGCATAGACTATAAATCAAGCAAGCGGGAACAGTTTCCCAGTCGCTGTTTTAGAAACAGTGAATATAAAGATAAGAATAAAGCTCACTAGAAAAGGAAAGCGAGATGAATATGCCCTTACCTAAAAATAACAGTGTAATCCACCCAGGGTTTTGCAACTTCATCAATGAAGAAGTGCTTCCCCTTCATGCCATCGAGCCAACTAAGTTTTGGCAAGACCTAGAAAAACTAGTGTCCGACTTGGCGCCTGTTAACCGTGCGTTATTGGCGACTCGTGACTCCATGCAAGAGCAGATTGATCACTGGCACTGTGCCCACAAAGATCAACCGATGGACATTAAAGCATACGAAGCCTTCTTGCGTGAAATTGGTTATTTGGTTGAAGAGGGTGACGACTTCACCATCACAACCGAAAACACAGACATTGAGATCGCTAGCCTAGCAGGCCCACAACTTGTTGTTCCCGTTAAAAACGCTCGCTTTGCTTTGAACGCAGCCAATGCGCGTTGGGGCAGCTTATACGATGCTTTTTACGGCACAGACGTGATTGCTAAAACCGACGGTCTTGAAACAGATAATGGCTACAACCCTGCTCGTGGTGACGAGGTAATCGCGAAAGCGAAAGCATTTTTAGATGAGGTTTTCCCACTGGAAACCGGTTCACACAAAGACGTCAGCAGCTACATGGTGTACTACCACCATTTGCTTGCCTTTTTTGAAGACGGTACTCAAGCGGGTCTTAAACAGCCAAACCAGTTGGTTGCGGTAAACGGACAGCGCAGCGAACCGGAAGCGATTCTGCTTAGAAATAATGGTTTACACGTAGAGATCCAATTTGATCGCAACGGCCAAAATGGCGAGAAAGACAAAGCCAATATTAACGACATCGTGGTTGAGTCTGCTCTTAGCACCATTATGGATTGTGAAGACTCTGTGGCAGCTGTCGATGCGGAAGACAAAATTGAAGTGTACCGCAACTGGCTTGGGTTGATGCAAGGCAACTTGGAAGCGAGCTTCCAAAAAGGCGGTAAAACACACACTCGCCGTATGAATCCTGATCGTGTTTTCACGGATTTAGACAACAACGAATACCGCGTACATGGTCGTTCTTTGTTATTGGTTCGCAACGTTGGCCATCTAATGGAATGCGATCTGATGCAAGACGCAGAAGGAAACTTTGTTCCTGAAGGCATCATGGATGCGGTTGTAACCGTGTTGATTGGCGCCCTGGATTTACAACGTGAGCAGGGTTTACGAAACAGCCGAACAGGCAGCATCTATGTTGTAAAACCTAAAATGCACGGCCCTGACGAAGTGGCGTTTAGCTGCGAGTTGTTTGGTCGCGTTGAACAAATGTTAGGTCTTGAAGAAAACACCATCAAGATCGGCATCATGGACGAAGAGCGCCGTACCACAGTGAATTTAAAAGAATGTATCCGTCAAGCCAAATCACGAGTGTTCTTCATTAACACCGGCTTTTTGGATCGTACTGGTGACGAGATTCATACCAGCATGCAAGCGGGTGCTTTTTTACCAAAAGATCAGATCAAGGCTCAGCCTTGGATTCAAGCTTACGAAAATCGCAATGTGGACATCGGCTTGCGCTGTGGTCTGCCTGGCAAAGCACAAATTGGTAAAGGCATGTGGGCCATGCCAGATGAAATGGCGGCGATGATGGAAGCCAAGATTTCTCACCCCAAAGCGGGGGCCAACACCGCTTGGGTACCATCGCCAACGGCTGCCACGTTACACGCACTGCATTATCACCAGATTGATGTGTTTGCAGTGCAAGAACGATTAAAAACTCGTGCTCAAGCCAATTTAACGGACTTGCTAACCATTCCGACGATTCCGGCGAGTTTGACGTTGTCGAGCCAAGTTATCGAACGTGAAATTGAAAACAACGTACAAGGGCTTTTAGGTTACGTAGTTCGCTGGATTGAAGACGGTGTGGGCTGTTCGAAAGTGCCAGACATTAACAATGTTGGCTTAATGGAAGACCGTGCCACCTTGCGTATTTCGAGCCAGCATTTAGCAAATTGGTTGCTGCATGGGGTTTGTCAAAAAGAACAAGTAGATGAAGTGATGCAGCGTATGGCGAAGGTGGTTGATGAGCAAAACAAAGACACCGCAGGATACCGTGCCATGTCATCGAATGCCGACAGCGTTGCTTTTAAAGCCGCACAAGATTTGATTTTTAAAGGGGTAGAGCAAGTGAATGGTTACACCGAACCTTTGCTGCATGCTTACCGAGTGAAAGCCAAAAAAGCGCACTCGTAGCACGACCCCAATGAGCACACATTGAAGCTCAGATATTAAGCAACACAACTATTTAGCGTCATAAAACAATTGAACCAACCCAATAGAGTGAGAAGTAGAATGGAAACTTACAAAAATAAAACCCAACAGGCTAGCCAAACTATCGAGCAACAAGGTGCAACATGGGGTGCAATGAACCCTGAGTATGTTGCCAGAATGCAACTGCAAAACCGTTTTAAGACAGGTTTGGACATTGCTAAATACACGGCTAAAATCATGCGTGAAGACATGGCGAGCTACGACAAAGACGCAGCAAACTACACCCAATCTTTGGGCTGCTGGCACGGGTTTATCGGCCAACAAAAAATGATTTCTATTAAGAAACATTTCGGCAGCACTCGTAGCCGTTACTTGTACCTTTCTGGTTGGATGGTTGCTGCTATGCGCTCTGAGTTTGGTCCTCTTCCAGACCAATCTATGCATGAGAAAACATCGGTTCCTGCGCTAATTGAAGAGCTTTACACCTTCTTGAAGCAAGCCGACGCTCGTGAATTGCAACACCTTTTCAAAGCCTTAGACGACGCTCGTGAAGCAGGCGATCAAGCGGCTGAGAAAGCAGCACAAGAGAACATCGACAACTTCGAAACACACGTTGTACCTATCATTGCCGACATCGATGCGGGTTTTGGTAACGAAGAAGCGACTTACTTATTGTCTAAGAAAATGATCGAAGCGGGTGCATGTTGTATCCAAATCGAGAACCAAGTATCAGATGCGAAACAATGTGGTCACCAAGACGGTAAAGTAACCGTTCCACATGAAGATTTCATCGCGAAAATCAACGCGGTTCGTTACGCTTTCCTAGAAATGGGTGTTGATGACGGTGTTATCGTAGCGCGTACAGACTCTTTGGGTGCTGGCTTGACGCAAAAAATCCCAGTGTCTCAAAACCCTGGCGATCTTGCAGACCAATACAACGCGTTCATTGATGGCGAAACAGTAACGTCCCTTGATCAAATGAAATCTGGCGACATGATGATTAAGCAAGGCGATCGTTTGATCAAACCAACGCGCTTGCCAAACGGTTTGGTTCGTTTCAAGCCTGACACTGGTGAAGATCGCGTAGTAATGGACTGCATCAATTCTTTGCAAAACGGTGCTGATCTATTGTGGATCGAAACAGAGAAGCCACACATTGGTCAAATTGCGTCTATCGTAAATCGTATTCGTGACGTTATGCCAAATGCGAAGCTGGTATACAACAACAGCCCATCGTTCAACTGGACTCTGAACTTCCGTCAGCAAGTATTTGATGCATGGACTGAATCTGGTAAAGACGTATCGGCTTACCAGCGTGATCGTTTGATGTCACAGGATTACGATGAGACTGAACTGTCAGCGGAAGCCGATGAGCGTATTCGTTGCTTCCAGAGAGATGCAGCTGCGCAAGCGGGTATCTTCCATCATTTGATCACTTTGCCAACGTACCACACAGCAGCCTTGTCTACAGACAACCTAGCGAAAGACTACTTCGGCGAAATGGGCATGTTGGGTTACGTTAAAGAAGTACAGCGTAAAGAGATTCGCCAAGGTTTGGCATGTGTTAAGCACCAAGATATGTCTGGTTCTAACATGGGCGATGATCACAAAGAGTACTTCTCTGGTGCGCAAGCGTTAAAAGCGTCTGGTAAAGATAACACGATGAATCAGTTCTCTAACTAATTTGTCAAAAAATGCACTAAGTTACTTTAGCTAATGCATCTAAAGGCCAGCAGTTTTCCCCCTGCTGGCCTTTTTTTGCCTTATTTCTTCGTGACAATTCCAAAGAATGCTATTCTTGCTGCGTGTCGAACAGGACGTTTAAACGGCACTTTCATCCCCCTTTTTTTACGCCATAAATTATCAGCGAGGCTCCCCTTGAGCGATGTAAAACGACCAAAAGACCAGTTGAAAGCGCACATTAGAGAACAAAATCAAACGCTTATTTTGGAAACCTCGGAGCGTGTGTTTGCACGTCAGGGATTGGCAAAAACCACTACGCAAATGATCGCCGATGAAGCCGGCTTGCCCAAAGCCAATATTCACTATTATTACCGCTCGAAGAAAGATTTACTGGAAGCCGTGTTAGAGCGTATATTGCGACTTTGGCTGCATTCTGTAAGTCGCTTTGATGTCGATGAAGGGCCAAAGCAAAACTTAACTCGCTACATAGAAGAAAAGATTGAGCAGTCGCGTACCAATAAAAACGCGTCGAAAATTTTCGCTATGGCTTTAATTGGTGAGGAAGCGTTCGTTCTGGATTATTTGCGCCGTTTATTCGTTACCGAATTGAGTCGAGAAGAAGCGACGATTCAAACATGGGTAGAAAAAGGCTGGATGCAGCCTGTGTCGACAGAGCATCTATTTATTAGTATTTGGGCCATGACGCAAACTTATGCAGACTTTGATGCGCAAGTGAAAATTTTACTCAAAAAGGACACATTGGAAATCAGCGATTACGATGACGCAAAAGCGTTTGTCACTCGTATGGTTCTCGCCGGCTGTGGCGTTACTCAATAAAAGGAAGAAGGGAATGACATTAGAAAGTGGTATTACATTTTTCATCGCGATTTTTATTTTTAGCATTACACCGGGTCCTGGTGTGTTTGCTATTTTAGCGCGCAGTATGACAAAAGGTACGCGAGCAAGCATGTCTTTAAGTTTGGGTATGGTGATGAGTGATATCGTTTATTTGGTGATGGCATGCTTTGGTTTGGCGGCGATTGCATCGAGCTGGGAAACGGCATTTCTAGTGATTCGTTACGCTGGCGCGGCGTACTTGATGTATCTAGGTTGGAAAATGTGGGTGTCGCCTGTGTCTGCTGAGTCATTACAAGGGGAGCAGGGCACAAAAAGTCAGATCGCCAGCTTTGTCCAAGGCTTTATGATTTCTGCGTCTAACCCCAAAGTGATTCTTTTTTACGTCGCGTTTTTACCGACTTTCATGGATTTGACCGTGTTAAATGGTTCCGACATCGTTATCGCGTCGGTGCTGGCTTTTATGGCCTTATTCTTAGGCTTAATGTTGATTGCAGCAGGTGCTTCTCAAGCAAGACGATTGTTTAAATCAGAACGATCCATGCGTTCTTTGAATAGAACGGCGGGTGGCATTATGGCCAGTGCAGGGGCTTTTCTTGCGTTAAAAAGCTGAGCTTGAAATATAAGCGACTTTTCGAAATATAGAGAAAAGCCGCTTAATTCGCTTTTAGCGAGTGCCGTAAATACGGTCGCCAGCGTCACCGACACCTGGGCGAATGTAGGCGTTTTCGTCTAAGCCCTGATCAATTGCGCCAATGTACATGGCCACATCTGGATGAACTGCTTTAAAAGCTTCGATGCCTTCAGGAGCAGCAAACAGACAGATAAAACGTATGTCCTTCGCGCCCATTTCTTTCATTTTATCAATCGCCATGATGGCGGAATTACCCGTTGCCAACATAGGGTCGACCACAATAATGGTGCGCTCATTTACGGAATGAGGCATTTTTAAATAGTATTCGACCGGTTGTTTGGTTTCTGGATCACGATATAAACCCACATGGCCCACTCTTGCGCTGGGTGATAATTTAAGCACTCCTTCAGCCAACCCATTACCTGCTCGCATGATGGTCACAATGCACAGTTTTTTGCCTTTTAACACTGGACACATGGCTTTTTCTAGAGGTGTTTCGATTTCCACATCTAGGGTTTCTATGTCACGGGTAGCCTCGTAACCAATAAGCGTACCCAGCTCTTCTACTAGCATGCGGAACTCACGGGTGCTGGTGTTTTTGTCTCGTAGACTGGTGAGTTTGTGTTTTACAAAAGGGTGCGTTACCAAGTGAATATCTTGGTAAGTGTTCAGAAGTTCTTCGCGGGTCATTGGCCTGTCCTTTAATGTCACTATCAATAGGGGAGTCGAATGCTTGAGTAATTCTTACAATGTTCTTTATATAATAACACTAAGTCCAAAGTGACCAAATCATTAATCCTGTCTACTAGGTTAACTTTTTCTAAAGTTTGCAACGAGTTAGGAAAAATTCCTATGGTGTTGTTTTCCTTAAGATTGCCATTACATAGTCTTTATCTACCAAAAACAGCGACAAGACACAGAGTCTTGACTGCTGTAAAGACTATTTTATGCATTGGAACCTTGAAAATGAATGAAGATGATAACTACCTAGATCAACAGGAAATACATCAAGATGATGAAAGCGACACGCTGGATGACAATGAGAGTGTGGTGATCAGTGACCCTAAAGGTCTGGCATTACCCGATGATGTGTTGCCGGATACCTTGTACATTTTGCCCATATCGAGTCGTCCCTTTTTCCCTGCCCAAGTACAGCCTGTGATGGTCGATGCGGATCAATGGGAAGACACACTTGAGCGTATTGCCGAGCACCCACAAGCCGCGGTTGGTCTGGTATACGCCGACAAAAAAGCCAAAAAAGCCCCTTCTGTGGATGAGTTTCGCGCTGTTGGTTGTGTGGCTCGTGTCCATAAAGCGGAAAAGCAAAATGACAAGCTGACCTTTGTCGCTCAAGGGGTAAAACGCTTTGAAGTGATTGAATGGTTAAGCGAAGAAGCGCCGTATCTGGCACGAGTGCGTTACATCAATGATATCAAATCCAATGGTGATGAAGCCAAAGCCTATTCCATCGCTATTTTGGACGCTATTAAGCAATTAATCCGCTTAAACCCTTTATTCAGTGAAGACTTGAAGCAGTACCTAGGTCGCTTTTCTTTTAACGAGTCTGGCCTGTTGGCGGACTTTGCAGCCTCCATTACGTCTGCTGATGCAGAAGAGCTGTATGATGTGTTGGCTACTATCTCTGTGCAGGCTCGTATGCATCTATCCTTGACGCTGTTAAAAAAAGAGCTGGAAATTGCCCGTTTACAAAATGAAATCAGCGCCGAAGTAAACGACAAAATCAGTAAACATCAGCGTGACTTTTTCTTGAAAGAGCAGTTAAAAGTCATACAGAAAGAGTTGGGTATTTCAAAAGATGATCGCACGTCAGATGTTGAAACTTTTCAAGCAAGGTTAGAGAACAAAGCTTTGCCAAAAGCTGTAGAGGATAAAATCCAAGACGAGTTGCACAAGCTCAGTATTTTAGAAACCGGCTCACCGGAATATGGCGTAACCCGTAATTATTTGGATTGGGCGACATCTTTGCCTTGGGGCGTGCACTCTAAAGACAATTTAGACATCAAATTAGCGCGAGAAGTGCTCGAATCCCAGCATGCAGGCTTGGGCGACATCAAAGATCGTATTGTGGAGTTTTTAGCGCTAGGCGCTCATCGTGGTGAAATGGGCGGCTCTATTTTGTTATTAGTGGGGCCACCTGGGGTGGGCAAAACCTCAATCGGCAAATCCATCGCGGAATCCCTCAATCGAAAATTCTATCGTTTCAGCCTAGGTGGAATGCGTGACGAGGCTGAAATCAAAGGCCACAGACGCACCTATATTGGCGCGTTACCGGGTAAATTTGTGCAAGCTTTAAAAGACGTGGAAGTGGAAAATCCCGTTATTATGTTGGATGAAATCGATAAGATTGGTTCTTCTTTTCAAGGTGATCCCGCGTCGTCTTTACTGGAAGCATTGGACCCTGAGCAAAATGTGGAGTTTTTAGATCACTACCTCGACATGCGCATCGACCTATCGAAAGCCTTGTTTATTTGTACGGCGAATCAGCTCGACACCATTCCCGCACCCTTGTTAGATAGGATGGATGTGATTCGCTTGTCGGGTTATATCGGTGACGAAAAGCTGGCGATTGCCAAACAGCATTTGTGGCCTAAGCTGTTGAAGAAAAACAAGCTGCTTAAAAAACAACTCAATATTACTGACGCCGCGCTGCGTCATGTTATTGAACATTATGCACGAGAAGCGGGTGTGCGAGGGTTGGACAAACTGCTGCAAAAGATCTTACGCAAAAGTGTGGTCGAATTAATGACGGGCGAGAAAGATCACATTAACGTTGGCGTAAAAGACGTGGAAACCTTATTGGGCATGCCGTACTTCCGCCCTGAGAAAACCTTGCAAGGTGTCGGTGTGGTGACGGGTCTGGCGTGGACATCGATGGGTGGGGCGACTTTGCCGATTGAAGCCAACAAGGTGCATGAACTCACGAGAGGTTTAAAACTCACGGGCAAATTGGGCGACGTGATGAAGGAATCGGCAGAAATCGCTTATTCTTATGTTTTCTCACACGCTAAGAGTTACCAAAAGTCGCCGGAGTTTTTTGATAATAGCTTGGTGCATTTACACGTTCCTGAAGGTGCAACACCAAAGGATGGGCCTAGTGCAGGGGTGACCATGGCCACGGCCTTGATGTCATTGGCACGCAACGAACCCATCCGTAAAGGTTTGGCGATGACCGGAGAGCTAACATTAACGGGTCAAGTACTGGCCGTTGGCGGCATTCGTGAAAAAATCATTGCGGCTAAACGCAGTAAAATCAGTGAAGTGATTTTACCCGAGCCTAATCGTCGAGACTTTGAAGAGTTGCCTGAGTCAGTAAAAGAGGGCATGACGGTGCATTTTGCCGAGCGTTTTACCGACGTAGAAAAATTAGTGTTTAATCGATCCAGTGATGCACTTCATTAGGTTATCCACAAAGTAGGCATTCTCTAAGCTGGGCATACATGAGAAAATACAAGGCTGAATAAGAACTTACTTATTCAGCCTTTTTATGGTTTGTCGTACCGAGCGTGCGTCATTGCAGGGGATAAGAATGCCACATACGGCAAAACTGATACAAGGCTCTACTTTTAAGCACGTGGTTAGCATGTCTGCCACAGGTGCGTTTGGTTTGATGTGCATGTTTTTGGTCGACCTAGTCGATATGCTTTTTTTGTCTATGTTGGGCGAGAAAGAGGCGGTGGCGGCGGTTGGTTTTGCCAGCAGTATTATGTTTTTTACCATTTCCTTGAGCATGGCCGTGTCTATTTCTGCGACCGCTTTGGTGTCTAAAGCGGTTGGCGAGGGAAATATTGAGCTGGCGAAACGCCGAGCGGTGAATGTGTTGGCGTTTGGGATCTTTTTTTCTACCGCCGTGGTCTGGATGTTGTGGCCTAACATTTCGAATGTTTTATTGTACATAGGCGCAACAGGGCGAACCCTTGATCTGGCGACGGGGTATTTACAAATTCTGATTATTGGTATGCCCGCAGTGATGATTGGCATGATTGGCTCGGGCATTATGCGGGCTCTGGGTGATGCGCGCCGTGCTATGTATGCCACTTTAATTGGTGGTCTGGTCAATGCGGTGTTGGACCCGATTTTCATCTTCGCCTTTGGTTTAGGGGTACAAGGCGCGGCGATTGCTTCGCTGATTGCACGTTTCTCCATGGTCGCGGTGTCTTATTACGGTGTTGTGTATATCCATAAAATGCTTGGTGAATTTGATCTTATGGATTTTTTCAAAGACGCGATGTCAATTTCTGTGATTGCGATTCCTGCCATGCTGACAAACTTATCTTCGCCTTTGGCGAATGCCATTGTGATGGAACATACCTCCACGTTTGGCGACGATGCCGTCGCAGCGGTGGCTATTATCGGTCGAATCATCCCTGTGGTGTTCGGTGGCTTGTTTGCTTTATCGGGCGCGGTGGGACCGATTCTTGGACAAAACTATGGCGCCGGTCGATTTGACCGAATGCACAGCACCATCAGCAGTGCCGTGATTTACGCGTTTGCCTATTGTGTTATCTTGTGTGTGGGCTTGTATCAGGCGCAAGACTGGCTTGTTTCCGTGTTTAATGCCACAGAAGGCAGCGCGGAATTGATTCGATTTTTTGCTACCTTTGTGTCTTTTAGCTTTTTCTTTCAGAGCTTATTATTTATCGCCATCGCGGTGTTTAATAACCTTGGCAAACCACTGAACAGTACCTTATTAAATTTTGGCCGGGCGACGCTTGGTACCTGGCCTTTGATCATTATTTTTTCATTGTTTATGGGGGCAGAAGGGGTGTTGCTCGGGCAGGCCATTGGTTCGGTGATTTTTGGCTGTTTGGGTTTTTATATGGCGAGAAATTACATTGCTGAGTTGGAAGAAAAAGAAGCGGAGGCGATTTTGCCGAGCCATTCCCACTCTTATAATGAAATATTGTGAGAATGACTGACGCTGATTACGCGTTTTTAATCGCCCAGAGTAAAAATTCTTGGTTGCCGTCGCCGCCCTTGATCGGGCTTTCGATATAGCATTGTACTGTGAAACCTAATTCACCTACGAAAGCTTGAATGTCTGTGCTGAGCTGTGCAATGCAGGACTTGTCTTTGACAATACCACCTTTGCCGATAAAGGCTTTGCCAACTTCAAACTGGGGTTTGACTAGAGTGATTAAATGCCCTGCGCTTTTCAATAAGTCGGGTAGCTGAGGCAGAATTTTCGTCTGCGAGATAAACGACACGTCCATTACGGCAAGGTCAAAACCGCCGCTAGGAAGGTGCCCTTGCAGATCGTCTACAGACAAATGACGGGCATTAATACCCTCTAAGCAAACGATATTATCGTGATCGAGTAGGCGTTTATCTAGCTGACCGTGGCCAACTTCAACGCCGACGACCTTGGCAGCGCCATGCTGAATGACACAATCACTAAAGCCGCCGGTGGATTGGCCGATATCTAAGACATGAAAATGCTGGATATTTAGCTGAGTGTGCTGCAATGCCCCTTCAAGCTTTAATGCACCACGAGAAACATACTTATCGGCATCATCTTGTGTGACATTAAGCTCTGTATTTAATGGTAATTTAAGGCTGGCTTTGTTTGCTTTAACCCATTGTTCGTTGAGCTTATAAGAGACTCGACCTTCACTAATAAAAGTTTGTGCTTGAGCGCGGGATTTTGCCAAGCCTTGCTCAGTGAGCATTAAATCAATACGCAACATAGTAAACTCAAGAAAAATAGTAGCGGCAAATATTAGCAAAAAACACCGAATCAAAGTAGATTTAAGCACCAACAAATACCTAATTTGCTTCATCGACCATCGTCTAAGGAATGTCTGTGTCATTAACAACACTCATCGAGACAAGCGAGCTGGTTGGCTTGCTGGACCAGCCTAATGTGGTGATTTTAGATTGCCGTTTTTATTTAACAGACCATGGCAAAGGACAGATTGAATATGGCGAAGGGCATATACCTAATGCCATTTTTGTCGACGTCCATCATCAGCTTGCTTCACCAGAAACAGAATTGACGGGGCGACACCCTTTACCGGACGAAGCGATATTCTCTGCTCAGATACAAGCGTGGGGCATAGATAAAGACAGCACAGTGATTGTTTATGATACCTCTGGAGGGGCTATTGCTGGGCGAGCTTGGTGGATGATGATCCAGCAAGGTATTAATGTGAGGGTATTAAATGGCGGTTTATCGTCATGGCTACGGGCAGGAAATGCATTATCTATTGAACCTTTGGAGGCAACAGCGTCCACGTCTTCAATAGATGTCACGTTTCCTTGGGCCGTGAGTGAGCAAGCTGTAGTTGAAAACTTCGAAACCGATCAATTTCAGCTGGTGGATGCACGTTCTTCGGATCGTTTTAACGGTGAAAACGAGACCATGGACCCTGTCGCTGGCCATATTCCAGGTGCCATTAATCGACCTTTTAGCGACAACCTAGACGAAAACGACTGCTTTAAACCGGCAGAACAACTGCATGTTGAATGGCAAGACTGGTTATCGGGCAGCAGTGATGCCAATGTGTTTTACTGTGGTTCCGGCGTAAGTGCTTGTCATAATATTTTGGCGCTGAACTACGCTGGTATCGAGGCCAAATTGTTGTATGTGGGTTCTTGGAGTCAATGGTCAAAGCGTATGTTGAGAGCGGCGAGTTTGTAAGAAAAAATAATTTTTTTGACAATGTTTTATATATAGATATTAATAAGAGTATAGTTGAATGTTTTTTGATAAGATGAGATTTTTTTATAATATTAATATCCTAAAGGTTTTGATGGTTTTTGATGTTTTTTTAGCTTCATTGATATCTTTAAGGTATTATTACTTTCTTCCTGATCTCCCTTCAAATATCTTGAGTTTTACATTTGTATCGACAAGTATTTTAGGGCAAATGTTTCTTTTGTCTTTTATATTTGGGTGTTTTTTATTTCCTTTAGTTATTTTGCCAAAAAGAATTTTTTCTATATTAATTGGAGTTATTTCCGCATTAATAATATCCCTTCTTATAATAGATACTTTTGTGTTTTCGCAATACAGATTTCATATAAATGAGGTTGTTTTAAAGCTTGCACTTTCAGGAGATGTAGTTGATTTTTCAATTCTGACGTGGGTCTCTATTGCCTTTGGCTTTAGTGTTATACTGGCTTTAAAAATGGGACTTATCTTTAATTTTTTCAAAATGAAAATAAAGGTAAGATACTTCTTCACTTTCTTTTTTATATGTCTGTTAGCTAGTAATTTCATACATATTTGGGCTCATGCATACGGTTATAGGCCTGTTACAATAACTAAGAGTTATTTGCCTTTATTTTACCCAGCAACAGCTAATAGTTTTATGAGTAAACACGGCTTAATTGATGAAGAAGTTTTAGAAAGACAAAAAGAGTTAACAATGAAGTCTGGAGGTAGTTTTCAATATCCTATTAAAGCATTAGAGTTCAATACTGTAAAAAAACCAATTGATATTATTTTTATAGTCGTTGATTCATGGCGATTTGATACATTTAATAGTGATAATACTCCCCATATTTGGGATTATGCTAAAAAAGGTATCTCTTTTAATTCTCATATGTCGACTGGTAATGCAACATTAACAGGGATTTTTGGTTTATTTTATGGACTGCCGGGGACGTATTGGGAGAGTGCTTTATCTAATGGAAGATCTCCTGTTTTTATAGATCGGCTTCAACAGCTAGAATATGAATTAGGTATTTTTACATCAGCATCATTAGAGAACCCAGAGTTTAATAGAACTATTTTTTCTAATGTTAATAATTTACGTTTAAGATCTGATGGAAACACTCCAGCTGAGCGTGATCTAAAACTAACTGATGATTGGTTAGCTTGGTACGGAGAGAGAGATAGTAGCAAAGCATCATTTTCATTTTTATTTTATGATGCGCCACATGGTTATGATTTTCCAAACGATTATGACAAAAAATATGAGCCTATGCTAGCAAGTGTTAATTATCTTGCTCTTAATAACGATACAGATCCTACTTTGTTTATGAATAGGTATAGAACTAGTGTTCGATATGTAGATGAATTAGTGGATAAAGTGTTAACGAGAATCGATGAAAATAAAGAAAATGACACTCTAATTGTTATTACTGGTGATCATGCTCAAGAGTTAAATGATAATAAGTTGAACTATTGGGGGCATAATAGTAATTTTACTGCTTCTCAAATTCAGGTGCCGTTTGTAATTGTTGATCCTAGAAATAATCGGAAAGAAAATTATTCAGTCATAGGTATGACGAGTCATGAAGATGTTATACCTACAGTCATGAAAAACTATCTCGGTGTTTCAAATAAGATAAGTGATTATTCTAATGGTATAGATTTGTTGAATGTGTCAGAGCCTAGAGATTGGCTTATTTCATCTAGTTACTCGAAGTATGCTTTGATATCAGAAGAAAGTATTTTAGAAGTTGGAGTAGGTGGTCAATATACCCTATATGATTTAAAAAATAGAGTCAAAGAGGATCAGCAATTAAACTTTGAACATCTAAAAGATGCATTAGACGATATTTCTAGGTTTAGAAAGTAAAATAAGTGCATTGCGGGTGAGAGCCCGCGTTATTTTATTTTTTTACTCGACAGCTATTGTAAATAGTGATGTAGCTTTGAGCCATCTTCTCAGGTGTGTATTTTTCCAGTTGATCTTTCGCACCTGCGACTAACCTTGCTTGTAGGGGTTCGTCCGTTGATAGTTGAATGATAGCATTTTTTAGCACTTCGCTATCGTTCGGTTCTATCAATACTCCCGTTACGTTATTGATAACAATATCTGGTATTCCACCTACGTTGGAAGCAATAATTGGTACGTTTGCATTCATTACATCCAATAATGTAGAGCCAAGACCTTCGTTTCTTGAAGGAAAGGCAAAAATATCAAAATAAGGCAAGAAGTCACCAATATTTTCTTTAAACCCCATCCAGGTAATATTTTTAGAGTGTTTAGATAAAGATTTAAACTCTTCTTCATCGACCCCGTTACCAAAAAATACAAAGTGTAAGTCTGGGTGAGTATCTTCTAATAATTGAGCTGCTTCAATAAGTACTTTTTGTCCTTTGTGTTTATCTACTAGTGCTCCAACATGACCAATAATTTTTTTATTTGGGAATGTCTTTTTGAACTCTTCGCCTATATTAGGGTTGCTTTCTAAATTTGCAAGTACACTAGGCACTTGGTAGACAGCTCCCCAATTTTTTGCGCGAAGATTATTGGATATAAGAGTGGATATACCGACTAGGGCAGAAGCATTGCTATAAGTTTTTTTGTTTAAGTATTTTTCTTTTACTTGGGCATCTATTCGACGAGTCAGAATATATGGCGTTTTATGAATTAACTTATAAATGTATGCCCAGTGGACAGCCTTGGCTTCATGGGCGTGAACTATATCCGCATGTTGATTTTTGCAATGTCCGTCTAGTTGGTTTTTCGAGTCTAAAAAGGTTAAGTGTCTAATATGTTTAAGCTTTTCTCTAAGAGGTGAGTCACTTCTACATGCAAGTACCTGAATTACATCAGGATAGTTTGAAAGAGCACTAATTAATAATTCTGTTTGACGCTCGCCACCGCGAAAACCTTTAGCCAGATTGACATGCATAACGGTTAAAATGTTATTCAAGCTATATACTACCTACTAAATTTACCAAATATTTTTAAAGTCGTCTTGCTTCGTAACACTTGGGTCGCGTTGATATTCTAATAATTTAGCATATTTTAAATAACTATTCACAGCAGAGCTTAAAGCTACTGTCATGCCATCAACACCACCCATGAAACCCCGTTGGAAGATATATTTACGAATAAAAGCGTTTAATCCATGTGTGAAAGGTGAAAGTGAATTAGCACGTTTTCCCTTAGCATACATGATCTTAGCCGCTCTCCCACTAAAATTTCTGCCAGGCTTCGCAAACAACTCGCCAATATTCTTAAAAGAGTAATGTAAAATGTCAGTATTTATGTGTCGTACATTTTTTGCTTGTACACTTGCATGCTGTTTAACATCGGAGAACTTTGTTTTTTGTGAGTTATATAAACGAACACAACGATCAGGATACCAACCACAATGTTTAATCCATCGGCTACCAATCATATTTTTCCTACGAAATGAAAACCCATCATATTCAGAATTAGCAAGCTGTAGCTCTTTAATTGAAGTAATCATTTCGATGGTTAAGCGTTCGTCAGCATCGATACTTAATACCCAATTATTTTTAATATGCTTTAAAGCAACATTTTTTTGAATTCCATCCCCTAAATAGGGTTGATTTATAACGGTAGCTCCTAACGATTTTGCTAACATTATCGTTTTGTCTGTACTTCCAGAATCAACTACGATGATTTCATCGCAAATAGCTTGCATAGATTCAATGCATTCAACTATATTTTTCTCTTCATTAAGTGTAATTATATTGCCTGATATTTTCATGAGAGTCCTTAATGTTAAAGCTTTTTACAGCACGAGAGATTTGATAATTGAATCAGGCATAAGTTGATTCTGGCAGTTGGTATGCCCCAAAGGACAAGTTCGTTTAAAGCAGGGCGAGCATTCAAGGTGTAGGTTATGAATGGTTTTCTTGTCGGTCAGTGGCGGTGTGAATAATTCACTGGTGGAGCCGTAAATGCCATGCACTTCGGTGCCAACGGCGGCGGCGATGTGCATGAGGCCCGAGTCGTTACTGACGGCTTTTTCGGCGGCCGCTAACAAATCAATGACATCGACTAATTGTGTTTTACCACATAAGTTAATCGCAAATTCACCAAGATTATCTACGATTTTATCTCCATCGGTTTGATCCTTCGGTCCGCCAAGTACCCAGATTTGATAACCTGAGGCAATAGCGCTTTTTGCCAATTCATGAAAGTGACCGATAGGCCATTGTTTAGACGGCCCGAACTCGGCTCCCGCCATCAAGGCAATGGCCGGTCGGTTGGAAAGGCTGAATGCTTGATACAAGCGCGTTTGATTGTCTTCATTTACCGTCAGTTTTGGAAAAGGAATGTCTTGCGGTGGATAGGCTTGCTCAACAGGCAGACCTAAAGAAGTGAAGCGTTTCACCGTCTGGTTAAGTATGCTTTTGTCTAGGGTACGACGCTCATTTAAAAGAAAATAGCGCTGTTCGCCCGTAAAGCCCAGGCGGTGTGGCACCTTGGCAAAAAACGGCACCAAGGCCGATTTCCAAGAACGTGGCATCACAATGGCGTGATCATAAGCCTCTTTACGAAGCGAGTGACCCAGCTGACGACGTGTGCTGATACCCCATTCACCGTGCCCAGTGGGCAGAGTGATAGCATTTCGAACCTCGGGCATTCTGGCAAGAATGGGCACAGACCATTTTGGTCCAATCACGTCAATAATCGCGTTTTTATCACCTTGTTTGACGGTCATAAAAAGGCTTTGTGCCATGACCATATCGCCTACCCAAGAAGGGCCAACAATCAAATATTTAGCCATTCGAATCAAGCCAGCCTAGGTAATCTGTAACGCCTTGAGCTAAACCACGGAAATTTCCATCATAGCCCGCTTCACGAAGCTTAGTAATGTTGGCTTCGGTGAAACTTTGGTAAGCGCCTTTTAGATGCTCTGGGAAAGGGATGTATTCGATTTCGCCTTTGCCATATTGGCTGATAACGGTTTCCGCGATGGTTTTAAAAGGTTCCGCTTTACCGGTTCCAAGGTTAAAAATACCGGATTTTTCTGGGTTATCAAGGAACCAAAGTTTGGTGTTGACCAAGTCTTCCACGTAAATAAAGTCGCGGCTTTGGCCACCAGCTTCGTAGCCATCGTAGGCGCCAAACAGTTTCGGATTTTCTCCCGCCAATACTTGATTGCGAAGATGAAACGCCACGCTGGCCATGCTGCCTTTATGCTGCTCGCGAGGGCCATATACATTGAAATAGCGAAAGCCGACAATTTGGCTTTTGGCTTTAGGAAGAATGGCACGAACGTATTGGTCGAACTGAAATTTAGAGTAAGCGTACATGTTCAGTGGTTTTTCATTTTCGCGAGATTCTTCGAAAATAGGACCAGAACCGTACACAGACGCAGAAGAAGCATAAGAAAAGGGCGTTTCGTGCTTCAAGCAAAAATTCAATACGGCTTTGGAATACTGGTAGTTTACGTCCATTACGAATTTACCGTTCCATTCTGTGGTCGCAGAACACGCGCCTTCATGAAACACCGCAATCGGGTTGATGCCCAAGGTGTCGTTTTTGATAGCGTCTAAAAAGTCGTACATGTCCATGTAATCGGCGATGTCGAGGTCCGACAAATTTAAGCATTTTTTGCCGTCGGTTAAGTCGTCAACCAATAGAATGTTTTTGATGCCTTTTTGGTTCAATGCCTTGATGATGTTGCTGCCGATGAATCCGGCGCCGCCTGTGACTATGTACATAAACTGTGGTCCTACTGTGAAAGGCTGGTGCAAAATTAGGGTGTGTCTTGGCTTGTATTTTAACTCATTTAAATTGGTAGCCATTGTTTTCTATCGCCCATGCTACCACTTCTGCTAAGCCGAGAAAAATATGATAGCTGCTGGTGCCTGGCAAGGGGTAATTTTTTGGACTGTTGTCTTCGTTTAAGTACTCATTCCATCCGCCTTTAGGTAAAAAATAGGCTTGTTGAAGAAAGTCGAGGGCTTTTTCTAAACGATCAATCTTCTCTTCTTTGCCAATTGGCATGACAGTAATCGCTTTTAAGTATTCGGTGATAGGCCAGATGCGTTTTTCTTTATCAATGGCTTGGTAATGGTTGCCATCTATCTGATTATAAACACCGCCGTTGTCTGCCATGCCGTGGCGTGCGGCGGTGACCCATAGTTGCTGCGCTAGGTCGATGTAATCGGTATTAGGTAAGATGCTATTGGCTTGATACAGCAACCATACCCACTCGAAGTGATGGCCAGGTTCGACTTGATGGCCTGTGGTTGGGTCTGGCTGCCAGTTGGGAGTGAAAAACTCTCGTAAGGTTTTGCTGTCTTTGTGGTAAAAGTGCTCAAGGGTTAAGTCTAGCAAAGACTGAATGACATTTTTGTAAGCATCGTCTTGAGTGACATGGTAAGCCGCAATGTAGCCTTCTAATAAATGCATGTGTGGATTTTGTCGACGAATTTGCGTCACATCCACCGGATACGCTTCATAAAAGCCACCAGATTCTGCTTGCATGTTATCCAGTAAAAAGCGATGGGTTTGCTGCATGTAGCTTAAAGCGCGTTCGTCTTTTGTGACCTTGTAATAATGGCTAAAGGACAATAAAACAAACGCCAAGGCATAAGCATCAGACTGAGTGTCTTTGACCGACAAATCATCATTAAGAGAGAAAATCCAGCGCCCATCGACAAAGTAATGGTCAATAATAAAGTCGAATAAAGGCGTGAGCTTGGCTTCCCATTCATCAGCTGGGTGCATTTGACTGGCATGACTGAAGGTATAAAGCTGTCGGCACTGGGTGAGCAATCTTACGCGACCAACCTCATTGCATGTCCAATCGTGGTTCATGCTTTCATAGCTATACCCTTGTTTTGTATCGATGCCATGTTGAGACCATTGACTCAAAAGGCCATCAAATAAAAAGGATTGGCAAGCAAAGAGAGCGGAATTTAGCATGTTATAAAAGCCTTATTTCGTATGTTTTAGGTATGTCCAACTTGCTAGGGGAGTATGATAAGATGGCGAACTCCAAAAATCGATTATTATGTGCCTATGAACTCTTCGTATTTGAATTTTAAAGATAAACACATTCTTGTTGTTGGGGATGTGATGTTGGATCGCTACTGGCATGGTGGCACGTCTCGTATTTCTCCCGAAGCACCCGTGCAAGTTGTGAAAGTGTCGAATATCGAAGATCGCCCAGGTGGTGCGGCAAACGTGGCACTTGGGCTGGCTAAGTTAGGCATGTCGGTGACGCTAGTTGGTGTCGTGGGTAATGACGAAAACGCTGATGTGTTGACCCGGTGTCTTGAAAAAGAAGGCGTAACTTGCCGGTTTGTTCGTTCAGAAACGCTGCCGACCATTACCAAATTGCGTGTGATGAGTCGCCATCAGCAACTTATTCGATTGGATTTTGAAGAGCGCGAAGACAGTCTTTCTCAGAATGAGGCACTGGCCAGTGTCGTTGAAAGTTGTTTGCCTGAATCCGATGCGGTGATTTTTTCAGATTACGCCAAAGGCTGTTTGGCCGATGTGCAAACCTTGATTCGCTTGTCGAACGTAGCGAATGTTCCCAGTTTCGTTGATCCAAAAGGCAAAGACTTTTCGATTTATCAAGGGGCAACCTTGGTAAAACCTAATCTCCTAGAGTTTGAAACCATCGTTGGCAAATGCCATTCCACCAAAGAATTGGAAGAAAAAGCCAAAGCTCTACGGGAGCAATTTGGTTGGAAAGCCTTGTTGGTGACCCGTGGCGAAGATGGCCTGATACTCTTTAGTGATGACAAACCACCTTTTTCTCTGGCGACGGCGGCAAAAGAAGTATTTGACGTCACCGGCGCAGGAGATACCGTGGTGGCGGTGTTGACGGCGGTTTACGTGACCAGCAAGCGTTTTACCGATGCGGTGGAATACGCCAATCAAGCGGCGGGTTATGTGGTTGGTAAGCTAGGCACCGCGTCAATCAGTGCCGATCAACTTGATGGCATCATGTTTCAGCGTAGCCATGGCACGAATTTTGGCGTTTTATCTCCTGAAGATTTGCTTGAACAAACCAAATTATCGCAAATCAACGGTGAGAAAATCGTCTTCACCAATGGCTGTTTTGACATTCTTCACCCTGGTCACATTGCTTACATGAAGCAAGCGAAAGCCCTTGGTGATCGCCTAATTGTCGCGGTGAATACCGATGCCTCAGTGAAACGTTTGAAGGGCGAAAAACGACCTATTAACAACCTTGTTCATCGTATGTCGGTTCTTGAAGGCTTGGGGGCGATCGATTGGGTAACCTGGTTTGATGAAGACACACCGAAAGAAATTATCGAATTTTTAACCCCCGATGTGCTGGTAAAAGGGGGGGATTACACCATAGACACTATTGTTGGCGCTGAGCATACTTTAGCCAATGGTGGCGAAGTGAAAGTACTGACCTTTGTCGATGGGTACTCGACCACCGCCATCATCGAAAAAGCGAACCTATAAATGCAAGATACAAACAACAGCGCGACAACCACAGACTCAACCACAGCGGCGCCGGTTTCCGGCATGAAGATGTATTTTCGCTTGTTGAGTTACGTACGCTCGTCTTGGGGTTACCTCATGCTCAGTGTGTTGGGGTATGTGATCTACGCCGCCATGGAGCCCGCCCTGGCGGCTTTGTTGAAACACATTGTTGATGTGGTTTCGCTTGGTACCATTTCAGACAGCCGCATGCTCATTCCATTGGCCATTTTAGGGGTGTTTATTGCCCGTGGTATAGGGACTTTTTTGGGTAACTATTTCATGGCGAAAGTAGCTAACAATGTGGTGTTTGACTTGCGAACCAGTATGTTTAATAAGCTGGTGCTGTTGCCGTCAGATTATTATCACTCCATTCCCACGGGGCGATTATTAGCCAAATTAACGTACGACACAGAGCAAGTCATCGGCTCAATCACGCAAGCGGTTCGAGTGCTGTTACGCGAGGGGCTGACCGTTGTGGGTTTGTTGGGTTACATGATCTATATGAACTGGCGTTTGTCCCTGTTGTTTTTGCTCGTCGTGCCCTTGATCGGTTTAATTGTGGCTTATGCGTCGAAGCGTTTTCGTAAGTTAAGCACTCGTATTCAAAATGCCATGGGTGGCGTGACAGATGTGGCCTCAGAAGCCATTAAAGGGCACGAAGTCGTCAAAATCTTTGGTGGAAAAGACTACGAAGTGGAGCGCTTTCGCAAAGCGGCCAATGAAAATCGCCGATCTCAGTTAAAAATGGAAATGACTCGATCGTTAAATGTGCCGATTGTGCAATTTATTTTAGCGGTCATGATGTCGATTTTGATTTGGTTTGCGTTGAGCCCATCGATTAGTTCACACATGACCCCAGGGGACTTTATTGCCTTTTTGACGGCGGCAGGCATGCTCGGCAAACCGATTCGCCAACTGACCGAAGTGAACAGCATTTTACAAAAAGGCATCGCGGCGTCTTACAGTATTTTCGATTTTATCGACTTAAAAGAAGAAGTGGACGACGGTAAGGTAGAAAGCCAGCAGCTTAAAGGTTGTATTGAATGGAAAAATATGTCCTTCAAGTACAAGGGGGCTGATAAACACGCGCTTAATAACATCAATTTGTCTTTACCAGCCGGCAAGACGCTTGCCTTAGTCGGGCGATCTGGCAGTGGTAAATCGACCATGGCGAATTTGTTGCCACGATTCTACGACATAGAGCAGGGACAGTTATGCATTGATGAAGTGTCCGTAAAAGATTATAAGCTAGCGGATTTACGCGCCAATATCGCATTGGTGAACCAGCAAGTTGTGCTGTTTAATGGCACCATTCGAGACAATATCGCCTATGGTGTGTTAAAAGACACCAGCGAAGAAACCGTGATTGACGCCGCAAAAGCCGCTAACGCATGGGACTTTATTCAAGAGTTGGATCATGGCTTAGACACCATGGTGGGCGAAAACGGCGTGTTATTGTCTGGCGGTCAGCGTCAACGTATTGCCATCGCTCGAGCCATTTTGAAAAACGCGCCTATTTTAATCTTAGACGAAGCGACATCGGCGCTGGACACAGAATCTGAGCGGGCTATCCAAAGCGCCCTAGACGGCTTGATGGCAAATCGCACCACCATCGCCATTGCCCACAGACTGTCCACCATTGAAAACGCCGATATCATTGCTGTGGTTGATCATGGGGAAATCATCGAGCAGGGTTCTCACAGCGAGCTCTTGGCGAAAAATGGCGCTTATGCACAATTGCATAACCAACAATTTAGCGATGTGACGGCTTAGTCATGTGGCTCTATCGTGCGCTTTTTGTGGTGTTTACGCCTTTTGTATTGTTCAAAATACGGCAGTTTAAGAAAAACTACCCGATGTATCGAGCCAGAGAAGCCTTGGGTTTTTGGCCCAAGGTGGAAGCAGATTTGTGGATACATTGCGCGTCGGTAGGAGAGGTACTGGCTGTGCGTCCCTTAATCGAGCGTTGGCGACAAGCTTATCCAACAAAGCGATTATTGATCACTACCATGACGCCAACGGGTGCGGAGCAGGTGGCAAAAAGCTTTCCTTTTGCTGAGCACAGATTTTTACCAATGGACTGGCGTTGTGCGGTAAGGCGAGTGCTTAAAAAGCTGTCTTGTCGACACCTGATGATAGTCGAAACGGAACTTTGGCCGAACCTATTGCAGGTGGCGAAACAGCACAAGATGCAAATTGACGTAGTAAACGCACGTTTAAGTGAGCGCTCTTTTCAGCGGTATCAAACATTCTCTCTTATATCCAAACCCTTGCTGGCTTTGCCGGATTGTTTTTTGGCTCATGCTCAAGCGGATGCAGAGCGTTTTATTGCATTAGGGGCTCGAAACGTGGTGACAGTGGGCAGTATTAAGTTTGACCTTACGGTGCCTGCAAAGGTGTTGCAAGACAACTGGCATGGCGTGTTGGGGTCTCGATTTGTCTGGGTGGGGGCCAGTACCCATCAAGGGGAAGACGACATACTGCTTGATGTTCATCAAATTCTACTGAAACGCTTTCCAGATGCCTTATTGATTTTAGTGCCTCGCCACCCAGAACGCTTTGATTCTGTTTATGAGCTTGCACAACGCAAATCTAATAGTGTCGCGCGGCGATCCCTTATTGCGCCTGATCAATGGTCGACATATGAGGTCGTGATTGGCGATTCCATGGGGGAACTGATGCATTATTATCAAGCGTCGGACGTAGCCTTTGTGGGTGGTAGTTTGATTGAGCGTGGTGGTCACAACCCTATTGAGCCTGCTTTGTTGTCCAAAGCCATTTTGGTTGGCCCTCATACTTTTAATTTCCTTGATATTACGGAACAGCTGATTGAAGCGGGCGGATCGATTCGCTGCGCTAATCAAGCCGAATTAGCGCACTCGCTGGTGGCTTTGGCCGAAGACGCGCCGCGTCGCACTCAACTTGGGCAAAGCGCTCTTCATTGCGCGCAAAAAAACCAAGGAGCGGTCACAAGAGTGATGGCGGAAATAGACTTCCGTTAGCCGACTCCTTACAATAGCGATTCAATATCTCATGGGGTGTTTTGGCGAGTAAACTGCGCCGACGCTGAGAAGTGGATAATCCACTAACCCACCGAACCTGATCCAGATCATGCTGGCGTAGGAATCGAGATAGCAAGGCGATCCAGCTGCATCTGTAGCGATTAATTTATCTCTTGTCATTTCTCAATACGCCGCTCAATTACTTTAGGAGCGACATCTTGAATAACACATTTACTTCCCTTTTTTCGGTCTCTTTGCTGGGGATGGGCTTGGCCCTTTCACCTGTGGTATTAGCGACCCAAAGCCTGAACGTATATACCTACGATTCGTTTTCATCGGATTGGGGGCCTGGGCCGAAGATTAAAACCAATTTTGAAAAAGAGTGCGACTGCGAGCTGAATTTCGTCGCTTTGGATTCGTCTGTTGGAATCCTGTCCCGCGTGCAGTTAGAAGGTAAATCGTCCCAGGCGGATGTTTTATTAGGGCTGGATTTAAACCTGATGGAAGCGGCAAAACAAACTGGCTTGTTGGCCAATCATACCGTGGATACCTCTAAAGTGACCGTGCCTGGTGGCTGGACAGACAACACCTTTGTGCCTTTTGATCAGGGGCATTTTGCCTTTATTTATAACACGGAAACATTGGACAACCCGCCAACCAGCTTAAAAGAAGTGGTGGAAAATCAGGACTTGCGCGTCATTTATCAAGACCCAAGAACCAGCACGCCTGGCCTTGGTTTGTTGTTATGGATGAAGTCTGTTTACGGCGATCAATCTGCTAATGCGTGGACGCAGTTAGCGAACCACACAGTGACGGTAACCAAGGGTTGGTACGATGCTTACAGTCTGTTCTTAAAAGGGGAAGCCGATGTGGTGCTGAGTTACACCACCTCGCCGGCGTATCATATGGTGGCAGAAGGTGAAAATAAGTATCAGGCTGCCCCTGCTAGCGAAGGTCATTATCCTCAAGTCGAAGTGGCCGCTATGATGAAAAACGCTCCAAACCCTGAATTAGCTGAGCGTTTTATGCAGTTTATTTTGCAGCCTGGTTTTCAATCTACCGTGGCCACTGGAAACTGGATGTTGCCTGTGGTTGAGTTAGACGAGCCCTTGCCAGCGGCGTTTGACAGTGCTCTAGCGCCCACCAAAAACTTGGTGCTGCCAGCTAAACAAGTCGCCCAACAGCGTAAGGTTTGGGTCGATGAATGGCTAGAGGCGACAACACGATAAGGCGGATCGACTTAGCGTGAACACACTTCGAGGATTATCGCCTGCGCTGTTCGGCGTGGGCGTTTTCTTGTTTATGGGAGCCGCCAGTTTGGTGGCTCTTTTGCGTTACAGCGATGTCAGCGCTTGGTGGGGGTATCTTCAGCAGCCGTATTTGTGGCGGGTAGTGCGTTTTTCCTTATGGCAAGCCTTGTTAAGCAGTGGTATTAGTTTGCTGATTGCCGTTCCTGTTGCCTCGTGTTTGATGCATCGACGTTTTGTGGGACGCGCTTTGTTGCTGCAATTGTTTTCGGTTTCCATGGTGGTGCCGACCATAGTGGCGATTTTAGGGTTGGTAGTAGTGTACGGCCGCACTGGTTGGTTGCATCAGGTGTTCGGCGTCAATGTTCCTTTGTATGGTTTGACGGGCATATTGCTTGCCCATGTGTTTTTTAATATGCCGCTGGCGGTGCGCTTGTTGTTGCAAGGCTACGATTTAATTCCGGCCGGTCAATGGCGTCAAGCGTCTCAGTTGGGGTTTTCTCGTTGGGCGGCGTTTCGTTGGATTGAATGGCACTACATTAAAAAAGCACTGCCAGGCGCTTTTGTGCTGATCTTCATGTTATGTTTTTCCAGTTTTGCTGTGGTATTAAGCTTGGGCGGTGGGCCAAAGTCCAGTACGCTAGAAGTGGCTATTTATCAGGCGCTTAGGTTTGAGTTTGATCTCGATAAAGCCAGTTTTTTAGCCTTGCTGCAGGTGCTAATTTGTACCTTGTTCGCGGTATTGGTATATCGCTTGGCGCCTGTAAACCGTCAAGATGCCAGTGTACTCGGCCAAGCGAATTATTCTGTACGGGATTCCACCGGTGCGAGGAGTGCGGACGGTTTGGCTTTATTGTCCGTGTTTGTGTTGGTGATCCCGCCATTCTTGGCCATATTTGATCCCATTTTTTCAAAGGTGTTTCTTCAGACTTTGCAGTCTTTCGCTTTATGGCAGGCGGTGTGGGTGTCGTTAAAAATTGCGCTTCCTGCGGCGTTCGTCAGTCTTTTATTGGGTGTGTGTTTTTCAGTGTTGGCGAGATTCTGTATGGATAGAGCCTATTTATCAAGGCTGCCCGCCAAAATAGAGCACCTTGGCAACATGATTTTAATGGTGCCGGGGTTGGTGATTGCCACTGGGCTGTTTTTGTTTTTACGGGATTTGGGTTGGGGGTTACAGTCTAGCTATTGGATTGTGGTGTGGGTAAACGCCGTGATGGCGTTGCCTTTTGTGTTGCGTGCCTTGATGCCAGTGATGTATCAACAAGAGACGCGTTTCCGTAACCTGTATTTGAGCTTAGGTGTACGATCTTGGTCGCGTTGGTGTTTAGAATGGTCTCTAGTTCGAGCTGGTGTGGCGCAGGCTCTAGGCTATGCTCTGTTATTATCATTAGGCGATATGGGCGTGATTGCTCTGTTTGGTAGCCAAGGGCTGGTCTCTTTACCTCTATATTTGTTCCAGTTGATTGGTTCTTATCGACTCGAAGAGGGCGCTTGTGTGGCCGTGGTGCTGATGAGTTTGTGTTTGGTACTATTTTATCTGTCGTCCCGTTTTATTGGTGGTGCATCCCATGTTAAACATTGATCTGCAATACAGTTGGGAACAATTTCACGCCCATTACCAGGTAGATATTGAACCTGGAATGACGACCTTGCTGGGCGGCAGCGGTGAAGGAAAAAGTACCTTGTTGCACCTCTTGGGGGGCTTTTTGGCCGGTCGTGGTGTCTTGTCTTATCAAGGTGAGTCTTTGCTGCCTTTGGCGCCGTATGAGCGACCTATTTCTACTCTGTTTCAAAGTGATAACTTGTTTCCGCAATTAACGGTTTGGCAAAATGTGGCGATTGGCTTATCAAGGTCTCTTCGCTTGACCTCTGAACAGCAGGATAAGGTGCAGTGGGCTTTAGAAAAGACGCAACTTGTTGATAAAACAACCCGTTTTCCACAGGCTTTGTCGGGTGGTCAAGCTCAGCGTGTGGCCATTGCCAGAGCCTTGGTGCGCAACAAACCTATTTTATTATTGGACGAGCCCTTTAGTGCGCTCGACCCGGCATTGCGTGAAGAAATGCTGTATTTAGTGAACGAGGTTACAGCAGAGCTAAAGTTGACTACCCTGATAGTGTCTCATTTGCCCCAAGAGGCGAGTTTGGTTGGCGGTCGTGTACTCTTGATCGAAAAGGGTCAGGTAAGCGCTCATGAAGCTGTCTCTGTACTGTCACAATCCGACGTTCATCCGCTTTTTTCGCATTACCTTGGCGTTTCTGATCGTTCGACAAAGTCACCTGAATAAGGTACATAGCCTTACTGTTTCATGATTTTCTCTCATTGTTTTTCAATCAAAAGAGCACGCTGTGGCAAATGAACAAGAGTTGTTAAAAAAAGGCATCGGCATGACCATCGCTTACGCCTTTGTGATGTCGGTGACGGCCTTGGCGGCAAAGCAGGCACAAACCACAATCGCTGTTTCTACCTTGGTGTTTTGGCAAAGCTTGTGTTGTACGCTGATTTTAATCCCGCAAATGCGTGGGCGTTGGCAAAAACGCCCCTTGTCTGTGTGGAAAATTCACTTTTTACGCAGTGTGGGTGGTTTTGCTGGCTTTTTGCTGTATTACTGGTCGCTCAATCATATCCCTTTAGTAGAAGCATCGTTGTTACGTACTTGTGCACCCTTATGTGTGCCTTTTGTAGTCTTGTTGCTGCATAGGGTTCATATTCCTAAATCTCGTTGGTTGCCCTTGTTTATTGGTTTTATCGGTGTGGCGTTCGTGATTCAGCCCACCCCAGAACATTTAAACCCATGGCATTTAGTGGGTTTTTTCTCCGCCATTGGGTTGGCTTTTTCGATGGTGACGACGCGGATGTTGTCTCATCAAGTGTCGGGGCAAGAAACTCTGTTGGTGTATTTTTTTCTGTCGGCTTTGTTGTCTTTGCCGCTTATTGGGTTGCAAGGCGATGCGCTTTGGATTCCGCTAGCTGCATGGCCTTGGGTGGCGGCTGTGGTGGTAACGCTTTACGTTGGTATGTATTTGTATAACTTGGCTTACACCTACGCACCAGCGAGTGTTGTTTCGCCGGTGAGTTATGTCGGGGTGGTATTTAGTGGCTTCTGGGGTTGGCTAATATGGGATCATGTCCCTAATATATTCGCTATATTAGGGATGGTATTTATCTTTTTGAGCGTGTTGATCAGTACCCGAATGACCCGTGATAAAGGCTAGCGGCTTGTTCTGCGTAGCTTACTCAATATGGTCGCGATGAAGATACCTGAGAAAATCAAAGCAATCCCAGTATAGTGAAAACTGTACAAGCGTTCGCCTAAAAGCAAGACTGACAAGCCAATGCTAAATACGGGTAATAAATGAATAAAATGCCCCGCGGTGGCGGCCCCCAATTTTTGAATACCAATGTTCCAACATAAAAAGGCGCCAATTGAAGCGAATACGCCCATATAAGCAATTGCCGCCCAATTTTGTTCTGTCAGGTTCACCAGTTCAGTCTCGCCAAAAAAGTAGAACAGCGGTGCTTGAAACAGGGTTCCTATCAGCGCGGTAGAGGCAAAAAAGCCAAGCAGCGACATGCCTTTCGGACGTCTGATAATCATCACCGAATAAATCGCCCAACTGATGGCGGCGGTAATGATCCATAAATCTCCACGAGAAAAACTCAAGTGCAAAAAGGTGTCGATACTGCCTCGACTGACAATGATGATCGCTCCTAAAGTCGACACCAAAATCCCCGCATTTTGTAACCAAGAGGTTTTATTGCCTAACAATAACCGAGCGGTGATTAAAATCATCACCGGCATAATGGAGTTAAGTAGCACTGCATTGGTAACTGTAGTGGACGTCAAACCAATGTATAGAAAAAGGTTGTAGTTACAAATGCCGAGCCAGCCAAACATCACTAAAAGTGGCCAGTTTTTAGCCATAATATGCCTCTCTTTCCAGAGTTTTTTATAGGCAAAAGGCATGATGATCAAGCAGGCCAAACTCCAACGTAAAAACGAAATGGTGAAAGGGTCCACACCACTGGATACGGTAATACGGCCTAAAATGTAGTTGCCAGACCAAAATGAAATGGGCAGGAGTAAGTAGACAAAAGCAGGCATAAAAATCCTTTTTAGGTTACACGTGTTTGGCGCGCTTTGACCAATTCTGTACAAAAAGGCCGACTAAAATGCACGCCAAGCCAATAACAGTGGAGCGCAGAATGGGTTCGCCGGCAAATTGAGACAGCCAGATAATAGACAACAGCGGCGATAAGAAAATTAGATTGGCGACTTGGCTAGCGTTCGACGTCAGTTTCATTGCTTGATTCCATAAGACAAAACTCAAGCCCATCTCAAACAAGCCAATATATATGGCACTCAAAACTGCTTCGTGATGCCAATGTGTTAATTCGCTCATTTGTAACTCACCAGTGATGGCAGCAAAAGCGACAATCAGTGGTAAAGCAAAGGCAAAGTTCAGAGTTAGGCCGATCAAGCTGGGACGAGTGTCCTTGGTATTAAAGAGCCAATACAGCGCCCAAACAACGGTGCTGAGTAGAGCAAAACCAACGCCAGAAAGGTTGGAGAACTCCAATGAGCCAATTTGACCACGGGTGGAAATGTACAGCACACCAAAATAACACGCGGCAGCGGCTAGGTAGTCGGCCGGCTTCAAACGTTGCTTGAGAATAGGCACTGCCATAAAACTCAGCATGATGGCCCAAGTGTAATTAATCGCCTGGGCTTCTTGAGCCGGTAGAGTGTTATAGGCCTGTAATAAAATGAGATAGTACAAAAAGGGGTTAATGGCGCCAAAAAACAGCGAGGACTTCCAAGATTGTTTGGCAAAAAAAAGCAGTTGAGCTATTTCGCCTTTTATCGCCAGTAAAGCCATTAAAAACAACAAAGACACTGAACAAGCAATAACGAGTAGCTGCGTAGGTGACAAATGTCGCAGTGAAATAGAAAAAGCCGTCGCCACGGTCGACCACAGCAAAACGGCTCCGAGACCAAACAACATGGCTTTAGCATTATTAGAAAGCGAATTCATACTGGATTCCAAGTGTAAGAATAAAAAGTGTTAGCGGCGTGGTAGCAGCGTTCTTCGGCATTGAGCAACAAAGGAGAAAAAGCACTGACACAGGGAGAAGCTTGGTGACGCTAGCATGATGTCCATATCCGTCTATTTGAGTCGTTAACTTGATGTTGTATGGGTTGGTTTGAACGAAAAACTTTGTCGATTCTATGGGCTTAGGTTTGAGCTGTAAAATACTTTAATGGAAAACGTCTTTTTTCCAGATTTAACCATGGTTGAGAGGGATTTCGTTTACTTATTGTTCATTCGTGCCTATAATGCGCCTCCCTGTAAATCAATACTCCTTGTCTCACAGCTTTTTAACAGGGGAAGCGTGGAGACTAAGAACCCATAAGGAGAGCTTAAATGCGTCATTATGAAATCGTCTTTCTGGTTCACCCAGATCAAAGCGAACAAGTACCAGCAATGGTTGAGCGTTACACTAACCTAATCACTGAAGATGGTGGCCAAGTACACCGTCTAGAAGATTGGGGTCGTCGTCAACTTGCTTACCCAATTAACAAAATTCACAAAGCACACTATGTTCTTATGAACATTGAGTGTTCTGACAGTGTTTTGTCTGAACTAAACGACACTTTCCGCTACAACGATGCCATCATCCGTAACTTGGTGATTCGTCGTAAAGACGCGGTAACTGACGTATCTCCTATTAAAGCTTCTGAAGGCCGTGAAGATCGTCGTTCTGCTGCACCTCAGCGTGAAGAGCGTAACAACGATTCTAACGAAGCAACATCTGAAGAATCTGAAGATTAATCTACATTTATTAGGAGACACTCATGGCTCGTTTTTTCCGTCGTCGTAAGTTCTGCCGTTTTACAGCAGAAGGCGTTAAAGAGATCGACTACAAAGATCTAGACACACTGAAAGGTTATGTAACCGAAACTGGTAAAATCGTACCTAGCCGTATTACTGGCACTAAGGCTCGTTACCAGCGTCAGCTAGCGACTGCAATCAAACGCGCTCGCTACATTGCTTTGCTTCCTTACACTGACAGCCACTTTAATTAATAGGCTGAAAGAAGTACTTGTATGAGCGGTTTAGCCAAATGGGTAATGAAAAAACGTCTGAATGCCATTATTGGCGTGATGGTGTTTGGTCTGATCCCGATGATGTTTTGGTTGGCGTCGGCAATCTTAGGGTTGGTGGTACTTCGTAAAGGTGTTAAAGAAGGAATACCTGTATTTGCTTGGGGTTGCTTACCAGCTTTAGTGCTGTGGCAATTTCAAGGCGATGCAACGGCACTCATGGTGCTTGTTGATGTGATGTTGTTGAGCTATTTACTTAGGTCAAGCACATCGTGGAGTTGGGTGTTACTAGCGGGCAGTTTTCTGGCGGTTATTAACACTCTAATCCAACCTATTTTGATGGCAGATGTATTGAATATGGCGGTATCGCTTGTTCAAAAAGTCTTGTCTTCAGAGTCGGTTGTGATTCCTGATGAAAATGCAATTTTCAACCAGGCGGTGGTGGCGATATCCATCTTCCAAGTGGTCATTGCGATACTTTCCTTGTTTTTGGCAAGAAAGTGGCAAGCAGGACTTTATAATCCGGGTGGTTTGCGCACGGAATTTCATCAGTTAAGACTACCAGTGGTGTTTAGTTTGATACTGGGCGCAATGGTGCTAGTAGGCGAAAGTCTGGGTGGCGCTTTTATGGCCTTGTCTCAAGCTGCAATACCCGCTTTGGTGTTGCCGGGGCTGGCATTAGTACATGGTGTTCTAGCAAAGAAAAAAATTGGGGTTGTTGGACTGATCGCATTTTATCTTGTGGGATTTTTTGTTTTGAATGTATATTTTGCAAATATCTTGGTCACACTTTGTGTGATTGATAGCTTTGTTGATATTCGTTCCAGAATCCAAGATAAATCGTCCAACTCACATGATAGCTAATGATTAATTAGAGGTGATCGAGATGGAAGTTATTCTACTCGACAAAGTAAACAAGCTAGGCGGTATTGGTGACGTTGCAGTTGTCAAACCAGGTTATGCTCGTAACTTTTTGATTCCGAACAAAAAAGCTGTAATGGCTACCAAAGCTAACTTGGCTAGCTTTGAAGAGCGTCGCGTTGAACTTGAAGCACAAGCGGCAGAGCGTAAAGGCGCTGCTGAAGCACGTGCTTTGACTCTAGAAGGCAAAACTTTCACTATCGCGGCGAACGCTGGTGATGAAGGTAAGCTTTTTGGTTCAATCGGTACTCGTGACATTGCTGAAGTGATCTCTGCAGAAGTTGCTGTTGAGAAAGCTGAAATCCGTCTTCCTGAAGGCGCGATTCGTCACACAGGTTCTTTCGAAGTAGACGTTCAACTTCATTCAGAAGTGGTCGTTACTGTTACTTTGGAAGTAATCGCTGAGTAATTTGCCACGCAAATTACTAGGTTAAAAAAGGGTATCTTGCTATTGCAAGATGCCCTTTTTTTATGAGCGTGATAAGCTCAACCTCTTGTATTTCTCAGCTTTTTTATGGGTGTTTCTTGTGCAACAAAATGATTCTGACGTCGCTTCTATTAAACTGCCGCCTTATTCTATTGAGGCTGAGCGTTCTGTTGTTGGTGGGTTAATGCTTGACCCAGATGCCTGGGAAAAAGTTTCTGAGTTAGTACTAGCGGACGATTTTTATCGACCTGAACATCGCTCTATCTTTGCCGTCATAGCCCGTTTAGCCGATGAATCTGAGCCCATCGATGTGGTGACTATTGGTGAGCGTTTAGACAAACGCGGTGACCTTGAATTGATCGGCGGTATGGCTTATTTGATAGAAATAGCCGAGGCCACACCAAGTACGTCAAATATTGCTGCTTATGCGGACATAGTGCGTGAGCGCTCGATTTTGCGTCGTCTGATTTCGACCACCAATGATATTTCGGCACGGGCATTTTACCCAGAAGGGATGACAGCGGCAGAAGTGTTAGACGAAGCCGAACGTAAAATCTTTCAAATTGCCGAGGGAGGCGAGAAAAAAGGCGGCCCTCGAATTGCATCTGATATCTTGAGTGCCACAGTCGATAAAATCGATGAACTCTATCATCAAGAAGGTGCGATCACTGGGTTAAGCACAGGCTTCACTGATTTAGATGCCATGACGGCAGGTCTGCAAAAGTCCGATTTAGTTATTGTTGCGGGTCGTCCTTCTATGGGTAAAACCACCTTTGCGATGAACTTGGTGGAAAACGCCACCATGATCAGTGACAAACCAGTGATTGTATTTAGTTTGGAAATGCCTTCTGAGCAGTTGATGATGCGTATGTTATCGTCGCTCGGCCGTATTGACCAAACCCGTATGCGTTCTGGTCAGCTGGTTCAGGAAGACTGGGATAAATTGATGTCGGCGGTCAAGATGCTCAAAGATCGTAAGTTGTTTATTGATGATACGGGTGGGATCAGTCCAACAGAAATGCGCTCAAGAGTGCGTCGTATTGCTCGTGAACACGGTGGTGTGGCGATGATCATGGTCGATTATCTGCAGCTGATGCAAATTCCTGGTTTTACCGAAGGTCGGACCAATGAAATTTCTGAAATCTCCCGTTCACTAAAAGCCATAGCCAAAGAAATGGAGTGTCCTGTTGTGGCGCTTTCTCAGCTTAACCGAAGCTTGGAAAATCGACCTAACAAGCGTCCTGTGAACTCTGACTTACGTGAGTCGGGAGCGATCGAGCAGGATGCAGATGTGATCTCTTTTGTGTATCGTGATGAGGTATACCATGAAGATACGCCACACAAAGGCATTGCAGAAATTATTATAGGGAAGCAACGTAACGGCCCGATAGGAACATGTCGATTGGCTTTTGTGGGTAAGTACACACGTTTTGAAGACTTGGCTCCGGATGCCTACCGAGATTTTGATGACGAATAATATTCGTTTGTTGCACTTTAAAATCTAGCCATAATAAAAGTACGCTATCTTTTTATAGTTAACACAAGATTCTATAAACGGCCTTAGCGACATAATATAAGTAAATTGAGAGTTATTTATGCGAAAAATGCCAGTAACAAACAAAGAGAATGATTTTCCCGCTACCCATTCTTTGGTATCGAGTACGGATGTTAAAGGCCGTATTACCTTTGTGAATGAGGCGTTTTGCGAGGTAGCGGGGTTTAGTAGTGAAGAGCTAATGGGCGCACCACACAATATTATTCGCCACCCTGATGTGCCTTCTGCGGTATTTGCTGATATGTGGGCCAATCTCAAAGAGGGCAAAAGTTGGATGGGGTTAGTGAAAAACCGCTGTTCAAACGGCGATCATTATTGGGTTAGCGCGCATGTAAGCCCCTTGTTAGATGGTAGTCGAGTGGTGGGTTATGAGTCAGTACGCCGTAAAGCAACCCGAGATGAAATCAACCATGCTCAGTCAGTTTACGACCGTATTAATGCAGGAAAAGGCCTGGTGCCAACGGTTACTAAAGTGACCTCGTATCTTAGCAACGCCGCTTTGCCCTTGCTGTTGTGTTTTGCCGTATTAGGCATTATTTCCGTTTTGTCATCCACATTGGCGTGGCAAATTGCTGGCCCTATTGTGGCGGTTCTAGGTGCTTGGCTGACTTATCAACAGCATCACTCGTTAAACGTTATCGCATCGAGTTTGTCTGCGGAGTCTCATAACCCGATCGGACAATATTTGTATTGCAAATCAGTGGGTGTAAAAGCCGCGATTAAATTTGCCAAGATTCATCAAGAAGCCGCTGGTAAGACCTTCCGTTACCGTTTAAAAGTAGGGGCTCAGCAATTGCGACAGCGTGCTTCTGAAGCCAAAGGTAGCGTCACCACCAACCTAGAGAACTTCAACAAACAAAGGCATACCTTCCAAGAAGTGGTTGCTGCCAGTTCTCAGCTATTGTCCAGTGTGACCCATGTCGCCGATCATATCCATGTCGCCGTTGAAGCCACGCAGTCAGTAGGTGGCCTATCCCATGAAAGTCGTACCCTGGCCAAACATACAGGCGATACCATGCGCAAAGTCTATGAAGAAATTACTGAAGCGAAAAAAGTTGTGGCGATTTTAGCAGAGCGCAGTGACAGCATTAACGAGGTGGTCAACTCCATCAGTGGTATCGCAGAGCAAACCAACTTGTTGGCGTTAAACGCAGCGATTGAGTCTGCTCGTGCAGGGGAAGCTGGACGTGGTTTTGCGGTGGTCGCTGATGAAGTGCGAGCCTTGGCGATTCGCACACAAAATGCCACTCAAAGCATTCACAGCATGACGGAAGAGCTGAAGAAAAACACGTTAGACGTAACAACTACCATTGATAAAGGTACAGCGGCAGCTCAACAAGGCGTTGACAGTGTGGCACAAGTGGCTGAAAAAATGGTCGATATTGAGTCCGCCATTCGACGAGTCGTAGAAATGACCGCGCAAATTAATGTGTCTTCCGAGGAGCAAGCGAGCGTGGCTCGTGATCTAAATGAGAAGATGCAAGAAGTCGATGCATTGGGCTTGAGTAGTATAGAACGTGCTGAAAATATCGTTATCAACATAAGCCATATCGAAGAAGAAGCCTACGAGCAAGGTAATCTTGCTGAGCGTATGAAGCAATAATCGCTGATTAATCTTTGTGTTACATAAGTCACAGAAGCCTTCTGGTGTCAGATCCAGAAGGCTTCTTTATGCTCTAAAAATCGTTATAAAGCCTCTTCACTGATGACCTGATAAATCGCCCGACCCAGTTGTAGAACCTGTTCTTCGCTTATGACGTAGGGCGGCATCAAATAAATTAGCTTACCAAATGGCCGTACCCAAACCCCTAAATCGACGAATTTAGGTTGAATATCCTGTAAGTTGACCGCTTTATTTAGCTCGACGACTCCAATGCCGCCCAAACAGCGCACTTCTTTTACCTGCTTCAATTGCACGCAAGGCGAAAGCGCTTCGGTCATCCAAGTTTCTAATTGAGCAATTTTTTCCTCGATGTTGTAACCACTTAGCACCGACAAGCTGGCATTAGCGGCAGCGCAAGCCAGTGGGTTGCCCATAAAGGTTGGGCCATGCATGAAAACGCCACCATCTTGGCTGATGCCAAGCGCGACTCTATCGTTGGTGAGTGTGGCCGCGAGCGTCATGTAACCACCAGTTAGTGCTTTGCCAACGCACATGATGTCAGGACAAATCGCTGTGTGGTCAGTGGCGAACAATTTACCAGTACGACCAAATCCAGTGGCGATTTCATCAAAGATCAGCAAGATATCAAACTCATCACATAAAGCGCGTAAGTGGTTTAAATATTTTGGGTTATAAAAACGCATACCGCCGGCGTTTTGCACCACAGGTTCAATAATAAAACCGGCAATTCGTGAGTGATTTTCAGCGAAAATGTCACGAATGTCGTTTAAGTAATCCATTTGGATCGGGTTGTGAAAGCCTATCGGAGGAGGCGCAACGAAGCATTGTTGGGTCAAAGCATCGCTAAACAAGCTGTGCATACCGTTGTCGGGATCGCACACCGACATGGCTGCAAAGGTATCACCGTGATAACCGCTTTTTGGCGTAACAAAAAACTGTTTTGATGGCTTGCCTTGAGTATTCCAATATTGAATGGCCATTTTTAGCGCTACTTCCACCGAAACTGACCCTGAGTCTGATAAAAATACCCGCTGTAACTCTGTTGGTGTGATGGCGATCAGTTTTTCTGCCAGCTCAATGGCCGGTTTGTGGGTAAAACCCCCAAACATTACATGAGAAAACTGCGTGAGTTGTGCCTGAATGGCGTCATTCATCACCGGGTGATTGTAGCCGTGAATCACGCTCCACCAAGACGACATACCATCGACAAGCGTGCGACCATCACTGAGTGTAATCTCACAACCGTGGGCGCTTTCCACTAAAAAATGCGGGCTCGGATGACTCATGGAGGTGTAGGGGTGCCAGAGTAATTGTTTGTCTAATGCTAGGTAATTTTCGGGTGTTTTCATGGTATTTGCCCTTATTTTGTTGTCGGCATACTAAACAAAGGCGACGGTTTTGACCAGTTGAGTGCAAAAGGCGCACTTTAAAACGCCTTATCTGCCGTTCGGGCAAGTACCCACACATCTACCCGTTCTGCGCCAGCTTGAAGTAACTGCTGACAGCAATATTCTACCGTGCTGCCAGTGGTCATTACGTCGTCAAAAAGTGCCACGTGTTTAGCAACGTGACCGGTGACCCGATAAAGATCTCGTGGCGTGTTGAGGCGTGCTTTTCGCGATAAGGAGTGTTGTGCTTGGGTGTGAAGCGTTTTGATCAGCGGGTTTTTCGCCGCAAACTTCAACGTCAGATCTGGTTCCTGGCGACGCAATTGTTTGATTAACTGAGTCGACATGGCACGCGTCTGACAAAAACCACGTTCCTTGATGCGATGAGGGTGACTGGGCACATAAATGAGCTGCTCTGGCCAAGTCTGCTGGTCATATTCTTGTCGCAGTTGCTCGCTCAGCAAGGACATTAAAGGGCGAATATAGTGATTACCTTGATGGAACTTAACGCTGTGAATTAGGGTTTTAATTATTCCTTCAAAGCGATAGGGCGCGATACAGCGTTGATACGAGAGTGCCTGTATTTGGCAACGACCGCATATTTGGCTGGTGCTGTGGATGGGGCGTTGGCATTGCAGGCAGTGTTGGTCGTTACGGATCAGGCCAGCCTGACAGCTATGGCAGAAGGTGTTGTGGCTGGGTGTATCACACAGATAGCATCTGTTTAAAAATAACCCGTAGTAAACCTGTGTAATTTTTGTGGTTGACAGTTTCTTCAAGTCCATTAGTATTGCTCCATTAAATCTATTGGATCGAGGGTGTCATGTCTCTAAGTACGTCAAATACTATGTCTTTAACCAGCACGGCTGA
This sequence comes from Marinomonas vulgaris, assembly GCF_018145875.1. GTDB lineage: Bacteria > Pseudomonadota > Gammaproteobacteria > Pseudomonadales > Marinomonadaceae > Marinomonas > Marinomonas vulgaris. Next base: position 93,346 of record NZ_JAGSSV010000006.1, on the reverse strand, counting down.
GCCGCGTTTTGATTGGACTCAAGCCGAAGTGAAAGCGCTCTTTGACTTACCTTTTATGGATTTGATGTTCCGTGCTCAAACCGTACACAGAGAAAACTTCGCCCCGAACCAAGTGCAAGTCAGTACCCTGTTGTCGATCAAGACAGGCGCTTGCCCAGAAGATTGCAAATATTGTCCGCAAAGTGGTCACTATAATACGGAACTCGAAAAAGAAAAATTAATGGAAGTACAAAAGGTGCTGGAAGAGGCGGCGCTGGCCAAAGAAAAAGGTGCTAGCCGTTTTTGCATGGGAGCAGCCTGGAAGCATCCGTCTGAGAAAGATTTCCCTTACGTGCTTGAAATGATCAAGGGCGTTAAGTCTTTGGGATTAGAGTCCTGCGTGACCCTAGGTACTTTAAATGATGAGCAGGCCAAGCGTTTGTCTGATGTTGGGTTGGATTATTACAACCACAATCTAGACACTTCCGCTGAGTTTTACGACAGCATCATTACCACTCGTACTTACCAAGACCGTTTAGATACCTTGTCACGGGTGCGTGGCTCAGGCATTAAGCTGTGCTGTGGTGGTATTATGGGCATGGGCGAAGAGCAAAAAGACCGTGTTGGCTTGTTGCGTCAACTGTCACAGATGCAGCCGCATCCAGAAAGTGTACCGATCAATATGTTGGTCAAAGTCGAAGGCACACCGATGGAAAATGTCGAGGATTTAGACACCTTCGAGTTTATTCGTACCATCGCGGTAGCACGTATTTTAATGCCCGCATCTCATGTGCGTTTATCGGCGGGTCGTCAAGGCATGAGCGAGCAAACTCAAGCCTTGTGTTTCATGGCAGGGGCAAATTCGATTTTCTATGGCGAAAAACTGCTTACCACCGGCAATCCTGAAGCCGATAAAGACATGGCGCTGTTTGCTAATCTTGGCATCCAGCCTGAACAACGAGAAGCCCATTCGGATGAAGCGGTGGCTGAGGCCATTGCGGCGCAAGCGGCAAAGCAAGAAGAGTCCAAACTGTTTTATGAAGCCAGTGTCTAATACGCCAGATTGGGTGTTGGCGGCGTTGGAAACGCGTCGTCAGCAAAACCTAATGCGTGAAGCGGTAACGCTACAAAGTCCACAAGTCCCTCATACACACATTAATAACCAGCCTTTCACGGCCTTTTGTTCAAACGATTACCTCGGCCTTGCCAACCATCCACAGCTGATTAAAGCGATGCAAGACGCAGCGCTTCAATATGGAGTTGGCGGCGGGTCATCGCATCTGGTGTGTGGTCATTTGGCACCGCATCAAGCCTTAGAAGACGCGCTGGCGGATTGGTTGGGTTATGAGCGAGTGTTGTTATTCAGTACCGGCTATATGGCTAACCTTGGGGTGATTTCAGCCTTGGCTGGAAAGCAGCGACCTGTACTGCAAGATAAGCTCAATCATGCCTCCTTAATTGACGGAGCCATGTTGGCGCAAGCGCCTTTACGACGCTATTTACACGCTGATGTGACCAGTGCAGAAAAGCGGTTGAGTAAGTCGAATCAAGCTGGTTTGCTGGTGACGGACGGGGTGTTCAGTATGGATGGCGACATTGCTCCACTGACGTCATTGTCTGGATTAGCGTCCCAGCATGACTGGGTGTTTATGGTGGACGATGCTCATGGTGTTGGCTGTTTGGGCGAGTCTGGTCGCGGCGCTATGGCGTTGGCGGGATTAACCTCTGCGCATGTTCCTTTGTTAGTCGGTACCTTTGGTAAGGCGTTTGGTACGGCTGGTGCGTTTGTGGCGACGAGTCACGATTTCGCTGATTATTTGACTCAGTTCGCTCGTCCTTATGTGTACACCACTTCTATGTCTCCGGCGATGACGGGGGCGACCTTAGCCTCGTTGCAATTGATTCAGGGCGAAGAAGGGCAAGTGCGGCGCGCTAAATTGGCTGAGCATATTGTCTATTTTCGTCAGCGAATGCAGGTTTTACCGGTCGAGTTAATGCCCTCCAATACCGCAATTCAGCCCATTGTTTTGGGGGATTCGCAGCGAGCTTTAAGGGTAAGCGAGCAGCTTAGATCACTCGGTATTTGGTGTACGGCGATTCGTCCACCTACTGTACCAGTAGGGGGCGCACGTTTAAGAATTACCTTGAGCGCGGCCCACTCTCATGCTGATTTAGTGTTATTATGCGACGCACTTGAACGTGTTTTAGCCGTTGATCTTTGTTGTTAAACTGACGGTCATACATACAAGATATTCAACGCAAGATTTTTACAGCAAGGTAAGAGGGACAGCATGCCAGAACGTATTGAAACCGAGGCTTTTGGGAATCCAGCCAACCAAGCCATTTTTATGGTATCGGGTTGGGCCATGCCAAAAGAAGTGATGCGCTCGTTTGCCATGCGACTCAGTCAGCGATTTCATGTGGTTGTCGCCAATCTACCGGGGATTTCGCTAAACGAAGAGTGGATTTCTCGCACTCGTATTGGGCCTAATTACGATATAGATGCGTTATCGGAGCAGCTAATCGAAGCAGCGCCAAAAGACGCCTGGTGGTTGGGTTGGTCCCTTGGTGGCATGGTGTCGGTTTATGTGGCAGCACGTCGTTCTAGTCAGGTAAAAGGGCTGATTACTTTGGCTACGTCGCCCAGTTTTGTGGCTCGACAGGATTGGCCTTTTGGCATGTCAGTGGAAGTCTTTGATGCGTTTGCGGTGTCGATTCAACGCTCGCCAGCGGAAGGGCTGAAGCGTTTTACTATGTTGCAGGCACAAAATTCTGGCAACGAACGAGATCTAGCAAAACAATTACAGTCTTATTTGCCGACTCATACCTTGTTGCCCGCGGCCTTGATTGGCGGATTGCGCTTGTTAAAATCTCTGGATGTACGTCGTGAGTGGTCTTTGTTGGATTGCCCAAATTTGCATCTGTTTGGTGGCAAGGATGCGTTGGTTTCTTCGCACGCATTGGTTCAGCAAGAGGGGATGAACCCCTTTCAGCAATGCGTTGAATTGTCACAGTGCACGCACGCTCTTTTTCTGGAAGAGGAGGAGGAATGTGTGCGTTACATAGAAAATTATATTGATGCTAATACCCCATGAAACGCCCGCGCTTAATTACAAAAAACAGCTGGCTAAGCGCTTTGATCGAGCGTCCTATTCTTACGACGCCTACGCGGATTTTCAGCGGCAGGTACTTAAGCACCTATTAGAGTTATTGCCGACAACGGCGGCTGATGTGGTTATGGATTTGGGGACGGGAACCGGTCAAGCGCTCGAATCTCTGTTAAGTATATACCAGCCACAATCTTGTATTGCCCTCGATTTGTCCCAACATATGTTGTCTGTGGCCGAGTCACGAGCCTCTTTGTTAGAGCGCCGTGGTGCTTTGCATTATGTCTGTGCAGACGCCGAACAATTACCCATTGCGACCTCGTCTTGTCAGCTGATTTTCTCTAGCCTTGCGCTGCAATGGTGTCTTCATCCTAGTGCATTATTTGCCGAGCTGTATCGAGCAACCGCACCGGGCGGTTTTTTGGTATTCTCTTCGTTGTGTCAGGGTTCTATGGCCGAAGTTCGTCACGCTTGGCGAGCTTTAGACGATCAAGAGCACGTGCATCAATATGAGCCAATCGACACGCTGAAAAAAAGCGTAACGGGGGCCGGTTGGACGTTGATGAGCGCAGAATTATCACGGGTGACCATGTACTTTGAGTCCGCCCAAAAGTCCATTGACTCGCTGAAGAAAATCGGTGCCAGTTTGATGGCGAAAGAGTCGACGTCAGCTATGTCGCCCAGTAAGTGGAAGGCGTTTCTTCGGGAATATGAAACGCAGCGTGATGAGCAAGGAGTGCCATTGAGTTATCAAGTGTCTTATATTGTGGCGCGAAAGCCGATGAGCAGTCAGGAGTAACAGGTGAAAAAACGTTTTTTTGTGACCGGCACCAATACCGATGCAGGTAAAACCTATGTCACTGTGGGTCTATTAAAAGCGGCACAGCGTGCCGGTTTGAGATCATTAGGTTTAAAGCCCATTGCTGCTGGGGCGCAATGGATAGATGGAAAACTGCGTAACGACGACGCTTTGCGTATTCAAGCTGCCAGCAGCGTGATATTGCCTTACGAGCAGGTGAACCCTGTGGTGTTAGAAGAAGCCATTGCGCCGCACATTGCGGCCGCCCATGAGGGGCGACTGATTACGGCATCGCGCCTACAAGGGTTTATTCAAGGGGCGCTATTATCGCCTAACGATTTCGCTTTGGTGGAAGGAGCGGGTGGTTGGCGTGTGCCGCTTAATGATCGAGAAATGCTGTCTGATATTGCAAAATCTCTGAACTTCCCCATTATCTTAGTGATCGATATGAGACTCGGTTGTTTGAATCATGCCATTTTAACGGCAGAAGCCATTGCTGCAGATGGTTTATCCATAGCTGGTTGGATTGCGAACACGGGGCAGGATAAAATGCCCTGCTTTGACGAAAATGTGGCAACATTGTCGTCAATGTTTTTAGCGCCATTGCTGGCGGTTTTGCCTTGGTCGTCAGATGAAAAAGACGCTGAGCCGTTATTTGACGCCTTATTCAAGGCGTTGTAAGTGATATCCATAAGGTGTTTTAGATAAAAACACCGACTTTTGAATTGAGGTGTTGGTGTGAAAGCGTGGTTATGCGGTTTGAATGACGAAGAGCATTCAAGTGTGTCGAGTATTCTCACCTTTGTTGGAATCGAGCACAGTACTTCTCTGACGGCGTTTTCATTGCCGGACTTTGTGGTGTTAGGACAGGCCATTCAATCTTTTGAATTGGACGAGATGATTCCTGTCATTTCGCTAAGCGATTGTCTGGAGACGGTGGAGGGTTACAATGTTTGGTTTTGCCCCTTGCCTTGGCGTTCGTCGTCCTTGTCTTCGGTGTTAAAAGAAATTAAGCAGTTACATACCTTTCCTCAGGCTTCTGGGGTGAATTTGAATCTTCATGTTCGTCATCTTGAGGCTTTGTTAATTCGTCAGGCTTTGGTCTCTACCCAAGGCGTGGTGTCCAAAGCCGCGCAAAACTTACAAATACAACGCACTACACTGATCGAAAAAATGCGTCGCTATAATATTGATAAATCGGAGTTTTAGTGACAAAAGATGAAGAAATAGCCGAGCTAAAGGCGGCATTTGCGGCGTTTTCTGAGTCGTCGGATGTGTTGGCAAAGTCCTATGTGGATCTTCAGGGTGAAGTTGCCCGACTGTATCAACAGCTCGAAAAATCAGAACGGGATAAACGGGAAGAGCAGGACAAAAATCGCATTCTAGTGCTGCAGTTCCAGCAGCTGTTTGAATCCATGCCGGTGGGCGTTTTACTGCTTAGTGAAGAAGGCACAGTAATCATGGCGAACCCGGTTGCGGATCGCTTATTCAACTTACCGCTTATTGGTCAGTCGTGGGGCGAAATTGTGCCCTTGAGTTTTCGACCGCAAAAAGATGACGGGCACGATGTCAGCATGGTCAGTGGCCGTCGGGTTCGAGTCGAAACAGCATCGTTGGGTAATGTGCCGGGTCAGTTGGTGATTTTAGTGGATTTGACTGAAGCCTATTTGTTGCAGAAGAAACTTTCTCACCACGAGCGCTTGTCCAATATGGGCAAGATGGTGGCGGCGCTGGCGCATCAAATTCGCACTCCTTTGTCGTCGGCCACCTTATATGCAGGGCATTTGCAAAAGCCAGATTTAGCGCCGGTAATGCGTCAAACCTTTGCCAATAAATTGGCTGACCGCTTAGCCAACATTGAAAAGCAAATTCGTGATATGTTGATCTTTTCACGCAGTGAAATCAAACTCGATGAAGCCATCAGCGTGGATCACTTTATTAAAACGCTTATTAGTCAAAGTGAAGAGATTTGTGAGCAGAAAAACATGCGGTTTGAGGCATCTGGCGCTGAGTTTTTGGCAACAGATTGTATAAAGTGCAACAAAGAAACATTATTAGGTGCTTTGCTGAACTTAGTGAATAACGCAGTAGACGCACAATCTGCTGGAGGCTTGGTGGAGCTGCATTGGCGTCACAATCATGGCTATGTCACCTTAACCTTTGTGGATCATGGTGTGGGTATGTCCAAAGCGCATTTGGAGCACGTTCAAGAAGGCTTTGTCACGACAAAACAACATGGCACCGGTTTGGGTCTAATGGTCGTTAAAGCCATTGCAAGGGCTCATCATGGTCAATTTGAAATAGACAGCACAGAGGGCGCTGGCACCAAAGCCAGCTTTACATTGCCTCTTGTAAGGGTATGAAATGTCAGATGTGAAATTATTAATTGTAGAAGACGACAAAGGGCTTGCCGAGGCGCTAGAAGACACGCTGATGTTAGCAAGCTACCAGTGCAAAGTAGTCTACAGCGCAGAAGATGCGGTCATGGCGCTAAAACACAGCACCTTTGATATGGTAGTGTCGGATGTTAATTTGCCTGGCATGGACGGCTACGGATTACTTCACCATGTTGTGGATACCTACCCTGAGTTGCCCATTATGCTGATGACAGCCTATGGCGACATTGCCCATGCTGTCGAAGCCATGCGTGATGGCGCCGTGGATTATCTGCTCAAGCCTTTTCAAGAAGAAGAGCTGCTCAACGCCATTGCAAAGTACACAGTAAAAACGGAATCGGCTACTCATATGCAACCCATTGCCAAAGACCCATCGAGCTTGGCTTTGTTCGATTTGGCAAAACGTGTGGCGGTGACGGATTCGACCGTGTTGGTGTGCGGCGAAAGCGGCACGGGCAAGGAAGTACTGGCGCATTTTATCCATCAGAATTCCAATCGCTCAGAAGCGCCTTTTGTGGCGATTAACTGCGCGGCCATCCCAGAAAATATGCTAGAAGCGATTTTGTTTGGTTACGAAAAGGGCGCATATACTGGCGCCGTGTCTTCTCAAGCGGGTAAGTTCGAACAGGCCAATGGCGGCACCTTGTTGTTGGACGAAATTACTGAGATGGATGTGGGCTTGCAGGCCAAATTGCTGCGAGTGCTGCAAGAGCAAGAAGTTGAGCGTTTGGGCGGTAAGAAATCCATTCCTTTGGATGTGCGCATCATTGCCACCACTAACCGCGATTTGGCGGATTACGTGCGTGAAGGTGGTTTTCGAGAAGATTTGTATTATCGCCTAAATGTGTTTCCTTTACGTTGGTTGCCAATACGCGAGCGCAAGGGGGATATCTTGCCATTAGCTCAGCACTTATTGGCAAAACACGCTGCTAAGATGCGCATAACTGGCGCGCTTTTAAAGCCTTCTGCGCAAAGTAAACTGGAGTCTCACCCTTGGCCTGGAAATGTGCGAGAGTTGGATAACGTGATTCAGCGTGCGTTGATTTTGAGCCCGAATGCTCAAATTCACGAAGACCATATTGCCTTTGATATGATGAGTTTGTCGCCCGCACCCATGCCGCCGGAAGAGGAAGAGGACAGTGCCGCTTCGATACTCGGCAAAGGCGTGCAGCAACATGAATTTCGTATTATTGCGCAGGCCTTAGTCGATGCTAAAGGGAAGCGCAAAGTGGTAGCGGATACTCTCGGCATCAGCCCTAGAACCTTGCGATATAAAATTGCTAAAATGCGCGAATGTGGCATAGATGTGGATTGATTTTTGTATCTTGTTTTAATTCGCTTTATGCTAAGCTGTACAAATATGACTTTTTAGGTGAAAAACATGATTTCTGGTCGCCCAGACATTAATCAAGTACTGACTCAGATGAGAGAAATGCGCTCGCAAGTGCAAGCGCCTAGCTCCCCTGTGTCAGAAATCACCAAAATAGGTGGTGAAAACGGCGGTGTTCAAGGTGTTGAGCGAGCAGATTTTGCTGAAATGCTGAAAAACGCTGTCGACAATGTCAATTCTTTACAAAAAGAGTCAACAGAGTTAGCCCAATCTTACGAGCGCGGTGACGAAGGGGTTGATTTGCCTCAAGTTATGATTGGTCTACAAAAATCAAGTGTGTCGTTCGAAGCAATGACACAGGTACGAAACAAGCTTGTAGACGCGTATGAAAAAATCATGAATATGCCGATTTAGGCAGATAAACCGCTTGGCGCTTTTTAATGGATAATATCCCTGCAGAAAAATCGGAGCAAAAGCTCTATTTAGAGTTAGTGACCGGCTTCAACAAGTTGACGGTAATACGCCAGCTTGCGCTCATGGTGGGATTGGCTGCATCCATTGCTATCGGTTTAGCTGCTGTATTGTGGAGCAATGGCCCAGAATACAAACCCGTATTGAGCAGTATCACCGACTACAACGCCGATCAAATCGTTGAAATCCTCAGTGTTAATAATATTCCTTTCAAGTTAGATGAAAACACTGGCGCTTTGCTGGTGGAGTCTGATTTTTACCATCAAGCACGTCTTAAGTTAGCCGGCTCTGGCATTGTCTCTGACAACATTGTTGGCATGGAGATTATGGATCAAGAGCAAGGCTTGGGCACGTCTCAATTTGTCGAAGCAACGCGTTATCGGCGTGGCTTAGAAGGCGAATTAAGTCGCACCATTACGAGCTTGCAAAGTATTAAGAGCGCTCGGGTTCATTTGGCCATTCCAAAGGAATCGGTGTTTGTGCGTGACACTCGTAAACCTTCGGCTTCGGTGTTCTTAGAGCTTTATCCTGGAAGACGACTGGATAAAAGCCAAGTAGAAGCGATTGTAAACTTGGTAGCATCGAGCATTTCTCAGTTAAGTGACAAAGACGTCACCGTAGTGGATCAGCGGGGTACCTTGCTGACAGAAAAAGATTCAGACTCTGAATTATCTGTTGCGGGTAAACAGTTCGATTACGCACGAAAAGTAGAAGAGGTGTTGCTTCAAAGGGTGAACAGCATCTTGGGGCCAGTGATCGGTCAAGGTCGCTTTAAGGCAGAAGTGTCCGCAGATGTGGACTTTACTGCGGTTGAAAAAACCGCTGAGCAATATAACCCAGATTTGTTGGCGCTACGCAGTGAACAAACGTTAAAAGAAAACAGGGCATCTGGCGCCAATACGGGAGGCATTCCAGGCGCGCTGACTAACCAGCCACCTGGCGCCGTGACTGTACCGGAAGCGGTAGACGAAAATGGCGCCCCGATTGGTGGAAATGGTTCTGCAAGCAATGGTCAGTCCCGCGAAGAAACCACGCGTAACTTTGAGTTAGATCGCAGCATCAGTTACACCAAGCGCCAGCAAGGTACTGTGCGACGTTTGTCTGTTGCTGTGGTAGTGGACGATTTAGTGAGTTTAAACCCAGAAACGTCGGCGATTGTGCGAACGCCTTGGAATGATGACGAGCTCGGACGGTTGACGCTACTGGTACGTGATGCCGTTGGCTATGATCCTTCCCGTGGCGACAGTGTGAGTGTGATCAATTCGCCGTTTGCTTTACCAGAACCCGAAGAACCTATTGTTGAGCAGCCTATTTACAAGCAGGCTTGGTTCTTGAATTTGATTCAGCCCACCTTGGTTGGTATTTTTGTTTTGGTGCTTTTGCTGGTGGTGGTACGACCTATATTGAAAACCCTCAGTGAGCAAAATAAAATTGGTGTTAATGAAGACACTGAAGCGGCGATTTTTTCAGATGAAACCGATGAAATTTCGGATGATCAGGTTTCCCTTGTAAGTGCAGAAGATATTTTGGTGCCTGGTTCACCAGAGAAAATAGATCGTCAATTAAACGCCATTCGTGGTTTGATTGCCGAAGAACCAGAGCGTGTTGCTCAAGTCGTTAAACAATGGGTGATGGAAGGGTAATGAGTGATTCAGGCCAAGGTGCAGATTTATCGTCCGTTGAAAAAGCCGCTGTGCTTTTGATGTCGCTTGGCGAGTCCGATGCGGCTCAGATCCTCAAGCACATGGGGCCAAAAGAAGTTCAGCGCATTGGTCAAACCATGGCGCAACTTGCCAATATACAACGTCATCAAGTTGAAAAAGTGCTGGATGATTTTTTAGTCTTGGTTGGCGACCAAACGGGTTTAGGATTGGGTGCGGACGGTTACATTCGGAATATGCTGAGGGAAGCCTTGGGCGAAGAAAAAGCCGGCAGCCTAATCGATCGTATTCTGTTAGGTGGCAACACCACAGGTTTGGATACGCTAAAATGGATGGAGTCTCGGGCGGTGGCGGATGTGATCCGTTATGAGCACCCACAGATTCAGGCCATTGTTATTTCTTATTTAGACCCTGATCAAGCGGCCGATATCTTAGCAAACTTCGATGAGCGCGTGCGACTTGATATTGTATTGCGTGTGGCAGCACTGGAAACAGTACAACCAGCGGCATTGCAAGAATTAAACAACATACTCGAACGACAATTCTCGGGCAATCAGTCTACTCAATCGACAACCATTGGTGGTATTCGTACCGCGGCCAATATCATGAACTTCATTGACAGTTCGGTGGAATCTGAGTTGATGGATTCGATTCGCGACGTCGATGAAGATTTGGCCAATACCATTCAAGACTTGATGTTTGTATTTGACAATCTGATGGATGTGGATGATCGTGGCATTCAGGTGATTTTGCGAGAAGTGGAATCAGAAACTCTGATTTTGGCTCTCAAAGGTGCTGATCCAGACATGCAAGAGAAGGTGTTTAAAAATATGTCCTCTCGAGCTGCAGACATGCTAAAAGACGACCTTGAAGCGAAAGGCCCGGTTCGTGTGAGCGAAGTAGAAGTTGCGCAAAAAGAAATATTGGCGGTTGCCAGACGCCTTGCCGATAACGGGGAAATTGTCCTCGGCGGCGGTGGCGAGCAAATGGTCTAATTAGCCAATGTCTGATCCAAAAAACGATAAAGATGAGCGTAAGTTAACCGCCTATGAGCGTTGGGAGCTGCCTCATCTGGAAAATAACCAGCCAAAAACCCACACTGGGCCTGCTATTCTAGTCGAGAAAGAGTCTCTCGACGCCGGTACAGAAGAAGTAGATCAAGAATCCCTAGTGTACGAACCTTTGACTGCCTCACAACTAGAAGAAATTCGCTCCGCGGCTTACGACGAGGGTTTTATACAGGGCGAAGAAGAAGGTCACACCAAGGGTCATGAAGATGGCTTTGCCAAAGGGGAAGTGGATGGCTTTGAAAAAGGCCATGAAGAAGGTCGTTTGGCAGGACTAGAAGAAGGCTTAGCACAAGCCAAAGCCGACGCAGAGACGAAACTGGTCGCCATGGAAGCTCTGCTGGCGCAAGTGGTTGAAGAAATCACTCATCCTTTAGAAGAAAGCCGTAATGCCGCCGAGGCGATTTTGTACCAATCTATGACGCGGCTGATTGAAAATGTGTGTTTGTCGACAATGGCGGAGAATGGTCACCATGTGCTGCGTGAACAACTCACTAAGGTATTCGATGAAATCAGTGAGTTTCAAGGTCGCGTTCGTTTACGACTTCATCCTGACGACGTGGCGGTATTGGAAGAGTTTGCTGTCTCAGATCGTCTTACATTGCAAATCGAAAAAGACAATACCCTGATTAGTGGCGGCTTCGTCATTGACTCCAAATCCTTCCATATCGACGGGCGAGTAGAGCAGCGCCTTGATGCGGTGTGTGCCGAATTGCGTCAGCTTATGCATTCCGATCAGGATTAGCCATGGCCTCTCTTCTCGATCGATTAAACAAACTTGACCATGTGTCACCCACCCTATTATCCCCTCAATTAGAAGGCAAAGTGACTCGCATGGTGGGATTGACCATGGAAGCGGTAGGCTGCGTGGTGGCGCTTGGCGACCGCTGTTCTGTGCAAGTTCGTAAAGATCGTTGGGTGGAATCAGAAGTGGTGGGTTTTACTGGCGATTTAACCTACCTAATGCCCACCGAAGCCATCGAGGGAATTTCTCCTGGTGCGCGTGTTCGGCCTTTGTTAGGCGACAGTAAAATGCCAGTAGGTGATGAGTTATTGGGACGTGTGGTAAACGGCCTAGGCAAGCCGCTAGATGGAAAAGGTCGCATTAAAACCCAGGATTCGGTGACCTTACACGGAGAAGTGATTAATCCTTTGCAACGTAAACCCATTTGCGAACCATTGGACGTGGGCATTAAAGCCATCAACAGCTTGCTAACAGTAGGCAAGGGCCAGCGGTTAGGTTTGTTTGCTGGCAGTGGCGTCGGTAAAAGTATGTTGTTGGGCATGATGACCAAGTTTACCGAAGCTGATATTACCGTGGTTGGTTTGATTGGTGAACGTGGTCGTGAGGTGAAAGAGTTTATCGACCAGATTTTGGGCGCAGAAGGTTTAGCGCGTTCGGTTGTTGTGGCATCGCCTGCAGATGATTCTGCACTCATGCGATTACGCGCCGCCATGCTCGCCACACGTATTGCTGAATACTACCGTGATCAAGGTAAAAACGTTCTACTCTTAATGGATTCCCTAACCCGTTATGCTCAGGCGCAACGTGAAATTGCCTTGTCTGTTGGTGAGCCGCCAGCGACAAAAGGCTATCCGCCATCGGTGTTTTCCAAGTTGCCGCAATTGGTGGAACGTGCCGGTAATGGTTGTGAGGGCAGCGGCTCGGTGACGGCTTTTTATACCGTATTGACCGAAGGTGATGATCAACAAGATCCCATTGCCGATGCGTCTCGTGCTATTTTGGATGGGCACATTGTATTGTCACGACGTTTGGCTGAAGAAGGCCATTATCCTGCTATTGACATCGAAGCGTCTATTTCTCGGGCCATGCCGCACATCGTCAGTAAAGATCATCTTTATGGTGCTATGCGAGTAAAGCAGCTTTATTCTAAGTTTCAGCAAAACCAAGATTTGATCTCAGTCGGTGCTTATTCACGGGGCAGTGATCCAGATTTGGATCAAGCCATTGTGCAGATGCCTGATATTCGAGAGTTTTTGCAGCAATCCTTGACTGAGCATTTTAATATTGATGAAAGCTTACAGGCGCTGGTCACCGCCATGACAAAAACACAGTAGCCTTCGTTTTTTAAGGAGGGGGTATGAAAAAGTCACAACGAATGCAGATTCTAATTGATCTTGCCAAGCGCAAAGAAGACACCGCCGCCCAGCAACTGGCTAGAGACAAGGCGAAGGTGGCGCACGATGAGCGTAAGCTTGAGGAGCTGCGAGAATACGCTGAACAGTACGAGTCTGAACGTAATTTATTGGGTTTGAGCGCCTATTTGACCACTAATTATCAGCATTTTGTTGATCGTGTTCAGCAGGCTATCGCTCAGCAGGAAGCTGCTGTGGGGCGAGCAGAGCAACAGGCGGAAATGAGCATGCGACGCTGGTCACAAGCTCGATCGAAAACAAAAAGCATGGATTGGCTAAAAGAAAAAAACATCAAAGCAGAAGTGGCGGTTGAAGCAAAACAAGAGCAGCGCCAGAGCGATGAATTTGCCATGCGACGCTTTTTAGATGCCAGTCGTTAGCGGCTAATTACGAATCACGGCGTAAATATTAACGACACAATAGCGTATCCATGGAAAAATTAGGTATTCTTTATGGCTGGCCTAGAGCCACCTTTATACTAGCTTAAAGTGACTTTTGACTATGAATACACAGCATTCACCGTTTGGTGCACCAAGAAAAGAGCTAATTAACGGCCTGCAAAAGGGCGTGGTTGCCTTGTTGTTTGTGTTGCTGTTGGCGTCTGCTGGCATTTATATGCTGATGAGCACAGATCTGGAAAAGCAAAATACCCAACAAGAAAGGCTCAGCGCTCTACTAGGCTTGGTTTACAGTGCGGAAGAGCATTGGTTGGAGTGGTTGCTGATCGATGATGAGCAGATTTTTGCGGATGATATTACTCCAGGTTCTGCCAGTCGGCTTCACCAGATGTTGTTAAGTGAATACCGTCTAATAGATAATTACTTATCGTTTTTTGAATTAGAACAAGAAGCAGGCGTCGATACTTCTCTTGCTTTGTTGAATCGATTATCAACACGCCAATTAGATACTGTGTTATTGAGCGCCGCTGAGCGTCGCGAAATGTACAGTGCATTCGAACATTTAAAAACGGTCAACAATGTCCTCTTACAAGTTGGCGTCGATCTTGATTACCAGCGGCAGGTGTTTTTATCAGGGTTGATTTGGGTACCTGTGGCGATGTTTTTGCTCATCACCTTTATCGTGGTGTTGATGACAGCGCGATTCGGTCGGCAGTTGCGCTCGGGTTTTGCTCTCTTGCATTATGTGTTGGATCATCGTCGTCACGGTCACGCGGGCATTTTACCTGCTCGTCCTATGGTGGATGAGTTTACCGACTTAAGTCATACCATAGACAATGAATTGGCTTCCCGTAATTATGACCTTGAGTTACAAGGTGACAATCTTCTGTTAATTGACAAAGCGTTAGCAAAAACTAATGACGCTTTTATTGTGACCAATCGTGATGGCCATGTGGTGTGGTTAAGCGCTGGCGCTGAGCGATTATGGCAAAAAAATTCTGATGTGTTTGAGTCTCTGTTAGGAATTGACTCCGGCCTCGAATTGCCCACCGGCGAACGCATTGCAGACGAGGTGCTGTTGTCTGAGCAAACGCACAAGATGGTATTATCTGATGGAGTGTACTGGCTGACCGTGAAGGATTTTGTCTGTGATGACAAGGATCAGGAAGAGGCTGAAATTGACACAGGAAGTGACAATGGGCCTTGCTTAGAGCGTTTTATTTCCATTCAAACCAAGGTGAACTTTGCTGAGTTTGATGTCTTGCACCACAGCTTAACCTTGATGGAGAAAGATGTTTGGAATACACCAATTCGAATGACAAGAGTCGATTCTCCCTACTATGGCTTTGCTTCATCCCTTGAAACCATCCGTCAAAAAGTAAATTCCGTTTTTGAAGCGTTAAGCTTTGTGACCAACTCGTCAACATCAGCATTAAAAATTACTAAACTACAACAAATAGCATCTCTAATTGACGAAAAAAACCAGCACAATAAATCAAACTTACCTGACATTGTTGTTCAAGATGAGAGTATTGAGCAAGTACATGATGAAAGTGTGAGCATTGAAAACGCAAGTCTAGCAGATGATCTACAAGCCGAATTAAATGAAATGGCTTGGTTGTCTGAGCAAATAAGAGGCTCATTTTTATTAGGTTATGAGTTGGTTTTACAGCGCTTGGCATTGGTAGAAAAAGATTTATCGTCTGATGTCTTCTTGCTTAACGATGTTGATCGTTGTTTAAACGAAGTAAGAGCCGGTGTGATGACCAGTTTGGTCGCCACGGAAGGGCAGAGTGTAGAGATTCGTCGTCGTTTTGCCGTTGACGTTGAGCACGACATTAGTTTGGTACAAGAACAGGTGGAAGCCATGCAAACCATGGCAGCGTCGACCTTGTCGCTGCTTGAGTCAGATCGCAGTGTTGGCATGGCGCGTCTTGACAGAGCAAGGGATTCCATACATCAAATGCAAGAGCGAGTAGAGAGTTTGGTCAATAAAACCATGCTTTCTCTGATTCAAGATCCTAGCCTTGCTTACCCCAAAAAAGAATCAGATGAACAGCGGGAGGAGTCTTAACGCTTTTCATTGAAATTTGAGGAGCAATCTGTGGTTGATAGTTTTTTTGATACACATACAGAGTGTCTGATTATTCAAGTGAAAGCGCGTTTTGACTATCATTGTCAAAAAGCCTTTAAAGAGGCTTTTTTGTCGGTGAAAAATGTTATGTCCTATGAGGTAAACCTTGCGAACGTGTTACACCTAGACAGTTCGGCTTTGGGCATGTTGCTCCTATTGAGGGATCACGCTGGAGAACGAAGCACGCAGATCCGTTTGGTTCATGTTAATCGTGCGGTAATAAACACCCTCAAAATGGCGAATTTTCATCGGCTTTTTGAAATTACTGAGTAATGTCATATGGAACAAGTGTTAACCATATTGATTGCGGATGATAACCCGTCTGATCGAATTTTATTAAAAGCCATTTTGAGCCAGTTTGGTCACAAGGTTATTATGGCGGTGGATGGCCAAGATGCCATCGATAAGTTTGATCCGCAAACGGTACAACTGGTCTGTTTAGACATCAAAATGCCGCGTAAAGATGGTTGGGAAGCCGCCATGGACATTCAGCGCATTGCGGGTGATCAGTTTGTCCCCATCGTATTTCTTTCTGGCGTTGCTGATCCTGTTGCCCTTTCCAATTGTCTGCGTATTGGTGGCGTGGATTTTATTTCAAAGCCTTATAGCCCCGCACTGATCACCGCGAAATTAAATGCCATTGTGCGACTTTTAGTGATGCAAAAAACACTGGAAGAACAACGCGATGCCATGTCTCTTTACAATGAAAAACTGCTTAACGACCAATCTATCGCTAAGTCCGTTTATGAAAACATTACCCATTCCAATTGCCTTGAAGACACTGCTTTATCCACCATTCATTATGGTACCAATACCTTTAATGGGGATGTGATTTTGGCAGCATACAAGCCAAACGGCGGTATGCACCTATTATTGGGGGACTTTACTGGACATGGGTTGTCGGCGGCGATTGGCGCTTTACCATTAGCGGACATTTTTTTCGAATGGACGAAAAAAGGCTTCTTAATGCGTCAGATCATTCCTGAAATTAACGCACGCTTAAAAAGTATTTTGCCTGCCAATATGTTTTGCAGCGCGGCGTTTATCGACATCAAGGTGAATAATAAAAGCGTTGAAGTGTGGAATGGCGGTTTGCCAGATTTACTCTTTTTTGAACAAAAGAGCGATTCACCAAGACGACTCACCTCTAAGAATTTACCGTTGGGGGTTCTGTCAGCCGAAGATTTTGAGTGTCAAATTGAAGCCATGTCCTTTGTGCCGGGTGATCGTTTGATGGCCTTTTCTGACGGAGTTCTGGACGCTCTCGAGTCATTCGATCAGGAATTTGATCCACTATCTGGTCGCAGCGTTTTTGCGCCTTTATACGAAGGCGAAATTAAAGCGTCGAATGCCATGTCATGGCTAACGGCGAAATTGGACAAGAAAGGTATTGTAGATAACCCACTAGATGATATTTCGTGCCTGAATGTATGCTTAGACACCAATATCGGCATCGACTCTTCAGAATTAGACCGCCATCGTGGTCACGATGAAGCGCCCGCCGACTTTTCCTTCGAGTATGTGCTAAACGCGGATTCTTTGCGTAATACCGACCCTTTGCCCTATGTGCTGCAAATTCTCACCACAGTCCCAGGATTAAGCAGCTTTTCTAGCCAGATTTTTATGATTTTGTCGGAGCTTTACTCAAACGCCTTAGAGCATGGGGTGTTAGGGCTGCGCTCTAGTCAGAAAAACTCAGCGGATGGTTTTTCTTTGTACTATGAAGAGCGTGAACGCCGTCTAGCTCAACTGAAAGAAGGTTATGTTAAAATTTCTGTTAAAGTGACATCGGAGCAACATAATCGATCCTTGGTGTTGTATGTGGAAGACAGCGGGTCAGGTTTCGATTACAAACAGATTGATTTTGACATGTCAGATTCCAAGCTGCTGTACAATCGGGGGCTGGCTTTGCTCAACCAGCTTTGTTCAGAATTAACCTTTTCTAAAGGCGGAAGCGCGGTGACAGCTCATTATCAGTGGCAAGTTGGCGTCCATTAAAGAGGTTGGCCTTTGTATTGCATAGTCCCTGTTAATCGCTGGGGGATTTTATGCGCACAGATTCAAACACAGTACTGCCTTTGCCCTCTGGGGTCTCATCTAACAAGTCTAGCCTGATGAAGGTACCTTCTGAAAAAGGGGCCAATTTTTATGCAGACTTTCAGCAAGCTAAAAATGCGACCAATACGTCGTCATCGGCCAATAGCGTGACTACAGCTGGTTCGCCTACTCATACAGCCACACCACAACAAACCACAGCGGATCAAAACGATAAAAGCACGACGACCACGATTACAAATTCTGCTCCAAAGCTATCTGGCGAATCAACTACTAATGGTTCAGCTAATTCGCAAAAAAGCACCTCACAAGACGTATCTCAGCAAGCGTTAGAGCCGGCGAAACTTGTCGAGCAAGGCGGCAAATTATTGCAAGCAGAAGGTGAAAAAACACCAGGTGTGACTTCCTCTTTGTCTACGGCGGCAGGTACATCCTTAACGCCAGCGTTGGAGAAATCTAATGCGAGAGATTCTGCGTCCATTGCAGCAAACTTGGTTGATCCTGAGTTAATGACTTCTGAATCAAAAGCCGCTGTCTCTTCGCCAACTCTTCCGGTTCAGGCTCAAGACTCGTTAACAGATAGTAAACTGGTTAGTGCTGTGGCGGTCTCTGACGCCACGGCAACGGTTGAATCAACAGCGAATGGTTTCAGTGAGGTTAACAGTGATCCAACACTGACTAATGGTGTTCAGGTATCGACCGGTGCCGCGGTAGGAATTCCTGTCCCTTCCCAAACTTCAACAAAGAATTCGAGCACGCCAGTGATAGGTTTGAGTGCGGATGGTTTGCCTACCAAAAGCTTATCCGTTACAGATGCGACTGAAAGCTCATTGCTTTCCAATGGTGAAGTGCAATCCGCTCAGGTAGTTTTGACCAGTGCGGTCCCGGCACAAGTAACCCCAGTGAATACATCATCGGCTGGATTAAAAAATGCCGATGGCGCCTCAGAGAAAGGTGCGATTGATCTAGGAGTAAAAAATCGATCCAATGTAACCAGTCCAGCTACGTTAGCCGCACTTACTGGTTTAGCGAATGGGGACTATTCGACTAAAAAAGCGGTCTTGACTGATACGACAGAAACATCAGATAAAATAGACTTGGCTCCGCTAGACAATCCGGATGAGCTGTCTTGGGTGTTGTCTCAAATGAGCGCTTCGCCCACAAAGTCTGCTCCTAATACAGTGAGTGATGCTGTGGCAGCAAACAGTGCTGCTGCTTTGTCATCTGGTCGGTCTTCTGCTTTGCCTACGCCTGATGGTACGAAAGCAGCAGGCTTGCTAGGTTCTGGCTTGGCGCTTAATGAAGAAGAGGTCGCGGCAGAAGCCGGTGATATGGTGTTAGAAGATGGTGTCTTGGTGAACGAGCCTATCGAGCTACGTAAAAAAGAGCAAGAGGCCATATTAGGCAGAATGTCGGCGCAATCTGACACTCTTGTCGGTGACAAAGGGCGCTCAGACGACGGTGCAACAGGTGGATTAAGCAGCTCAATACAAACCGCTAACAGTGCTCGACCTGCAGCGGCTGCAGGCATATTAAGTGCGGCGACTAACTCCCCGCAGACCAATGCGATGACCATGAGTGTGCCGCCAGGTCATCCTGGTTGGGCGGGAGAGATGACACAAAAAGTTGCTTGGGTAGCCCGCGATGGTGGTCACACCGCACACATTCGATTGGATCCGCCTGAGTTAGGCAGTTTAACGGTGAAGGTGTCGGTCGACAGTGATTCCAATACTCAGGTCAGCTTTGTCGCGGCGACCCCGCAAGCCCGCGACCTTCTAGAAAGTCAGATGGGACGTTTGCGCGATATGTTGGCACAGCAGGGAATGGATTTAAGTCGCGCCGATGTTGATGTGTCTCAGCAAGATACGTCGGGCGCGCAATACAAAGAGAATGACCGCAATAATAATGGAGCACGCAATGGCTCATTAGCCAATGACGACGGCCTAGAAGATGATCTTATCGCAGCGAATACTTCTTATGTGACAGCGTCAGGCGTGGATTACTATGCGTAAACTATCGAGAAATTGATGGTGCTCTGTTGGATTCTTTGTAGAATAGGGCGTATAGGCAGTTAATAGGGTAATCTTTTGCCCTTTACAAAGAATGTGACACCTAAGGTTTGTAAGTATGGCGGATAAAGACGATTTAGATGTTGGCGAAGAAGAAGTTAAATCAGGTGGAAAGAAAAAGCTCATCCTGATTATTGTGTTAGTGGTTGTGTTGCTTGGTGGCGCTGCTGCGGCGTATTTTTTGCTGTTTAGTGGTTCTGGCGATGCGGGTGCTGAGGAGTCTGCGGAAGCGACTCTAGTGAATGAACCGTCAATTTATTTGTCCCTTGATCCGGTTTTTGTGGTTGATTTTATGGTGGACGGGCGTCAGCGCTATGTTCAGCTCAATATGACAGTGATGTCTAAAAATGCTGAACAAGTGGACGCGGTTAAACTGCATATGCCTTTGATCCGAAACAGCCTTGTTTTGCTGTTTTCCAGTCAGTCTTTTGAAGAGCTCAAATCCATAGAAGGTCGTGTCGCCCTGAAACAGGCTTCTCTTGATGCAATTAATGGCATTCTTGAGCAAGAAACAGGTCAAAGAGGCATGGACAGTGTTTTGTTTACTAATTTTGTGATGCAGTAATCTATGTCTGCGCAAGATCTCTTATCCCAAGATGAAATCGATGCTCTTTTACACGGTGCTGATGACAAGGCCGATGAAGAAGAAAGTCGAGACGAGAATGGTGTCGCCTCCTACGACATCACCAGCCAAGAGCGAATTGTTCGTGGGCGCATGCCCACTCTGGAAATGATCAACGAACGTTTTGCTCGTTACACCCGCATCAGTTTATTTAACATGCTCAGACGTACCGCCGATGTTTCATCCGGTGGTTTGCAAGTAATGAAGTTCGGCGAGTATGTTCACACGCTTTATGTTCCAACCAGTTTGAATTTGGTTAAATTTCGTCCCCTTAGAAGTACGGCGTTGTTTATCCTAGATGCAAAGTTGGTATTCAAACTGGTAGACAACTTTTTTGGTGGTGATGGTCGACATGCTAAAATTGAAGGCCGAGAATTCACCCCCACCGAAATTAGAATTGTCCAATTGATGCTCGAACAAGTGTTCATCGATTTAACAGAGGCGTGGGCGCCTGTGTTGAAACTTGAGCTTGAGTATTTGAGCTCCGAAGTAAACCCTGCGATGGCGAACATTGTTAGCCCCAGTGAAGTGGTGGTGGTTTCTACCTTTCATATAGAGTTAGACGGCGGCGGTGGCGAACTGCATATTACTTTGCCTTATTCGATGATCGAGCCGGTTCGAGAACTGCTAGATGCGGGGGTGCAAAGTGATGTTGATGAAAAAGATGACCGTTGGGGTAAGTCACTCCAGCAAGATGTCCAGGATATAGATGTCAACTTGTCGGTAAATGTAGCGAATAGAAAGATTTCTTTGCGTGAAGTGCTGCAGTTTAAAACAGGCGATATTATTCCAATCGAAATGCCTGAGTTTGTCACGGTGAGAGCAAACGGTGTCCCTACATTTAAAGGGAAGTTAGGCGTGAGTAACGAGCGTTATTCAGTGCAAATGCAAGAACATTTTAAAACGAAGGTAACTAAGTAACATGGCGGAAGAACAAAATCCTGATCAAGAAGGTATGGACGAAGGCTTAGCAGACGAGTGGGCCGCGGCCATGTCTGAAGCTGGTGAGACAGGCGAGACCGGAGATGGTATAGAAGACGAATGGGCTGCTGCCATGTCTGAACAAAAAGTTGAGCCGGTAAAATTGGAAAACTTATCAGGCCCTTCTGTCCCCAGCGGTGGTTTAGGTTCTGACCTTGATTTGATCATGGACATTCCCGTTGTACTGTCGATGGAATTAGGTAATACGGAAATCGCCATTCGTAATCTGATGCAACTGACGCAGGGTTCTGTGGTGGAGCTAGATCGCTTTGCTGGTGAGCCGCTGGATGTATTGGTTAACGGTACCTTGATTGCTCATGGCGAAGTGGTTGTGGTTAACGATAAATATGGCATTCGGTTAACGGATGTAGTCAGCCCCAGTGAACGGATTAAACGGTTAAAGTAGCCTTTTGAATGTCTTTCTGTGTAAACGTTTGGTATTAGCTGCGCTTGTTATGATGGCGGCGACGTCTGTGTACGCCATCGGCAGTCAAGCGCCTGATGCGCAGGGCGTGTCTTTGGCGTCGTCAATCTGGAAGGTCATTGCCTCCTTGGTGTTTATCATCGCCTTTATACCGGCTTGCCTTTGGGTGATGAAGCGCTTCCAGTTGACTCAAATGAAGTTAGGCCAATCCGCCATTAAAGTGGTGCATGTTCAGTCTTTGGGCGCTAAAGAGAAACTGATGCTGGTGGAAGTGGAAGGGGAGCGCCTCTTGATCGGTGTGACAGCGCAAACCATAACGCACTTAAAAAGCCTGCCGAACAAGTCCGCCTCGTTTGCCGATGTGATGGACGATGTTGGTCGAGACCAAAACCTAAATCGAGCCAGCGACCAGCCCTCGCCAGTAAAGGATGTGAAGTGATTCGCTTTCTTTTTTTCCTAGTATTACTGTCTCCGGTTAGTGGGTGGGCAGAAGTTGGGTTGCCCGCGGTGAAGGTTATTACCAATGCGGACGGCAGCCAAGATTACAGTGTGTCGTTGCAAATCCTTTTCATTATGACGGCCTTGACGCTCTTGCCAGCGGCCTTGATGATGATGACGGCTTTTACGCGCATTATTGTTGTGTTGGCCATTTTGCGCCAAGCGATTGGTTTGCAGCAAACACCCTCCAACCAAATAATGATTGGTATGGCTCTATTTTTAACCTTGTTCATCATGACACCGACGCTCGACAAGGTGAACGAAGTGGCGTTACAACCCTATTTAAAAGAAGAAATGACCTCAGTGCAGGCGGTCGAAGCGGCGTCTGTTCCCATAAAAGATTTTATGTTGGCACAAACTCGAGAAGATGATATTGCGCTTTTTGTCAAATTGGCAGGCAAAGAAGGAACGATTGAATCGATGGAAACCTTGCCTTTTACCATCTTGATGCCTGCCTATGTCACCAGTGAGTTAAAAACAGCGTTTCAAATTGGTTTTATGATTTTTATTCCGTTTTTGATTGTGGATATGGTGGTCGCCAGTGTCTTGATGGCCATGGGTATGATGATGCTATCTCCGGTGATTATTTCCTTACCCTTTAAGATTATGTTGTTTGTGATGGTAGATGGCTGGGCGATGATTATGTCCACACTTGCTGCCAGTTTTGGGATTTAACGATGAATCCTCAGGTGGTGTTAGATCTCTATGGCCAAGGCTTTTACCTCATTGTATTGATTGTTGGTGTGGTGATGGTGCCAAGCTTAGTGGTTGGTTTAATCGTGAGTGTGTTCCAAGCCGCCACACAAATAAACGAACAAACCCTATCGTTTCTACCTAGGCTAATTGTCACCATCTTGGTAATCATGCAGCTGGGGCCTTGGATTTTGACAAAATTGGTCGACTTCACTACCAATTTGTTCATTGATATCCCCATGATAATCGGCTGATGTTAGAACTCTATCCCGATCAGTTGCTCAATTTAACCATCAGCTTTCTCCTGCCTTTTTTTCGTATTGGCGCCTTTTTTATGGCGTTGCCTTTGTTTGGAAGCCAGCTGGTTAACACCAGAGTGCGCATTGCCTTTTCGTTTGTTGTGGCGGTGATTATCACTCCCGTGATAGAAGTGCCGAGCTATGATCCTGTGTCGCCCGCCTACATTATTTTAATCGCCGAGCAGTTGATTATTGGCTTTGTGCTGGGTTTTGTGATTACCATCTTGTTTCAGCTTTTTTCTTTGGCCGGTCAGTTGGCGGCTATGAAAGCGGGTTTGGGATTTGCTATGTCGAATGATCCGGCAAACGGCATTTCCGTGGCGACCTTAGGGCAATATTATTTGTCCATGGTGGCCTTGGCGTTTCTGGGAACCAATGGCCACTTGGTGGTGATTGAGTATATGGCGGAGAGTTTTGATTATTGGCCTATTGGCAGTGGTTTCGACAGCGACCGTTACTGGCAGCTGGTGCTGCTCGGTGGCTGGATGTTTGAAAAAGCCTTGTTGATCGTCTTGCCATTGGCGATTGCGGTCTTGGTGATCAACTTGTCTTTTGGTGTGGTAGCAAAAGCCTCGCCACAATTAAACGTATTCGCCTTAGGTTTTCCGGTTATTATGTTATTTTCTCTGTTTTTCTTTTGGATTATGCTGGAAGATTTTCTCACGATTTACCGGCTGTTCTTTGAAGAAATTATGGACTGGATGAGCACCACATGGGGGATCCGATTACATGGCTGAAAACGAAGACGGTAGCGAAAAAACCGAAAGCGCCAGTAGTAAGAAACTCGAAGATGCGCGTAACAAAGGCAATTTACCCCGCTCAAAGGACTTGAGTTCGGCCTTATTGTTGATCGTTGCAGCTGTGACCATCTATGGTACAGGCACCTTATTGGTACGAGATTTAGCGGCCTTATTCAATTTCAATTTCTTAATTGAAAGGGACGACCTGTTTAGCTTTAATCGCATGGTTTTTCATCTTTATGAGTCTGTCGTGGCGATGATGGACTCTATGATTTTGCTAATGTCGGTTCTGGCTGTGGCTGGGATTGTCGGTAGTATTGCGTTGGGCGGTTTGAATTTTTCTTGGGAACCATTGGCTCCTAAGTTGAGCAAAATGAGTCCGATTGCGGGGCTAAAACGGATGTTTTCTGTGCAGTCGCTGGTGGAGCTTTTAAAATCCATCGCTAAAGTGAGTTTGGTTGGCGTGATTGCGGTCTTGGTGGTGAATTATTTCTTGCCGGAAACCTTAGGGTTAACTTTCCAGAGTATTCAGCTGGCCATTGCCCATGGCATTGATATTGTTATTTGGTCGTTTGTCTTTGTAACTCTAGCCTTGGCTTTAATTGCTGCTATCGATGTTCCCTTTCAGGTATGGTCGCACAAAGAAAAATTAAAAATGACCAAACAGGAAGTAAAAGACGAATTCAAGCAGCAAGAGGGTGACCCCTTGGTGCGTGGCCGTATTCGACAAATGCAACGGCAAGCTGCAATGAGCCGCATGATGTCCGATGTGCCGAATGCTGATGTGATCATTACGAACCCAACACACTTTTCAGTGGCGTTAAAATACGATCAAACGGGCGGTTCTGCGCCAGTTCTTTTGGCAAAAGGTGGGGACTTTATCGCCCTGAAAATTCGGGAAGTCGGCAATCACTACGATGTCCCTGTGATACAATCGCCCGCTTTGGCGCGGGCGGTATATCACCATACTGAGATTGGCGATGAAATTCCCCAAGGGCTCTTTAAGGTCGTGGCTCAACTGTTGGCCTATGTGTATCAGTTGCGTAATGCACGCACGGGAGCGCCAAGACCCGAAGGCATGCCCAATTTGGATGTGCCCGATGAGTTTCAATGGGACGGTAGTGAATAAATGATGGGCAGTGTGTTAATGCTTTTAGGAACAATGTGTGAATTTTGATCGCGGTCGGCTTGTCGGACAAGCGAGAGGGGTTTTTAGTGGAAATCTAGGTATTCCTATTTTGTTATTGTCGCTGTTGGCGATGATGATCTTGCCTATTCCTGCCTTTTTGTTGGACGTTCTGTTTACCTTTAATATTGCTTTGGCCATTGTCGTTTTACTTGTTGCCATTTATTCCATGCGGCCTTTGGATTTTGCCGTTTTCCCTACCGTTCTATTAGTTTCTACCTTGATGCGATTAGCCTTGAACGTGGCATCGACGCGAGTGGTGTTGTTAAACGGTCACGAAGGTGGTGATGCGGCTGGTAAAGTAATTCAAGCATTTGGTGAAGTTGTTATCGGCGGCAATTATGTGGTCGGTTTTGTGGTATTCGCGATTTTAATGATCATCAACTTTGCCGTCGTCACAAAGGGTGCTGGTCGTATTTCTGAAGTGAGTGCGCGTTTTACTTTGGATGCAATGCCGGGCAAGCAGATGGCAATCGATGCCGACCTTAACGCTGGCATGATTGATGCTGATCAAGCCAAAACTCGTCGAACCGAAATTGCCTCTGAAGCAGAATTTTATGGTTCCATGGATGGTGCCTCTAAGTTTGTAAAAGGGGACGCCATTGCGGGCTTGCTCATATTGGGCATTAATATTATTGGTGGTTTGGCCATTGGTATGGCTCAGCACGATTTGTCTTTTACCGAAGCGATAGAGCGTTATTCTTTGTTAACCATTGGGGACGGTCTGGTTGCTCAGTTGCCTTCTTTGATGTTGTCTACTGCAGCGGCCATCATGGTGACTCGCGTGAACGAGTCCGGCGATATGGGCTCGCAAGTTATGGGGCAAATGTTTGGTTCTCCCAAAGCCTTGTATGTGGCGGCAGGCGTGATGACCGTTATGGGAATAGTGCCTGGCATGCCGCACTTTTCCTTTCTGTCTCTTGCTATGGCCTTAGGTGGTTTGGCGTATTTCATGGAGTACAGGAAGAAACAAAAGCCCAAACCTAAGCCTGCTAGTGCAAATAAATCCAATTCAGAAGGCAGTCCCCCAGCGGAGATGAAAGACCTTAGTTGGGACGATGTGGCACCCGTTGATATGTTAGGGCTAGAAGTAGGGTACCGATTGATTCCTCTAGTAGACAAGACACAAGGGGGCGAATTATTAGCACGGATAAAAGGGGTGCGTCGGAAGTTGTCCCAAGACCTTGGCTTTTTGGTGCCTAGCGTTCATATCCGTGACAACTTAGATCTAATGCCCAACGCCTATCGCGTCACTTTAATGGGAGTGAGTCTCGCCGAGGCGGAAGTTCACCCAGACAAAGATCTGGCCATCGATCCAGGTCAGGTATTTGGCACCATCGATGGCATTCCCGGTAAAGACCCTTCATTTGGTCTGGATGCGGTTTGGGTTGATCCCAAAAAGCGCGATCAAGCACAGACATTTGGCTATACAGTAGTGGACGTGAGTACCGTGGTGGCCACGCATATTAACCAGATTATGCACAAACACGCCTACGAGTTAATCGGCCATGATGAAGTTCAACAATTGCTGAGCTTGTTGAAACAATACAATCCCAAATTGGCTGAAGAATTGGTGCCCAACACGGTGCCATTGAGTGTGTTGTTGAAGGTATTGCAGAATCTACTGATCGAAGGTGTGCCACTTCGCGACATGCGTACCATCGCAGAAGCCATCATGGGGGTTCAGCCGAAAACCCAAGATCCTATGATTCTAACGGCGGCAGTGCGAACTTCTTTGTCGCGTCTGATTATCCAGACTTTGGCCGATGGGGTGGAAGAAATCCCTGTGCTGACTTTAGAGCCGCAGCTTGAAAAAATGCTCATGCAGACTGTTCAACAAAGTCAGCAGTCAGGCATTAAAAATGAAGAAGCCTTGATATTAGAACCACAAATGGCAGAACAATTGCAAACCTCTTTGCGTCAATCGGCTGAGCAACAAGAAGCCATGGGAAATACGCCAATCTTGATAGTCTCTGCACCGATTCGCCCTATGTTGGCGCGTTTTATGCGTTACGGTATGGTGAACATGTCTGTACTCTCTTATCAGGAAGTGCCCGACCATAAGCGTATTACCGTTGTGGGTGTAATTGGACAATAGCTCCGCTGTCTGGGGCTTGATTTTTGTGTCTATATTTATTCAGGTCTTTCGGGTAAGCTATGGATTTGTAAGAAAAATACACTGGAAGGATTGATCTATTCATGCAAATTAGGCGGTTTCGAGCAGCTGACATGCGCCAAGCGATACGGAAAGTCCGTGACGCTGTGGGCCCTGATGCTGTTATCTTGTCAAACCAGAGACTGCCCACAGGTGAGATAGAAATCGTCGCAGCGTTAGATTATGACGGCTCTTTACCTTCCAGTATGACGCCCAAACCTGCTGCCCCACCGCGCCCAGAACCAAGTACTGATCCCAGTGCGGATTACCTCAATCGTATCGAAAGAGCCAAACAGCAAGCGCCCGCACCAAAAGCCCCGAATACGGCACAAACTGCACCGGTAGAAAAAACCACAAATCGGTATTTTGATATGCCACCCTTGTCTCAAGATCAATCTGATCCAGCGGTTGAAGAGGCCTTGTCGGTTCGCAATACGGAAAGCACAAAGCAACTCCAAGATATGGAGCGAGAGCTCAAAAGCGTGCGTGCTTTATTAGAGCAGCGCGAAAAAATGGAACGCCAGCAAACCGAGAGCCGTTCTGGGGCAAAAGAGAATCAAGTTGAAGTTAAAATTCGCGAAAAATTAACGTCTTTAGGCTTGTCTGAGTTTGTTGTTTCGCGCCTAATTGATGACATAGATTTAAAGGGTCGCGAAGACGACTGGAATCGTCTGCTTGCTCATCTAGCGGACTATATTCCCGTTAGATCCAGTGCCGCTGAATTAAAAGGTTGCGTCGCTTTTATGGGGCCAACCGGGGTGGGAAAAACCACCACTATAGGTAAAATCGCGGCACAATATGTTTTAAAACATGGTGCGAGTGGTGTGGTGTTGATCACCACGGATACCTACCGTATCGCCGCCCATGAGCAACTTCGTGCTTTCGGTCGAATTTTAAATGTGCCTGTCGAAGTGGTGAATGAATACTCAGATTTAAATGAAGTGTTGGCTAAATACGCCCATTATTCTCTGGTGCTGGTTGATACAGCAGGGATGAATCCACGAGATTCCAATCTAGAAAGACAACTGCTAATGATGAAACGCGCCAGAGCCAGTTTGAAAAAGCTGCTGGTTTTGCCTTGTACAAGTCAAAGACAGGTGCTCAAAACTGTAATCGACGTATATTCTCAGGTGCAGTTAGATGGCTGTGTTCTCAGCAAATTAGATGAGTCGGCTTCTTTAGGGGAAGCGATTAGCGTGGTTATCGAAGAAGGTTTGCCAGTGGTTTACATCGCCGATGGTCAACGAATTCCCGATGATATCGAACCCGCTCGGGCACATAATTTAATCAGTAGAGCTGTGTATACTGCAGATCATTACAGTCAGCTTTATGGATCTTTAAAGTACGGTAGTTAGTAAAAATATGTTATTACTAACAGCGTTGCGTTGAACTATGTAGTACAGTAAAGCAGCGCAACTAATTTGAATGGCAAAGGTTGCTTATAGTATTTTATGCTGACCAAAAACGGATATAACACATACTCAAAAAAAGCCACGCTGTCGGTTGATGCGATCGTTGAGCAATATGGGTATTTGGTAAAGAAAATTGCTTATCACTTGTTAGCGCGTTTACCAGACAGCGTTGAGGTAGACGATTTGATTCAAGCTGGCATGATGGGATTGATTGAAGCTTATAAGCGCTTTGAGTCCTCCAAAGGCGCTAGCTTTGAAACCTATGCTGGAATTCGCATTCGTGGTTCCATTATGGACGAAGTACGCAAGTCTGACTGGGCACCACGATCGGTACGACGCAATGGTCGAGCTGTGGCCAATTCAATCAAAGAATTAGAAGCTAAACTCGGTCGAGAAGTTGCCGATATGGAAGTCGCTGAGCATATGAACATCAGCATGACCGAGTACCATGAAATGATACATTCATCCATGTCTACTCAGTTGTTCAGTTACGAAGAAATGCTGGATTCTGATTCCAGTACTTTAGATAGTACTCATTCTGAAATAGATAACACGCCTTACTCGTTAGTTGAAGAGGTAGGGTTTCAGGGACAGCTAGCAGAAGAAATTGGTAATTTACCAGAGCGAGAAAAGTTGGTTTTGTCTCTTTATTATAATGAAGAGCTTAACTTAAAAGAAATTGGTGCTGTTTTAGGTGTCAGTGAATCGAGAGTGAGTCAAATACATAGTCAAGCGGCTATGAGACTCAGAGCTCGACTAAGTGATTGGCGAGATTAATTATGAGTTGTGAAATATTACCTTTAGGGTGTGGAGGTTGCGTTGGATAAAAACATGAAGATCCTAATTGTTGATGACTTCTCGACAATGAGACGAATCATTAAAAATTTACTGCGGGATTTAGGATTTACCAATACAGTCGAAGCAGATGATGGAACAACCGCATTGCCCATTCTCAAAGGGGGAACGATCGATTTTCTGGTAACAGATTGGAATATGCCGGGAATGACAGGTATTGAGTTGCTGCGAGCAGTACGTTCTGACGAAAAGTTAAAAAGTACCCCTGTTCTTATGGTAACGGCGGAAGCGAAGCGTGACCAAATCATTGCTGCGGCGCAAGCTGGCGTAAATGGCTACGTGGTTAAACCGTTTACTGCGGTTGCGCTTAAAGAGAAGATTGAGAAAATCTTTGAACGAATAGACGCTGCAAAATAGGGAATTTCAATGTCAAACAAACTGGAGTCTGGGCTAGTGGATTTTGAAAAGCTAGTGAAAGATGGCGCTGTAGAGCTTTTGAATTACATTGAGGTCGGTGATTTCAGTGGTGCGATAAAGAAAATTCAAGAGTTAAGCGAAGCTCGTCACAATAGTTTTTATAACGAAGTTGGGTTCTTAACTCGAAGCCTGCATGATGCTATTCGAGATTTTCAGGTTGGCTCAGTGGATTTGGTCGTCGGTGAAGAAGGCAGTGATACGGCCAACAAGATCACTGATGCGTCGGATCGGCTGGATTATGTTATTGAAATGACCAGTGCTGCAGCAAATAAAACCATGGACATGGTAGACAGCAGTGTCCCCGTCGCAAGTGAATTGCAGAGCCAAGCTCGAGACTTACGCAAAGACTGGACACGCCTAATTCAACGAGATTTAACACCACAAGAATTCCGTGAATTGTACAAACGCATTGACGTCTTTTTATCCTACGCAGACGAAAGTGCGACCACCTTGCATTCAAACCTCAACACAATTCTTCTAGAGCAGGGTTATCAAGACCTAACCGGTCAAGTTATCGCTAGAGTGAATGATTTAATTCGAGATGTAGAAGAAAAGCTTGTGCATCTTGTTGCTGTTGCTGGACGCGTTGATAGTATTTCTGGGATTGAACACCTAGAAAATGAGTCTGAGCACGATGACACTCGTGGGCACGGCCCGGCTATTAATAAACAAAAAACCCCTGAAGTACTGAATAGTCAAGACGAAGTAGACGACTTGCTATCAAGTCTTGGTTTCTAGAAGGAGCTGAGGATGAGTTTCGAGGTCGATGAAGAAATTCTACAAGATTTTTTGGTAGAAGCTGGAGAAATTCTCGAGCAGCTTTCCGAACAGTTAGTAGATTTAGAGCAAAACCCTGATGATAAGCCTTTGCTTAATGCGATCTTTCGTGGATTTCATACTGTCAAAGGGGGCGCGGGTTTTTTACAGCTGACGCCGCTTGTTAATTGCTGTCATTATGCTGAAAACGTTTTTGATATTTTGAGAAATGGCCAACGTCAGATTGACTCTGACCTGATGGACATTGTGTTGCAAGCGCTAGATGCCGTGAACGAAATGTTTGATGCTGTTCGTGCCGGTGGTGAACCAGAGCCTGCGTCACCTGAACTTATCTCTGCATTGAGTGTATATGCTACTGCACCAACAGCCGAAGAGCTTGCCAAGGCAAATCAGTCGGATGCTGACGAGATTGAAGAAGACACAATAGAAGACACAGAAGTTGAGGAAGACGAACCTGCTGAGGAGCCAATATCTCAGGCCGGTAGTTCTTCTGAAGAATCTGTTGATATTTCTGACGATGAGTTTGAATCTTTGTTAGATGCTTTAGGTGGTGTTTCATCGGATATGGATGATAACAAAACCGAGAGTGAGAAAACGTCGAAAACATCCGAACCAGCCGCAAAAACTGATGATGAAATCACTGAAGATGAATTTGATGCTCTTTTGAATCAACTTCATGGCAGTGGTGCGCCAGGTATTGATGACGCTAAGAGCGAATCGACACAAGCGGATGCGGTTGAGTCTGATGAAATCACAGAAGATGAGTTTGAAGCCTTACTTGATAAATTGCACGGTGAAAAGAAGGCGCCAAATTCAAAGGATGACGCTACTGAAAAAGATACTTCGTCGGACAGTACTTCGGCTGGGATTCCAGCTGGGGGCGAATCAGATCTGATAACAGAAGATGAATTTGAGTCTCTGTTGGACAGTCTACAAAGCAAAGAGAAAGCTGAGAAAGAAAAGGCTGCCGAAAAACCCAAAGCTGAGCAGGCGAAAGCGAAACCAGAACCGGTTAAGCCCAAGCCGGAGCCAAAAGCGGCACCTAAGCCCAAAGTAGCCCCTAAAGCGGATAAGGCTTCTTCTGCAGAGCCAGTGAAAGAAAAAGTCACGCACGCCCCAGTGACGCAAGAAGCGACGGTGCGTGTTGACACAAAACGTCTCGACGACATTATGAACATGGTTGGCGAGTTGGTGTTGGTTCGAAATCGATTGGTTCGTTTAGGCTTACAAAGCGAAGACGAATCGATGGGTAAAGCGGTTTCAAATTTAGATGTTGTCACCGGCGACTTGCAAAATGCCGTGATGAAAACACGAATGCAGCCGATCAAGAAAGTATTCGGTAAATTCCCTCGCGTAGTACGAGATTTGGCTCGAAACCTCAAGAAAGAAGTCAATCTAGAGCTTCGTGGGGAAGAAACAGATTTAGATAAAAACCTAGTAGAAGCCCTTGCGGATCCGCTTGTCCACTTGGTGAGAAACTCGGTCGATCATGGTGTTGAAGCACCAGATGTGCGAGAAGCAAAAGGCAAACCACGAGTCGGTCATGTGGTGCTATCTGCCGAACAAGAAGGTGATCATATCTTACTGTCCATCGAAGACGATGGTGCAGGTATGGACCCGGATGTGTTGCGTAGAAAAGCAGTGGAAAAAGGTATCATGGACATGGACGCAGCTGAGCGTCTGTCTGATGAAGAAGCCTTTAACATGATCTTTGCTCCAGGTTTTTCTACTAAGGTAGAGATCACCGATGTGTCTGGACGTGGCGTGGGGATGGACGTTGTTAAAACGAAAATTTCACAGCTAAACGGCACATTGCAGATTAAATCTGTATTGGGGCAAGGCTCGCGATTTATTATTAAGGTGCCATTAACGCTCGCTATTATGCCGACCTTGATGGTGACCTTATCCGATCAAGCGTTTGCGTTTCCTTTAGTCAGTGTGAATGAGATATTCCACTTAAACTTAAAGAAAACCAATGTCGTTGATGGTCAGCAGGTTGTGGTGATCCGCGGTAAGACATTGCCTATATTCCATCTTAAGAG
This sequence comes from Marinomonas vulgaris, assembly GCF_018145875.1. Lineage (GTDB taxonomy): Bacteria > Pseudomonadota > Gammaproteobacteria > Pseudomonadales > Marinomonadaceae > Marinomonas > Marinomonas vulgaris. Next base: position 60,622 of record NZ_JAGSSV010000006.1, on the reverse strand, counting down.
CTGGCTGATTAAAGAACGCCATAAGGGCGATTTACCGACTGAGGCACACGTTGTTGTGGTGCAAGTTGGTATGACGGAAGTTGGCTTTGTTGTTGATCAACTTGTTGGTCAAGAAGAAGTAGTGATCAAGCCTCTCGGTAAAATGCTACAAGGTACGGCAGGTATGGCAGGAGCCACTATTACCGGAGATGGGCGTATTGCTTTGATCCTTGATGTGCCTAGTATGCTGAAATGCTATGCATCTAGGTAATAGGTTTTTCATTTTGGGGATGTGATATGCCTATTAAGGTTCTTGTTGTAGATGATTCGGGTTTTTTTCGCCGTCGTCTGGTAGAAATATTTGAGAGTGACGCACGATTGACTGTTGTTGGTACTGCCAACAACGGTCGAGAAGCGATCGATAAGGTTCAATCGTTATCACCGGATGTGGTGACGATGGATTATGAAATGCCTGTTTTGGATGGTATTGCTGCTGTGAGTAATATCATGAAGCTGAAGCCAACACCTGTGCTGATGTTTTCATCTTTGACCCATGAAGGGGCGAAGATTACTTTAGACGCACTAGAAGCGGGTGCAGTGGATTTTATGCCGAAGAATTTCGAAGACATTTCTCGTGATTCTGAAATGGTGAAACGTGCCTTAATCGAACGTGTGTTGCTGGTGTCAAGAACGCGCTTTTCGGGTAATAGGCAATACCTTGAAGCGCCACCACCACGAGAAGCTCCCAAACCTATCGTCACAGAACGGGGTGTTATTATTCCTCGTTCTCGAAAAAGAGTGAGTTTGGTGGCGATCGGTACGTCAACTGGCGGTCCAATGGCTTTACAAAGCGTCTTGACTAAATTGCCAAAAAGTTTTGCTGCACCATTGGTTGTTGTTCAGCATATGCCAGCGGCATTTACCGGTGCATTTGCGGAGCGGCTCAATAATATTTGTCAAATTACAGTCAAAGAAGCTCAAGACGGTGATCGTCTACAACCAGGTGTGGCACTTCTTGCCCCCGGTGGCAAGCAAATGATGATTGACTCTCGTAACGGAGGTTGCGTACGCATTCTTGAGGGTGACGAAAGACTGAATTACAAACCTTCTGTCGACGTGACTTTTGGCTCCGCGTCTAAATGCTACCCAGGTAAAGTGTTAGCGGTTGTAATGACAGGAATGGGTTTTGATGGGCGAGATGGTTCACGCATGCTGAAGAGTTCAGGGTCACGAGTTTGGATTCAAAGCGAAGAGTCTTGTGTGATCTACGGTATGCCGATGGCGGTTGAAAAAGCCAATTTAGCCGATGACGTTATTCATTTAGATCATATCGGTGAGCGCATCGCACGTGAGGTTAGTTAGTGGATTTTGTTACCTTAGCAGGACTTATCATTGCGTTTAGCTCGGTATTTCTAGCAAACTGGTTAGGAGGAGGGGAGGTTGTCCTTCTTCTTAACTTGCCCTCTGCGATCATTGTTATTGTTGGTAGTATCGGCGCTACCCTAATTCAAAGCAGCATTCACGAATCCTTGCGAGCCTTCGCGTTAGTCAAATGGAGCCTTTTCCCTCCTGTTTACGATTTCAATTCCGCTCGTTCTTCCCTTAATAATCTTGCTCATAAAGCCCGTAAGTTATCTATATTGGCGCTAGAATCGGATATCGAAGTATTGGGCAGCTCGTTTTCTAGCCGCGCTTTGCAAATGGCGATTGATGGCGCAGAACCAGAATTACTGTCTGATCGATTGCACGATGATGCTATGAGGCTTTACGACAGACGAATGAAGAGTGTGTCTTTTTTAGAATCCATTGGTGGCTACGCTCCGACATTAGGCATTATGGGTTCTGTCTTAGGTCTGATTCAAGCGATGGCCAATTTAGATAGCCCAGAAGCTCTAGGCCACGGTATAGCGGTAGCGTTTGTGTCTACTCTGTACGGACAGGGTTTTGCTAATCTAGTAGTTTTTCCTATCGTGAAAAAGTTAACAGGTTATATCGAAAAAGAGCTGTTGTATCATCAGTTATTGATCGACGGTATTTGTGGGATTGCGGTGGGCAAGCATCCATATCGACTAGAACTTGAGCTCAATACCTATGAGTGAAACAACCCCAAGGCCGCCTCGGCGTCGAAGATCGATGAAGAAAACATCGTCTTCTGACACGCAAGGGCGAGATCGTTGGATTTTATCTTATGCTGACTTCATTACTCTACTGTTTGCTTTTTTTGTCGCCTTGTATTCCTTATCATTAAAAAATGCTGGTGATGAAGTGCGCTTAAAAGAAAGTCTTGATGGTGTTTTTGATGCAGTACAAAAATCTGTCAAGCCCATCAATATAGGTGAGCCTGTTGTTGGTGAGCCAAAAGAAATTGAAGTGATTGAGGCAACAGCCACGCCAGATGCAATTCCTGCTACTGAAGAGGGTCGCTCGTCCGCGATATTTTCAATATTAAGTCAGCTAGTAGAAAGTCAGTTTACAGGTTTACGAGCCACCGGAGACATTGCCGTATCCGAGTCAGCCGATTGGGTAAGCCTTGAGCTAAAGTCTGGGCTATTATTTGGTCAAGGTGAATACGATTTGACCAATGAAGCGGTTGCCTTGTTGATGGTGGTGGCTAATATATTAAAAAGCTATCCATCGGTTATCTTAGTTGAGGGTAATACTGATGATTTACCTGTGGTGTCCAATCGACTGGTGTCTAATTGGCACTTATCAAGTTTGCGTTCCGCGTCTGTAGTAGATGAACTGGTTTACCGTGGTGTTGACCCAAAAATGATTGCACCAATCGGGTTTTCAAGTGAACACCCCAAAGTCAGAAACAACAACGAGGATGCTCGTCAGCAAAATCGACGGGTGGTTTTACGTATCAGCAAGCGTGACGCCGATAATGTGCATGATTACTTGTTTCAGTAACCCATTACTGTATAAGATGGCAAGAAATTAACAAGCACAACAACAGTATAGAATATCAGGGGAGTCGGAGTGCACATTTGGGCAGTGGCGAATCAAAAAGGTGGCGTTGGTAAAACGACCACAGTCGTTTCCTTAGCAGGGTTATTAGCCGATTCTGGTAAGCGAGTCCTTATGATCGACCTAGATCCACATGGCTCTTTGACCAGTTACTTTCGTTTCGACCCTGATTCGATTGAAAAAAGCAGTTACAACCTGTTCCAGACCTCTGGCAAAATTCCAGACACTTTACCTGCTTCTTTGATTCTTGAAACAGGTCATCCTAATTTATCTCTACTGCCTTCTTCTACGGCACTGGCGACCTTAGAACGTCACGCTCAAGCGCAAGGCGGCATGGGGTTAGTTATTTCTAAAACCTTGGCAATTTTGTGGGACGATTACGACTATGTATTGATCGACAGCCCACCGGTATTGGGCGTGTTAATGATCAATGCCTTGGCGGCGTGTCAGCAGCTAGTGATTCCAGTACAAACTGAGTTTTTGGCCATTAAAGGCTTAGAGCGAATGGTAAGAACCCTTACCATGATCAATCGTGCCAGAAAACGCCCTGTGCCTTTTTTGATTGTACCTACTTTATTTGATCGACGTACTCAAGCGTCCAATAAGAGTCTGCGGACACTCAAAGATACCTATGATGAACTGGTTTGGCACTCTGTCATTCCAGTTGACACCAAGCTGAGAGACGCCAGCACAGCGGGCATTGCGCCTTCTGCTTTAGACAGCAGTGCGAGAGGCATTAAGGCTTATGCCAGTTTAATGGAGTCTTTGATGACGCCAGCGGTACAATAAATTTTTATGAAAGAGATAAAGAACAAAGAACCCGCGTTGATCAAACCCCAGATAGCGCTCCAGCAATACCTTGATGATTTGCTGCAAGAAGCCACGTCTGAGCCGATCCTGAAAGAACACGAAATCGAGCAGGACCAAGAGAGCGTTGTTTCTCAAGAATGCACTGATTCTAAAGCAGAGAGCCTTGAGCCTGAGTTTATTGAGTCAGAAACCAGTGAATCAGAAGATAACGAACCGGATAAGCTGCAAGAAAAAGCGCCAAGCGAAGAGACATTAAACGAAGAAGAATTACAATCACTGGACGCTTCTTTTAAAAACTTTGAAAATGCCATAGCAGAGCACAATATTCAGCCAGAGCCAGAGCCAGAGCCAGAGCCAGAGCCAGAGCCAGAGCCAGAGCCAGAGCCAGAGCCAGAGCCAGAGCCAGAGCCA
>NZ_JAGSSV010000006.1:0-56445 GCF_018145875.1 Marinomonas vulgaris | reverse complement strand
AGCCAGAGCCAGAGCCAGAGCCAGAGCCAGAGCCAGAGCCAGAGCCAGAGCCAGAGCCAGAGCCAGAGCCAGAGCCAGCTAAAATATCTCGTGTGGCGAAAACAGAGCCTTTGCCTTGGGCGACCGGTCGTTTTGAGTGTTTACTCTTTTATGTGGGTGGTCTGAAAATGGCGGTGCCGCTAGTGGAATTAGGTGGTATTTTTCAAAGCGGAGCGGACAAACTAACCAACATTTTTGGTCAACCAGACTGGTTTATGGGGGTCGCGAATGTGGGTGAATTTAATCTGCGAACCGTAGACACGGCGCTTTGGGTCATGCCCAATCATTATAAAGGCAGTATGAAAGACAACTTTAAGTTTGTGATTCAACTTGATCGATCAGATTGGAGTGTCGCTTGTGAGCGAGTTGCCGAAGCCATTACGTTAGAGCCCTCGCAGGTAAAATGGCGTACAGATCGGAGCAAAAGGCCTTGGTTGGCCGGTACTGTGATTGACCACATGTGTGCCATACTAGATGTACAAGGTTTTATCGAAATTTTAGAAGATCCCAGTAATGGGTTCAAACAACCCCTTAAAAAATAATCGTTTTGAGTTGGTGGGAGAAGAATAATGTCTACGAGTATCGCGTTAAAAAGCGCAAATCAAGCTGAAGATCCCATGTTGCAATGGGTAACTTTTCGCCTAGAAAATGAAATTTATGGCGTTAATGTTATGCAGGTGAAAGAAGTTTTACGTTATACCGAAATTGCCCCTGTGCCTGGTGCACCTTCGTTTGTATTGGGTATTATTCATCTACGCGGCACAGTGGTGACAGTGATCGATACTTGCCAGCGTTTTGACTTACCTTCCGGTGAAATCACAGACGCCACGCGCATCATGATTTTAGAAGTAGAAGGTCACGTGATCGGTATTTTGGTGGATGCGGTATCAGAAGTGGTGTATTTGCGTCAGTCTGAGATAGAACCTTCTCCGAATGTGGGCAACGACGATTCATCGAAGTTTATTCAAGGTGTTTGCCATAAAAATGATATTCTGTTGATTCTTGTGGACCTCGACAAGTTATTGTCGAAAGATGAATGGTCTGAAATAGGCTCAATGTAAGCGATAAGGCAACGATACGCGATGGAATCCCAGTGGATATTTAATTTACTCTTGGTGCTTCAGTTCGTCATGCTGATTGCCGTGTCTATTTGGGCTTTCCGGTTATCGAAGCGTGTGGCACAGATGAAGCGCCACCATACTGAGGTAGAGGCGAGCCAAAAGAAGCATGTTCAAGTGCTGGCGTCGGGTTCTATTGGTATGGGGCGACGTTTGGTCGCGATTGAGAAGAAGCTTAATTTGGCGGTTGAAAAACAGTCTGAAATTTTATCGAAAGAAGGTGGCGTGTCTTACAATCGTGCCATGGAATTATTGGAAATGGGTGCGACCATTGACGATCTGGTATCAAAATGCGGGTTGATTCGTGCAGAAGCTGAGTTGATCAGCTTACTAAAACAAGAGTCCAAACGAAATTCAGACTACCACTGATGCTTTTTAAGGTTATGGGCGAAGGCAATAATTTCGGCCACGGCCAAGTACAAAGCTTCCGGTATTTCCTCTCCTAACTCCAAGCTACTGAGCATTTCTACAAGTTCAGGGCTTTGATGCAGCAATACATCGTTTTCCTTTGCCACGGCCATTATTTTCTCGGCTATTTTCCCGCTGCCTTTGGCAGTAACGGTTGGTGCTGAGCTGTAGTCGTATCTTAATGCGATGGCTTTCTGCATTAGGTTCTCACATCGATCAAAGAGTGCGTTTGGTTTAACGGGGTTTCTTGGCGTTCTAATTTACTTTGAAACGCATCTAACCTGTTTATTTCTATATCTTTTGCTTCTAGCTGTTGTCTAAGTTCGGGGATGGATTTTTGCAATTTTTGTACGGTGTCTTTTTCTTCGGCGGCAAACAGAACGCCCACCGTATTGTTTTGGATACTGGCTCTTGCATCGAAGCGTCCTGTTTCTTCAAAATCAAATTTTAACTTCACTAACCAGCGCCGATCTTTTGGGTCCTGCTCTTCCGAGCTGGCGTCTTGATCTATTTCTACTTGCACAAGATGAGAGTCTTTGCCTTGTTGCACAGGAAATTCAACCTGCAGAGGGAAGGCCTGTGCTGACAGCTGTGATGGGTCAGAAAAGTGTCGTAACTGGTTGGTGGTTATGCGTTCTATAGCGTTGGCGATGCTGTCGGTCGGAAGGCTTTGAGGCTTTAATCCCGTAGGTTGCTCTTGGGTCTCTTTGAGCCTTGCCAGATTCAGTTTTAAGTCAGCGGGAATGGATTGATCTTTTTGATTAAGAAGTAATGACTCGGAAAACACACCGCTGTTTTGTATAGCTTGCTTCATGGCGTCGGGTGACTGGGTCAGGGCGGCTAAATTAGGAAGGTGTTGTACTAGCTGTTTCAATGCGGCTTGGGTCTTCGGCGGTAGGTTATCGGCATTGGCATTAAGTGCTTGTAGCTGCTTGATCAGCTGGTTCATCTCACTTATCGACAGTTGCTTAGGTAGGCTCTGTTTTAAGGCGTCTAGCTGAGTCGAGGACAGAGCAGAGTTCGCCTGCGCGGGAAGCGCTTGCATTTTTTGATTGGCATCCACGAAAACGCGAAGCTGATCGCCTTTTTTAAGAGCTTGCTGGCTTATCACTGTAAAGGACGACTGGCCATCGGTCACAGTGACCGCTTTTGGTGAGTTGACTGAAGCGCTTGAGTTGTCGGCTACCGAAGTCACAGTGAGATTCACAACGCGAGACGCCAGCGTCAGGTTGTTGAGCTGAGCGGGTTTGGCGTTGTGAACATCGATGGGCGAACCGGTATTGATTAAGCTAATAGGGCGACCTGCACTGGTGGCGTGTAAAAGCTGAGCGGGTTTGCCTTGAAAGCTTAAGGGCTCACTGCCTTGCAATTTAATCATTTTGAGTGAATCAATGAGTTGTATTTCGCTGCTCAATTTTCCCAAAACACCGGCTTGACTCGTCGCCGGTGATGAACTGGACTGAGTGTTTTTATGGGTCGAAGTTTGGTTCAGTTTGGATGAAATATCAGAGAGCATTGAATCTGCCTTCCTATTCGCATTTAAGAAGAATTCTCATATAATAGCTGGGCGTTACTTTTGGTGGCATTAATGAGTCACTGTGATTTTATCGGCCCAGATGAGTAAATCTTTTGCATTTTTCTGTTTCTTTGACTATTTCCGGATTAGGAATCGAGCGATCAGATCGAGATCTGTGTCGAGATTTGTCCTTTTCCGTACAAGCAGGAGAGGCAATACGGATTCTTGGGGAAAATGGCGCAGGGAAAAGTTCTCTACTTAAAGTGGTTGCAGGTGTTATGTCAGTGCAAGAGGGACAGATCTTTTTCGCCGATCAAGATGTCACCTTAGATCGAAGGTTGCTACAGCAAACGATGATCTACATCGGCCATTCAACGGGGCTAAAAGAGCGATTAAGTGTGGCGGAAAATATCGCCTTTTATTCGCCCCATGCGCCTCTAGATCAGGTCGATCAAGCGTTGAGACAGCTTGGCCTTTTTCATCTTCAGGACGTTCTGGTAAAAAGCCTGTCGGCGGGGCAAGCCCGACGTGTGGCTCTGGCGCGTTTATGGTTCACCAACGCTTCTTTATGGTTGCTCGATGAACCCTTTGCGGCTCTGGATGCCAGCGGCGTTGCTATGTTAGAAGCGCATATTCAGCAACATCTATCGCGAGGCGGCATGGTGTTATTGACGACCCATCAAGCGCCTTGCTCTCTTAGTGTCCGTGAACTGGCGTTAGTGCCATGACGTATACCTCTTTTATGCGCGCGCAATATGCGGTGCTTTGGCGAAGTAAACAAGACGTACTGAATGCTTTGCTGTTCTTTGTCATCGTGGTGACCTTATTTCCTCTGGGCATCGACCCTTCTCCAGCGTTTCTGACGCCAGCCGCAGGGGGTATTGTTTGGTGTGCGACCGTGTTGGCTTTATTAATGGCGATAGAAGGGGTGTTCAAAGAAGACTATCGTGACGGTTCAATGGAGCAGTGGGTGGTCAGTGGTTTGTCTTTGTCGCTTTTGGTGCTGATTAAGGTCATGTTGCAATGGGGGGCGGTTGTCTTGCCTCTTTTGGTGATGACGCCTTTATTAGGGCAAATGTTGTTTTTGCCCAATGATGACCTTGGGGTCTTGATGCTCACTTTGTTACTGGGAACGCCAAGTATTTTCTTAATGGGCGCGTTAGGGGCGGCCTTAACGGTGTCGTTGAAACAAGGTGCCATGTTGGTGATGTTGTTAATACTGCCGTTTTATGTGCCGGTGATCATTTTTGCCACGTCAGGCTTACAGGCGGCTCAGGCGGGGTTACCTTACAGTGGATTTTTGGCCATGTTGTTAGCGATGTCTTTGTTGTCTCTAGTGGTATCGCCTTTCCTGTCGGCGATTGCGATAAAAGCGAGTGTGAACTAATGAGCTGGGCATGGTTGCATAAGTTTGGATCGCCAAAATGGTTTTTTTATTGGTCTTACGCCTGGGCGCGCCCCTTATTTGTGTCGGGCTTGCTTGTTTTGGTAGTGGGGCTAATTTGGGGGCTGGCGTTCGCCCCTGAAGATTATCAACAAGGCAACAGTGTGCGCATTATTTATTTGCATGTACCTGCCGCCATGTTGGCGCAGTCTTGTTATTTGGCGTTGGGAATAGCAGGTCTGGTAGGGCTGGTGTGGCGCATCAAGACCGCCGCTATTTTTATTAACGCCATGGCGCCTATTGGTGCCGTGATGGCCTTTATTGCTCTGGTGACTGGTGCTATTTGGGGTAAAACCGCCTGGGGCGCTTGGTGGGTGTGGGACGCTCGTCTTACTTCTATGCTGGTGTTGTTTTTATTGTACATGGGCATTATTGCCCTACAAAACAGTTTAGAAGAAGTGGCTTTAGCAGATAAAAGCGCGGCGGTGATTAGCCTCGTCGGTTTGATCAATTTGCCTATCATTAAGTATTCGGTGGTATGGTGGAATACCTTGCATCAAGGGGCCACTTTTACCTTAACCGACAAGCCTGCGATGCCGGCGTCCATGTGGTTGCCTTTGCTCGTTGCAGTGATTGGTTTTTATGTTTTGGTGGTAGGGTTGGTTTTATGGCGTATGCAGTCTGATATTTTATGGCGTGAGCGTAGAACAAGCTGGGTAAAACAAGAGGTAACGAAACATGGCGTTTACTAGCACAATGGATTTTTTGCTGATGGGCAAGCACGGCTTCTATGTTTGGTCGGCTTATGGCATCAGTCTTTTGGTGTTGATGTGGCTTGTTTGGCAGACCCTATCGGCTCGACGTAAAACCTATACACGATTACAAAAACGTTTTTACCGTGATGAGAGTAGCAATAAAACGGTTCATCCAACAGGGCGTCAAGCGGGAGGCGTCGATGCATCCCGTTAGACAAAAGCGTTTGTTGTGGGTGGTCGCCATTGTGCTGATCCTTGGCGCAGTGGTTGGCTTGGTGATGTATTCCTTGCAGCAAAACATCAATTTATTTTTTTCTCCCACACAAATTGCCCAAGGCGAAGCGCCGCAAAATACCACCATTCGAGCCGGTGGCGTGGTGGTGGATGGCAGTGTTAAGCGTGACCCTGAGACACTGGCGGTGTCGTTTGATGTGACCGATTACGAGTACAGCATGACCATTGAATACCTAGGTATCTTGCCCGACCTATTTCGCGAAGGGCAAGGCATAGTGGCGCAAGGGGAAATGATGATCGACGGTGTGTTTAAAGCAAGTCAAGTGCTTGCCAAACACGATGAAGAATACATGGCGCCAGAAGTGTCTGATGCGCTGAAAAAAGCAGAAAGCAAAAAAGTGACGGGAGCAGGTTCCGCTGCGTCTTTTTAGTAAAAATTTTTATTAATGCTTTTTTGAGTAAAGTGCTTTTTACTGCAGTCACTTTAATCAAAGAGCGATTAGCCTAGGTTGTTTATGTTTCCTGAAGTGGGTCAATTTTCCCTGATCTTATCGTTGTTTTTTGCCTTACTCTTATCGATATTGCCTTTACTTGGCTATTGGAAAGGCAATCGTTTGCTGCTGAGTATGGCGCAACCGCTTACCTTAATCATGTCTTTATTGGTGTTGGTGAGTTTTGTGGCCTTGAGTTCGGCCTTTTTGACGGACGATTTCTCGGTATTGTATGTGGCGCAAAACTCAAACAGTCAGTTGCCTATTTGGTACAAATTCAGTGCCTTGTGGGGCAGCCATGAAGGTTCTTTATTGTTGTGGGTGCTGATCTTATGCGGTTGGTGTACCGCCGTGGCGCTTAAAATTCGCACCTTACCTTTAGAAATAGGCCCTGTTGTATTGGCTGTGTTAGGCACAGTGTGCGTAGGTTTCTTGTCTTTTTTACTGTTTACCTCGTCGCCTTTTGTGCGTATTTTGCCCGATGTGCCAGCGGACGGTGGTGATTTAAACCCACTCTTGCAAGATTTTGGCCTGATAGTGCATCCGCCATTGCTTTATATGGGTTACGTTGGTTTTGCTGTGGCATTTGCTTTTGCGGTCACGGCCCTAATCACGGGGAATTTAAACGCCGCGTGGGCGCGTTGGGCAAGACCTTGGACCGCGGCCTCGTGGGCATTTTTGACCTTGGGTATTACGTTGGGCAGCTGGTGGGCTTACTACGAATTGGGCTGGGGCGGCTGGTGGTTTTGGGACCCAGTCGAAAATGCCTCTTTTATGCCTTGGCTGGCGGGTACGGCGTTGTTGCATTCTCTTGCTGTCACTGAAAAACGTGGTGTGTTTAAGAGCTGGACCGTGTTGTTGGCGATTTTCACCTTTAGCTTGTCGTTACTGGGGGCATTTTTAGTGCGCTCTGGCGTGCTGACGTCGGTGCATTCCTTTGCGGCCGATCCAACTCGCGGGGTGTTTATTTTGGGCTTGTTGATTGTCTTAGTGGGCGGCAGTTTGCTCTTGTACGCCATTCGTGCGGCTCAGGTGCGCTCGACGGTGTCTCTTGGGCTGACTGGCCGAGAAGCCTGGTTGTTGATGAATAACATTTTACTTACGGTGTTAACCCTGACGGTTTTGCTGGGGACCTTGTACCCTTTGTTGTTCGATACATTAGGGCTGGGGAAAATCTCTGTCGGCGCGCCGTATTTCAACAGTGTGTTTACGCCGATTGCTCTTTTACTGATTGTGCTCATGGCGGTGGGGCCCTTGTCGAAATGGCACCAAACACCGACGCGTCTTTTGCTCAAGCCTTGTGGTTTAGCGGCGATGTTCTCTTTTGGTTTGTCGGCCGTGGTTGTTTATTGTTATGAGTTTGGCGGGTTGGCGTTTATCAGCTTAGCGGTGGTGTTCTGGGTGGTGGTGTTATCCTTCTCCGATTGGTTTAGCAAGGTTTCCGCTGGCACCAAAGGCATTATTCCAAGAGCTCGTCAGTTACCACGCAATTATTACGGCATGTTGTTGGCGCACCTCGGCATCGCTGCGACACTGGTGGGCATAGTGCTGGTGAGTGTGAACAGCGAAGAATCCATGTTGCGGTTGTCGCCTGGCGATACAGCACACATTGCCGGCTATGAGTTTCAGTTTGATCAAATGACACGGGTGACAGGGCCAAACTACGTCTCTAGCAAGGGGCAATTTACCGCCTACCAAAATGGCCGAGTCGTGGCGACCTTGTTTCCCGAAAAGCGTTTTTTTACCACACGTCAACAAGTGATGACCGAGGCGGCGTTAGACGCTGGTCTTACGCGCGATTTATATGTTTCATTGGGTGAGCAAATAGACGAGTCTGCGTGGGGCGTGCGCATTTATGTAAAATCTTTTGTGCGCTGGATCTGGCTAGGTGGTTTATTGATGATGGCGGGCGGTCTATTGGCGGCGTTAGATAAACGATATCGTAAACGAGCGGGGGCATAAGATGCGAAAGATACTGCTATTTTTACCGCTCGTTATGTTCTTAGCCTTGGGGGGCGTGTTTTATTCTCAGTTGGGAAAAGACGTGAATTACATGCCATCGGCCTTGGTTGGAAAAAGTGTGCCTGACTTTACTCTGGTATCGCTGTTTGATGATGAGTTAGTCACCAATGCCGATCTGCCGAGCACGCCATATTTGATCAACTTTTGGGGAACCTGGTGCCCGGCCTGTCACATAGAGCACCCCTTTTTGAATCGTTTAGCTCAGTCTGGTATCACCATTATTGGTATCGATCATAAAGATCAACAAGCTTTGGCACTGCAATGGCTAGAAGAAAAAGGTAACCCTTATCAGCAGGTTTTAATGGATGAAATAGGTCATTTTGGTCTGGATATGGGCATCACAGGCGCCCCAGAAACCTTTGTGGTGGACAGCAACGGTGTAGTGGCGTATCGCCATCAAGGAGAAATTAACGAGCAAAACTGGCCGACGATGAAAGAGTACTTGCAATGAAACCAATCATTCATAGTGTGCTGCTGTTGATGGCTGTTTTAGCTTGGCCTGTATCGGCACAAGAGCAAATAGTGTTCAGCTCTGAGTTGAATCAAACCCGTTATCAAGCCTTGGTGACCGAGTTGCGTTGTCCTAAATGCCAAAACCAAAATGTGGCCGATTCGGAGTCCAGCATTGCCTTGGATTTACGACGTTTGGTCTTCGAGATGATAGAGCAGGGTAAAACCGATCAAGAAATCATCGATTACATGGTAGCTCGATACGGCGCCTTTGTGTTGTATCGACCAGAGCATTCTTCAGCGACTTTCTTACTTTGGTATGGGCCCTTCATTTTGCTCGCTGTAGGAGTATTGGCTTTTGTGTTGATCATAGTGTCTAACCGAAAACGACGGAGAACACCGCAATGATGCTTGCCTATTTGATCATGGCTGGAATATTGGTGATCAGCCTTGTGCTGTTTTATGGGGCGATTGGCCGAGAGGCTAAACGGTCTGCAAAGAGCAAACGTGCGTCTTTTTTGCAGATAAGACGACTGGAAATCGCCGAGGAAGAAAACGCCGGTCGATTGACGAAAAAAGAATCGGCCCAGTTACTGTTGGACGTGAATCACGAAGCAAATACCTCCATTCAGCGATCTTTTGTCGCTCAGGCGAACGAGCTTCCCTTAGCGGGTTGGGCGATGTTGGGCGCGGCGACCGTGACTATTATCGGCAGTGTGAGCTTGTATCAGTGGATGGGTTACGCCAAAGACGTGGCTTTTACAGAAGATTTGCAAAAGCAACGATTAACGCCTGAAAAAATCACCGACTTTTTGCAATATCGCAGTGCGCGTTTTGATCGAGCAGAAGACTGGTATTACTTAGCAAGCGATCACATGAACAGCAATCGCTACCAGGAAGCGGTATTAGCCTACGAAAAAGCCTTGGACACCTTGGCGCAAAACGCCGATGGCCGAGTGAACTTATTGGTGGAATACGCCCAAGCGGTTTTTTATGCTAATGACAATCAGAGTTCCGCGAAAATGCTGCAAATCGTCGAGACTATTTTAACGGCGGATCCCACCCAAGCTACGGCCTTAGATTTAAAAGGCGTGGCGGAATTTACGCAACAAAACTACTTAGGGGCGATTCTGGCGTGGCAAGAGGCGATTCGCTACAGTGCGCGATCCAGTGAGCGGTTGGCGTTAATGTCAGCCATCGACAAAGCTCGTCAGAGAGGCAATATCGATTCTCAAGCCGTTGCTCCGATCATTACCGACCAGCTGGCAGTGAATCTTGAGTGGGACGATTCACAAGTGACTTGGCAACCGGACGACGTGCTCTTGGTGTATGCTTTGGTGGCAGGGCAAACCATGCCGGTGGCCATTCAACGATTGTATCCAGAGGATTTTGGGCGAATTATTTTACTGACTAACTTGGATTCGCTTATGCCAACCATGACGCTAGCCGAAACCAACCAAGTGGATGTGATGGTGAAATTGGCCAATATCAATGACAATGATCTGACAAAAGGTCGGGTTATCGGCAAAAAAACAGCAGTATTACCAAATCGTAACGAGATTTATACAATCAAGGTGGCCTTATAATTGAATCCTAAGGCGCTTCGTTTGATAATACGGTCAACATTAATTGATGCTATTCGGAATATGTAATGGAATTCAGCTTACGTGAGTGGCTAATCTTGATTGGGGTCGTCATTATTGTCGTAATCCTCATAGATGGATTTCGTCGATACAAAAAAGGGCAGAAATTTGCCCAGTCAGAAGATGACTACACAGATCTAGATGACTTTGAAGATGATGCGCTAGTGGGTCGAGCCGTTCCGGTCAGCCAAGCTAAAGCGCCCTCGGCAAAGCGTGTCGTCCCGAAAGAACCCGCAGTGAGTGCATTTGAAAATGCTCGTAAAACCGCAAAATCGCCGTTGGCCGATGTGCCCCATAAGGTAGATTCTGGCCCGACATTGGATCGTGGCAAAGAAATGCATTTAGACGAACTGGCCACCTTGGTGCCAGAGCGTGATTTTGGTGACTCGGCGATTTCGGAGCAAAACTACTCAGACGATGGTTTCTATGAGCCTGAAGACCTAGGGGCAGATGTCGGCGGTTTTACTCAAGAGCATTTTACTCAAGAACACTTTTCTAATGATGGAATGGAAGAAGACTACGAGCGTCATTATTCTGCTATAGACATTGATCAAGTCAGCTCAAACAGCAGCCTTGATGATGAGATAGAAAACGATGACAGCAACGCTGAAATTGAAGAGGTCATCGTGATTAATATCTTTGCCCCAGAAGAACAAAACTTCTCTGGCATCGAGCTGCTTCAGTTGATTCTAAACTGCGGTATGCGCTACGGCGATATGGACATCTTCCATCGTCACGAAGACGGCTTTGATCGTGGTCGAGTTCAGTTCAGTATGGCCAATGCCATCGAGCCGGGTACGTTTGATCTAGAAACCATGGGCGAAACCGATTGCCCTGGTGTTAGCTTCTTCATGGGCTTACCTGGGCCGAAAAACAGCATGAAAGCTTTCGACTTCATGCTAGAAACGGCACAAACTCTAGTGCGTAATTTGGGCGGCGAACTTCGTGACGAACGCCGTGAACCAATGAGCGAGCAAACCATTGCCCATTGTCGTCAGCGAATACGCGACTTTGAGCGCCGACGGTTAATGCGCAACAAGCAATAAAGCGCACTGTATCAAGAAAATACCAAGGCCCTAAGGGGCCTTGATTGTTTCCATGACCATTCTCCGTGACTACTTTGAGCAAGATATGACCCAAGACACGCCACCAACTCATCAGCACATGCTGGATCTTATCCAACAGTTGAACGACTACAGTTACGCCTATCACGTGAAAGACGCTCCTATTGTGCCAGACGCCGTCTATGACCGTGATTATCAGCGCTTGCAAGCCATTGAGGCTCAGCATCCAGATTGGATTCAAGCCGACTCGCCCACACAAAGAGTCGGCGAAAAGCCCGACAGCGGCTTTGCGAATGTGGCCCACACAGTGCCTATGCTGTCTTTGGATAACGCTTTTGACAACGAATCCTTATCGGACTTTGATCAGCGCATTCAAAAATTGCTCAACGCAGACAGCGCCGAGCCAATCACCTATTGCTGTGAACCCAAGCTGGATGGCCTCGCGATCAGTTTGCGCTACGAGCAAGGGCGATTGGTGCGCGGTGTCACCCGTGGCGATGGATTGTCTGGTGAAGATATCACTTCGAACATTAAGACTTTATATTCCGTGCCTTTGGCCTTGCGTACCGACATGCCGCCTGCGGTGTTAGAAGTTCGTGGCGAAATCTACATGCCAAAAGAAGGCTTTGAGAAATTAAACGCCTTGGCGCAAGAAAAAGGCGAAAAAGCCTTCGTAAATCCGCGTAATGCGGCGGCCGGTAGCCTGCGTCAACTCGACCCTAAAATCACCGCCACTCGATCTTTGGTGATGTGTGCTTATTCCATTGGTTATGTGGAAGGGTGGACGCAACCTACGAGTCATTACGAGGGTTTAAAGCAATTGAGCGAGTGGGGCTTTCGTATTAACGATCTGATGACCCAGACCCAAGGAGCTCAAGGCTGCATTGATTACTACGAAATGCTCAATGAACGACGGGCGGGCTTGTCTTACGACATCGATGGCATAGTGTATAAGGTCGACGACATCGCGTTGCAAAATCAGCTAGGTTTTATTGCTCGAGCGCCTCGTTGGGCGATTGCCCGAAAATTCCCTGCACAAGAAGAGATGACACGTATTGTGGGCGTGGACTTTCAAGTCGGCCGTACCGGTGCCATTACGCCAGTAGCGCGGTTAGAACCAGTGTTTGTTGGCGGCGTGACCGTATCTAATGCGACCTTGCACAACAAAGATGAAATTGCGCGTTTAGGCGTCATGGTGAACGATTATGTTATTGTGCACCGAGCAGGCGATGTGATTCCCAAAGTGGTGCAAGTGGTCGTTGAAAAGCGTCCAGACAATGCCACCGAAGTGGTTTTTCCTGAGGCTTGCCCCGTGTGTAGTTCGGATCTAGAGCAGGTAGAAGGCGAGGCGATTATTCGTTGTACCGGCGGTTTGGTATGCGGTGCACAGCTGAAAGAGTCGTTGAAGCACTTTGTTTCCCGCAAAGCGATGGACATTGACGGCCTTGGGGACAAATTGATCGAGCAGCTGGTGGATCAGCAATTGGTGAAAACGCCGGTGGATATTTTTACCCTGCATGAGAAAAAAGACACCTTGTTGTCGATGGAGCGTATGGGGCAAAAATCCGTGGAGAAATTACTCTCGTCCATCGAACAAGCCAAATCGACGCAGTTTAACCGTTTCATTTATGCGTTGGGCATTCGTGAAGTAGGTGAAGCCACGGCGCGAGCGCTTACCGGTTACTTTGTTGAGCTTGACGCCCTGATGTCGGCTGATCAAGAGGCCTTAGTAGAAGTAGAAGACGTGGGGCCAATAGTGGCTCAGCACGTTAAGCTGTTTTTTGATCAAGACGTTAACCGCGACACCATTCAAGGCTTATTGAACGCAGGGGTGGCGTGGGAGAAAAAAGCCGCCGTATCGGCAGATGATTTGCCTCTGTTTGGAAAAACTTATGTGGTAACCGGTTCGCTTAGTCAGTTTAGTCGAGATCAGGTCAAAGATAAGTTACAAGCCTTGGGTGCTAAAGTAAGTGGTTCTGTGTCAGCCAAAACAGATTGCTTAGTCGCGGGCGAAAAGGCCGGCTCTAAATTGACCAAGGCACAATCATTGAACGTGCCTGTGATAGACGAAGCGGGCGTGATTGCTCTATTAACAGAACACGGAGTCATTTAATGGATACCCTAATACCTTACGATTCTTTGGCGGCAGACACATTAAATGCCATTTTAGACGACATAGTGTCCCGTGATGGCACAGACTATGGCGACTATGATTTATCAATGGTACAAAAGCGCGAACAAGCGTTGCGTTACCTTAAAACAGGCGACGCTGTGTTGTTGTTTGATACCGAAAGCGAAACCATCAAGATGGTGCTAAAAGAAGCGTTAACCCATTACGACCTCATGTGAGGTCGTAATACAGAACAGGTTAAGAGACGAATTAGCCTTCGTCGCGTAGGCAGTTATTGATGTTGTGATCCATGCCCAAAGCGGGTTCGCGTTCAGTATTGCGTCCAACCACTTTGGCCGGCACACCTGCCACCGTGGTGTGTGGTGCCACAGCTTCGAGCACAACACTGCCCGCGCCCACTTTTGACCCTTCGCCCACCTCGATGTTACCCAATATTTTCGCCCCTGCGCCAATCAAGACGCCAGAGCGAATTTTCGGGTGACGATCGCCGTGCTCTTTGCCGGTTCCGCCAAGTGTGACTGACTGCAAAATAGACACATTGTCTTCGATCACGCAGGTTTCACCCACAACTAACCCGGTTGCATGGTCAAGCATGATGCCTGATCCTATGGTCGCGGCGGGGTGAATGTCGATGCTGAACACCATGGACATTTGACCTTGTAAGTATAAAGCCAAGCTTTTGCGGTCGTTTTTCCATAACCAGTTAGCCACACGATAGGTTTGCAACGCATGGAAGCCTTTGAAAAACAACAGTGGCGTAGTGAGTGTATCGCAGGCCGCATCACGTTCTTTTATGGCCAAAATGTCTTGCTCGATGCAGCGGACAATGCCAGAGTGAGGGTCGGCCATGGCTTCTTCGAATACTTCTCGCAAGACCATCGCGGGAATCGAAATGCTGTCTAGTTTACTGGCCAATAAAAAGCTGAGTGCAGAACACAATGTTTCGTGACGCAATATAGTTGTATTGAACAGACTCGCAAGGATGGGCTCATCTTGCGCAAGTTTACTGGCTTCGGCCTGTAAAGATTGCCATAAATTGTCGGAGGTCACGGCACCTAGTATTGTTGTACTCAAGGGGTATTCACCTATATTGATTCACGTTTAGAATGTAGGTTATAAGGTTAGGGTTAAACATTACAAGGGGCAATGCGAAGATTGCTCAAAAAGTTGGAGATACCATGTCTAAAAAAAATGTTGCTGATGCACTACACATCTTTTACGAATTGAACGCGGCTTTTTGCGATGCCTACTGGGAAACCAATAGTATCAATCAAAAAGACCGCTTTTTTGCGATGAAAAGCATCTTGCAAGATGAATTGGATGAACTACACAAATTGAGTTTGCAAGATCATGTTTATCCCTACGAACCCATTAATCCAAGCTTGTTGCAATTGAGTGATAAATTGCGCGCGTTACTGCCAGAGTTGCACGACTGCGTTTATCGTCCTCAAACTTCCATACGTTTGGCTGAATTGATTCCCAATGCCTGCGAGTTATTTGAGTTATAAGCGATAACACATCGTAGCCAACAAAGAATACAAAAAGCCCAGTGCGACGCCATTAATACAATAGCATCACACTGGGCTTTTTATTTTTATTTAGAAGCTTGAGCGCGTTTGAGTTCTCGAATCACAAAGCGACTTGGGTGCAGTTTATGGCTGATGTCCTGTTCCAGAGACGAAGGGGTTCCTAGGATCAAGCTGGCGATAAAGCTGGCGCTCAATGGCGTTGAAATTAAGCCTCTTGAGCCATGACCTATGTTGAGGTAAAGCTGTTTGATCGGCTCGGCGAGTTTGTCGGATTGCCATTTTGCGTTTTTGCTGAGCATCGCATAAGCGTCTCGGTATTCTGTATCCGATTGAACGGGACCGACGATGGGCGTGTAATCTGGCACGGCGCAGCGAAACGACACTCTACCACCGCAGTCTTGGGGTGAAAAAGTCTGTTCTGGCAATTCCAGTAAACTTTCCAATATGGCCAAATTGCGCTTGTGGCCTTCCTCTCGGACTTGATCGTCTGTGTCGTTTAGATCGTAAGTTGAGCCGAAGTGCAACAGCTGATCAATAGAAGGAGATACATAGCCAAATTCGCACAATACTTTATCAAAATCGATCGTATCAACAGAGGCTTTTACCGCTTCACAAGACGCTTTGGCTTGCTCCGTATCGATAAAAGAGACTTGCCCGCGAATTGGGTAAGCCGGTGTGTCTGGGGCGGCTTCAATTTGTTGTGTGTCGTTTGCTGTGCATAACACTACGTGAGAAAACGCCGAGTCTTGATTATGAGCACGCGCTGTCCAGCCGACGGTACTGCCGCCTTGTTCGATCGGTGTTAAAGATGCTAGCTCGGTGTTTAAACACACAGTGATGTTGTCGTGGGCGAGCAAAGTTTCGCACAAAGTAGTCAAAACTAACCACCCTGACAGGGGTAAAAATAAGCTGCCCGGTTTGTCTGTAGAGGCTTGTAAAATGGTGTCTGGGTAGAGTTTTTTGTTTAGCAGTACTTGGAAACGTTCGGTTTCTTTAGGATTTTTAGGTATCTGAATCAAACCACATTGGTCCCAAAACTTGCCTTGGTCATCGAGCTTGGCGTACAAACGCGTCGCGTATAAATACGCTGCAAGATAAAAGCGATTGACTGGCGTGTCTTGTGACGCGAGCTTAGGGTACAGCATGCCTTGCGGGTTGCCCGAAGCGCCACAGGCAATGTGATCACCCTTGTCCCAGACAGTAACCTTGATTCCTTGACGCGCTAGCTCATAGGCGGTGTTTGCGCCTGCTAAACCAGCCCCTACGACTAAAACATGGCTCACTTTAGCCGGTGTATTTTGGCGAAGATTAAACCAAGGCTGACCGGGCGACATGCGCTGTGTCAGAGGTTGGTCGTTTTGATTGAGAACGCCGACAGTCATGTCTCGCTTGATGCCAAATCCTTTGACCTTTTTTACCTCGAAGCCTGCTTGCTGCAAGCCTCGACGAACGATGCCGGCCGCGGTAAACGTTGAGCATGTTGTGCCTTCATGGCTTAATCTGCGAATGTGGTGAAACAGCGAATCGCTCCACATATCGGGGTTTTTGCTAGGAGCGAAGCCATCCAAAAACCAAGCGTCCACATCGGCATCTAAGGCTGCAAAGCCCGCTTCTGCCTCACCAAACCACAGCGTGAGTTGAATGCGTCCGTTTTCCAGTTCGACTCGATGAAGGCCATGACACACTTCTGGGTAGGCGTCGATCAGCGGTTTGCTAAACGCTTGAAGGGAAGGCCACATGCGCAAGGCCTGAGCCAGCATGGCTTTGGTGAGCGGGTACTTTTCAACTGAGATAAAGTGCAGTTGTTTGTCGCTTGGCGCCTGTTCGACAAAGGCTTGCCAGGTGCAAAGAAAGTTTAGTCCTGTACCAAAGCCCGTTTCGGCAATCACAAAAGCCGTATTGTCCATCTGCTTCCAGCGTTCAATCAGCCGATTGTGTTGGATAAACACAAAGCGAGTTTCTTCTAGCCCCGATTCTTTATCAAAATACACGTCGTCGAACTGGCTGGAATGAGGCGCGCCGTCTTCCGCCCAGCTCAACTCTGGCGAGTCGACACAATAGCTAGTTAACACGCGTCACGCTCTCAATGATCACTGGTGTTGTTGGGACGTTTTGGTAAGGTCCTACCGTGTGAGTGTCTACGGCAGAAATGCTATCAACAACGTCCATACCAGAGATAACTTTGCCAAATACGGTATAGCCTGCGCCGCCGCGAGCGCCATGGTTCAAGAAAGTATTATCAACTTGATTGATAAAAAACTGTGAGGTGGCGCTGTCTGGGTTTTGTGTTCTGGCCATAGCAAGGGTGCCACGATTATTGGCTAGCCCGTTGTCGCCTTCGTAAGAAATTGCTCGGCGAGTAGATTTACGCTCTAAGTCTTCGGTAAATCCGCCACCTTGGGTCATAAATCCACGAATAACACGATGGAAAATGGTGTTGTCATAGAAGCCATCGTCGGCGTAACGTAAAAAGTTTTCCACGGTGCGCGGGGCTTGTTCATCGTTTAAATCCACTCGAATGGTGCCTTGGTTGGTGACGATATCGACTTCGGTGGCTTGCAGTTGAGTACAAAAAGCCAAAAGAGCTAAGCTGGCGAGAAGAGGTTTGCGCATAATGCAGCTTCCTTATTGTTAGTGTATAGCGAATAATATTGACAGTATGGCCATTATTTTACCGGAGAAAAAGCAAATGCGAACGGCAATTGTCGAAATCGAATATTGTACCTTATGTCGTTGGATGTTGCGTGCCGCTTGGCTAGCGCAGGAGCTGCTAACGACCTTTGACGAAGACATTAAAAGCGTCACCTTGTTGCCAACGCAAGGCGGGATTTTTAAAGTTCGGGTGAATGGTGAGCAAATATGGTGTCGCAAAGAAGAAGACGGTTTTCCAGAAGCAAAGGTGCTGAAACAGCGCATGCGTGATGTGATTGATCCAGAGCGAGACCTTGGACATTCCGACGTGAAGGTGGAAAAATGACGCAGCGTAAGACTGGAAAACAAAAACGCCGTTGTGGTCAACGGCGTTTTAAGAGCGGATATCAGTATCGAGAGGCGTTTAATTCGGGAAAACCTGTTTAAAGGGCTTAACGGTCACTTGTTTGTAGACGCCAGCGTCAATATACGGGTCGGCGTCTGCCCATGCTTGTGCTGCTTCGAGGCTGGTAAATTCTGCCACTACCACACTGCCTGTAAAACCAGCATCGCCTGGATTGTCTGAATCGATGGCTGGATTGGGGCCGGCTAATACCAAACGACCTTCGTTTTGTAGGGCTTCAAGGCGAGCCAAATGAGCAGGGCGAGCTTGTTGACGACCGCTAAGGCTGTCGGCAACGTCTTCACCGATAATAGAATAAAGCATGGTGATTCCTTCTGGTTGAACTAGGGTAAGAAATTCGAATAGTGTTTACATATAAAAAGCAATGTAGGTATGCTGATACCATAATAACCATCATTCCTTTTAAAGAACAGTCTATCTATGCCCGAAGCCGCGAGTTACCGAAAAGTTGATTTACATACCCACTCCATTCGTTCCGATGGTCGATTTTCCCCCACCGAGCTTGTGGATCTTGCCGTAGAGCAGCAGGTAACCTTATTTGCGTTAACCGATCACGACACCATTGATGGCTTGGCCGAAGCGCGCCAAAGAGCCGATCACCACGGTTTGGATTTCATTAATGGGGTGGAGTTGTCTACCCAGTGGCAGGGGATACCTTTGCACATGGTGGCGTTGAATTTTGCCATGGATAACGTTGCGCTTCGAAACATAGTTGAGCAGAACCAAGCGATTCGTTTGGATCGTGCCCGTCGCATTGCGGATTTATTGGTCAAGCAAGGGTTACCCGATTTATTTGACGAAGCCGTGGCTTTGGCGGGAGAAAGCCAGCTGGGGCGACCGCATTTTGCCCATTTGCTGGTGGTAAAAGGATTGGTAAAAGACACCAATAAAGCCTTTGACCGTTATTTGGGTAATAAAAAATTGGGCCAGCTTAGAGACGTCTGGCCAGAGCTTGAAGACGTGCTTACGGCATTGTCCGGTCAAGGTATGACGCTGGTGCTGGCGCATCCTAAGCGTTACCCTTTAACAGTGACAAAATTAAAACGCTTGCTGGGTGATTTTAAAAAATGGGGCGGCACGGGCTTAGAAGTGGCCTCCGGTAATGAGCGACCTGATCATGTGCGCTTGCTTGAGCGTTTGTCACAAGAGTTTGAGTTAGAAGCATCTGTTGGCAGCGACTATCATGGTCCTTTTGGTCCTTGGATGCAGGTAGGTAAATTTACACAAATACATGAAAGTGAGGTGGATCTGGTGTGGCGATCTTGGGTTTAGCTCAGTTTTGCAACGCGGTTATCGTGATGTTCATTGAAAGGGAGAGAAGACCTTGAGCCAATTTTTTCAGATACACATAGAAACCCCACAAACCCGACTGATCAAACAGGCGGCCGATGTGATTCGCAGCGGCGGCGTTGTGGCGTATCCAACCGACTGCGGCTACTCGTTAGGGTGTCGCTTAAGCGATAAAAACGCACAGGACCGTATACGTGCGATTCGTCGTTTGGATGATAAACATAATTTCACCTTGGTATGCCGAGATCTATCGGAAATATCCACTTACGCTCGCTTCGATAATCGCCTATATCGTTTGCTAAAAAACAATACACCAGGGCCTTATACCTTTATCTTTAGTGCCACATCGGAAGTGCCAAGACGATTAATGCACCCGAAAAGAAAAACCATCGGCATACGTATTCCTAAAAACAACATTGTATCGGCTTTGTTAGAAGAATTGGGTGAACCCATCATGAGCGTGTCGCTTATTTTGCCAGGGGAAACCGATCCGATGACAGACCCTTACGACATTCGTGACACTCTTGAGCACGCGTTGGATTTGGTCATTGACGGTGGGTTTTGTGGCATGCAGCCGACCACTGTGGTCAAAATGGACGCCGACAGTGTCGACGTTATTCGAGTGGGTGCTGGTGATCCGTCGCCATTTGAGTAAATTGTTTGATATTGCGCTGTCAAGGTCCCTGCTGTGTGACATATAATGCGGCAAAATAGTCATTTAATATTATTAAAACTGGGTTGCTGAGAAGCATTCCTTCTAAGAGGTTCGTAATGGACGAGAAGTTACAAAAAGTATTAGCAAGAGCTGGCCAAGGTTCACGCCGTGAAATGGAAAATCGTATTCGCGAAGGACGTGTTTTGGTCAATGGCGAAGTCGCCACATTAGGCGATCGTGTGAGTGTAAAAGACACCATCACCATAGATGGCTATGAGATTGTTGCCACAGAAGCGGGTGAGAATCGTCGCGTCATTATTTATAACAAACCAGAAGGCGAGGTGTGTACTCGTAAAGACCCAGAAGGTCGTCCGACTGTGTTTGAAAAACTGCCTAAATTGCGCGGTGAACGTTGGATTGCGGTTGGGCGATTAGACATTAATACTTCTGGTTTATTGTTGTTTACCACCGATGGTGAACTTGCTAACCGTTTGATGCACCCGTCAACAGAAATTGACCGTGAGTACTTGGTTCGAGTGATGGGCGAAGTGACGGACGAGAATCTAACTACCTTGAAGAAAGGCGTTATTTTAGACGATGGCGTCGCGAAATTTACCGATATCGTTGATGGTGGTGGCGAAGGCATTAACCGTTGGTTTTATGTGTGCCTAATGGAAGGTCGTAACCGTGAAGTACGTCGTCTTTGGGAATCTCAGGGTGTGAAAGTAAACCGTCTGAAGCGCGTGCGTTTTGGTCCAGTTTTTCTGCCGTCTAAAGCCAAAGTAGGGCGCTGGGTAGAGATGGAAGAAACCGAAGTGAATGCCTTGTGTTCTATGGTGGATTTGAAATTATCCGAGTTAAAACCAAAAACACAGCAACAAAAAGCCGATTTGAAACGTCATAAGAACAAAGCGACTGCAGGGGGTGCGCGTCGTGCGCCTAAAGGTTTCGATTGGCAAAGTAACGACAAGCCTGAGTTTAAACCGAAAAAACCAGGTAAAAGATCATTTCGTTAAGCTAAAAAATGGGTTTGGAGTAGTAGAAGATGATTCGTTGGGTACTGGCATTATTGGTTGTATTGGTCATTGGGTTTTTCATTTACATCAATGTAAACAACAAATTACCAGAAGGGCTCGGAGTGACAGATGGCTTGCTAAAGGCGTGCCCACCTTCACCGAACTGTGTGTCGACACAGGCCGCACCAGACGATGCGGAGCACTACATGGAACCCATTATTTACCAAGGCGACGCAAAAGACGTCCAGTTGGCGATAGAGTCCTACATGTTGAGCAAAAATAATGCTCGAATTGTGACCCAGTCGTTAGGCTATGTGCATTTTGAAGTGACTAGTCGCTTAATTGGCTACGTTGATGATGTGGAATTTTACTTTCCCGAAGCAGATAGTGTTGTGCATGTTCGTTCTGCATCTCGTGTTGGATATTCAGATCTGGGGGTTAACCGTGCCAGAATGGTTGAGATTCAAGCTTTGTTAGCGAATTAATTTTTACCCTATTAGTGACATCGTAAGTAACGACAATGTATTGAGGATTAAGCATGAGTGTGGACGACAATAAAACGATTTTAATTGTAGAAGATGACGAGCGTTTGGCGCTCCTTACTCAAGAGTATTTACAGAAAAACGGCTTTAATGTGGCCATTGAAGCCGATGGCCGTAAAGCCATCGGGCGTATTATTGAAGAGCAACCTTCTCTTGTTGTGCTTGATCTTATGCTTCCTGGCGCTGATGGTTTTACGGTTTGCCGAAGTGTCCGTAATGATTATAAAGGGCCGATCCTGATGCTGACGGCACGCAGTGATGATGTTGACCAGATTTTAGGGTTAGAAATCGGTGCCGATGATTATGTTTCTAAACCGGCCAAACCTAGAGTGTTGTTGGCGCGTGTGCAGTCGTTATTGCGTCGCAGTACGCAAGATGTCGAGCTGGTTCAAGAAGAAGTTAAAACAGAGCAAAACCTTACGTTTGGCCCACTGACGATCGATAATTCCCGCCGTGAAGCTTGGTTGCTTGACGAGGAAGTAGAGCTCACCAGTGCGGAGTTTGATTTGTTGTGGTTGTTGTCTAGCAGTGCTGGTCGTATTTTAAGCCGAGAAGAGATTTTTAGTGAATTACGTGGCATCGAATACGATGGACAGGATCGATCAGTGGATGTGAGAATTTCTCGTATTCGCTCTAAAATCGGTGATGACCCGATTCATCCTCGCCGGATCAAAACCATCCGCAGTAAAGGTTATTTGTTTGTAAAAGAAGTATAGCCATCATGCAAATTGAAATGCGCCGCCTGTACCGCAACCTTGTGGTCGGCGGCGTTGCCATTATTGTTTCTTGTTATTTTGCGATGACGCTGGTGCAAGGCAAACTTAATGCCGCGAAAACGCAACAACTCTTGTATTTAGATGGGCAAATCAGTGCAATCTTGTTGTTGTCTGACGTTGCGCCTAGCGTTCCTGAGTCACAATTTTCCTGGTCATTAAAGAGCCCTGAACCTTTGGCGTTTTCACAAATAATCACCTTGCTTGCCGAAGAAACTCACTTAAGTTCGTTATCAAATACGCATCAAATGCGTTTTGGCTCCGCAGATTCTCCGTTCCTAGTTGGGACTGCCTCTCAAGATATCTTGGGAGGGCGTTGGGCCGCTATGTTAACGCGTCTGTTCGACACCAGCCTTTTTTCCAGTGTTGAAAAACGCGATTTACTGAGCGCCATGACTTATCTATCGATAACAGAAGTAACGCCTTCTCAGTTGACTTTTCCTTTGGGTGTGACTCCCATTCAGCCTATGAATGCTCAGTTTGCGTTTGTGTGGCACGACGGTGTATCGCCACCAATCATGTTATCTAATGCCCAGTCCGCCAAGCTTTCTCAGACATTGATCCTTGTTGTTTTAGTGGCTTTGGGGATAGCCTTGATGATTATTTTGGTTTGGCGCGAGCTTAAGTCATTAGATGGAAAGCGTAAGGCATTTGAAAGTATTACCCGTCAAATTGCTCGTGGTCGCAGTGGCTTGCCTAAAGGCATACCAGACAGTAGCGGAACGTTAAAAGAGTTGGCCTATTCTTTTGATTCTATGTCGTCTCATATTCAGCGCTTACTCAAGGTGCAACGAGAAATGATTAATGCTATTTCTCATGAGTTGAGAACGCCTATTGCGCGCTTGAGATTTGGCCTTGAAATGGTTAAAGACGAGGTAGACGACGGTGCAATTAAGACGATTGAAGCCCTTGAAGGGGATGTGGAAGAGCTGAATACTTTGGTGGACGAAGTGCTCACCTACGGGAAATTAGAAGATGGGTCGTTAGAGCTGAGCTTTAAAGAATGCCCTGTATTTCAGTTAATCGATGATATTTTGCGTCACAATCACCTGCTACTGCAGCATTTAACGGTGGACGTTAAGATTGATGAAGACAGTTTGGTGTTAGCCGATGAGCATCATTTGAGTCGAGCATTGCAAAACCTGATTTTGAACGCTGCCAAATACGCCAGCAGTCGAATCGTCGTGACATTTTCAGCCGATACTGAGCGCTGGCAGTTGGATATTGAAGACGACGGTCCTGGCATTCCGTTTGAAGATAGAGACAAGGTGTTTATCCCTTTTCAACGCTTAGATAACAGCCGAACTCGAGCGTCGGGGGGGTATGGTTTAGGGCTTGCCATTGTACAACGTATTGCTTTTTGGCACGGTGGTGCGGTGTTGATCGACGAAAGCGAATCTGGCGGGGCAAAGTTCAGCTTTATTTGGTCCCGAAATCAGCATCAGAGTCGCCTGACTTGATGCTGAAACACTAAAGTTCCGGTGCGAGAATGCCTTTTAGATTTTTAAAGCAAGTCTTAGACGCGGTGGAAATCAAGTCATCCATGTAGGCGTTGTCCCGTTGGTCTTTACGGATAGCAATATAAAGCTTGCACCATACGCCTTCCTCTCCCAAAGACTTGGTAATCACGTACTGTCGGTTGGTGTATTCGGTTAATGCCCAGTTGGGAATGCAACACACACCGCGGCCACTTGCCACCAATTGCATCATCATTAAGGTTAATTCGCTATGACGTATTTTGGCTGGCATGACACTGGCAGGGCTGAGAAAGTGCTTGAAAATATCCAAGCGCTCGGTTTCTACTGGGTAGGTGATGAGGGTTTCTTTGACGAAGTCTTCCGGGGTTAAATAGTCTTTTTTAGCCAAAGGGTGGTGTCGTGACAAGGCCACCTGAGATTCATACTGGAAAAGTGGTATGTATTCTATGTTGGGAATGTCCTGTGGATCAGAGGTCACTACCAAGTCCAAGTCGCCGCGCGCCAATGCCGGCAGCGGCATAAAACCAAAAGCGGTCGATAAATCCAGCTCCACATCGGGCCAGTGTTCACGAAAATGGTCTATGGTTGGCATCAACCATTCGTAACAACTGTGGCATTCAATGGCGATGTGTAAGCGTCCGCTTTCGCCTTCTGCGAAACGTTGTATGTCGCGCTGTGCAGAACGAAACGATAAGAGCACGTCATCGGCAAGTTGCAATAAACGCAAACCGGCACTGGTGAAGCGAACGGGTTTGGTCTTGCGAATAAAGAGAGGGCAGCCGAGTTTTTCTTCAAGGTCTTTTAGCTGGTGCGACAAAGCTGATTGCGTGAGATGCACGCGCTCTGCGGCTTCGACCAAGCTACCGGTTTCTCTTAATGCTGACAGGGTTTTAAGATGCCTTACTTCAATAATACTCATAATAATTCACTTTGAGTGAGTTTTTCTCAGTGTATAAGGTGTAAAAAAGCCCGTGGAGTCA
This sequence comes from Marinomonas vulgaris, assembly GCF_018145875.1. Classification (GTDB taxonomy): domain Bacteria; phylum Pseudomonadota; class Gammaproteobacteria; order Pseudomonadales; family Marinomonadaceae; genus Marinomonas; species Marinomonas vulgaris. The sequence continues at coordinate 31,872 of NZ_JAGSSV010000006.1, read as the reverse complement.
AACTCAAACGGGCTTTAGGGTAAAAGCGGCGCCTAGCGGCACAATAAAAATTCAAGCAAGGCTTTTTGTGCGTGCAAACGGTTTTCAGCTTCGTCCCACACAACACTGTCAGAATGATCAATGACTTCGGCTGTCACTTCTTCTCCTCGGTGTGCTGGTAAGCAATGCATAAAGAGCGCGTCTGAATGGGCTTTTGCCATTAAAGCGCTGTTCACTTGGAAGCCATCAAAGTCTTTAAGGCGTTGTTCCTGCTCGTCTTCTTGGCCCATTGAAGCAAACACATCAGTGACAATAAGATCGGCACCTTCGGCTGCTTGACGGGCATCGTGTAGCACAGTAACGCGATCATTGTGTTCTGCGACAAGGTCAGCATCGGGTTCGTAGCCAACTGGGCAAGCGACAACCAACTGGAAATCAAGCAAGGCAGCGGCGTTAATGTATGAGTTGCACATGTTATTGCCATCGCCGACCCACACGACTTTTTTACCCCTAATATCACCACGATGTTCTTGGTAGGTTTGCATATCGGCCAACAGCTGGCAGGGGTGGTAATCGTCAGTCAATGCGTTGATCACCGGCACGGAGGAATATTGCGCAAAGGTTTCCACCGTAGCGTGATCAAAGGTACGAATCATCACCGCATCGACCATGCTAGAAATAACCCGTGCGCTGTCTTCTACCGGCTCGCCACGACCCAATTGAGTGTCGCGTGAGGAAAGGAATAATGCTTGTCCGCCAAGTTGTGCCATACCCGCTTCAAAAGAAACGCGTGTTCGTGTGGAGGATTTCTCAAATATCATCGCTAAAACTCGACCCTTTAGCGGTTGAAATAAGGTACCTTCACGATGAATTTTCTTAAGCTCAGAGGCTCGATGTAATAATTGCTTAAACTCATCAGAAGTTAGATCCTTCAAAGTAAGAAAATGTCTTGGCGACACGCTATTGCTCCTTAATGGTCTTTTGAAAAAAGAATCAACCAATTTAATACACTCAGGTAGACGAGTAAAGGGTAATCCGCAAGAGAAAGTGCTAAGTAAAGCCGCTTTATGGGGTTGTAAATAGAGCATTAAACCCAATAAACTGATGCAACTTTCAATGAATGCTGCGGTTGCGTTTTTTGTGCCTTGTCAAAGTGTATTTGGCAAACTTTTAGCCGCAACCCACTAACGAGGTGAATACCATGAGCAACACAATAGAAACGATCAAAGAGCAGATTAATAGCAACGATATCCTGTTATATATGAAAGGCAACCCTCGCGCGCCTCAGTGCGGATTTTCTTCTCAAGCGGTGCAGGCTCTGATGTCTTGCGGTGAGCGTTTTGCTTTCGTTAACATTCTAGACAATCCTGATATTCGTGCAGAATTGCCTAAATTTGCGAACTGGCCGACATTCCCACAATTGTGGATTAAAGGCGAGCTTGTTGGTGGTTGTGACATTATCGTCGAAATGGCGGGAAATGGTGAACTTCAAACGCTGATTGATGAAGCGGTTGCGTCTTCAGCAGAATAAGTTTTTCGCTTAGAAGTAAAACAAACAGAAAACATCTTACTGAAAAGTAAGGTGTTTTTTTATGTCTGTCAGTCTGTCAGTCTGTGAGCATCGAAAGGTTATTTTTCTTGGGCCTTTAGTTCATTTGCCACGTCAATGACTTGTCTTCTAAACCAAATATGGCTGGCATCATGGTGCAGTAACGGGCTCCAAATCATTTTCAATTCGATCTTAGGGATGTCAAAAGGTGGATCAAGAATCACTAAGTCAGGGTTCTTTCGGTTTACCATGGCGACTTTTTTGGGCAAGGTGGCAATAAGATCTTGTTCCAATGCAAGGTGCATTGCGGTGTGGTAGCTTCGAGTAAACACACGAATACTGCGCTTATGACCGAGTGATTGCAAAGATTCATCTACCCAGCCCAGCTTTTGCACATCGTTAGGGTCCATTCCTACGCCCACGCCAAACCCAGTTTTACTGACCCAGATATGTTGCGCTTGTAGGTAGGCGTCTATATCAAAATGGTCTTTTATCGGGTTCTTAGAGCTAAGCATGCAGACAAAGGTATCAAGCCATACGCTCTTTTGGTGAAATGATTGAGGCAATTCTTCAAAGCGATTAATTGCCATGTCGATTTTACCGGCTTCTACGTCGTGAAAGGTGACATCGCTGGGCGTCATAATGTCTAAAGTAATGCCGGGAGCAAATTCACGTAAACGAGTTAACAAGCGAGGGATGACAGTAGAAGCGGCATAGTCGCTGGCCATGATACGAAAAATACGAGTACTGGTGCTTTCGTTGAAATCGGCTTCTGGCTGAAGCGCTTCTTCTAACTCTAATAAGACCTTACGAACAATGGGTTGCAGGCGTAAAGCTTTTTCTGTCGGTTTCATTCCCTCACTGGTTCGCACTAACAATGGGTCGTTGAGCAGGTCTCTTAAGCGTTTTAAGCCGTTAGACATGGCGGGCTGGGTGATATTAAGTTTGTTAGCCGAACGCGTGACATTGCACTCTCGGAGTAATACGTCGAGATAAATAAGCAGATTGAGATCGATTTTATTTATATTCATGCTTTTTATGCTTTTCACACAGTTTATAGGTTGTATGAATTCATTGTATTGGGCCTGATATAAACTGCAACCGTAAAATTATGATAATTTAAAGGACAGAGCGCTTTTTACGCAAGTTATGTGATGCTGTTTATTTCGATGGTTGTTCATTTTCCTCTGATTCGGAAATCTGGCAGCATTGATCAATAAACCGCTGAGCATTTTGCGTTAAGGCCGTATTTTTTGGGGTGACGATCAATAAGTTTCGATTCAGCGCAAGTGGAGTCTGATAAAGACGAATCAATCCCGCGTTTAATTCTTGAGAAATCGCCATACGAGATAAGCAACCCAAGCCCATTTGATGAATAACCGCTTGTTTAACGGCTTCCATGTGTGCAAGAGACAGCACAACATTGAGTTGAGATATGTGCGCGGCGGTGGCTTGCTCTAAAATAGTTCGCGTGCCTGAACCTGTTTCACGCATAATCCAATTAGCAGCCTGTAAATCTTCCCAAGAAAGTTCCGTCTTACGGTCTTCCTCCACCGAGCCAAACACGACCAGTTCATCTTTTAGCCATACTTGGGTCATCAGTTCGGCATGCTGGCAATAGCCTTCGATAAAACCCACTTCCGCTTTGCCGGTAAGCAGTTGTTGAATAACACTTTGCGTGTTGCCAATTTCCAAATTAAAACGAATGTTTGGGTGCTGGCGCTTAAACAAAGACATTTGTTTTGGAAGTAAGTAATTTCCCACACTGACGCTGGCAGCAAGGTGCAAAGAACCGCTTAACTCGTCCCCGCTGCCCATACTTTCTATTTGCTCAATTTGACTGAGGACAGCGCGAGCTTGAGGTAGAAGATGTCTGGCTTGAGGGGTGATCTGTAAGCGCTTACCATGACGACGAAACAAGGGTCGACCTAGCAAGGCTTCGAGTTCTCGCAATGCTTGACTGGCAGCGGGTTGACTAATAGACACCATTTCGGCGGCGGCCGTCACTGAGCCCGTGTGTACAACGGCTTCAAATATTTGTAATTGTCTAAGTGTTATTCTCATATAGGTATTGTAGCCTTGTTTTTGTTGCGATGAGTAGTGCTATTCTATTTTGCTTCGCGCTTGGCAAGAAGTAATAAAAACGTCTAAGGTGTTTTCATAAACGTCTTAGGCGTCATCAATGTGGTAACCAGTCTAATGCGGTCTTTGTACTTGGAGGGATGAATAATGACAATGTTTCAATCTGTGTGTATAGGGGCTTTATCAATGTGCCTGCTCGCTTGTTCCTCAGGGACGTATGTGGTGACAGGGCAAGTTTTGCCAGAAATCGACGCGGATCAAGTCAGAATCTTTAATGAGCCGCCGGCTTTTGAGTATGTGGTTGTCGGAACGGTCAGTGCTTCGAGTGACAATGGTTTTACTGAAGAAACAAGAAGAGAGAAAGCGCTGCGTGAAATGAAGGAGCAAGCGGCTAAAATCGGTGCAAATGGCATGATTGTAGACGATGTAACGCAATTATCATTTCGTCGCTTAGGAACCGGTGTTGGCGTTTCCGTTGGCAGCAACAGTGGCGTAGGAGCAGGTATTGGTTCGAGCTTTTCATTTCCGACAGCACAAGCCAAAGGCACAGCAATTCATTACGACGCCAATATTGAGCAATAAGAAGGTGAGCCTTTTCCTTGTCCTGTGTTAATATTTTCTGCCTAGGTATTTTCAGAAAAAACTAACACAATCAATGAGAGAGAACTATGTCAGGGTCTGAACAGCAGGCAAAAGGGCGACTTACTACGAGAACAGTTGCTATGCCGGGAGACACTAACCCCGCAGGCGATATTTTTGGTGGTTGGGTGGTGTCTCAAATGGACATCGCCGCAGGTATTTGTGCCGGACAGCGAGCGCAATCACGCGTTGTGACCGTGGCATTAGACAGCATGAGCTTTATTCGCCCTGTTAAAGTCGGTGATATATTAGGGGTTTATACCAGTGTGGAGTCGGTTGGTCGTACTTCCATGAACATCATGGTAGAGGCTTGGGTGCGTCGTGGTCGAATCGGACAGCGTGAAAAAGTCACTCAGGGTGTCTTTAAGTTTGTTGCTATTGATGACAACGGCTCGCCGATGCCCATTCCAAAAGAAGAAGACCTGCCTGATTATGTATTGAATGGTACTGGTGGTCACTGATCTATTGTAAATGCTCTACGCGTACTTTGGGGGAGTGTGAGGTTGTCGCTTGGTTCGCCAGGTCAATATAAAACAACTGTGTTTTACATTGAGTGAAAGTGCCTGCGATGCTATTATTTCCCCCCGTCCTGAAGGCGCATTTTTCTGTGTCATCAAATCTCATATTTTTCTATTTTAAGGCGGGTTAAACACTCATGGCGACACGATATATTTTCGTCACAGGCGGCGTGGTTTCATCACTTGGTAAAGGCTTAGCAGCAGCATCGCTGGCCGCTATTCTTGAATCCCGTGGATTGAAAGTCACCATGCTTAAATTGGATCCCTACATCAACGTAGATCCTGGCACCATGAGTCCTTTCCAGCACGGCGAAGTGTTTGTTACAGAAGACGGCGCTGAAACTGATCTTGATTTGGGTCATTACGAGCGTTTCATTTCAACGAAAATGGGCAAGCGTAATAACTTCACCACAGGTCGTATCTATCAGCACGTGTTGAAAAAAGAGCGTCGCGGTGAATACCTAGGTGGCACTGTTCAGGTTATCCCACACATAACGGACGAAATTAAGCGCCGTGTTATTGCCGGTGCCCAAGGCGCCGATGTGGCCTTGGTTGAAATTGGCGGGACTGTCGGTGACATCGAGTCTCAACCTTTCTTAGAAGCGGTTCGTCAAATGAAAGTAGAAGTCGGTTCTCACCGTGCTTTGTTTATGCATTTGACCTTGGTCCCTTACATTCGCACGGCGGGTGAAACTAAGACCAAACCTACCCAACACTCAGTTAAAGAGTTGCGTTCTATCGGTATTCAACCGGATATCTTGGTGTGCCGTTCAGAAGTGACTATTGAAGCACCAGAGCGTAAGAAAATTTCCTTGTTTACCAATGTTGAAGAGCGTGCCGTTGTTTCGTTGCCAGATGCTGATACGATTTATCGTATTCCGCAAATGTTGAACGATCAAGGGTTAGACAGTTTGATTGTAGAGCGCTTTAACCTTGATTGTGACATGCCAGATCTTAGCATTTGGAACAAGGTGACCCAGGCGAAACTGAACCCTGAAAAACAAATTAACATTGCCATGGTCGGTAAGTACATGGAATTGTTGGATGCTTACAAATCTTTGATCGAAGCAATGGACCATGCGGGCATTCATGCTCGCACTAAGGTGAAACTGCATTACATCGACTCTGAAAGCATCGAAGAAAATGGTACTGAAATCCTCAAAGGAATGGATGCAATTCTGGTTCCTGGTGGTTTTGGTGAACGTGGTGTGGAAGGTAAAATTACCACAGCGCGATATGCCCGCGAAAACAAGGTACCTTACTTGGGTATTTGTTTAGGCATGCAAGTGGCCGTGATCGAGTTTGCGCGAAATGTCGCCAACTTGTCTGGTGCCCACAGTACAGAATTTAATTTAAAAGCAGAGAACCCGGTTGTTGGTCTGATCACTGAATGGACAAACACAGAGGGTTCCAAAGAAATCCGGTCAGAGGAATCCGATCTAGGTGGCACTATGCGTTTAGGCGCACAAAACTGTAACTTAACGGCGGGAACCAAAGCGTTTGAAGCGTATGGTGAAGCGGTTATTACAGAGCGTCATCGTCATCGTTATGAAGTGAACAATTTCTACTTGGATGCACTGGAAAAAGCAGGCCTAACGATCTCTGGTCGTTCTGAAGATAACTCATTGGTTGAAATGGTGGAAATTGCCGATCACCCTTGGTTTGTGGCTTGTCAGTTCCATCCTGAGTTTACTTCTACGCCTAGATATGGTCACGGCTTGTTCAGTGCTTTCGTTCATGCTGCATTGAAGCACGCAGGCAAAGAAAAATAATTAGCACAAACAACAGTGTTTGTGATGTCTAATCTATATTAAGAGGTTTGTTATGAGTCAGATCGTTGATATCAAAGCCAGAGAAGTTCTTGATTCTCGTGGTAACCCAACTGTTGAAGCCGACGTTATATTGGCTGATGGTTCTGTAGGTTCAGCGTGTGCACCGTCTGGTGCCTCTACCGGTTCTCGTGAAGCTTTAGAGTTGCGTGATGGCGACAAAAGTCGTTATTTAGGCAAAGGTGTATTAAAAGCGGTGGCAGCGGTAAACGGTCCTATTCGTGATGCCCTAATCGGTAAAGATGCCCTTGCTCAAGCTGAGCTTGATCGTATTATGATCGACCTTGACGGCACTGAAAATAAATCTACCTTTGGTGCGAATGCTATTTTGGCGGTGTCTTTGGCGGCGGCGAAAGCGGCGGCGATTTCTAAGAAAGTGCCTTTGTACGCACACATAGCCGACATCAATGGCACACCAGGCGTTTACTCTATGCCAGTTCCTATGATGAACATCATCAATGGCGGCGAGCACGCAGACAACAACGTTGATATACAAGAGTTTATGATTCAACCCGTTGGTGCGCCAAACTTCCGTGAAGCTTTGCGCTACGGTGCGGAAATCTTCCATGCGCTGAAAAAAGTATTGAATGGTCGTGGTTTAAACACGGCAGTAGGTGATGAGGGTGGCTTTGCACCGGATTTGGCTTCTAATGCGGAAGCCTTGGCTGTTATTAAAGAGGCTGTCGCTGCGGCAGGCTATGAGCTAGGCAAAGACATTACTCTTGCGATGGATTGTGCTGCGTCTGAATTCTATGACAAAGAAGCCAATATCTACGACCTTAAGGGTGAAGGTAAAAAATTCACTTCAGAAGAATTTAACTTTTTCTTAGAAGATCTTACGAAGCAATACCCAATTGTTTCTATTGAAGATGGTCTTGACGAGTCTGACTGGGAAGGTTTTGCGCATCAAACGAAATTGATGGGCGATAAAGTTCAGTTAGTGGGCGACGATTTATTCGTAACCAACACTAAAATTCTTCAGCGCGGTATCGACAATGGCATCGCTAACTCTATTTTGATCAAGTTTAACCAAATTGGTTCTCTAACCGAGACCTTGGCAGCGATCAAAATGGCGAAAGACGCTGGCTTCACGGTTGTTATTTCTCACCGTTCTGGTGAAACAGAAGACGCAACCATTGCTGATTTAGCTGTAGGTACAGCAGCAGGTCAGATTAAGACCGGTTCTTTGTGCCGCTCTGACCGTGTGGCAAAATACAACCAATTGCTACGTATTGAAGAGCAATTGGGTGGTAAAGCCCCTTACAAAGGTCTTTCTGAGATCAAAGGTCAGGCGTAATCTTGCTTCGATCTGAAAAAGGGAGAACTTAGTTCTCCCTTTTTTTATGTTTTTTTCAGTCTATTTCTTTAATAATAAAAGCCCTAGCCTTTAGACAATATTGGGTTTTTATTAAATGATCGAGGGTGTTATGGCGCGCTTGTTATTAGTTGTGTTTGTTTGTGCCATTGGCTATCAATCGTATCACTTGTACTTCGGTGATCAGGGTATTAAGCGACAAGAAGAGCTGGCGAAACAAATTGCTTATCAGGAGCGTATTAATTTACGTTTAAAACACCGCAATCAAGCATTGAGGGCGCAAGTAGATGACCTTCGTCAGGGTGAAGAAGCTGTAGAAGAGCGAGTTCGCAGCGAACTGCAATATATCAAAGAGGGTGAGGTGTTTTATCGTATGGTGAACAAGAAATGACGCCATCAATGTGGGTGATTATTCCCGCTGCTGGGATAGGCCAACGTATGCAGGCTGCTTGTCCTAAGCAATATTTGCAACTTGACGGCGAGACTATATTAGATCGTACTATTGGTATTTTTGCTTCTCATCCTTTAGTTAAAGGCGTGTTGGTTGGTATTAGCGCAGAAGATGGGTATTGGGCTCAATCCCGATGGACGAGTCATCCTAAAGTACATCGTTTTGTCGGCGGTAAAGAGCGTAGCGATACGGTACAACTAGGCTTGCACTATTTATCGACTTTGATCGACGATATGGCCACTATGCCTGTTTTGGTTCACGATGCGGCGCGACCTTTATTAACTCATGCAGCGCTTGAGCGTATCATGTCTTATTCCTCGGAACAGGGTGCCATTTTGGCCATGCCAGCAAAAGACACGGTCAAACAACAAATGAGCGCGCGTGCATCGGTGAAAACCACCCTAGACCGCAATGAAATATGGCTTGCGCAGACGCCGCAAAAGTTCCCTGCACAGGCTTTGTTGAGCGCGTTAGAGCAAGCTCATGAAAAAGGTGTTGCTATTACCGATGAGTGTTCGGCCATGGAATTTGTAGGTTGGCAACCGGCCTTGGTGATGGGCGAAAGCAGTAATATTAAAGTAACCTTGCCAGAAGATCTGCTCATCGCAGAAGCCCTCTGGTCATATTTATCCAGTCACCGTTATTCTTCGTGTGACCCTTTAAAGAAACACCTTTCTGACACTGGCGAGTGCCATTCATAATGTAGGAGTAGTCGTAATGCTGCCATTTCGTATTGGCCACGGTTTTGATGTTCACAAATTTGGCGACGGCGACCACATTGTATTAGGTGGCGTGAGCATTCCCTATTCTCAAGGTTTAGTTGCCCACTCCGATGGCGATGTGGCCTTACATGCTTTGACCGATGCACTGTTGGGCGCCGCGGCCTTGGGCGACATAGGTAAACATTTTCCCGACACCGACGCCGAGTTTGCAGGGGCCGACAGTCGTCTTTTGTTGCGTCGAGCCTATCAAGAAGTGCAATCTCTTGGTTTTTTGGTTGGCAATGTGGACGTGACGATTCTCGCCGAAGCGCCTAAAATGCGCCCTCATGTGGACGCCATGCGCGCCAACATTGCCGCTGACTTGTCTATTGCGATTGAGGCGGTTAACGTCAAAGCCACGACGACCGAAAAGCTGGGCTTTGTCGGACGCAAAGAGGGCATTGCTGTTGAGGCAGTGGCGCTGATTTATCAACAAGGAACACTATGAACACACAATGGCGCTATGCCTGGTCAAAGCCGACAGTGACCGCCGATTTGAAAACCCACGTACAAGATTTTTATGTGGAAGAGCAGTTGGGTTTTGAACCCGATGACAAAGGCGAATTTTGCTTTGTGTTCATCGAAAAAGAAGGCGTGAACACCGATTTTCTTGCTAAGCGTTTGGCGCAATTGGCTGGGATTGCGGCCAATAAAGTGACTTACAGCGGGGTGAAAGATCGTCATGCTTGCACCCGACAATGGTTTTGTCTGCATGTGTTAAACAAGCAACCTAACTTGTCTAGCATTCAAGAAGCGTTTCGTGCACCAGAAAGTGTTCGTGTAATTGCCCAGTTGCGTCATTCAAAAAAATTGCGCACGGGCACACATTTGGCCAATCGTTTCGTGATTCGCTTGCGTTCGGTTGAAGGCGATTTAGAAGAATTAGAAGCGCGCTTGCAGCTTATCAAACAAGCAGGTGTGCCTAATTATTATGGTCCTCAGCGGTTTGGTATAAACGGTAATAATTTGCACAACGGCAAGGAGTTAGTACTTAACGGGCGGCAAAGTCGCCGCAAATTATCCAAAACCGAGTCTTTCTGGCTGTCTGCTATTCGCTCTTGGTGCTTTAACGAAGCGCTCAGTGACCAGGTGGAAAATGGCATGTGGATGCGTTTGTGCGATGGCGATATTGCTCAATTCCAATCTCACGACGAACAGTTTCGCGTCAAAGAAGTGGGTGCGTTAATGCATCGTAAAGTCTTACAAGGCGAGATCAGTCCTGTGTTGCCTATGGTCAGCGAGGGATGGGAAGCCGGAACCGGTGCTCAGCGTGAAGCGGCGATCAAAAGCTCTTTGGCACAGAGCACCGATTTGATCGAGGGTTTACTTACTTTTGATCTATCACGAGACAGCCGATTGGCGCGCCTTGTGCCCATGAATATGGCCTGGGAATTGCTATCCAACAAGACAGACAGCACGAACAATACGCAATTAATTGTGGAGTTCTCCCTACCAAAAGGCTGTTTTGCGACAAGCCTATTGCGCGAAATGGTGGATTTTACGGACAAATCAGCAGAGATGTACCATGAGAATATTGATCGCCAATGATGATGGTTTGGATGCATTGGGCATTCAAACCTTGGCGCGTTTTTTACAGCAAGAATACGATACCTTAGTCGTGGCACCAGACAGAAATCAAAGCGCGTCGAGTAATGCGCTTACCCTGTCTCGACCCATTCAACCAGTGCAAGTCTCAGCAAACCAATATCGTGTCGATGGCACGCCCAGTGACTGTGTCAATTTGGTCTTGGCTGGCATGATCGATGGGGATGTGGATCTGGTGGTTTCTGGTATCAATCACGGCGCCAATTTGGGCGACGATGTGATTTATTCCGGTACGGTGGCCGCCGCCATGGAGGCGCGTCATTTGGGGCGCCCTGCGTTGGCCGTGTCCTTGGTGGGGAAACAGCATTTTGATACCGCCGCAAAGGTTGTTATGCAGTTACTCAAAGAGGCAAGCACCTTGAATTTACCGGCTGGAATTTTGCTTAATGTGAATGTGCCTGATTTGCCTTATGACGAACTAAAAGGCATTCAGGTAACGCATTTGGGTCATCGTCATCAGGCACAAGCACCGATTCCGGCTCAGCACCCTAGAGGTTTGCCGAGTTTTTGGATTGGCGCCTTATCTGAGGCGAACGATGGATCAGAAGGCACGGATTTTCATGCTATCGCTAATGGCTATGTGTCCATCACTCCTATTCACACCGACATGACCTGTTATGAGGCCAAACCCCCCCTTGAGAAATGGACTGACACTCTGAGCTTATGAGCCCGAACGATCTGAATCATCTCCTGACTCGAACTGAGCCGAAAGCCGCCGAAATGGTGCGTCAGCTTAGGGCCAAAGGCATCACTCATGAAGGGCTTTTGTCGCTGATGGCATCGATTCCTCGGCACGAGTTCGTTGAACCAGCGTTCTCTCATTTGGCCTATTCGGCTACGCCTTTGCCTATTGGTCGGAGCCAAACCATCAGTCAGCCATTGACTGTCGCGAGAATGACCCAATGGTTGTTGGCCCATGCTCGATTGGGTCGGGTGCTGGAGGTGGGAACTGGTTCGGGGTATCAAACACGAATTCTGGCGCATTTTTTTAATAAGGTGCACACCATAGAGCGACAACAACCCCTTTACGAAAAAGCCAAGGTGCGCTTGTCTTCGATGGGAATCAATAATGTGGAGTATCTTTTTGGTGACGGACACAGTGGCTGGCCCCAAAAAGTAGAGATGGATGCGGTGATCATTACTGCAATGGCGAGTAAAATCCCTTTGGCTTTAACCGATTGTCTAAAGCAAGGCGGTATTTTAATTATGCCCATTGACCAGCCTAGCGCCCATATCGGGTGCTGGCGTAAAAAAGGTGACAGTTGGCAATGTTTAGGTACAGAGGCGGCGAATTTTGTGCCGTTATTAGAAGGAATAGAACATGCCTAATTGGCTAAAAATATATTTAAGTGGCGCTTTAATGGGCGTAGCCGATGTGGTGCCTGGCGTATCGGGCGGTACCATCGCCTTTATTTTAGGTGTGTACGACCGTTTAATCGCCGCGCTTAGTGGTGTGAATAAAACCAGTTTAGGGATGCTTTTTAAAGGCGACATAAAAGGCTTATGGCGTCATTTTGATGGTGCCTTATTGTTGCCTTTAGGAGCGGGAATTTTAAGCAGTATTTTCCTGATTGCTGGGTTGATTACGCACTTATTGGCAACTTACCCGAGTTATTTGTGGAGTTTCTTTTTTGGCTTGATTTTGGCCTCGGCGTATTTTTTGATCACCGAAATCAGAGGCTTTGCGTTGCGTCACGCTGTGATTATGCTGTTGGGAGCGGCTATTGGTGCGAGCTTGTCTTTGCTGGTGCCAACGCAGATGAACACATCGCCTCTTATGGTGTTTTTAGCGGGCATGATTGCCATCTGTGCAATGATTTTACCGGGCATATCAGGCAGTTTTTTGCTCTTGATGATGGGTATGTACGGTTTTGTACTGTCCGCGGTGAAGGGGTTGGACCTGGTGGTTATTGCTATTTTTGCCGCTGGTGCCTTGGTTGGTTTACTGAGTTTTTCCAAGTTACTGAATTACTTGCTGACTCACGCAAGATCAATGACACTGGCCTTGTTGACGGGCGTCATGCTTGGTGCATTGGTGAAGGTGTGGCCATGGAAGGTAACGGATACCTGGAGCCAAGTCGGTAGCAAAACTTTGCCTTTGGAAGAGCATTTGATTCTACCTTGGCAGCAAGTGAATTTTTATTGGCTAAATGATCTATTTTTTCCCTTGGTGTGTCTGTTGATTGGCAGTTTGAGTGTTATTCTTATTTCTCGTATTTTTCTACAGAAGAACGTACATGCTGACCATTAACTCAATAAGAACAACGGGGTAAGGTTTATTTTTCGCTGTCCCTTACTAGAAAACGGACTCACTTTTTTGACTCGGCCCGCTTGTGGCTTGGTGTTAGTGTGTCTGTTTTTGTCTGGATGTTCTTATGAGATTTTGCATTACTCTGACAAGGACAATGGGTCCTACTCGAGCAACAGTGCCCGTGTTGCACCGCTGCCGTCGTCTGGCGTTTATCGAGTTAAGCAAGGTGATACCTTGTTCTCTATCGCTTTCCGCTATGGGTTAGATTATCGTGAGTTAGCTCAGTCCAACCGAATTGCTTCCCCTTATGTGATTTACCCTAATCAAAAAATCCGTCTCAAAGGCGCAGCTCCGTCTCGATCAAATACGGCCAGCACGCCGGCGTTAATTGTGAAAGAGACGCCTGCCGTGCCAGCAAACACTTCGTCAGCCGCATCGCCTGTACCAACTCGACCTAAAGCGCCGACCGCGCCGGTAGCGACAACGACCAAAGCGCCGGAAAAAGCCTCTATTCCTGTGCATACCAACGAAAAGGTGCCAGCGCCTATCGTTCTGGGTGATAAAATGACCAGCGACTGGTCATGGCCAGTTAACGGCAAGGTTACGCGCAGCTTCTCAAATTCTGGAGTAAGCAGTAAAGGCATCGACATAAAGGGAGGGGAAGGTGAATTGGTCAAAGCTGCTGCAGATGGTATTGTGGTGTATGCAGGAAATGGTCTGATTGGCTATGGGAACCTTGTTATCGTCAAGCACAATGATGTATATCTAAGCGCTTATGCTTACAACGATAATATTTTAGTCAAAGAAAAGCAGATGGTTCGGGTGGGGGATTCTTTGGCGGTGATTGGAGGCAAAGGGAAAGAACGACCATTGTTGCATTTCGAGGTGCGACGAGATGGTCAACCCATTGATCCGTTGAGTGTTTTACCAAAAATGCAATAGACACAATTAGCAGTTTAAGGAGGGCGTGAAGTTGACAGATAGCAATAATAAAATACCGAACGAAGCTCATGTAGGAACATTGGATAACGACAGCATAGAAGCTCAAAAAGAGGAGGCTGCTAAAGATCACCCCCTAGACAGCGAGTTGTCTGATGACGGCTTAGATGATGTAGATGACGATCCCTTTGAGTCTGCTGTGAACGCTCGTTATGCAGAAGCTGACTCAGGACGAACCCTTGATGTGACTCAGATGTATCTGAGTGAAATAGGTTTTACCCCGTTATTGACCGCTGAGGAAGAAGTATATTTTGCTCGGCTGGCGCTCAAAGGCGATGAAAAAGCTCGTAAACGCATGATAGAGAGCAACTTGCGTTTGGTGGTGAAGATTTCTCGACGTTATCTCAATCGTGGTTTATCCCTGCTTGATTTAATTGAAGAGGGGAATTTAGGCTTGATGCGTGCGGTCGAAAAATTTGATCCAGAACGTGGCTTTCGTTTTTCAACTTACGCGACATGGTGGATACGTCAAACCATTGAGCGTGCCATAATGAATCAAACTCGTACTATTCGCCTGCCTATCCATGTGGTGAAAGAATTGAATGTGTATTTGCGCGCTGCCCGTGAATTGACACAAAAACTTGATCACGAGCCCAGTGCCGAAGAAATTGCTGACATGCTCGATTGTCCCGTGGAAGATGTGCAAAAAATGCTCAGCCTCAATGAGAAAGTCAGCTCGATTGATGCCACTTTTGGTGGCGAAAACAACGATAAGAGTCTGGTTGAAATTCTAGCGGATACATTACATCAAGGGCCAGAAGCCGACCGCCAAGAAGGCGATGTGTTGCAAAGTATCGAGCTGTGGCTAAATGAGCTGAGTGAAAAGCAGTGCGAAGTGATTACACGACGCTTTGGCTTGCGGGGCCACGAAGCCAGCACATTGGAGCATGTGGGTGCCGAGATCGGTTTAACCAGGGAGCGAGTTCGTCAAATTCAGGTGGAAGCGCTACGAAAATTGCGCCTCATTATGGACAAAGAAGGGCTGTCGTTGGACGATGTTATTCAGCTAGATGAGTAACATTCAATATCAATCACGACCAGCTTAAGCCAAATTATTCTTTGAAACACCCGCTAAAAGCGGGTGTTTTTATATAAGGGCGTCGGCTTCTTCTTCAGGGTGAATAATATCTACGATATGTCGATGGATTTGTTGTTTGTATTTATCTGACATGCCTTTCACTTCATAAGCAAGAATTTCATTGTCGCCGTCTTCAATGAATTCTGGTAGTCCTGTAAAAACCCGGTTTTGAATGTGTGGCAGAGTGAAAATATCGTCCGTGATGACCAGTTTGTTGACACTTTCAGAATGGCTGAGTTGTTCAATTTCCTTCAGTAGAGGCGTAATCTCGTCGGCATTGAAATACTCCTCTTTTACCATAGTGGTTATTTGGGCATTGCCTTGATGAAGTCCCAAGTGAAAATTCAGTGTGGGCGCGTCTTTATACAGCTCGTTTTCTAATAGCTTGTCGATTAAACCCAAAAATAGTTGTGCCGTGCTGACTGCGTTAAGGTAGAGATTGTCATCGCAATGATGAGCGCTAAACAATACGACAGCAGCGTCGTTTTTGTATTGGTGAACCTGCCCTAAATAGATTTCAGAAGCTTGAAACATGGCGCGATAGATGGGTGTCAACAAATTAGAGACCTGCAAAGGAGTCATGTCTTTGTGCCAGTCTTCAACGTTAAGAATATCAAAATACAGTACGCAACTGCGTTGTCGAGATTCTTCGAAAATAGCGTCAAAGTTGATTTCAAACTGGGGTTTTGTGGCTGCGATAGAGGCTTCTTCCGTGGCAGAAACCTTGCTTTCGTCTATGGGCAATGGAAGCGACTGTATGGTTTCGACAGCGTTGAATAAGCTTTTTACTTCTGTGTAGCGAGCAGGCGAAAAGAGAGAGGCTGATTTACCTTTGCCAAAAGCTTCAAGCACAGATGTCGCGTCACTAATGGGGGTAAATAACCACTTTGTTAGCAAAATAATAATTAGCAGCGCCAGAGCACAAACAAAAATAGCCAGACCAATCAGCAGATTATTTAAGTGCTGCAGTGTTGCTTGAGCAGGGGTTTTGTCTAAGGTAATGAGAACATGGCCGACGATCTCATCTCTAAATTTGATGCTTGAACTGTAAATACGACGTTTGTCGTCTGGACGATAACTTTGCTCCGTACGAACGCCAGATTGGCTGCTGTCTGCCTCGGCTAAGAGTTCGTCTTTTTTGTTGTAAACCCGAGCACTTAAAATATTGTCATCCACCACAAGGCGATTTAGCAGCACATTTAGACTGAGTAAATCGTTGTTTAAAATGGATTGAGTGGCGTTGAAGGCCGCCTGTGTGGCGAGGCTGCTACCGAGTACTTCGGTTTGCTGATTGAGATAATTGCCCAATGCGTGGGTCATGGTGTACCAAAAAAGGCAGACGGTTAGAATCATCAGAGAAATAAAGGTGGCAACCATGACGACCGTCGCGCTAATTTTGCTGCGTAAGTAAGCCGTTATTGCCTTCTTTTTCGATTGAATGTTCATTCACTTCCTTTGGGTAACGCGTCACGCTTAGGTGAAAATAATAAGTATACCTATCATAACGGCCATTTTCTGTTTTCTTTAAAACAGATCAGAGACTTAGCGAAAAGAAAACCTTTTGTTATAGTAGCTCCCCTAATGAATGAGGAGCGTTTATGTCTGCCAGTATTACTCTTATCGGTTCAATTACATCGGGTTATCATGATCAATTTAATGACTGGCTGGCAAAACACAGTTTGTCCGGATCGTCGCGAGTTCTTACCAATCAAGACGATGATGTCGCGGTCGTGCAATTGTTACTAGATGATTGCGCTTTAGACGAAACAGCTGTGCGTAAAGAGCTATTAGTTTTATCTAATCATACGGGGATTGACCACATTTATCAGGCCAGCATGTTGGATATTCGCACCCCTGGTGTGGCTGTGTTTGATATGGATTCGACGTTAATTAAAGCCGAGGTCATGGACGAACTAGCCGTAGAAGCCGGCATCGGCGAGCAAATTGCTGCGGTTACTGCCAGCGCCATGCGCGGCGAAATTGATTTTGTCGACAGCTTTGTGCAGCGTTTGGCGTTGTTGAATGGACTAAGTAGCGCCGTGATGGACGGTGTCTATGAGCGTATTCAGCACATGGACGGTATTGCCACCTTAATGCCAGTGTTACATCACTTTGGCTGGCATACGGCTATTTTGTCTGGTGGTTTTACCTATTTCGCCGATCGAGTACAGGCGCAATATGGCATGACGGAAGTGCACGCTAACGTGTTGGAAATACAAAACAATGTCTTAACGGGCAAGCATTTAGGTGAGATTGTTGATGGCGCGCGCAAAAAGCATTTGCTCACGCAGATCGTTGAAGCTCAGCAGGTGGATTGGTCGCAAACTATTGCCTGTGGCGATGGTGCAAATGATTTACTTATGTTGAATCACGCCGCACTAGGGGTAGCCCTACATGCTAAGCCTTTGGTGAGAGAGCAAGCGCCTTGTCCGATGAATAATCTCGGTTTGAACGGTATTTTATACCTGTTAGGTATGACGACTAATGAGATTAATGCCATAGGGTCTTAATAAGAAAGCTATTGTCACTTTTAAAAGCTTGTTATGATTCTTAATTATAACAAGCTTGCCGGAGTGCTGTTTTGTCAGAAATAAAATTGTCTGATGTTGATCTAAACCTGCTGTATGTTTTTCATGTATTAATAGAAGAGCAAAACGTCACCAAGGCCGCTTCGCGTCTTAATGTATCTCAACCTGCAGTGAGTCGGTCTTTGTCTCGTCTACGGGATTTGTTTGATGATCCCTTGTTTTTACGTACGTCTCATGGGTTGTCCGCTACCGTCAAAACCCAAAGCTTAGCACCCATATTAGCCGAGACATTAAACGGGCTGGAAAACCTAATACAGCCAAGTGAATTTAATCCTTTGACCAGTCGTCGGCGTTTCATTTTGTCGACAACAGACTTTGGTACTTTGACGGTGTTGCCGAAAATTCTTGATCAGTTTCGTCAAGAAGCTCCTAACGCCACTTTAGATGTCAAAGCGTGGCACGAAGATATGGTCACGGAGATGGATCAGCTTGATATTGATCTTGCTGTGTCTGTGTTGTCGAAAGAACCACCGCTTGGTATTCGAGCGACTCGTCTGAAAAGTGATCATATGGTGTGCTTAGCTCGTAAAGATCACCCCAATACAGTACCGATACTGACTTTAGAAAGCTATTTAGCCGCTAGTCATATTCAGGTAGTGTTGGGGCGTCGAGAGTATTTCGCGGTCGACCGTGAGCTTGAGAAAATGGGCCATAAGCGACAAGTTGCTATGCATTTACCAAACTTCGTGCCAGCGGCTAGAGTGGTCATGGACAGTGATTTATTGCTCACGGTGCCGCGTTTGTTCGCAGAAGACATGACGGAAACGGTGGCGGATATTGCTTTTCATGAGTTACCTTTTATCACCCGGTCTTTTGATTATTCCATGATGTGGCACGAACGCTTTCAACAAGATGCAGCCCATATCTGGTTCCGTGGTTTACTTAAACAAGCCTTTGTCGACACCGAGGTGTAAAGGCTTGTTTAAGCGGTTTTAGAACCCAGAGAAGGGGTAGAAGGGATAAGAATGCCCATATTCGATAGGGGTATTCGCCTTTATATGCAAATAGCCTTGGCTTTCGCAGGCCGCTAAAAGCGCTCCAGAACTTTGCTGAGCATGAGCGTAAGCAAGGCCATCTTTGCCAATTGATACACGGATAAATTCATCTCTTTGAATCGTTTTGCTGCGCGTAAAGCCCGCATCAACTGGGTAAGCTCTTGGTCTTTGTACTGTGGCGCCAGCACAAACCGACAGCAATAGGCGAGCAAACCAATGGTAGGTGACTAGGGTTGAACTGGGGTTGCCTGGCAAGCCTAAAAATGGCGTGCCATTCAAAGACGCTTGAACCAGAGGTTTGCCTGGTTTTATAGCGATTTTCCATAAATGCACCGTGCCTAATTTTTCCAACACGCCTTTCACATGGTCTTCTTCCCCAACGGACACCCCGCCCGACGATAAGATAACATCGGAGGATGCCAGTAACGTTTTAAGCGCCGCCTCTGTCGCTTCGGGAGTGTCCATGGCATGCAAACAATGGCTCACTTCATAACCTGCTTGAGTGACTAAGGCGCTCAACATGGGGCCGTTTGAGTTGTAAATCTGCCCCTCTTTTAGCGCTTTTCCTGCTGGTACCAGCTCATCACCGGTGGTAAGAATGCCCACCCGCAAAGTGTGATACACAGTTACTTCGGTGATACCAAGGCTTGATAACAGACCCATGTGGATAGGAGTTATAGTGTCGCCTGCGCGCATGACCGTTTGACCGACATCCATATCCTGCCCTTTGGGTCGAATGTTACTACCCAACGTCGGTTTGTCGTTAAACGCCAGCGTATCACCAATGATCTGAGCATTCTCTTGCATGATGACAGTGTCGGCGCCCGGTGGAATATTGGCGCCGGTGAAGAGTCGTGCACAAGTGCCTGGCTCAAGTGCGACAGGCGACTGTCCCGCTGCGATACGTTGGCTGACACGAAACGCCTTACCTTCTCGCCAGTCGGCCAATGCCAGCGCGTAACCGTCCATGGCACTATTATCATGAGGTGGTACCGCAATCTGAGCCAGTATGTCTTCGGCTAGAATACGGCCAACTGCTATCTCTAAAGGGACATGATGAGCAGTAACGCGAATGCTGGCGTTGTCCGCAATATCCTGCAGCGCGTCTTCAAAAGCGAGTAAAGTCGACATGCTTTTTAGGCCTCTTTGAGTGGTGGAACGTAGGGCCCGATGAGCATACTGACGAAGTTGCAAGGGCGATGAGACGCATCAAGCTGTTCTTTTAAAATACCATGCCAAGCGGTCTTGCATGCGCCAGTTGAGCCGGGCAAACAAAAGATCAAGGTTTGATTAGCAAGCCCTGCAATGGCACGAGACTGAATGGTTGAGGTACCAATCTCTTGATAGGAAATATGTCTAAATAACTCCCCAAAGCCTTCTATGGTCTTATCAAATAAGGGTGTCATGGCTTCGGGTGTGCTGTCGCGAGAATAAAAGCCTGTGCCTCCAGTAATGAGCACAACATGGGTAGCGTCGCTGGCGATCCAGTTAGAAACCACCGCACGCATTTGGTAAACATCGTCTCTGACAAGAGTGCGTTCTGTTAAATGATGACCCGCGCTAGTCAGTAATTCGATCAAGGCGTCGCCAGAGGTGTCTTCGGCAAGGGATCGAGTATCAGAAACAGTGAGTACGCTAATATTTAATGGACGAAAAGGAGTGGGTATTTTAGCCATGGGGTTTCTTATTTAGCCTCCGGTTGCGCTCATAAAGCGCAAGATTTGTGGGGTGTCATCGAGATCAAAGTGATGCTTGTGGGGTTTGAGTGCCAATGCATCGATAATAGCGTTTTGCAGCTGTGTCTGGTCGAGCTTTTTATCGCCTGACGTTTGTCGAATAACGCTTTTTAAATCTTTTGAGTGTTCGTTACCTAAACAAAGTAGTAAGCGTCCTTCCACTGTGAGGCGTACGCGATTACAGGTGTCGCAAAAGTTATGACTGTGAGGCGAAATGACCCCAATTTTATGGTCATGGCCTGCTACTTGATAATACGTTGTGGGGCCGCTGGTGGTCATGCTGCTGGGGGTAAGTTGGTAATGTTGGCTAAGTGTGCTGATGACTTCGTCACTCGACAGATAAGTCGCTGCTCTATCGTGGTTAGTAATAATGCCCAGCGGCATTTCTTCGATGAAGCTGATGTCCATTTTACGATCTAGTGCGAACTTGGCTAAATCGAATAGCTCGTCATCGTTGTGTTGTTTGAGCATCACGCTGTTTATTTTTAAGCGTTTAAAAGGCAGCTGACTGACCGCGTCTATGCCCTTGATTACCTGTTGGAATTTATCTCGGCGTGTTAAGGCGTGAAAGCGTTCGGCTTTTAAGGTGTCTAAACTGATGTTGATGCGAGACACGCCGGCGTCCAATAAGCTGTGCGCCATCTTGTAAAGTTGAGAGCCATTAGTGGTGATGGTGAGCTCTTCCAGTCCTGGGGTGTTGGCGATTTGTTCAATCGCCCAGAGTATATTTTTGCGTACTAGTGGTTCACCACCGGTGATACGAATGCGTTTGGTGCCCATGGCGATAAAAGCTTTAGCAACGTAGACAATTTCTTCCAAAGACAATATTTGCTCTCTGGATAAAAAGGTGACTTCTTCGTCCATGCAATAGGTGCAGCGAAAATCACATCGGTCGGTGACAGAGATGCGTAAATAATCAATTTTTCGACCAAATGGATCAATTAATGCGGGCGTAACCAAGCAGTAAGTACCTCAAAACGTAGGACACCATAAAAGCAAAAAAACACCTGTTTAGCAAAGTGATAGCAAAAAATTGTGAGGTATTTTTTGTTTGTTGGGAATAAATCTTAAACCCTAAGTTAAAAAAACGGCATAATAAAGCCATTTACACTTGATAAGGAGAGCCACGGTGAATTCAGTCGTTAATCATTTGATTGGGTTGTTGACGTTAGAGCGAGTGTCAGACACTCAATTTATCGGTGGAAGCCAAGATATTGGGTTTCCACAAGTCTTTGGTGGGCAAGTGATCGGTCAAGGATTAAGCGCAGCAACGCAAACGGTAGAAGGGCGTTTCCCTCACTCGCTGCATTGCTATTTTTTGCGTCCGGGAGACTCCTCTCATCCTATTGAGTATGAAGTGGAAAAAGTGCGCGATGGGCGCAGTTTCAGTCTAAGACGAGTACTGGCGTCGCAGTTTGGTAAGACTATTTTGTCGATGACGGTATCTTTTCAGGTGACGGAAGAAGGGTTCGATCATCAAGATGCGATGCCCAATGTGCCGGGGCCTGAATCCTTTAAATCTGAATTATCTTTGTATCGGGAACACGCTAGTGAAATTCCGTCTAAAGTGCGAGATCTGTTTGTGTCAGATCGACCGATTGAATACCGTATTGTGGAAAATCAAAACCCCTTTCGACCACGACCAGGCATTGCCAAACGCCATATGTGGATTCGCAGTGTGGCGGCGTTGCCTGATGATCCGCTGATCCATCAGTCTATGCTGGCTTACACTACGGACTATGGTTTTATTGAAACCGCGTTGATGCCCCATGGTATTTCCATCGGCAATCCTTATCTTAAAATTGCCAGTTTGGATCACGCTATCTGGTTTCATCGTCCGTTTCGATTAGATGAATGGTTGTTGTATGTGGCCGATTCCCCTTCCGCCAGTGCGGCTCGTGGGTTTGCACGAGGGCAGATATTCAATCAACAGGGTCAGCTGGTGGCGTCGACGGCTCAGGAAGGGTTATTGCGCTTTTCTCATAAATCGGGTGACTGAGGTGCTGCTGCAACGCCCATTCAATGTGTTCTTTGACTAATTCAGAGGCGTGAGGCAGCGCATTTTTTAGTGCTGCAAGTGTCGCTTCATCACTTGCAGCGTTGCCTAGAGCGACGGCAATATTGCGTTGCCAGTTTTCAAATCCAGTTCGACGAATCGGCGACCCCTCGGTGTTCTTCAAAAAGGTGCTTTCGTCCCATTCAAATAGGGTAATTAGGTCTTCAGCGTCTAAATTGTGCCTAGGTTGAAAGTCTTCTTCTTTAGTGTGCTTGGCGAATTTAGTCCACGGGCATACTAACTGACAATCGTCACAGCCAAAAATACGATTGCCCATTTTGCTACGAAGTTCGACAGGAATAGGCCCTTTGTGCTCAATCGTCAGGTAGGAAATGCACTTACCTGCGTCTAATACCCAAGGTTCGACAAAGGCGTCTGTCGGGCATTGAGTAAGGCACGCGGTGCAACTGCCGCAGTGTCGAGTGGCTGTCGGTTTATCAACGGGTAAAGGAAGGTTGGTGAAAATTTCTCCAAGTAAAAACCAGCTGCCCGCCTTGGGCGTTAGTAGTAGGGTGTTTTTACCGATCCAACCCATGCCCGCTTGTTCGGCGATTTGTCTTTCTAGTATGGGGGCGCTATCAACAAAAGCACGATAACCATGGTTACCGACGGCCTGTTCAATTTTTTTTGCTAATTGAGTCAAGCGCTTACGAATGAGTTTATGGTAATCCCGCCCCAGCGCATACCGAGCAATATACGCCTTGTTTTTCGTTTTGAGCCTTTCGACGGTTTCAACCGATTGGGGCAGATAATGCATGCGCAGGGAAATGACTCGGCGTGTGCCAGGGTGAAGCTGCTCCGGATAAAAGCGCATGTCCCCGTGGTTCGCCAGGTAATCCATGCCGGCGTGATAGTCTTGATCGAGCCACTGGTTGTATTCATCTTTGTATTGAGCTAAGTCAGGATCAACAATGCGAGCCTCAGCAAAACCGAAATCGAGTGCCCACGCTTTAATGTCGCAAGCAAGTTGATCGAGCTGTTCTGGATGAGATAAAAACGAAGGGAGCAAGGGAACACCGAAAGGTAAGACGCTAGACAAGTGTAGTGTTGCCTAGCGTGGAAACAAAATTAATACAGCTGGGAGTCGCCTTTTACGACGTCCATAAGTAGCTTAATAAAACGACGATCGGCTTCTGTGTGTTCTTCTTGGATTTTAATCGTGGTCTGGTTAGACACTTCTTCAGCAATGCGCTGGTAAGCGTTTGGCTGATTGATGTTTTCTTTAGCAATACGGACCAACTCAGCTGCAAGTTCTGGGTCCATCAACATTTTGCGGAAACAACGTGTGAATTCATCAATAATACGTTGTTGGTTAAGCTCGTTAGCCATGGTAAAACTCCTAGTGTAATTATCTCGCTATGACACCATGAAGTGTGTTGTAGAGCAAGTTTTTATGCGCAGTTTGCGCGCTTTGTGTTGACATGAACCGAGTGTGAAGACAAAATAAAACGCACTAAAATTCGACAACACCCTGTCGATGACGCCCTTTTATGAGCCACTAGCTCATCTCATCAGATATGTTCTGATACACACAAGCATAATGCGACGCAATATTGTCTTTTTATGCTTCTTCTCGCGAAAAGACGCGGGCAGTGTAAACACTGCGATTTCTTGCGTTTGAGTGTTCCTTTTTTAGAAATTATCTCAGATTAGTTAAGCAAACTTCGTTCGATCAACTTTAATCTGTTTGTCTTCTGCGGTTACAATAGTCGCACTAAAATTAAAAGACAGAAAATACGATAGAGGGTAACAAGGTGGAGTTATTATCCGGTGGTGAAATGATCGCCCGCTTCCTCAAAGATGAGGGAGTTGAGTATATCTATGGTTATCCAGGTGGTGCAGCCCTTCACATTTACGATGCGTTGCATCGTCAGTCTGATGTAAAACACATTCTGGTTAGGCATGAACAAGCGGCAACGCACATGGCTGATGGTTATGCACGTGCGACGGGCAAGGCAGGCACAGTGCTTGTTACTTCAGGCCCAGGTGCAACCAACACAGTAACAGGCATTGCAACGGCTTATATGGATTCCATTCCAATGGTTGTTATTTGCGGCCAGGTTATGAGCTACCTAATTGGTGAAGATGCCTTTCAAGAAACCGACATGGTTGGGGTCTCTCGCCCTATTGTGAAGCACAGTTTCACAATTAAGCATCCTTCTGAAATTCCAATGGTCATGAAGAAAGCGTATCACATTGCCACAACAGGTCGTCCTGGTCCTGTGGTGATTGATGTGCCAAAAGACATGACCATGCCAGGTGATAAATACGAATACAGCTACCCAGAATCTGTGTCTATTCGTTCTTATACGCCACCAACGAAAGGTCACAGCGGTCAAATTAAAAAAGCGGTTGAGCTTTTGTTGGCGGCTAAGCGTCCTATTATTTACGCCGGTGGCGGTGTGATTATGGGTAATGCTTCTGATGCTCTGATCAAATTGGCAAAAGACCTAAACGTTCCAGTGACCAATACTCTAATGGGGCTAGGTGGCTACCCAGGAACCGACAAACAATTTGTCGGTATGTTGGGAATGCATGGGGCTTATGAAGCCAACATGACCATGCACCATAGTGACGTTATTCTGGCAGTGGGTGCGCGTTTTGACGACCGTGTAACGAATGACCCTGATAAATTCTGTCCAGGTGCGAAGATCATTCACATCGATATCGATCCTGCTGCGATTTCTAAAACCATTCGTTCCGACGTGCCAATTGTTGGTCCGGTCGGGCAAGTGTTAGAAGAAATGCTGTCGTTAATCGAAGGCCAAAGCTCTAATACAGAAGCGCTTGTCGGTTGGTGGAAGCAAATTAACGAATGGCGCCTTGTGCACGGCGGTCGTTACGATACGTCTAGCGATAAGATCAAACCACAAGCGGCCGTTGAAGCTTGTTGGCGTGCGACCAAAGGCGACGCTTATGTTGCTTCAGATGTGGGTCAGCACCAGATGTTTGCGGCGCAGTACTACAAGTTCGATAAGCCAAATCGTTGGGTGAACTCTGGCGGCCTTGGCACCATGGGCTTTGGTTTGCCTGCGGCGATGGGTGTGAAAATGAGCTTCCCTGAAGAAACTGTTGTCTGTGTGACAGGCGAGGGCAGTATTCAGATGAATATTCAAGAGCTTTCAACCTGTTTGCAATATGGTCTACCAGTAAAAATTTTATGCCTTAACAACGGCTATTTAGGTATGGTTCGTCAGTGGCAAGATATGAACTACGAAGGCCGCTACTCGAATTCCTACATGGATTCTTTGCCTGACTTTAAAGTGCTTATGGATGCCTACCGTCACAAGTATGTTGAAATTCGTACTAAAGAAGAGCTAGACGCCAAAATGGAAGAAGCGTTTGCCATGACAGATCAGTTGGTTTTCATCAACTGTTATGTGGACCCAGAAGAGCATGTGTATCCAATGCAAGTACCTCGTGGTGCTATGCGTGATATGTTCTTGAGTAAGACGGAGCGAACCTAATATGCGACACATTATTTCTGTATTGATGGAAAATGAGCCAGGTGCATTGTCGCGAGTGGTGGGTTTGTTTTCTCAGCGTAATTTCAACATTGAATCTTTGAACGTAGCAGCCACGGACGATCCTACTTTGTCACGTCTTACACTGACAACATACGGTTCTGATCAAGTGGTCGAGCAAATCACTAAGCAACTGAATAAGTTGATTGATGTGGTGAAGTTGGTGGATTTGACCGAAGGTCAGCACATTGAGCGCGAGTTGATGTTGGTTAAAGTGCGTGCAACGGGTGCACAGCGTGCCGAAGTGAAACGTACGGTAGATATTTTCCGCGGTAACATCGTGGACATGACGCCATCTATTTATACGATTCAGATTGTAGGTGAGTCAGATAAACTTGATGGTTTCTTGCAAGCTTTGGGCGGCGCTCATTTGCTTGAGGTTGTCCGTACAGGTGTTTCTGGTATTGCCCGTGGCGAGAAAACCTTATCTTTATAAGATAAGCCTCTTTCGACTGGATGAGCAAAACGAAACCGCGAATTATTCGCGGTTTTTTTTATGCTCAAACAACACAATAGAAAAAGGTGACCATGGGTCACCTTTTATTTGAACGAACTTTTTAAACCTTACTTGAAGAGGCTTAGCTGTGCTCTTTCAAAAAAGCTTCGCTTAGGTAAAGTTCTTCATTGCTGTTCACTTTTACATCGCGATCTAAGATCATTTTGGCAATAGCTTGCGCTTCTTCCAAAGAATGCATTTCGTATGTGCCACACTGATATTCGTTTAATTCTGGAATATCCGATTTTGCCTTAACGTTGAGTACATCGGCCATAGCAGCTTTCCAAGAGTCGGCCACTTTCTCTTCTGAAGGCGTACCAATCAAGCTCATGTAGAAACCGGTACGGCAACCCATAGGGGAAATGTCGATGATCTCGACACCGTCACCATTCAAATGTTCGCGCATAAAGCCAGCGAATAAATGCTCTAATGTATGAATGCCGCGTTCGGAAAGAATTTCTTCGTTAGGCACGCAAAAACGCAAATCAAATACCGTAATGTCGTCACCTTTTGGTGTCGCCATAGATTTTGCAACACGCACGGCGGGGGCGTCCATACGGGTGTGATCGACGCGGAAACTGTCTAATAATGGCATAAAAACTCTCCTGCTGAGTTCAACGTCGTAGACGTTGTTTTTATAAAAGTCGTTGTTAATCGTGTTTCAATAGAGAACATGAATGGCCAATATTGTACAGGAAGTTTGGCTGTTTTGATGAGGCCAAATGGAAATTCATTCATTGTTTAAATAAGGTGAACACTCTTTGATTCTACTGATATACAGAACAATCTGTTAAAGTCATGAGTGTGTATAGGTAAAGCTGTTTTTTGCTCTCACAGGAGATAAACTACTCTCAAAATAAAAGCAGTATGTACATTCTTGAATGCATTTTTGTCATTGGAGCCATGATCTGAAAGGACTAAATTTTAAAGAGAGATGGGCCTCAAAAGCCAAAACATACGATGACCTGTTAATTCTTGCTGTGTTAGGTACGGTTTGTGGTTTGTTTAGTGGTTTATTGATGGCGGTGTTTTATGCTGTTGTGTATTTGCCTGCTCGATACCTTTTGGGAACGGATTTTGATGCCTTTGAGATGTTGCCTGTTGAATGGCGAGTCGGGTTGTTGGTAGGGGCGTGTTTTGTGTTGGCGTTA
The DNA here is from genome assembly GCF_018145875.1 of Marinomonas vulgaris. Classification (GTDB taxonomy): domain Bacteria; phylum Pseudomonadota; class Gammaproteobacteria; order Pseudomonadales; family Marinomonadaceae; genus Marinomonas; species Marinomonas vulgaris. Next base: position 4,270 of record NZ_JAGSSV010000006.1, on the reverse strand, counting down.
GTCTTCACCTTGTTGCCAAAGCCTCTGCATAAGGTCGGTGTTCCCTTTGTTGTCGAAAGATTAAACCATCATAATGGTAACTTGCCCGTGTGGAATGCCGTGGTGCAATTTTTTACCGCCGCCATTGGTTTGGTTGGCGGTTTGTCTATTGGTAAAGAGGGGCCGGCGGTTCATCTTGGCGCCACCCTTGGAAGCGTGTTAGCGCAGAAGGCAAAATTACCTCGTTACGGTGTAGAAACCCTGTTAGCGTGTGGTGTAGCCGGCGCTATTTCAGCGGTGTTTCAAACACCACTAGCCGGTGTATTGTTTGTTTTTGAAGTGATTTTTTTGGAATACCAACAGCGTTATGTGTTGCCAGTATTGCTGTCGTCTGTCACAGCGACCTTAGTCAGTCACAATATTATTGGCCCTTTGGATATTATCAGCATAGACGCAGTTTCTTCTTTAGTGTTGTCTTTGGACTTATTTGTCGCCTGTTCTGCTTTGGTTGTTTTTATTTTAGTGTTGTCGGTAGTGTTTTTGCAGGCACAAAAACAACTATGGCGCTTTAGTGGTTTGTCTGTGTGGTGGCGTTTTGCTTTGGTTGCGCTGGCCTCTTGCGTAGCCGCTGTCTATTTGCCTGAATCGCTTGGTAGTGGTTTTTTACCTTTAAGCCATTTACTGTCTGGGGACCTGATTGTTTATTCTTTGTTTTTGTTAATCGTTGTTAAAACGGTACTAACGGCTTTTACGATTGGCATGGGAATTCCGGGTGGCATGATAGGTCCCACGTTTATTATCGGCGGTTTGGCTGGTGTTCAGGTAGGCCTTGTGTTTGGCGAAGGGATGACGGATGTGACCTTGTTTGCATTGTTGGGAATGGCTGCGATGATGGCGACCTGCTTTCAAGCACCACTAACCGCGTTGATCGCTATTATTGAAATGACCCATTCTTCTGCCACCATTGTGCCTGCCTTGTTTGTGATCGTTCTGTCATGTTTGTTAATAAGGGTGTTTTTTCATCAGGAGTCTGTCTTTGTTGAGCGTTTGCATTTCATGGGAATGATGACAAACATGAGTCCTTTTCAGCGCTTTTTAAAGCACCATACCATCAAGCCAGTCGCGGAATCTGTTTTGGTACTGCCAACCTTTACTCCGATAGAACGAGTAAAAGATTTGGCATCTAATATGATAGACTATGTGGTTTACGAAAAAGACAGTCAGTGGCGTTTAGTGCGACGACTTGCCGTATTAGATGCGCTTCAGACATTAGATGCAGGTCCACAGCCTTGGCTTATTGTCTTGGAAGAAGGTGTAGCAATGGATGTATCAAGGGCCGCAGATTCAACCCCTGTCTCGGTCATTGAAGAGCCGGCATCGTTAGAAGATATGCTGTCTTGGTTTCAAAAGACGGGCTTGTCTGAAGTGATTGTGCCACTGCCCAATTCGTCTTTTCGTTTGGTGTCTCGACATCGTCTCGATCAGTTTTTATTAAAGAGTGATTAATCTTGCGCAGGCGTTAAAGCGTAATGAATCAAAGTTCATCCAGTACGGATTTACACCATTAAGTTATAGGATTTAGAAAGTATGAGTCGTTCAGAAGATCTATATGCACGTGCCCAACACCGTATTCCTGGAGGCGTAAATTCTCCGGTTCGAGCATTTAATGGCGTAGGTGGCACGCCGATTTTTTTCCAGCGTGGTGAAGGTGCTTATGTTTATGACGAAGACAAAAAGCGTTACATCGACTATGTTGGTTCTTGGGGACCAATGATTTTAGGGCATTCACACCCAGATGTATTGGACGCCGTTCGAGAGCAGTTGGATTTCGGCCTGAGTTTTGGTGCGCCAACAGAAGTTGAAATTACCATGGCCGAAAAAGTCTGTGAGTTGGTGCCTTCTATGGACATGGTGAGAATGGTGAACTCTGGTACGGAAGCGACCATGAGCGCAATTCGTTTAGCCCGTGGTTATACTGGTCGCGATAAGATTGTAAAATTTGAAGGCTGTTACCACGGTCATTCTGATTCGTTACTAGTAAAAGCTGGCTCTGGCGCACTGACTTTGGGGGTGCCTAATTCTCCAGGTGTTCCTGCCGATTTAGCGCAACATACCATCACACTGCAATATAACGATATCGAAGAAGTGACGCGTTGTTTTGAAGAAATAGGCGACCAAATCGCTTGTATCATTGTTGAGCCTGTTGCTGGCAACATGAACTGTATTTTGCCGGTGAAAGGTTTTCTTGAGGCGTTGCGCAAGGTGTGTGATGAATCCGGCGCTGTGTTGATTTTCGATGAAGTCATGACAGGTTTTCGAGTCGCCCTTGGTGGTGCGCAAGAGCACTTTGGTATAGTGCCAGATTTAACCACGCTAGGAAAAGTGATTGGTGCGGGGATGCCAGTAGGGGCATTTGGTGGCAAACGCGCCATTATGGAATGTATTTCGCCTCTCGGGCCTGTGTATCAAGCGGGAACCTTGTCAGGGAACCCTGTTGCTATGGTTGCTGGTTTGGCGGTGTTGAATAAAATCAGCGAAGAAGGATTCCATCAAACCTTGGGAGCAAAGGCCAATCGCCTTGTTACTGGTTTGAAAAAAGCTGCGGATGAGGCTGGTGTGCCTTTTAGTGTGGTAAATGTAGGTGGAATGTTCGGTTTCTTTTTCACCAACGCCGATGTTGTAAGTACTTTTGCAGAAGTGCAGCGTTGTAATTTAGCGTCTTTCCAGACCTTTTTTCATCATATGTTAGAGGAGGGTGTGTACCTTGCGCCGGCGGCATTCGAAGCTGGATTTATTTCACAAGCACACACGGATGAAGACATTGATCATACCATTGCGGCTGCGAAACGAGCATTCGCCAAACTTGTATAAATCATCTACGTAATAAAAAGGTCTTTGATATGTCTATAGAAGATATAAAAAAGTCTCCGGTCGATGAAATTGAGGATGTCGATTTAGGCGATGAGAAAAAACAGCCACACAGAGGGGTCTATTTGCTTCCTAATCTGTTTACTACAGCGGCTCTTTTTTCGGGTTTTTATTCTATTATTGCGGCAATGAACGGAGACTTTACCCACGCTGCCGTGGCAGTCTTTATTGCCATGGTGCTGGATGGATTAGATGGTCGTGTTGCACGTTTAACTCATACGCAAAGTGCGTTTGGTGCCGAGTACGATTCCTTGTCTGATATGGTGTCGTTTGGTATCGCGCCGGCGTTGATTGTGTTTTCTTGGTCGTTGGCACCATTCGGTAAGGTTGGTTGGGTTGCTGCCTTTATCTACGCGGTTGGTGCCGCGCTTCGTTTGGCGCGCTTTAATACCATGCTTGGTGTCGAAGAAAAGCGTTACTTTACCGGTCTGCCAAGTCCTGCTGCAGCGGCTATTGTTGCAGGCATCATTTGGGCTGCTAATGACAAAGGAGTATCGGGGGAGGATTTAGCGAGCTTGATGACCATAGTAGTACCTATTACCGGCTTGCTTATGGTTAGTAATGTAAAATATCGAAGCTTTAAAGATTTAAACTTAAAAGGGCGTGTTCCTTTTATTGTGTTACTTATTGCTGTATTGGTTTTGGCTCTGGTAGCACTAGAACCTGCCGTACTGCTGATGAGCATGTTCTGTCTTTACGGCCTTTGGGGAATATTAGGTATTTTCTTCAAGCAATTACGTTAATAAAAGCGAAAATGGTAGTAATCAGGTAGTTCTAGTAGAGCTATGTTGATGTCGTGGCGTGTGTCCCTATCAATGTTCTTAACTGTACATAGGGGGGCATGTCATGCTCATAATGAATGTAAATCGTTGAGATTGTGCAGAGTCTGAAGTGGCCGATTCATCAACATGTTTAAATCGCTGTCAACCTACGAGAGCCATAGTTACTCTCCAAAACGGCAGTCCTCTTTTTGTATTAGATATTCCTCAACGATTAAAACTAAAGAATTTCGAAAAAATATTAAAAAGAGCTTGCACTAAATCTGTAGATCCTTAATATACGCCCTCGCTGACACGGACAAGGCTTCAGAGCAACGAAGACCAAGTTCAACTCACTAGATTAACGTCTGGTTTGATTATTCAGTCAGCACGCTCTTTAAAATAGATAATCAGATAATTTGTGTGGGCGCTCGCTAGAGGCTTCAGAAGATCGACACGGTTTGCTTAGTTTACTGAGTAGGTTGTAAGCGATCAAAAAAATTGAAGTCTTGCGAAACGTCTAACACATCAATTCGCTTTATGTTGGTTTGTGATCTTAGGATGATGAATCGATTAAGTTATTGTTAGTGTAATAGATTTTGAGT
>NZ_JAGSSV010000005.1 GCF_018145875.1 Marinomonas vulgaris | reverse complement strand
ATCCCATCCCGAACTCAGAAGTGAAAAGCGCCATCGCCGATGGTAGTGTGGGAGATCCCATGTGAGAGTAGGTCGTCATCAAGTTTTAATTTCTTAAAAACCCCATACGGCGAATGCTGTGTGGGGTTTTTTTATTGCAGATAAGCATGTGAAAGTAGGTCGTCCTCAAGTTTTAATTTTTAGGAAACCCTATATAGCGAATGCTGTGTGGGGTTTTTTATTGCAGATAAGCATGTGAAAGTAGGTCGTCATCAAGTTTTAATTTCTTAAAAACCCCATACGGCGAATGCTGTGTGGGGTTTTTTATTGCAGATAAGCATGTGAAAGTAGGTCGTCATCAAGTTTTAATTTCTAAAAAACCCCATACGGCGAATGCTGTGTGGGGTTTTTTATTGCAGATAAGCATGTGAAAGTAGGTCGTCCTCAAGTTTTAATTTTTAAGAAACCCTATATAGCGAATGCTGTGTGGGGTTTTTTATTGAGATAAGTATGTAAGCGCTTGCAACTACTGCTTGCTTTGTGACTTAGGTAAACATAGAACCTGATTAGCTCGACTGGTCAGGTTTTTTTGCATCTAAAATAAGCCTCTATTCGTGTTTTCTGTGTAGTGTTTTTAACAGAAGTTGTGCTTACATAGCCTTTTTAATTTCTATATAAATCCAATTTAGATCAACTATTTATAAGTGTACTAAATATTAGAGATCTAATTTAAACTTGATCATTTTTGTCAATTTGTTTAATGTATACGCGAATTTTGTAATTTTTTATTCATTTTTCTAACGAACATGAGGTTTATTGTGAAAAATATATTTAGTAAATACGTTATATCTCTAATGAGTTTTTGCGTTGCTCTTTTTTCTATTACAGCAACGGCAAGTACATTGGATAAGATCAAAGAAGAGGGGAAGATTACGATAGGTGTGGCAAACGAAGTCCCTTATGGTTACACCACGCCGGATGGAGAGCCTGCTGGCGAAGCGCCAAGTATTGCGGTTCATATTCTGAATGAATTAGGTGTGAAAGACGTGAACGTGGTTGTTACAGAGTTCGGTTCTCTAATTCCAGGGTTGCGTGCAGGACGGTTTGATGTAATTGCAGCAGGTATGTACATCACACCTAAACGTTGTATGCAGATCGCCTTTTCAAACCCTACATACAGCATTGGTGAAGGTTTTCTAGTGAAAAATGGTAATCCAGAAGCGCTCAATGGCTACGACAATATTAATGATAAGTCAGTAAAGCTAGGTGTGATGTCCGGTTCCGTTGAGTATGGCTATGCACGAGACTTTGGTATTGCTATGAATAAAATTGTCACCCTTCCGGATTACCCATCTGGTGTGGCGGCATTAAAATCAGGTCGTATTGATGCGTTAGCTGGAACAAGCCTAACCATGGCGTCTTTGGCTCAAAAAGATGACCGTGTAGAATTGGCTCAACCTTTTACTCCCTTGATGATTGATGGGAAATCGGTCAAAGGCTATGGTGGTTTTGGTTTCCGTCCAGCAGACCTTGATCTGCGTGATGCGTTTAACACCGAACTAGGGAGCTTTATTGATTCTGAAGCGCACATAGCGATGGTCACGCCTTACGGCTTTGGGAAGCACACTTCTCCAGGCGAAATGACGGCAAAAGCGTTATGCCAATAATACTGGAGTAACTTTTCATGGAATTTGGAGAAATTGTCTCCGTCTTGCTTCAGGGGGCCATTGTCACTATTCAAATAGTGGCAATGGCTTTGCCTCTTGCGGTGGTAATGGCGTTTGGTTTTGGTCTCATTCGCCTCTACGCACCGTCCCCTTTTAAGCAAATCGCGATCATCTATATTGAGTTTTTCCGCGGCACTTCTGCGCTCATCCAGTTGTATTGGATTTACTTTGTTTTGCCTTTTTTTGGTATAACCATCGATGCGATGACCGCTGCTGTTGTTGCACTGGGTTTAAACATTGGATCTTACGGTACAGAAGTAGTTCGTGGTGCAATTCAATCGGTACCAAAAGGACAGTACGAAGCGTCTATCGCATTGAATTTTACCGCCTCACAGCGACTGTGGAGAATTATCATGCCACAAGCGCTGGTTAATATGATTCCACCGTTTGGTAATTTGGCCATTGAGTTGGTTAAGGCTACATCGCTCGTGTCCTTAATTACCATTGGCGATCTCACGTTTAAAGCGAAGTCCTTAGCGGATACAACTCTGCAAGTGGGCGAAATTTTTGGGGTTGTTTTGGTGTTCTATTTTGTCATCGCGCAATGTTTGGTCTTTTTCATACGTCGACTGGAAAAACACCTAAGTAAAGGGCTCGGTCGTGGAGGTATTGCTTCATGAGTGGATTTCAGTGGGATTGGGCATTCACTTGGGATGTACTTCCAATGATTTTATCGGCCGCCAAAGTGACTTTATTGGCAACCTTGCTCGGCAGTATATTTGCTATTGCGATGGGCTTAGTGTTTGCATTGTTGCGTCGCAGTAAAAGCCGAACGTTAAGAACCAGTATTTATTGGGTAGTTGAATTTATTCGCAGCACACCTTTGTTGGTGCAAATATTCTTCCTATATTACGTTATGCCTGAGTTTGGTGTAGGTATGTCGCCTCTTGCTACAGGGGTGTTCGCTCTAGGTTTGCATTATGGAGCGTATTTGTCAGAAGTATTTAGAAGTGGTATCGACAGCATCGAAAAAGGGCAGTGGGAAGCCGCAAGAGCTTTGAATTTGTCCTTAGTTGATACTTACAGAGACATCGTCTTGCCGCAAGCTATTCGCCCGATGATTCCCGCAACGGGGAATTACATCATTGCTATGTTTAAAGAAACACCGCAGTTGTCCGCCATTACGTTGTTGGAAATGCTGCAAATCGCGAAGATTATTGGTTCTGAGAATTTCCGCTATTTAGAGCCTTTCACCCTAGTCGGTATCATGTACTTATTGTTCAGTGTGATAGCGGCTTATGGAATCTATCAGATTGAGAAACGTTTTCCGAAAGAAGGATTTAGCTTGAAATGAGTGCGCCAATTATTGAGTTTCACAATGTAAAAAAATGCTTTGGCGATACGGTCATTTTTAGTGACTTTAATTTCAAAGTGGAAGAAAACGAGATTGTTTCTATTATAGGCCCGAGTGGCTCAGGGAAAAGTACACTGTTGCGTATTTTAATGACGCTTGAAGGCATTGATGGCGGTTATATCAATGTGGCTGGGGAGTCACTCTGGCATATGCTTTGGCAAGGTCAGTATGTACCCGCGAACAGCAAGCATCTGCATAAAATGCGTAATCACCTTGGAATGGTGTTTCAGCATTTTAATTTGTTCCCACATATGACAGTTAAGCGCAACATCACCGAAGCGCCAATGCGCGTAAAAGGTGTGTCACGGCAAGAGGCAGAAGCGTTTGCTGAAAAATTATTGGCGCTAGTTGGATTGGCTGATAAGGCAGATAGTTATCCTAATGACTTATCAGGCGGACAAAAGCAGAGGGTAGGGATTGCTCGCGCGCTTGCGATGAAGCCTTCCATTTTGTTGCTGGATGAAATTACGTCTGCCCTCGACCCAGAATTGGTTGATGAGGTTTTAGACGTGATCCGTAACCTTGTAAAAGAGGAGAGCTTTACCATGCTGCTCGTCACACATGAGATGTATTTTGCTCGGGAGATAAGTGACCGGGTATGCTTTTTTGATCAAGGAGCCATCGTTGAGGAAGGTGACCCAGAAGTGATTTTCACCCAGCCTAAAGAAGAAAGAACGAAAGCGTTTTTAAATGCGTATATTGGTCAATCCTAAGCAATAGGGTTGATTGACGCTGATATATGAAACATGACTGAAGTGACCCTCAATAGTTGGAGCCTCCAATGATTGAGGGTTTTTTTATGTGTGGCAACTGACGCATCATGGATAGATAATAGTGTTTTCTTTCAAGAGCAGCTAAGTAATGACTCCTTTATATAATGTGATTCTACTAACACTGTTTGCTGGCTTAGCAATGCCGATAGGGGCCATATTAGCCAATTTTGAGCATATTAGATCAAGTTGGCTGGAAAACGAATTGCGACATGGCGTAGCGGCTTTTGGTGGTGGTGCTTTATTGTCGGCCATTGCGCTTGTGTTGGTGCCAGAGGGTATTGAGCACTTTGAAGCTTGGTCGGCGGCATTGCTTTTTTTGTCAGGTGGTTTGGGGTTTATGATGTTGGACATTCAGCTGTCCAAAAATCAAACCTCGATGAGTCAGCTGATTGCCATGCTCTCAGACTTCATTCCAGAATCTTTAGCGTTAGGAGCGGCGTTTGCACTGGGTACGATAAATGGCGTTTTACTGGCGATTCTGATTGCGCTGCAAAACTTGCCTGAGGGTTTTAATGCTTTTCGTGAGCTTAAGGCGAGCTCCGGCTACCGTTCCTCCACTATTATTGTAATATTCTTTTTATTGGCTCTTTGTGGTCCGATTGCTGGCGCGATTGCCCATGTCTGGCTGTCTGAATGGCCTGCGGTGGTGTCTGGTATTATGTTATTTGCATCGGGTGGCATCTTGTATGCGGTGTTTCAAGACATTGCTCCCCAAGTACCGTTGGAAAAGCATTGGGCGCCTCCTATGGGGGCGGTGATGGGGTTTGTTCTTGGGTTGGTTGGTTATATGTTGGTTTAAATCAATTTTGGCTGTGGTGGCGTCGTTCCAAAATAAAAATGTATACAAAAATAGTCGCGCTGACTTATAGTAAGCCAACTTAATACCCAAATAGGAAGAAGTAAGGTGCTGACGATCTTAAAAGACATGAGTTTGAGTGCTCTTGTTGCTGGTTTTGTTGCTGTATTGATTGGTTTTGCGAGTTCTGTTGCGATTGTGTTTCAAGCAGCACAATCAGCCGGTGCTGACGAAGGTACAATCGTGTCTTGGATTATGGCGCTTGGTTTTGGTATGGGGGCGACGTGTTTCTTCTTATCACTGTGGTATAAAACTCCCATTATTACCGCTTGGTCTACTCCCGGCGCCGCCTTATTAGCAACAAGTTTGGGTTCAATAAGTTATGCTGAAGCGATCGGGGTGTTTGTTTTTGCGGGTTTGCTGACCTTGTTGACGGGCATATCTGGCTTGTTTGATAGGGTTATGCGCCTTGTTCCTTTACCGTTGGCGTGCGCCATGTTGGCTGGCGTGTTGTTTAAATTTGGTCTGGCCATCTTTGATGCCATGACGATGGACGTGTTTTTAGTCGCCACCATGCTTGTCACTTATCTGGTCAGTAAGTGCTTTGTGCCACGTTATAGTGTGTTATTTGTGTTGTTAGTCGGTGTGGTTATTGTGTTGGTTCGATCTGATGCTAGCCTTATGGGTTCGATCCCTTTTGAGATGGGAGCTTTTGTTTGGGTATGGCCAGAGTGGAATGTTGGTGCGCTTATTGGCATTGGTGTTCCTCTTTATATTGTGACCATGACTTCACAAAATATTCCTGGCGTAGCTGTGATGCGCAGCAGTGGTTATCAAACGCCAGTTTCTCCGCTGATCAGTTGGACCGGATTAACATCTATTTTACTCGCACCACTAGGCGGATTTGCCTTTAATCTGGCTGCTATTACTGCGGCTATTTGTTCAGGTGATGGATGTCATAAAGACCCATCGAAACGCTATATAGCAGGATTATCGGCGGGTGCTTTTTATGGATTAGCTGGGCTGACTGGCGCCTCTGTTGTGGCTTTATTTTCTATTTTTCCAGCGACTATGGTCGCAGCGTTAGCGGGAATTGCTTTGTTGGGCACTATAGGGATGAACTTGAAATCGGCCATGTCTGAAGATGTGCATCGAGAAGCGGCGCTTATTACTTTTCTTGTTACTGTTTCTGGTGTGTCTTTTTTAGGTATTGCTTCGGCTTTTTGGGGAATTTTGTTCGGTGTTATTTGTCTGTTATTGTCCAGTATTAAGCGACGTTAGATGAGTTATTGATGGATGTAAGTCAGAGAATAAAAGAAGATATTTTAAATAATCGCCTTCCAAGAGGTGTTCCCTTACGGCAGGTGAACTTATCGGACTCTTATGGTGTTAGTCGGATACCTATTCGTGATGCTCTGTTGTCATTAAGAGCGGAAGGTTGGCTCGTTACACATGGCAAAGCCGGTGTGATGATTCCTGATTTGCATTGGAAAGAAGCTGAAGATATTTATCTTATGCGAGCCCATTTAGAATGCTTGTTATTTGATATGGCATTTGACGGTATCAAAGTTGCAGATATCGAAAAAGCACGAGGAATCACTCTTAGGTTAGATCGAGAGCACATTTCATTAGTTGAACGTGGTGAGTTGAATTGGCGTTTTCACGAGGCTTTGTATCAGGCAGCAGATAGACCAACGCTACACAGGGTTGTTGAAGGACTTAACAAGCAAGCTGTTCGCTATTTAGGTTTTCAGTATGGGCCGTTGGGGTATCGGGCAAGAAGTCAGCAACAGCATAAAGCATGGCTTGATATGATTGAGTCAAAAAATAAATCGGGCTCTGTCGACTTCTTACACCAACACATTGTTAATGCCGGTGCTTTATTAACGGACTATTTAAAAAACCTTTAAGCGATTTTATTCAGCCTAAGTCTATAGTTTCTTGGCTGCTTTGCGGCAAATACACACACAGCCTAGCGCCTCCTAATGTGGGAGAGCTTTCTTTCTTAATGAAACCGGATCTTTTATAAACCACATGGGCCGCCGCCGATAGTTCAGCGAAATACAAGCCAAGACCTGTGTTACCTTCAAGAAAAGCTTCTTCTTGTTCTGGCTTAGGTTTGAATCCAACGCCATCATCTTCAATAGCAAGGAGGAGATAGCCGTTTTCTTGTATCGCACTGATAAGAATTTTTGATTTTGCAAAACGCAATGCATTGTAAACGGCTGTACTGACCACTGCTGTCATTAAGCGTTCGTCAAATGTGCCGGTTAAATCCGCATCACAACGGTATTCTAAGCTAAGGTTTTTTGCGGTGGCAGAAGGTTGCAATGCAAAAACCTGATCATCAAGAAATTCATCCAGCAAAAATGTATCAACATGCAGTTCATAGCCATCTGACGCTAAACGATACAAATACAAATACTCAACCCATTCATCGTTAAGTTTTTTTAATGACTCTTCAATGACGACTATTTTCTTATGGTGTGGCTCTTTGTTAGCCACCCCTTCTTTAAGACCTTGTAGTTGATACAGCAAAGTACCTACCTGGTTTTTACTTTCATGAATAGCACTTGCCAAAATCGTACTGATGTCGAGCTTTTCCACCTTAGCCTCCAAAAGCTCTAGCGTATTTAAGAGATTGCTGTTTTGATGGTGCGCTTGTCAGGCCAGTCTTTATGTCTTCTAGCCATGTGTTATAGATCTGGTGAGCGCCGTTAATATCGTGATCTGCAAGATGAACAGAGATGTCGTAACCATATGTTGTGGCTCTGTCGTCTGGATCGTCGTAGAAGCTCTCGTGGACTTTTTTCAATGTCGATTCAAAGTGGCTTCTTTGACGTGATGATAATGGACCTTCATTGGTCATGTTAACCAAGGACTCTAAGTGTTTGAGGTAAACATCAGCGGTGTTGTAACAAGAATGTTTTGCTAGGAATACGGCTCTACGGTAAGCCATTTCAGCGGTAATAAAATCATTCAAGGTTAAGCTAATGTTGCCCAGCTCTATTTGTCGTAAAAGATTCTTGGGAGATCGATTAACAGCTTCGATAAGAGTGGCTTGAGCCTCTTCTTGTTTACCTTGGCGAATTAAGATTTTAGCGAGCCAGTCATAGGCGCTGACAAAAAAGCGATTATCCAACATGAGTTGTTTAAAGCTCTGCTCGGCTTTTTCGAGCTCGCCCATTAAAAAATAAGACTTTGCTTTACCGAATAGAGCCCAAGGCATCTTTCTTTCTTTAAGTGTGCTATTAAACAGTGATAATGCTTTATCGTAATCTTTCAGCTCTAAAAGGCTTTCACCTATGATGCGTCCACATCTTCCTTTTAATGCTGGGTGTTTAGCAATAACTATTTTCGCAGCTTCAATTGCGGCAGCATGATCGTTTTTATCCAGAGCCACGTTAACATCATAGAGTTTCTCTTTTGTTTCTAGCAACTTATTGAGTCGACGTTGCAATAAAGCCTGTGAGAAGGGTTTAGTTATGTAACCATCTGGTTGATATTCAATGGCGCCCATCACCATTTCAATAGAGGTCTCAGCGGTAACCATCAAGTAAGTAGCGGTATTGGATATTAATTTAGAGTGCCTAACCTCTTCCAGTAGTTGCTGACCATCTTTACCTTTGCCTAGGTTGTAATCGGACAAAATTACATCAAAGGCTTGCGTTTGCAATAGTTCAACTGCTGTTTCGGCTTTCATGGCAACTTCTATGGAGCCAAAACCAAAGTCGGATAACATTTTACGCTGCATAATCCGAGCTTCCGCCATATCTTCAATGACTAACGCTTTTTTCTTTGAGAAGTCTTGATGGGCCATAAACAATCACGTTCCATGTCTAGGTATTATAAAAAAGATTTATTTGGGTCTACATTTAAGTCATCTGAGAAAATTTCATCTTCTTCGGATGTTTGTTGAGGAATGCTATAAGACTCGCTTGCCCAAGCGCCCAAATCTATCAATTTACAACGTGAGCTGCAAAACGGTCGATCTGGATTCTCTTTTGTCCAAGCTGTTTTCGTTTGGCAAGTGGGGCATGAAACAAGGGTAATATCGTTGTTCAACATGAAATCGACTCTAATATTTTTTTGTGCAACCGAGAGACTTTATCATCCATGTTGTCAATATTGCCAGAATTTTCAAAGGAGAAATCGGCACGGTCAATTCTATCTTGGTTGCTCAATTGCGTTGCCATGATTTTTTTTGCACTTTCTAACGTTACTTTATCTCTATTGATTACCCGTTCGGTCTGAATCTCTACAGGAACATCTATGGCAATAACATATCTACAAATCAAGTTTTGTTTCGTTTCAAATAAAAGAGGGTGTACTAGCAAGCAATAACTTGATGTTGTCGCACTAAGTTGCAAGGCGAGCTCTTGACGTATGGCAGGGTGTGTCACGGATTCCAGCCAACGTCTTTCATCAGGGGTATTGAAAACAATGTCTCGTAGAGCAGGGCGGTTCAATTCTCCAAGCGGTGTGAGGATTGAGTCGCCATAGCGCTCTTTTATTGCTTGTAAGCATGGGGTACCCGGTTGAACAACGAATCTGGCGACATCATCTGCATCGACGCTTTGAATACCTAAACGATTAAAGCATTTCGCAATGGTGCTTTTACCAGAGCCAATTCCGCCTGCTAGGCCGATAATAGGAGCAACGTGTTTTTCCATAACGATGAATAAAATACCAAGATAGCGGATATAATTAACAAGGGACCAAATGCTATAAGGTCTGAGCCTGTTCTTCTAAAAACAACAGTGTAAAGGATTCCGCCAACACTTGCACAAAGTAGTAAGGAAGGTAGGGCTGATACTCCCAACCAAGCACCCAATGCGGCAATAAGCTTGGCGTCTCCTAAACCAATACCTTCTTGTTTTCTTACTACGGTGTAACACCAGCGAACCACAATAATAAGATAGAAGCCGACAATCATGCCTACAACAGAGCTTAAAAGCGTGTTGCTGATGATGCCTAACAATAACCCACAGGAAACTAACACTGTAATGCATTGATCAGGTATGAGGTGATGTTCTATATCAATGAATGCTGAGGTAATTAAGCTACTCATTATGCAGGTATACAATGCAAGCGTTAACCAATCGTTTGAAAGCCATAAAAGTGGTAAGCAGCTAACAATATGAAGACTTTCAATGACGGGGTAGCGAAGTGAAATAGCTTGGTTACAGTGACGGCAATGTCCTTTTAATCGTATAAAACTGATGATAGGAATGAGGTCTTTCCATTTTAAGGTTTGACCACAGTGCGGACAGCATGAGCGATGGCCTAGTTTAGGTCGTTCAGAGGTTTTTTTAAAAGGTATGTTGAGTAATTGATGGGCTTCTTTTTGCCAATTATGATGACATTTTACAGGCCAACGAACTGTAAAGGCAGCGGCGTAACTGCCTATACTAGCTAGACAAAGGCAATATGTAACAAAATAGACGAGTAGGGGGAGCATTTGGACTACTATCTCGTATTAAGGCATGTTCATTAGGGGAGCGTAAAGAGCAACCAGAGCTGAGGCAACAATACCGCCGGCTACGAGTAAACAAAGAGCCGGAATGAATTTTTCTAATAATGATATAGTAGACTGCCAGCGTTTTTCATGTTCGAGTGTTGCAATGGTGAGCGCACGCTCTATATCGCCATCTTGCTCTGCTGAGTGTAATGCGATGGCGGATTCCTTTGGAAACCAATGATCAGGAAAGCTACCTGCATATTTTTTTCCAAGACGCAATGTGTAGTAAACACTGAAAATCTCCTTTTTGATGTGATGATGTTGAAAATATTCAGGCATGCTTTTAATAGCTTGTTGTAAAGGCACCCCAGACTGGTGTGTGGTATGCAAGAGTGAAAAAAGCTTGGTTAACCGAAATGCTTGGCTGTATCGCTCTAACCAATAGCAAGCATTACCAAGATACAAGCTGCGAATAACGAGCAGTTGCAGGGCGCTACACAACAAATACAAAATCCCATCATCAAGTAAGTACACTACAAGATTATCGGCTGATTTGGCCTGCATTGCCTTGTTTGCTATAAGTATCAAAAGTGCGATTTGTATGATGCTAAATGGGTAAATAAGTGTTTTTAGCAGTCGTTTTGACCATTCCAGTAGAGCATTGAGCTGATCAATAGAAAGGCTCAAGCTCTTATTACAGTCTTCTCTTGTGCCTTGTGTGTTCAAAAGCTGACAATATGGAGAGGCTGAAGTTTGTACTAAAGTGCTTAAAGCGACATTGAAGCTAATCCCTTGTTCAAGCTGGCTTAATACTGCTTTGCATATAATGGAAAGATTGCTTTTAGCTGGTGAAAGAGCCAAATGCGATAACGCTTGATTAAGCTGTAATCCTGATTGTAGTGCGCTTTGTAATTCCGTGAAGAAGGTATGCAGGCTTTTATAATCGAGTGTTTGTGGTTTCCAAGGTGTGATTGAGAATCTCCATGTACCTTGTTGTACAAGGCCATACACCAAGCTACTTTCAGAAGATGCCAATTGATAACCGATGCGACCATTATGGTATTTAATCTTGTACCAAAACATCTGCAACCTCACTTTTTTGCTGGTGGGTAAAAGCTTTCCATACAGATGGCGAGTCAATAAGTGAGCTATAGTTTCTTGGAAGTGACTCGTGCCACATGGGTTTCAGTGCATTAAATGCGGGTTGTCGAGAAGCTGATTTATAAAGCATGGATTGGTGAATGATAAGCTTAAGTGAGCTTACAAGAGAGAAAAAATCTACCTGCCAACCATGGCATCGATGTATTGCATCCAAAGGAGAATTGGTGTGTAAGGTCGCCAGCACCAGATGACCTGTCAGGGATGCATTGACAGCTAAGTTGGCTGTGACAGCATCTCGAACCTCTCCAACCATAATAACATCTGGGTCTTGACGTAAAAATGATTTCAGCAAAGCGGCAGAGTCAAGACCAATAGCGGCATTGGGTTCACATTGAAATAATCCAGGTATTTCATATTCTACTGGGTCCTCTATGGTAAAAATGGTTTTTTGTCCGGTATTTAAGACATCAAGGCAAGAATAGAGGGTGGTGCTTTTACCCGCACCAGTCGCGCCACAAACGAGAATTAACCCACTTTGACAACATAGGGTCTTTTTTAAGGTAGTGAGAAGTAGAGGTTGAATGCCAATATGATCCAAATCTAATCGCGCTTTATTGGGTAATAATCTTAAAGCAACTTTTTCACCTTTTACGGTAGCGATGATACTGACGCGAACAAAGGTACTTCGGCCTTTTTCTTCAAATAAAAACTGCCCTTCCTGCGTTCTTCTAGTTTCAGACAAATCTAAATTGGCGCGCATTTTTATACGATTAATAAGGTTGGCGTCCTTTGGTAACTGAGCGCTGGGCTCTATCTGACCATAACAGCGCTGGTAAACAATGATGCCAATGCTACTGTGCTCAATGTGAATGTCAGTCGCCTGTTGATTAATAGCAACAGAGAGAATTTCTTCTAGCGTCATTACTCACCTCCTGTTGTGGAAGTTGATGTGCATTTTAGCGGCAAAACATTGGTGTCTAAATCAGATGTGCACTGCCAGTTTCTGTCATCGTCTCTGGTATAGGTGAGTGTTGAGCTATCGTCTATGCCTGTGGCGCTATTGAGTGTAATTATGATGCTATCAGCGTCATTAACTGCGATAGACTGGACGATCGAATCATCGGCGACGGCTTGTTTAATATCATCAAATTCATTATCAGTAGGAAAGCTGCCATTAAGCAGAATGTATTCTTCGACTAACGATTGGTGTTGTGTGGCAATATTTTGTGCTTCGATCAAGTTTGCCTTGGCAATTTGTCGTGTAAAGGTGGGGGCGGATAAGCTTGCTAATATGGATATGATGGCAATGACCACCATAAGTTCTAAAAGCGTGAATCCACGCATGCCTGAGTAGGTAAGTTTCATTCTTCACTCCTTGAAGCGGTTTGCAATTGCATCCTGCTATTGCATTTAAATATGTTTCGAATTTATAGGCTAAATGATTTTTCGGTAAAAGTCTCCTCTCTATGTGGTGAAATTATAGTCAGAAGTCTTCTTCGATGTCATCTTCGAAATAATCTAGGCGGTTTTTGTGCTCTTCTGCCGATTTTCTTTCCACGTTTCGCTTGTCTTCTTTGAGTAATGCTTGAGCTTCTTCTGATAAAGTAACAACGAGATCGCTGGTGGCTATGGCATTGCGAGCATTCATTGCTGTGGTTCGAGTATCTTCATCGGAGCGCACGTCAAAGGTAGTGTAACCCGGCGTTGTAGAGGGCGCACTGGTATGATTTGAAAGGGCTATGGTATGAGGGATGCTGCCAGACATAATAACCATCCATTCAGTGAATATGAATAAAGGTTAATAGCGAAACTAATCTTTGTCCACTTTTTAGACAGAAAATTCCTGCCTAAAAAGTGGTGATGTCAACGAATTTCTTAACCCTTCACGTTGTTGGCTTGTATAGCATTCACCGCAATGGTGTAGACAATGTCATCAACTAGGGAGTTTCGCGACAGGTCATTAATCGGCTTACGTATACCTTGTAGCATAGGGCCTATACTCACCACATCTGCGCTTCGCTGAACGGCTTTGTATGTGGTGTTGCCGGTATTGAGATCAGGGAAGACAAAGACCGTTGCCTTTCCGGCTACCTTGCTGTCTGGAGCTTTGCGTTTAGCAACACTTTCCATAATAGCAGCGTCGTATTGAAGTGGTCCATCAATGAGCAAGTCTGGACGAAGTCGCTGAGCAATTGCTGTGGCTTCTCTTACTTTGTCTACATCATTGCCACTTCCAGAACCCCCTGTACTGTAGCTGATCATGGCAACTTTAGGAATGATGCCAAATGCGGCTGCAGAATCAGCACTTTGAATAGCGATTTCTGCCAGTTGTGCTGCTGTTGGGTCTGGGTTAATAACGCAATCACCGTACACTAAAACCTGATCCGGCAAACACATAAAAAATACAGATGAAATCAAGTTAGCAGAAGGTAGCGTTTTTATCAGCTGCAAAGCGGGGCGAATAGTGTTCGCTGTAGAGTGTGCTGCGCCAGACACCAATCCATCCACCTCACCCATTTCAAGCATCATGGTTGCTAACACAACATTGTCTGCAAGTTGCTCCCTAGCAATAATATCGGTTAAGCCACGCCCCTTTCTAAGCTCTACCATGGGCGCAATATAGCGCTCACGAACTTTATTTGGGTCGATGATGGCGACATTATCATTCAGTTCAATGCCATTGTTCTGAGCAATGCGGTGTATCTCTTTTCTATTTCCTAGCAGGGTGCAGCGAGCGATACCGCGTTCGGCGCAAATTGAGGCTGCCTGGATAATACGAACTTCTTCCCCTTCAGGTAAAATAATGTGCTTATCCAGAGAGCGAGCTAATTCGATAAGGCGAAAACGAAAAGCGGGTGGCGAGAGCTTTCTTTCTTCTTGGCTAAGAGCAAAGGAGTTGATCCAGTCGTGGTCGATACAACGAGCAATGTGTTCTTTCACCATAAGAACACGTTCTTTGTCATCTACAGGGATCTCTTGGTTAAAAGACTGCATATTAATCACAGTTTCCCAGCTATTGGATTCCACCGACAGAACTGGTAGGCCTTTGGCCATGGCTTTACCGCATAAAGACATAAGCGCTTCACTGGGTTGGTAGCCACCAGTGACGACCAAAGCCGCGATTTTGATGTCGTTTAAAGCTGCGATAGCGGTGGCCATGATGATGTCAGTTCTGTCGCCTGGTGTGAAAACCAACACGCCAGGGCGTAACGCTTCAAGCATGTTTTCCACGCCTCGGGCGCACAAGGTATAAGACTGAACTCGGCGAGTATCAATATCGCCTGCGTTGATGACTCGAGCACCAAGAAAGTCAGCTACATCTTTTACTCGAGGGTAGGTAAGTTCTTCCGCTGTAGGAATCTGGCCCAACAAACTAAAGTTACGCTTGAAGATGGCTTTTTGAGCAAATTGGTCGCCGTAAGACTTCATACCAAGAGAGCCAGGCGTGGTCTTATTTAAAATACAGCCAATCACGTCATCGGCTTTGATCCCGCCATAAGACCCCGCCGCAATTTCGACATGGTGTTCAAGCTCATTTACTTTCATTTTGTTCGGTGCTGTAACCAATACTAGGCCGGCATCGAGTGTACGAGCAATGGCTTTGTTTAAACGAGTGGCGTAAGGATGGCCAGCAATTTGTGCAAGACCCTCTACGATCACTGTTGAGCCAGGTTCAACACTTGCTTGAAAGCGACCGACAATCTCTTCCATAAGTTCGTCGATATTATCATTGTACAAATAGCGTTCCGCTTCATGCAGTGGGATTGGCTCGGCAGGGCGTAAAACTGAGCCCTGAGAAACCATTGCTGTCGATTTGTCAGGGCCTCTGTCTCCGGGTTGTGGTTGGGCAATGGGCTTGAAAAAACTGGCTTTCAAACCTTGTTGTTCTAACGCGCGAACCAAACCAACTGATACCGATGTTAAGCCGACACCAGGGCCGGTAGGAACCGTCATAAGTACATTGATAGGCATAATTTGTGAATCCCTAGTGAGTCCATTTTTGAAAGCATGGTCTTGGTTAGTGTCGGATTAAACTAATAATTTCCATTGCCGTCATGAGTTTGTATTTGTTATTTAGCGAGGGATACCCGCATGGATAAATCAATCGCTTGGACGTGTTTGGTGAGGGCACCAATTGACACAAAGTCTACGCCTGTTTTGGCGACTTGTAATAAATGTTCCTTGGTCATATTACCAGAAGCTTCAAACTTAACCTTTCCTTTGTATTGACTTACCGCAGTGATCATATCCTTGTATGAAAAATTATCTAACATCACTATGTCTGCACCAGCATGAACGGCCATGGCCACCTCATCAAGGTTTTCAGTTTCGACCTCGATGGTTTTTCCGGGTGCAATGTCTTTTGCCATGGTTACGGCATTGGTTATCGAACCTGCAGCCATGATGTGGTTTTCTTTGATTAAAAACGCATCATATAGACCGAATCTATGATTTTGCCCTCCACCAATAGTCACAGCGTACTTTTGCGCTAGGCGCATACCTGGAAGGGTTTTTCGCGTGTCAAGGATCGTTAAATTTGTGTCAGCAACGATATCACAATATTGTTTTGTTACTGTTGCGGTATAAGAAAGGGTTTGTAAAAAATTTAAGGCGGCTCTTTCACCGGTCAAAATGGTTCTGGCGTGACCTTCAATCGTCAGGAAGGGCTGATCTGCTTTTAGTGTGTCGCCTTCTTTATAGTGCCAAGTGAGTGTTACTTCTTTGCCGAGTTGGCGAAACACTTCGTTCACCCATGCTTGGCCGCACAACACCGCATCTTCTCTACTAATGACAGTCGCTTTTACAATTTGATTATCTGGTATTAATTGCGCAGTAATATCGCCTGCCCCTACATCTTCCATTAAAGCGAAGTTGACTTGAGATTGGATGTGCTCACGTAATAGAGCGTTCAAAGGGGTCATGTACTGTCCTAATATGCGCAGATTTAAATCGCTATTGTAGCGGTATATCTTTGGTGAGTCAGTGCTGTTGGCTGAAAAATGTGTTGATTTACATAATCTTTCTAGTTGGTCTTTAACGTATTCATACCTCAAGATACGATGCGAATTTTGTGTCTGACAAGGGCTTATAGTATTCATCTCACCTATGTAATTCATAAATTTAATGAATTACACTCTATTTTTCTTGCGTTTGATAAGGTTAAAATGGAATTCGTACTCATGTTTGGGTTCGATGTTTGCGCACATTACTATGTTTATCGTGTAGTTTCTGTGCCGTAACCTCTGAGTGAGTAGCTAGGCGCACTTTTAGTTCGGTGTTAATCTTACGCCGAATTAGAGTGTGTCTGAGGCGTAGAGATCACAATTCGACACATGAATTGTGTGGCGCTTCAGTAAGCGACAACGGTTAAATACATGCTTAATAAAGCATGTTTACAACAAAAAGTTTTAATTTTTTATATGCGTTTAATAAGACTAAGCGGATGTGAAAACTTGATCTTGGGCTTGATGAACCAAGCCCAAACTGGAAGCGAGCCGACTAAGTTTTTTAGTGGTCGAGGCAATGGAAGAAGACTAAAACAATAAAAATTGCCACTTAACGGATGAGATAACGTTTCAAACCTTAATAAAGAAACGTACTCGTCTTGATCGGCTGGGGTTTTTGTATGGCATTTCATATGAGCTCCAATGGTTCGTTTAAGCAGCCTCCAAAGCATTAATACACATAATGTTCTTGGTGGGTTACGTATCTGTTCTAATAGCGGGAGTTATTAACACGATGACTGAGCAGCATATTCTCGAAGACATCGATCCAATTGAAACCAAAGAGTGGGTCGATGCGCTTGAGTCTGTCCTTCGCGAAGAAGGTTCTGATCGCGCGCAATTCATTTTAAATCGTTTGACGAGTGAAGCCTCTAAATCGGGCACGTCATTACCATCGTCTATTACGACACCATACCGGAATACAATTTTGCCTGAAAATCAGAAGGCATTACCGGGTGACGTGTTTATGGAGCGACGCATTCGCTCTATAATTCGATGGAATGCCCTAGCCATGGTAATGAAAGCGAACCGTGTTGATTCAACACTTGGTGGGCACATTACGAGCTTCTCTTCAGCGGCAACCCTTTACGATATCGGCTTTAACCACTTTTTCCGTGGTAACGACGGCAAACAAGAAGCGGACATGGTCTTTTTCCAAGGCCATATTTCTCCGGGTATTTACGCTCGTTCCTACATTGAAGGCCGTTTAACGGATGAACAGCTAGATAACTTCCGTCGTGAAGTTGATGGAAAGGGTATCTCTTCTTATCCACACCCATGGTTAATGCCGGATTACTGGCAGTTCCCAACCGTGTCTATGGGTCTTGGGCCATTACAAGCGATCTATCAAGCGCATGTAATGAAGTACCAGCATAGTCGTGGTCTTATCGATCAAGGTGATCGTAAAGTATGGGCTTTCCTTGGTGACGGTGAGTGTGATGAGCCAGAATCTTTGGGCGCGATTGCCTTGGCTGGCCGCGAAAATCTAGACAACCTTATCTTTGTGATCAACTGTAACTTACAGCGTCTTGATGGCCCTGTGCGTGGTAACAGTAAGATTGTTCAAGAGCTTGAAGGTGTGTTCCGTGGTGCGGGCTGGAATGTTGTTAAATGTCTATGGGGCCGTCATTGGGATCCTCTATTCGAGAAAGACGACAAAGGTCTGCTGATCAAACGTATGAATGAAGTGTGTGACGGCGAACTTCAAAACTACAAAGCGAATGGTGGTGCTTACACGCGTGAACATTTCTTTGGCAAATACCCTGAACTGCTAGAAATGGTCAAAGACATGACTGACGATGAGATTATGAATCTTAATCGTGGTGGTCATGATCCGTATAAAGTCTACGCAGCTTACGCAGAAGCGACGTCTCATAAAGGTCAGCCAACCGTTATTCTTGCGCAAACCGTAAAAGGTTACGGCATGTTTAAGGCGGCTGAAGCGCAAAATACCGCGCACCAGACGAAAAAACTAGACGAAGAGTCTTTGGCGCAGTTCCGCGACAAGTTTGGCATTCCAATCAGTGATGAAGAGCTGAAGAATTTGCCTTACTACCGTCCAGCAGAAGACAGCCCAGAAATGCAATACTTACGCGCTCGTCGTAAAGAATTGCATGGTGATTTCCCGATCCGTCGTCGTGATTGTGAAGCGCTTGAAGTGCCTTCTTTGGAAGCGTTCAAAGCACAAATTGCAGGCACCAAGGGTCGTGAAATTTCGACAACAATGGCGTTTGTACGTGCATTGAATGTCATGGTGAAAGATAAGAACATTGGTAAACGTGTTGTGCCAATTCTTGCCGATGAAGCCCGTACCTTTGGTATGGAAGGCATGTTCCGTCAGTTGGGTATTTATAGCAGTGAAGGTCAGCGTTATACGCCGCACGACCACACTCAAGTAATGTATTACAAGGAGTCTGCTGACGGTCAAATCTTACAAGAAGGTATTAACGAAGCAGGTGCTTTTTCTTCTTGGTTGGCTTTGGCAACTTCGTACAGTAACAGCAATCTGCCGATGATCCCTGTTTATATTTACTACTCTATGTTCGGTTTCCAACGTGTTGGTGACTTGGCATGGGCAGCAGGTGACTCGCAAGCACGCGGTTTCTTGATTGGTGCGACAGCGGGTCGTACAACACTGAACGGTGAAGGCTTGCAGCATGAGGATGGTCATTCTCACATTTTGGCTGGCACTATCCCGAACTGTGTGTCTTATGACCCAACATATTCATATGAAGTGGCTGTTATCGTGCAAGACGGTCTTCGTCGCATGTACCATGAGAAAGAAAGTGTTTTCTATTACCTAACTGTAATGAACGAAAACTACGCTCATGAAGACATGCCTGAAGGCGTTGAAGACGGCATTATCAAAGGTATGTACAAGCTGAAATCTCACGAAGACAAAGCCAACAGCAAAAATGTTCAATTGCTTGGTTCTGGTGTTATTCTTCGCGAAGTAGAGGCCGCTGCAGAAATTCTGTTCAACGATTACGGTGTCAATTCGGATATTTGGAGCGTCACGTCATTCAATGAATTGCGTCGTGAAGGTCTGGATGCAAGCCGTTGGAGCATGCTTCACCCTGAAGAAACCGCTCGTAAGTCGTATGTTGAAACTTGCTTAGATGGTAAGGGACCTGTGATTGCGTCTACAGACCACGTTAAGCTGTTCGCAGATCAAATTCGTCCCTTCATCAACACGACTTATAACGTGTTGGGAACAGATGGTTTTGGTCGCAGTGATACCCGTGCTCAATTGCGTCACTTCTTTGAGATTAACCGCTACTGGGTAGTGGTTTCTGCTCTAACAGCGCTTGTCAAAGACGGTGTAATTGACGCATCTGTTGTTAGTGGGGCGATTGCTAAATTTGGTTTAGACCCTGAAAAACCAAACCCAGTAACCTGCTAATTACTGAATAAGCTAGGTGCTTGGCTCAAATAATGTAAAGCCAAGCACGTTTTTAAGTTTGATGCGTCTATACGACAAAGGAGATTTCTGTGAGTACTGAAATCATTCGAGTACCGGATATTGGTGGTGCGACTGATGTCGAAGTTATCGAGATCAGCATTAGCGTTGGTGACACGATCGAAGTGGACCAATCTATTATTGTTTTAGAAACGGACAAAGCTTCCATGGATGTGCCATCGTCGATGGCCGGTAAAGTAACCAGCATTTCTGTCAAAGAAGGCGACAAGGTTTCTGAAGGTGATGAAGTTCTGATCATCGAAGTGGAAGGGGCTGAAGCGTCTGCTCCAGAAGCAGCGCCAGAAACGTCCGCTCCGGTTGCTGAAGAAGCACCCAAAGCAGCGGCACCCGCGGTGAAAAAAGCCGCCAGTGAGCAAAAGGTCACAGTGCCGGATATTGGTGGTGCGACCGATGTAGAAGTGATCGAAGTGTGTGTCTCTGAAGGCGATATGGTTGAAGAAGGCGATTCTTTGATCGTGCTGGAAACCGATAAAGCGTCGATGGACATTCCATCACCTTTCACCGGCAAAATTGGCAAAATCACCATTAACATCGGTGATACTGTTTCTGAGGGCGCGGACATTCTTGTGCTAGAAGCGGATGCTGCTGAAGAAGGTGGTGACGCCGTTGCTGAGACAGCGCCCGCTGCTCAAGAAGCCGCACCTGAAGAAACCTCTGCACCTGCTGCAGAAGCTGTTTCTGGTGTTGAGCTTGTTAATGTACCCGATATTGGTGGTGCAGAAGGCGTTGAAGTGATTGAAGTGGCTGTGGCAGTAGACGACGAAGTCAACGAGGGCGACTCTATTATCGTACTTGAGACGGACAAAGCCTCAATGGAAATTCCGGCGCCTAAATCTGGCACGGTGAAATCTATTTCCATTACGGTCGGCGATAAAGTGTCGGAAGGGCATCCAGTATTGGAGCTTGAAGTCAAAGGAGCAGCACCGGCTGCCGCTAAACCTGCGGCACCTGCACCGGCGGCCACTGAAGCACCGAAAGCCAATGCTGAGAAAGCGCCTGCAGCACCTGTTGTCGATTCGTCTGCGGCCTTGTCAGAACCATCGAAAAAAGTACACGCCGGCCCTGCCGTGCGAATGCTAGCGCGTGAGCTGGGTGTAGATCTTTCTTTGGTGCGTGCAACGGGTCCTCGTGGTCGAATTTTGAAAGAAGATTTACACGCTTATGTGAAAGTGGCTGTGCAAAAAGCCGTGTCTGCTCCTGCCGCTGCGGTAGCAACAGGTTCTGGTTTGCCAACGGTTCCAGATCAAGACTTCAGTAAGTTTGGCGACATCGAAATCGTTAAAATGAGCAAAATCCAGCGTATGACGGCCCAAAACATGGTTCGTAATTCGCTTGTTGTGCCTCAGGTGACGCAATTCGATAAAGCCGACATTACGGATCTTGAAGATTTCCGTAAGGGCCTAAAAGGTGAGATGGAAAAACAAGGCGTTAAATTGACGCCATTGCCGTTCCTGATCAAAGCGGTAGCGCAAGCCATGGTTGCTAATCCAAGCTTCAATGTCTCTCTTATGGCAGATGGCGAAAGCTACGTGCAAAAAGGGTACGTACACATTGGTGTGGCGGTAGATTCTCCAATTGGTTTGGTTGTGCCTGTGTTACGTGATGCAGACAAAAAATCGATTGTTCAAATCGCTCAAGAAATCAATGTATTGATTAAGAAAGCCTTGGACAAACAGTTGAAGCCGGCTGATATGCAAGGCGGCTGTTTTACTATTTCTAGCCTTGGTGCTATTGGCGGAACCGGCTTTACGCCGATCGTTAATTGTCCTGAAGTGGGTATTCTTGGTGTGTCTAAAGCAGACATCGAGCCACGCTGGAATGGTAAAGAGTTTGAGCCTCGCACCATGCTGCCACTGTGTTTGTCTTATGACCACAGAGCGGTAAATGGCGGTGATGCTGGTCGATTCATGACCTACCTTAATGCCTTGTTGAGCGACGTACGACGCTTGTCATTGTAGGCGATTATTAGTCACTCAAGTGGGTGATGAATAGTAGATAAATAAAAACCCTAGTTTTCATACTAGGGTTTTTTTTGCTCCAAAATCTGCCAATCTAATATCACTTTAGCTCGACTAGTTGCTCGGCTTGAGCCTCAAGAGAAATTCGCTCTTTTCTACGATACCCTAACACCAATAAGCAAGGCGTAAGGATTAAGGTTAACGGTGTGGCAAAGGTGAGGCCTCCCGCAATGGCGGTAGAAAGTTGTGTCCACCATTGGGCAGAAGGGGCGCCGATGCTGAAGGTCTGATGAATCATGTCGATGTTCAACTGGAACACCATGGGAACCAGCCCCAAAATGGTGGTGATAGTGGTCAACATTACCGGTCTTAAACGTTGCACTCCCGTTCTTATCGCGGCTTCTCGCACCAGCATGCCTTGTTTACGTAAGCCATTAAACGTATCAATCAAAACAATGTTGTTGTTGACCACAATCCCAGCGAGAGCGATCACGCCAACTCCGCTCATAACGATCCCGAAAGGTTGGCCTTTGGCCATTAGCCCAATGAAAACCCCCATGGTCGAGAAGATCACCGCACTCAAAATCAACAAGCACTGGAAGAAGTTGTTGAATTGCGTCACCAGAATGATCGCCATGATAAAAAACGCCACGCCAAAGGCTTTCATTAAGAACAGCATGGATTTTTGTTGCTCTTCCGTATTGCCACGGAATTCATAACTCACGGTTTTATCAATATTTGCCGCATCGAGTTCAGCTTTTATCGCCTTGATGACTTCGTCTACCACTAAGCCATCTTGCACATCGGCATCAATTTGAATGCTTTTTTTGCCGTCAGTACGCTTCACTGTGCCTTGTTTTGGCGCTGCGTAGCGGTGAATGAAGTTGCTGGCAGGAATGCTGCCTTGATTAGTCGGTATGTGCAGTTGGTCGAGTTGATCTAGGTTGCGTTGATTAACAGGGTAACGCAGTACAATATCGATTTTGTCGTCAGCACCTTCCGGTAAAAAGTCACTAAGTGTAATGCCTGTTGTAACCAGTTTGATCACATTGCCCAAGCTGTTTACATCCACGCCATATCGACTGGCTTCCTCGCGATTGATATCGATGCGCCATTCAATACCCGCAAGCGATCTGTCGTCACTGACAGTGATGATTTCATCTCGTCGCATCAATTGCTTATTGATCTCATCTGCCACCATGTTAAGGGCTTGGGAATAGTTCGAAGTCAATTGCAGCTGAATGTCAGCACCCGATTGAGGACCACCTTGTTCTTTTTCGGCTGTGACTTCAATGCCTGGAATCTGCTTGGTTCTTTCACGAATGCGCTCCAGAATGACGCTGGCGGAGTCGCGTTTATACCAATCAATAAACTCCATGCTGATGGAACCGATGCTGTCGGGAGCAACATTGTTATCGGCAGCAGCATAAGACGTTGTTACGACACTCTTTAACTCTCTCATGCCGAGCACCTGTTGCTCGACTTGTCGTACCAAGGCGTCTTTTTCAGCAAGCGACAGATCGCCACGGGCGCGAATGTCTAGATTCGCGGATTCTGGCTCAATGTTAGGAAAAAACTCCACGCCTTTACCAAACTTACCGTAGCTGGCGAAAATGGAGATCAGCAACGCGATAGTAAACAATAACACCCAAACAGGGCGCTCAACCAAACGCGTGAGCATGCGTCCGTACCAGCCGGTTAAGCCTGTTAGTTCACTTAGGTTACCTGTCTCAGTAACTCTCAACGCGTGCATGGTTTTGGCGCTGTAAGCGCCTTTCTTACCAATAATAGAGCCAATGGTCGGCAGAACAATCAAGGCCATCACCAAAGAAGAGGACAAGGTGGCGATAATGGTAATGGGCATGAACTGCATGAATTCACCAACGATGTCTGGCCAAAATAGCAAAGGCATGAACACCGCCAGCGTGGTGGCGGTTGAGGCGGTGATTGGCCAGGCCATGCGTTTAGCGGCTTCTCGATACGCTTGTTTTTTCGACGCGCCTTCCGCCAGCTTACGATCAGCGTATTCGGTGACCACAATGGCGCCGTCTACTAACATGCCTACGCTCAAGATTAACGCGAACAGCACCACCATGTTGATGGTGTAGCCCTGTAAATCCAGAATGAGTATACCGGCTAAAAATGCTCCAGGAATGGCTAAACCTACCAAAAACGCACTGCGAATCCCCAGCGCCCATACAATAACGATCATTACCAGTAAGGTAGCGGTAAGTACGTTGTTAAAAAGATCGTTCAACGAAGTTTCTATGTTGGTGGACTTGTCTCCGGTTACATTATATTCAACACCGTTTTGCCATTGTTGGCTTTCTTCCTCAACGACCTCTTTTACGGCGCTGATGGTGTTAATGATGTTCGCCCCAACGCGTTTTGATACGGCAAGGGTAATGCTGCGGTTGCCGTTCACACGGGCATAGCTGTCAGGGTCTTCAAAGGTCAGTTCACCCGTTGCGATGTCTTTAAGTAACACGACCTGATCGCCATCTGTTTTGACCGGTAAGTTGAGAATATCATCTTTGGTTTTGAGAAGGCCCGGTACTTTCAACGAAAAGCGCCCCGCGCCTGTGTCCAAGTTACCGGCTGCGACTAAGCGATTGTTGCCGGACACGAAGTTCGCCACGTCAGTCAACGACAAGTTATACGACTCTAGCTGCTCTGGACGAATGATGATTTGCGCTTGTTGATCACGGTCGCCACTGATGTTGGCTTCCAGTACTCCATCAACGGCTTCGATGGCGTCTTGTAGGTTCTTCGCCGTGCGACTAAGAGTGGCGAAGTCCACGTTGCCCGAAAGGTTCACGCGCAACACGGGAAAAGTGGAGAGGTTAATTTCTGTTACCGTGGGTTCGTCTGCATCGCTGGGCAATTCACTTTTGGCGCGATCGACCTTGTCTTTGGTGTCGCTAATGGCTTGATCTATATCGACTCCCGATAAAAACTCCAACATGATGGAGGCATGGCCCTCGGAGGCGGTAGAGCTGAGCTCCTTAAGACCTTCTAAGCCTTTCAGTTCTTTTTCTAAGGGATGAACCAAAAGGCTGTCGGCATCTTCTGGTGAAATCCCTTCAAGAGAAACCGACACATACGCCATAGGAATGGTGATGTCAGGGTCGTTTTCCTTGGCGATCTCAATATAAGACACCACACCCATGATCAAGATGAGCACGAAAAACATCATCACAGTACGAGTGCGCGCTAAGGCGGCTTCAATCAAGGTTTGCATATTGAGCTCCTTAGCGTGTGTAGTGCGCTTTAACAAGATCACCCGCAGACACAAAACCCTGTCCTACGGTAATAATGTTCACATTGTCAGGCAAACCTCGCACCCAAACCTGTGCTCGTTCCGACTTGATGATTTCAACGGGCACAATGACCACTTGGTTATCAATATCAATGGTTTTAATGGCGGTGTTGCCCGCATCATCGAGTGTTAATAACGCTGGAGAAAGAGGGTGGGCGCGCTGCATATCCAGTAAAAAGTCTACTTTGGCGGTTAAGCCAGCTGCGATCCGGTTATCGGGGTTGGCGACTTCCATTTCCACACGTACCGTTCGGCTTGAGGTGTCTGCCACGGCACTGATGTAAGACACGAAGCCTTCGGTTTCGTAGCCAGATTCCAATAAAATGCTGCCTTGGGTACCAAGATCAATGTGCTGGATTTTATTCTGCGGGACATTCACGCTGATTTTAATTGGATTGACCGACACCAAATGACCAATGCTGGCCCCAGCGGCCAATACCTGACCCTCTTGTACTTCTAAACTGTTGAGTACCCCTGAAAAAGGCGCAGTTACATTGGCGTTTTCGACATCTACTTGCAAAGCACGCTCTGTGGCTTTGGCCGAGGCCAAATCGGTTTCGGCCTGTGCCACGTTCACTTTGGATGACAAATTAGTAAGGTTGAGCTTTTTTATACCGTCCAGTTCGAGTTGTTTCTGTTTGACCAGCAAAGACGCTTGCTCAAGCTGTAACGCAAGAGTGCGGGTGTCAATTTGAACGATGGTCTCGCCTTGTTCGACAAACTGACCTTGTTCTACCGCTCGTTTAGTGACTCGGCCTGGGTAGCTGTTCATCAACTGCAAGGTGTCTTCTGCCATGGTGCTACCACTGAGAGGCAAATGCATTTCAATCACTTGCGCCGTCAAGGTGGTGGCTTGCACGGGATAGGCGACTTGGCTCTTGTTCGATGGGTTATCAACCGATTGATTCGTTTGTGGAAAACCCGCAGAAGGCGTTGTTGTGTTTTGGCTGTGGGTGTCCGTGTCCGTTGGGCTGACAGTAATGCCATTACCACCGATGACCATCCAGGTGACTGCTGCCGCGGCCACGACGACCGCGGTAATGGGCCCAATTTTATTTTTTAACGCCATTCATTGCTCCAACTGATAGGTGTGACGATCATTATTAACCCAGTATATCCTCAATAATGGAGAAGAAAGGCGTTTTGCCTAAGACTGTGCAACAGAATCGCCGTTTATTGCGTATTTTTATGACATTCGTCGCAAAATTCGATTCGGATTGAAAAAATCCCTGCTCTTTTTAGCGCCTTGTCGTGTCTATTTGATGAACCTTGACTGAGAAGAATGCTACTATATTGCCACAAAATTTTTACTTAATATGGATAGATATGAGTCTATTGTCGTTAGAACAGATCAGTGTTGCGTTCGGGCATAATCCACTGCTGTCAAAAATCAGTTTTTCTGCCGAAGCCGGTGAACGCGTTGCTATTATCGGTCGTAATGGCGCGGGTAAGTCCACGTTACTAAAAGTCATTTCTGGCGAGCAAGTGCCAGACGAAGGCATGGTGCGTCTTGAAGGCGGTATGACCATCAGTCAATTGCCCCAAGAATTGCCCGATGCGAACGAGAAAACGGTCCGCGAAGTGGTCAGCGAAGGCGCAGGTCAAGCCCATGCCCTAATGACGCGATACTTCAAACTGCTTGAAGACTTCGAAAATGACCACGCGGATGAACTCAGCGATATTCAAACCGAATTGGATCGAATCCAAGGCTGGGATTTGGAGCAGCGTGTCAATCATATGGTGCAACGTTTGGCCTTGCCAGCAGACAAACTTATGTCCGAATTATCGGGTGGCTGGCGTCGTCGAGTGATTTTGGCGCAGGCGTTGATTTCCAATCCTGACGTATTGTTATTGGATGAGCCGACGAACCATTTGGACGTGCCGACCATCGAATGGATGGAGCAACAGCTGCAGCAATTTCGTGGTTTGATCCTCTTCATTACCCATGACCGTCGCTTCCTCGAAAAATTGGCCAATCGCATTATTGAGCTGGATCGCGGCAACCTGATTTCTTTCAGTGGCAACATCAACGAGTTCTTGGTCTTCAAAGAAAAGCTCTTAGAAGAAGAAGAGCGAGCCAATGCCCTGTTCGATAAACGCTTAGCAGAAGAAGAAGTGTGGATTCGCCAAGGGATAAAAGCCCGTCGAACGCGAAATGAAGGCCGTGTGCGAGCGTTAAAAGCCCTGCGTGAAGAGCGTTCAGAGCGCATTAATCGCCAAGGCAACGCCAAAATGGCGATCGAGACCAAAGACAAATCCGGCAAGCTGGTGGCGGAATTTACTCAAGTCAGTCATTCCTTTGAAGACAAGGTTATTCTTCAGCCGATGGACTTCATCGTTAACCGTGGCGATCGTATTGGTCTTATCGGACCCAATGGTTGTGGTAAAAGTACCTTTTTGAAAATTTTGTTAGGCGATTTAGAGCCAGCTTCAGGTACCGTTCGTCAAGGCACGAAATTGAATGTGGCGTATTTCG
The DNA here is from genome assembly GCF_018145875.1 of Marinomonas vulgaris. GTDB lineage: Bacteria > Pseudomonadota > Gammaproteobacteria > Pseudomonadales > Marinomonadaceae > Marinomonas > Marinomonas vulgaris. Next base: position 171,111 of record NZ_JAGSSV010000005.1, on the reverse strand, counting down.
ATCAACTTCGCGAGCAGCTTGACCCTGAACAGACCGTGGCGGAAAACGTCGGTGAGGGCAAAGACGTTATCGAAATCAATGGCCAAAACAAACATGTTATTGGCTACTTGGGCGATTTCTTGTTCCCACCAGAGCGTGCTCGTACCCCAGTGAAAGCCTTGTCCGGTGGTGAGCGTAATCGTGTGTTATTGGCGAAGTTGTTCACCCGTCCTGCCAACCTATTGATGATGGATGAGCCGACCAACGACCTCGACGTAGAAACATTGGAGTTGTTAGAAGAGCTTTTGATGAACTACGACGGCACCTTGCTTTTGGTCAGCCATGATCGTGCTTTCCTCGATAACGTGGTAACCAGCGTGATTGCCTTTGAAGGCGAAGGCCGCGTGAAAGAATACGTGGGCGGCTACAAGGATTGGATTCGCCAAGGCGGTAAATTCCCCACTGAATCCACGTCGCAAACGGACACGCCAAAGGCCAAAGCTAAAGCGATCACCAACGCAGACGCCAGCGTTGCGCCAGCCAGTGCGCCAGGCAAAACCAAACCTAAACTCAGTTACAAAATTCAACGCGAATTCGACGAGATGCCGACTAAGATCGCTAAGCTTGAAGAGGAGATTGCCGCGTTACATGTGACCACGAGCAGCAACGACTTTTACACAGGCGATGCGGATAAGGTACAAAAAACCTTAGCCAAGTTGGCGCACAAAGAAGAAGAGCTAGAAAGCGCCATGGAGCGCTGGCTTGAGCTTGAAGACATGCAAAACGGGTAAGTTATGACAGATAAAATGAAGCCAGTGTCTTTTATTCCGCGCTTTTTTGGCGCGTTTGGACAGTTTTTTAAATACATTGCGAGCGGCGACTACGCCGCTCGTTGTCAAGCGGCTGGCCAAGGCCAGTTGTTTGCGTTTGAAGCCGAGCCGAAAGTGATCACGGAAACCGTAGAAGTGATCCGTGAAATTGAGGTGGCCGCGCTGGTGCTGGATTCGGTCAACGCCGACGGCGCTCATCAATTGTTGCAATTACTGCAGCAAGAAGCGCGCTTCATCGACTTTATCCAAGAAAGCATCGATGATTACAGCGATGCAGATGTCGGTGCCGCGTCTCGCCAGATTCATTCCGGTTGCGCCAAGGTAATAAAACAGCACTTCACCATAGATGTGGTCAATGCCGCGACAGAAAACAGTCGCGTAGAAGTGCCGGCGGATTACGATGCTAAGCAAATTAAGTTAGAAGGACGTGTGGAAGGCAAGGGGCCTTATGCTGGCACCTTGATTCACCCTGGCTGGAAGGTAACGGAAACACGTTTGCCGAAAGTCTCCAACACAGACAGTTTGACTGTTCTGGCTCCCGCTGAAGTCGAGGTATAACCCATGGGCGACTATTTTATTGGTATCGATCTAGGTACCACGCATTCTGCTGTCTATTATTCCCTTTCTGCTAAGGCCACCGCGCCTGAAGGGCAAATGGCAGGGCAGATTCATCAGTTGGCTATTCCGCAATTAATCGCTGCAGGTCAAGTAGATGCGCGCCCCTTGTTACCGTCGTTTGTGTATTTCCCTCATCAAAGCGAATTTCTCGAAAGTGATTTGCAACTCCCTTGGGGTAAGGCGTCGTCGGTTGTTGGTCAATTAGCTCGCGAGTTGGGCGCCAAGTCATCAGGGCGTTTGATACAAAGCGCTAAGAGCTGGCTATGCCATTCTCGCGTGACCGCCGATGAAGCCGTTTTGCCGGTGGATGCGTTGGAAGAAGTGACCAAAATCTCACCTGCTCAGGTCACTGAAAACCTATTAGCACACCTGGTAAATGCTTGGGCACAGCAATTTCCGAATGCGCCCATTGGCGAGCAAGATGTGGTCATTACCGTGCCAGCGTCTTTTGACCCTGCAGCAAGAGCGATTACTGAACAAAGCGCTGAGCGTGTCGGCTTGCGAGCGCGTTTAATTGAAGAGCCGTTAGCGGCGTTTTACGCTTGGCTGGCCGATCAGCAAAAATGGAGCGACAGCCTAGACGTTAACGAACATATCCTAGTGGTGGATGTGGGCGGCGGCACGACGGATTTGTCATTGATTCAAGCCGTGGACAACGACGGTGCTTTGGGTCTTGAGCGAGTGGCCGTTGGCCGACACATCTTGCTCGGCGGCGACAACATGGATCTCACTTTAACGTATCATTTGGCTGCGCAATTAGCTCAAGAGGGTACCAACCTAGAGCCTTGGCAAATCAGCGGGTTGACTCAGGCGTGTCGCGAAGCCAAAGAACGTTTATTGTCAAACGCAGAATTAGAAGACGTTAGTGTAGTGGTGCCAAGTCGTGGGCGTAGCCTGTTTAATAACAGCATCAAAACCACCTTGACTCAGCAAGACGTTCAACGACTGCTGATCGATGGCTTTTTCCCTGCTGTTCAGTTTGGTGAAGCAGCACAAAAAACCGCCCGCAGTGGTTTTAGCACCATCAATTTGGATTACGAAGGTGATCCTGCGATCACTCGTCACATCAGCGAGTTTTTGGCACAACACGATATTAAGCCGACGAAAATCTTGTTAAACGGTGGGGTATTCAACGCCAACGTCATTCGATCTACAATCGAAATGCGTTTGGAGCAGATGCTTGGCCAAGACGCTTTAACCATGCTGACGCCGTCCCATTTGGATCATGCGGTCGCAAAAGGCGCCACCTACTACGCCCAAGTACAAGCGGAAGGCGGCGTTAAGGTAAAAAGTGGTTTAGCGGCCAATTACTACATCGGTGTTGCCAGCCCAATGCCAGCGATTCCTGGTATGGCCCCGCCGGTCGATGCCATTTGTGTCGCCCCTTTTGGTTTAGAAGAAGGCTCAGACGAGCAAATGTTGCCGAATGAGTTTTCACTGGTCGTTGGCGAAAGCGTGACCTTTCGCTTTTTTCAGTCGAAAACCAGCGATGTGGAATCCGTCGGTAGAGTAGTCGCGTCTTTTTCTGTTGGCACACTCAACGAGCTTAACCCTCTGAGCATCCGATTAGACGCAGGCCATTATCAAGCGGGCGACATGGTACGAGTGTATTTAACGGCGCGAGTAACCGAGTTGGGCTTATTGTTACTGCAGGCGCACGATACCCAATCTGATCTAAGTTGGACGATCGAGTTTCAAGTTAGGGAGGCGTAACCATGGCACAACCGGCTTTTCGTGTTGGTATTGACCTAGGAACTACCAACTGCGTGGTGTCTTATGTGGCCATCGATGACAATGCTGCGGTGGACAAATCACCGCAATTGTTGCCCATTCCGCAAGTTATGGCGGACGGTTCGGTGCAGGAGTTCACCCATTTGCCCAGCGCCATTTATGTGTTGGCTGCCGATGAAAAAGGGAAATTAGAGCCGGTTTTGCCTTGGCGTCATCACGATAAGAATCGGGTGGTTGGCATGGGGGCTTTGGCGCTAGGTCAGCGCCGAGCCGGTCAGTTAATACAAAGCGCAAAAAGTTGGCTTAGCCATCGACAAGTAGATCGCCGCTCGGCGATCTTGCCTTGGGCAAGTGAATTCACCCAGAAAATCAGCCCTCTAGACGCCAGTAAATTGTTGCTAGAGCACATCAAGCAAAGCTGGGATTACCGTTTTGCCAATGCGCCCTTGGCGTCTCAAGCAATCGCCTTAACTTTGCCCGCTTCTTTTGATGAAGAGGCGAGAGCATTGACCCTAGAAGCGGCAAATCTAGCCGGTTTAGTAAATTTGTATTTGCTCGAAGAGCCGCAAGCCGCCTGTTATCACTATATCAGCGATGACGAAAAGTTAGCCGCATTGGCGGATAAAAAAATGCTGTTAGTGGTCGACATCGGCGGTGGCACCAGTGATTTTAGCTTGGTGGCCATTCAACCTGGCTCGTCCTCTGTGTCGTTGAAGCGCATCGCAGTGGGTGAGCATTTGTTATTGGGTGGCGACAATTTGGACCAAGCTCTGGCGTTTCAGCTTGACCCCAAACAAATCTCTGCGTTATCAGCGACACGTCTTGCCGCCTTGGTGCAACAAACTCGACAGGCTAAAGAAACCTTATTGGGTGATGACGCCCCTGATTCGCTCACCATCACGGTGTTGGGCGGTGGCAGTCGATTGATTGGTGGTTCGCAAAAATTCTCCGTGGATAAAGCCGCCTTGCACGAGCAAATACGAACGGGCTTTTTCCCCTTGGTATTGAATGATGAGCCGGTGCAAAAAAGCGACTACGCCATGCACACCTTGGGTTTGCCTTATGAGTCGGACCCTGCTTTTACGCGACATTTAGCCGCTTTTTTGACACAACATAAAGACGCTGTTCTAGACGCAACCGGTTCTACGATGCCGGATGCGGTGTTGTTTAATGGCGGTTTGTTTAACAGTCCAATACTGAAAAATCGTCTGTTGGAGCAGTTGAATCAATGGTCGACTCAGCCCTTGTTAGCCTGCGTGGCCGACGAGCCAAATGATGCCGTGGCAAAAGGTGCGGTAATGTATTTGAGTGCTTTGGCTGGTGACACGGCACGAATTGAAAGCGGTGTGCCCCATAGCTTGTATTTAAAAATGGGCGACGAACAGTTCGTTGGTATTTTGCCAAAAGGCACTTTAAAAGGCGATGTGATCACGCTGGATCAAAATTTTTCCGTCACACTGGGTCAGCAAGTTCAGTTTCCCTTATATCGCTCCGATGATCACCTAGAATGCGACATTGGTTCGGTGCGTTCTGAAGCTGGCTTGCACTATATTTCTACTTTGATGACAGAGCTAGACGCCAGCCACGATGTGCAAGACATGTCGGTGAGATTAACGGCACAAATGACGGAAGTGGGTGTGTTGCAGGTGAACTTGCTTGCGGATAATCAGCGCGATGAGTGGCGGTTGGATTTTTCCACTCAACCCTCTACCGACGCTTCGAGGGATAACACGGGCAGCGGCAATGACCAAGCAGGCCTTTTGCACAGTAACATGGGGTCGGCGGAAGAGCATTTGGCCAAGTGTTTTTCGAACGCTGGTCAAAAACAATTTCCAGAATTAGTGAAATCCCTCAAACAAGACTTAGACCAGTTATTAGGCAATCGAGACGATTGGAATTTAGCCACGTCCCGTCGTTTGGTCGATAAACTATTGAGCGTTAAATCAGGGCGCACGAAAAGTGCTCAGCATGAGCGCCAATGGTTACAGCTGATGGGGTATTGTTTGCGCCCTGGGTTTGGCTCGCCAGAAGATCCGGCTCGAGTGCAGCAAGTGATGAATGCTATCAAAGCGGGTACCCAGTTTGATAATGCGCCTGTGTGGGGACAGTATTGGACCTTGTTTCGACGCATTGCGGGTGGCTTGTCGGTCGATCAGCAAAACCATTTTTATAAGCAGTTTAGCCAATATTATTCGCCGAGCGGACAGCGTTCTCGGGATAAAATGAAAGCGCTGACGACTAAATCCAGCGACGACCTTATTCGTCTTGTTGGGGCGCTTGAATCGCTTTCGGCTCAAGATAAAGCCACCACCATTGACTGGTTGCTAAAGCGGTTAAAAAAATCGTCTGAGCCGGATACTGCTTGGTGGACGGTGGGGCGTATTGCTTCACGGCATTTGTTATCAGGTGATCAAACTCAACGTATTAGCGAAGATCAACTGTTTGGTATTTTAGAGTTTGTACTCAAAGAAGACTGGAAAAAGCGCAAACAAGCCGGTCTTGCGGCGGTATTGATGAGCCAAATGAGCGTAGGTGAATCAGACAAGCTGAGCGGCTATCGTAAGAAAGTGGCCAATAAACTCAAAAAAGACAAATGCCCTGCCCAATGGTTAGAGCGCTTGGAAAGTCAGGTAGAAATCAACAATGATGAACTAAACGCTTTAGTTGGAGAAAGCTTGCCAATAGGGCTGCGGCTAACCTAGAAAAAAGGCGCTTTTATTACTCAAAGAGCGCCGTTTTTTCGTTACATTGAACTAATCAGCTAAGGCAGTGCCAATGGTTGTTTGGAGACGACAATACCGTTGAGATCGCAATAGATGTAATCGCCAGGGGCGATGGTCATACCAGCAAAGCGCACGGTTTTGCCCACATCGCCTAAACCACGTTTTTCTGTAGGCATGGGGAAGGTGCATAAAGCGTGAATACCCACATTGATGGTGGTTTGCGCAGCGGCATCACGAATTGCCCCATTAATAACAAAGCCTTCCCAGCCATTGGCCGCGGCTTTTTCAGCCAGCATGTCACCTAACAAAGCACGGCGTTTGCTGCCGCCGCCATCAACGACCATGACTTTGCCTTTGCCGTTCTCAGCAACAAGTTCACGCACACGGCTGTTGTCTTCAAAGCAGGAAACCGTCACCACTTCGCCACAAAAATGCTGGCGTTTACCGTAAGAGGAAAAAATGGGGTCGGCTATTTGCAGCTGTTCAGGGTACAGGTCACACAAGTCTGGCAAGATGTCTTTCATGGTTCTACCTATTTAAAGTCAAAGAAAAAGCGTTAAAGTGGACGAGTCAAAAATTCTGTTTTGACGCTGTTTTTCGACTTTAAATAGGGCGCCATTAAATAGCCAATTCTTCTGGGCTATACTCGGTATTTTTACGTAGCGTGAAGCGTTATGGCGTTTGATTAGTCTTCTATTGCTGGAATGTCGCTCGGATCAATCAGGCCATGCTCAACAGCAATGTTCAACAGTTGCACAATCAATTCATCCGGTGCCATGAGGTGAAGCGGCGTATTGTTGCCTTGTTCAGCAATGGCGTCGTTTAAATTCACATCGCGTTCTTCGAACCAAGAATGGATACTCTGTACTTCAAAGCTGGGTTCAAGCCCCTTGATGTCGTAGGTGGCCTCGACCATTTCACTGATCAGCTCGGCGTCCAGACCATAAATCACGTCGGTGTCGAACTCGTTGATCCATTCTGCCAAAATATCACTGGCTTCAAAACCAAATTCATAGAGTTGCTGTTCATCAAGATTCTGAATGTTGGGTTCTATGCTGTGGGACTCAAGCCATTCGTCGTCTGGTATTACTAAGACTTCTTTTACCTGTGCTTCGTGGGTTGACCAGGTGAACAGCAAAGGGAAGGCGGGTTCGTCGGAAGAATTCGCGACAGCCGTGATGAATATAGGTAAACTTGCCATAATTTTGAACCAATGTTTGATTGTTAAGGAAAGATAAATGACCAGCCGAATCAAGATCAGTAGTGCGTTTGATGGCGGTAACATCTCCGTTATTGATGCCTCGGAGCCGGACAATATTAGAGTAAAGATCCCTAATGATACAAACTCTAAATTTTTGCAGTGGTTTTATTTTCGTTTACAGGGCGGAATGGGCGAGAGCTGTGTGATTCAATTTGAAAATGCCAGCGACGCCGCTTACCCAGACGGCTGGGTCGATTACCAAGCCGTCGCGTCTTACGACCGTGAAGACTGGTTTCGTGTGCCAACGGAATACGTCGATGGCAAGCTAGTGATCACCCATCAACCCGAACAAGACAGTGTGTATTACGCGTATTTTGCCCCATACAGTTACGAGCGCCATTTAGACATGATTGCGTGGGCCGCCAGCCACGACGACTGCATCACCGATCACCTTGGGGAAACCGCAGAAGGCCGCGATATTACCTTGTTGGAAATCAGCAAAACCCAAGGGTTAGCGAAAAACATCTGGATCATCGCACGTCAACACCCAGGGGAAACCATGGCGGAATGGTTTATCGAAGGCTTGTTAGAGCGTTTATTCGATGAATCTCATCCGGTGGCTCGTGCCTTGTTGAATCAGTGCCGTTTTTACGTGGTTCCGAACATGAACCCAGACGGCGCGGTACATGGTAATTTGCGGGTGAATTCCAAAGGCGTGAACTTAAACCGTGAATGGAAAAACCCTACTCCAGAGTTCAGCCCAGAAGTGTTGGCCGTACAAAAGAAAATGGCGGAAACCGGCGTCGACATGTTTTTAGACATTCATGGGGACGAGGCCTTGCCGGTGAACTTTGTTGATGGCTGCCAAGGGGTGCCTTCTTTCGACGCTCGGATGGAAGCGATGGAAAGTCTGTTTAAAGACATATTTGTGTCGGTAAGTCCTGATTTTCAAACGGAGATTGGCTACACGCCTGATCAATTTGGCGAAGCGAATTTGACCGTGGCGACCAAGTGGGTGGGCGAAACTTACAAGTGTTTGTCTTTCACGTTGGAAATGCCGTTTAAAGACAACCAAAACCTGCCAGACGAATGGGTGGGCTGGTCGCCAGAGCGTTCAAAAATACTGGGCGCCGATGTCTTGTACCCGATTTATCAGGTGATCATGAGTCCTCATATGAAAGCCAACGATTAAAACCGATTCAGACGTGGTTTTGTTAGCAAAATCTTACATTAGTGGCTGGTGTAGTTTGTCAAACTGGATTAGCATCTGGCGTTCAAAATGGCCATCGCATGGGACGCCGTTTTTTATTTTATAGACCATATTGTTAGGACGTAGAAAAATGCCGAAGGCAAGTGAGATCAAAAAGAACATCGCGATTAGCTATGATAATAAAACCTACATAGTGAAAGATATCGAACGCTCTGTGCCTCAGGGTCGTGCGGGTGGTAGCCTTTATCGTATGCGCATGTACGATGTGGTAAGTGGTCGTAAATTGGATGAAACATTCAAAGATTCAGACATGATCGATCTTGCCGATTTGGTTCGTCGTCAGGTGATGTTTTCTTATACCGATGGTGATGAATTCGTGTTCATGGACAATGAAGACTACACACCTTACAACCTGAATAAGAGCGCGATAGAAGAAGAAATTTTGTTTGTTAACGAAGACACTCAAGGCATTCAAGTGGTATTGGTAGACGATGCTCCTGTGGCCATCGAGTTACCAACAAACGTCGAGCTAGAAGTAGTGGAAACCGATCCTTCTATTAAAGGCGCGTCGGCTACGTCTCGTAACAAACCGGCAAAATTATCGACCGGTGCGGTGATTCAAGTACCAGAGCACATTTCTACTGGCGATCGCATTAAAGTGAACGTGGAAGAACGTAAATTTGCAGGTCGTGCTGAGAAGTAATCTTTTCGGCTCGATAGCGTCACGCAAAATAGCCTCAAACAAAAATGCAGCCAAATGGCTGCATTTTTTTGCGCACAATGTGTTGATTTAAGCGACGTGTGGGCTGACCCCAGCTATTTTTAATTGTCTTGCTTTTCTGAGTGCTTATCTGGTTTTTCTGGATGATTGTTGGCTTCGGTTAAGCCAGTCTCACGTTGTACCGCTGCCAAAACACCTCGTAAAATCCCCAATTCTTGTTTTTCAGGACGTGAGCGATTAAAGAAACGTTGTAACTTATCCAACACCTTACCCGGATGGTTACGCACAATAAAGTTGATGCCGTACAAGGTATCTTCTAAATGGCGATAGAAAAGATCCATGTCTTTTTTGTGGGGGTATTCTAGGCTGTCTTGTTGAGAACTGTTCTTCGCAGGGAAGTCCTTGTGTTGATTCGCCATCCAGATTTCATAAGCCACGATTTGCACTGCTTGAGAAATATTCAGTACGGGGTATTCGTCGTTGGCGTCTATGTACACCTGACGATGGCACTGAGCGATTTCTTCGTTGAGCAAACCGGTGGTTTCACGACCAAACACAATTGCCACGTTATGATGAACCGCTTCAGGAATCACACTCTCAGCGCATTCGCGGGCGTTCATGATCGGCAATTGAAAGGTGCGATGACGGGCACTGGTGCCGATAACAAGGCTACAGTCGCTGATGGCTTCTTCTAATGTCGGGACAATGGTGGCGTTTTCAAGTAAATCGACTGCGCCAGCGGCTCGGCTAGTGGCCTCGTCAGAAGGGTAGTCATTTGGGTCGACTAAATACAAATTCGTCAGCCCCATGTTTTTCATCGCGCGGGCAATGGCGCCAACGTTGCCAGGGTGGAAGGTGTTGATTAATACAATTCGGATATTGCTTAACATGGGTCGTAAAGTACTCAGCGTTGTGTCGTCTTAGACGGTGTTGCTGCGATTAGGGCGTCAGGGTGAGCGATTGCTCAGTGCTGGCAAAATCGACGTGGTCTAAGATGACTTGGGTTGTGTCATTAAAGAGGAATTGATTGCAGGCGTGATGATACAGGGAACCGGTTTGCAACACCAACCGGTAGTTTCCTCTCGGTATATAATTGGCCGCGTAAGCTTGCTTAGCATAAAGGTAAATAGAAAAGGGTGGCTGCCCATCGTAGGATTCGAAGGTTAATAAGCTGTGTTGTGGTAATTGATTCAAAATGCGCAAACGACTGTTGCCTTGGGCTTGTCCGATGAGTTCCCCATGTTGTGGAGCGATACCCGGTTGGCCAAAACACCCCGACGCTTGCGCTTGTTGAGCACTACCAAAACCGAGATATTTTGCCTGCACCCAGCCGGCTGTATCTTGATAGCGAACCGCTAGCCAATCGCCTTGAACGCGAATGCTTTGCAAATCTGCGGCTTTCGGGATGCTTTTAACTGAGGCACTGGACACACTGGGTTCTGCGTACAAGCTGATCGCTTGCAGAGTGTAGTTGGCGCCCAAGCGAAATTGCGGATATAAGCCGCTCACAAAGGCCGAACCAGTATCCGACAGGGTTTCGTCGACTTGTGTCGATTGCCAATATAGGGTGCTGTAAATGCCCGCCGCAAAGCAAGCGAGATAGGTTGTGGCGCGAAAAGCGGCTTTGGCGGCGTCTAGGCGTATCGGTTGGCGAATAGGGTGGGCGTCGTCTTCTGAATCTACAAAGGTTTGGTAGCTGGGAATCTCGTTGTCTGTGTTAAAGGTTTTATCGTTGGTGTCAGAATACCGGTATCCCTGAGCAGAAAAATGCTTTGAGGATTCCAGTGCTTCTTCGTAAAGGGCTTTGGCACGTTTTTCATTGAGCGCATTGCGAGCGGCTTTAATAGCATCGTCACGGGTTTTTTCGTGATGTGCGTTGTTACGCTTCATTTCCTCATAGGCGCGTTGTCGCTCTTTGACGAAGGCTTCTTGTTCTTCATCGGTGGCATTAGAAAAGTGCGTATAACGATTTTTCGCGCCACTGCTGTGGGTGTTTTCTTTGGTGAAGGTGAAAGGCTTCCAATCTTGAACTTGCTGACCTTGTCGAATGGCGTTTATGACGTTTTCATAGGCCGCTTGTAAACGCTGAAATAGCTCGGTTGTGTCGGTGTCTTGGTTTTTGTCGGGGTGATATCGACGCGCCAAACGCCTAAATGCGGTTTTCGCTTCTTGCTCGCTGGCGGTGGTGGGAATATCCAGCAATTGATAATCGTCTAATAAGCTCATGCGATATTGGCTATTTACCGTGTTAACAGGGTGAGTAATGAGTACCGATTCAGCATTATGCACGATTTAATGACGCTGACAAAGGCGCAATGGCTTGCAATTGAAGGCGCTTTCTTAAAATATACTCACCTTTAAACGAATAGCGTTTAACCCATTACCCTCAGACGGACTCGATAGGATTTTTATGAGTGAGCAACTAACCCACCTGGATCACCAAGGTCATGCGCACATGGTGGATGTGTCAGACAAGAGCCAAACCAAGCGCACGGCCACCGCTCAAGCCATACTCTCTATGAAGCCGAGCACATTAACCAAAGTGATCGAAGGCGGTTTACCAAAGGGGGATGTATTGGCAACGGCGCGCATTGCCGGTATTCAAGGGGCGAAAAAGACCCCTGACCTGATTCCCTTGTGCCACCCACTGATGCTCACCAAGGTAACGGTCGACATTAATGTGATCAGCGATTGTGAGTTAGAAGTACTTTGCACCTGTGCGTTAACCGGTAAAACGGGCGTGGAAATGGAAGCCTTAACCGGCGCCAGTGTGGCGGCATTAACCCTATACGATATGTGCAAAGCCGTTGATAAAGGCATAGTGATTCAGCGGGTGGCGTTACTGGAGAAAAAAGGCGGCAAGAGTGGCGATTGGAGACAAGGTGATGAATAGCATTTCCGTGGTATTTTTCTCTTCGTTAAGAGAATCCCTAGGGTTGGGAGAATATTCATTTACGCTGAACGCGCCGATGACCATTGGTGAGCTAAAAAAGCAGTTAGCTGAACGTTTAGACAATGGACAAGCTCTGTTGGCGTCGGGGATTCAGTCGTCGGTGGATTTTGATTTTGCCCGAGATAATGATGTGATTTCAGACACAGCGCGAGAAGTGGCATTTTTTCCACCTGTCACTGGAGGCTAGATGATATCGGTTCAACAAGAAGACTTTCAGGTGCAAGCGCTTTATGAGCGGTTGTTAAAAAGTAATCAAACCGGTGCGGTGGCGATGTTTGTCGGTTTGGTCAGGCAGTTCGCTGATTTGCCAAAAGACGCCTGTACCTTTGAGCTAGAGCATTACCCTGGTATGACTGAGCATAATTTGCAAAGTATTGTCGATGAGGCTAACACACGTTGGCCTTTGCTGGATGTGTGTGTGGTGCATCGGGTGGGGCGTTTGTCAGTGGACGACCAAATTGTTTTTGTTGGTGTCAGCGCCTCCCACCGAGCAGAAGCGTTTCAAGCGTGCGATTTCATCATGGATTACCTAAAAAGCCGCGCAGCGTTTTGGAAAAAAGAAACCCAAGGTGAGCAGAGCCAGTGGGTGAGTGCGAAAGAAGACGATGCACTGAGTTTGGCTCGCTGGTCAGATTCGCAAGTATAACTAGCCGACCAGCGATTCTTTAATGTGGACGAAGGGTTTTCTTTCGACCGCTGGCGTGACGCTCTCGATATTCGGTATCGATGTATTTGTCTGTTGTGGCCATGCTGGCGTGACCGGCGTCCTCTCTTACGTGCTCTTTAGGGCGTGTTTTTACATCTTCAGATATCCCTGTGTGTCGCAACCAGTGAACCGTGGCCACGCGCAGGTCTTCCGCGTCGGCCTTCATGCCGTCTTCACACATACGCTCGTAGGCTTGATCAAAACAAAACTGCACTATGTTTCGAACCTGGCGTGAGCTGGTCATGGCGCCTTGGCCGCGGGTTTTGGGAATCACCGGCGTATTTTCGGCAATGGTCGGTAGTAGGGGTAAATCTCGAAAGCGACGATAGCGCATCAAGGCATTGAGCATGTCGTCAGACAGTGCCACTAGGCGCTCTTTGTTGCCCTTCGACAAGACTTTAAACCACCAGTGGCCATCGGTGTCCTTGATGAAATCGCCCATGACCGGAGCCGATCGCTCATCGGCCACCAGTTCTGAAATTCGTAAATACATCCCCAACAAGGCGTTCATGATAAACAGGGTTCGTTCGTGAACAATGGGGTCTTCTTCTGCCAGTAACTCGGCGGTTTCAATCACGTAATCCCATTGTAGATTTGAGATTCGTCGTACTTGTTTGCGCGTTACTTCTTTTTTAACAAATTTACTTTTCTGACGAATCAGTGCGACCGGATTTTGCCCCGCGGCGTCTTCTTGCATTAAGAAGCCATAGTAAGAGGATAAAATTGAGAAGGTGGCTCGAATCGCTGCCTGTGACAAAGAGTGTTGTTTGACCTCTGGCACTTCGCCATTTCTAAAATTCAACTTGCTGACGTGGGCAACAAAGGGTCGCCAGTCTTTGTTGGCTGTTCGCTCACCCATGAACAGCTTAAAGCGCGCGACATTTTTGGTGCCGATCCAGCTTTCTGGTGGCGCGATGCAAAAATGAATGAATTCTTCAATTTGATCTCGGCGCAGTTCTGTAGTGGGACATTGAGCAAAATGCCACGACCACAGCAACAAACGCTCCACTTCTCGGCGATAAGAGTTAAACGTCGCTTGAGAGCCGTTGTAACTGTAGATAAAACATAAGGCCAGCTGTAAGTCACGGCGATACGTTGGCTCTTCTAAAAGAGGGTTGTTTTTTTTAAGGTGCGTGACAATGCCATCAAATTGAGTAAATGGATTGGGCAAATGTTCTAAGTTATCGATTAAAGCAAGTGGTGTCATAGTGATTCGCATCTAATTGGAATGGCTAGATTAACAAAATTTGCAGGGTAGAACGACAAATAGCGCCCTGTAGAGAGTCAAATTTGGCCAATACCGTCAGCGAAGCTTGCTCATAACGCTGGAATTGTTTTTTTGATCCTCATTTGCTTGTGATCCGGTCTTATTTCTTTGTTTTTCTGTCACTTGAGTGTGATTTTAATTCAATATGACGCACTTTTTATCGTATTTGGAACAAAGGTGGAAGCGAGGTTGAAAGGCTTTTTTATTTTTTTTTGAGACGCTATTATAACTCCATCGAAACGGTAAACGCTTTTAAACGTCTTAAACAATTAAATAGTAATAATCACTTTCTTAGGAGATTAATATGAAAACTTTCACTAAAACAACGTTAGCATTTTTAGCCACAGCCGCTATGGCCACTTCTGCTTTTGCTAGCGATGATACTGCGTATGAAAAACTTCAAGCCAGCAAAGCCAGTGTGACATCTTTAGCAAACACACTAGAAAATATGGGTGCCAATGTAGATGCGAGTGTGGATCTTAATGGTGCAAACACATTAAATAAAAAAGAAGCGGTTTACTCAGCAAAACACAGTGAACTACAAGCTCAATTTAATGCATTAAACGCACAGTCTGCTGAATAATCATTAAAACGAATTTTAATAATTTACTTCTATTTTTAATTTAAAGGATCACTATTATGAAAACTTTTAACAAAGCACTACTTGCTGTTATCGCCGCTTCTACCATGTCTACCGCTGCTTTTGCGAGTAGTGACGATACAGCTTATGACCGTTTGCAAACGACAAAAGCGGGCCTTCATTCGCTAGGCCAGTCTTTGGAAAACATGGGTGCTAATGTAGATACCAGTGTTGACCTGAGCGGTGCGAATACCTTGAACCAAAAAGAAGCTGTCTACAGCGCTAAATACGCTGAGCTTCAAACTCAATTCAACGACTTGCGCGCACAATCTGCAGAATAAGTTATTTGAAATGATCGACCTAGAAAAGCCAAACATTGTGTTTGGCTTTTTTTATTTGTATTTTTATATTTAGTTGCAGTGATGTTTTCTGTGAATTTTAAATCTAACCCTATATTGATTTTTTGGTTAGTTCTCTCTATCTAGATCTTCTATTTTTTCGGCTTCGTTAATCACATCGAAATAACTTTTAGTTTTTCTTATCTTACCTTGTTCTGCTATCAAAGCGTTTTTTTCAGCTCGTGTAATTAAATATTCCGCTATTTTGTCTTTCCCCTGACTAAAGTCTAATTGGGCACGATAATTGAGCGCCATCGGAATATTACCCGTAGACTGATAGTATTGAATATTAGAGCGCCATATTAAACGTTTTTCATATAAATAATGGGCGCTATCAAGAGTAGGCTTTGATTGGCTTAGTTGGGCATGAAGAGTAGAAAAGAGAATGTTGTTTGGCGATAAATCAAGACGTGCCTGAATAACCTCTAAAGCACGTTTGTCTTTGCCCGAAGCGGCGTAGCTTAATGCAAGCAGATAGTCTGTAAAGTGGTTGTGTTGCTCAAGTCTGTTCAAGAAAATAAGCGCTCTTTCAGGAGACTGAATGAGGTACGAAAACAGCGCTTTAGCAAACAGTTTTGCGTTGCTGTTATAGATTTTGTGGTCAAGGTACGCAAAAGGTTTATCTTCAATGCCTGCTCTATAAGCTAGCATACTGGCGCGAAAGAAAACAAAGTCGCTTTTTTCCGTATTGCTTAAAATAGTGGCCTTGGTATCGACTTGCAAAGAGTCTGCGAGTCGGGAATTTGGCGAAGGGTGTGTAGATAAAAATTCCAGCGTAGGTCGTCCTAACGCTTTTTTAAAAAAGGCTTGAAAAAGTTGTGTCATGCCATCGGGCGCAATATCCGCTTCTGTTAAATAATCACGACCACGTCGATCGGCTTCTTGTTCCTGATTACGGCTGTAGGTAAGGGTGTTTTCCGCTTGGTTAGCAATGCCGCCGAGCCAAAGTGCCGTCGTTGCGTCTGGTGCAGCGCCAGCTAATGCAGCCGCAATACCTGCTCCTAACATGGCCAAAGTTTTTTGTAATTCCTCTCCAGAGCGCTTGTTTTGCCTTTCGTAATGACGTAAATCCAGATGAGCAATCTCGTGGGCCAGTAACCCATACAACATGTCTTCATTATGAATCATTTCCATAATATCTGAATAGATGAACAAGTGGTTCCCAGGAATAACGAAAGCGTTACTTTGTGAACTGTTAAGCAGTGTCATTTCTACGGTTGTGTTATACAAGCTGGTCTGTGGCAAGATACGAGACATGGCATCTTTTAAGTAGTCATAAGCGGGTGGAAAGTCTATTAAGGCGCGACTGCCGTTGAGCTTACGAAACCAATATTGACCAAGTATGTATGAGGGGTTAGAAAGGGCTCTTTCGTCTTTGTTTGCTTCTAAGTCCGGTAGGTTAGCGAGAGAAAAACTACTTGTAAAAACAATGGCTAAGATACTTAAGGTTGTTGTAACGTGTGAAAATAGTCTCATAATATGACAGATGCAATTTTTGGGTAAAAGATAAAATGATGATCAATTCGAACCAGCAGTATGACGTAATCTTGGATGCAAGAGAAGATCGTTGCCCAATGCCCTTGCTCAAAGCCAAGCTAGCCCTGAACAAAATGGTGCCAGGCGAGCAGCTTTGTGTGACTACTTGCGATTCCGGTTCTTTGAAAGATATCCCTCAGTATGTCGCCTTCACGGGCGACACTTTGTTAAACGTGCAAGAAGACGAAGGCGTTTATCTTTTTGTGATTCAAAAAAACGAAAAACGAGTTTGATATGTTTAAAATTGTTGATTCACTGATTAAACGTTACTTTTCTAACGAAGAAGTAGTGGTGTTTGTCTTGCTGCTGGTGGCCGTCATGTTTGGTCTGGCCCTTTGGGGGGGCATTTTAGCGCCGATTCTCATTGCCATTGTGTTGGCATTTTTGCTGCAGGGCTTAGTTGATCGATTGCAATCTATAGGCTTAGGGCACACTGTGTCGGTGTTGTTAGTGTTTACTGCATTTTTGACCAGTTGCGGCATGTTTGTGGGCGTTATGGTGCCCATTATCTGGCGTCAAGCGGTGCGATTCGTGCAAGACGCGCCACGCATGTTTACTGTTATTCGCGATGAAGTTCAGCGTTTTGCAGAAGGGCACAGTGAGTTAGTGAGCCAAGCGGCGATAGATGAACTGACTAATTCTCTAGCCAATGAATCTGCCAATCTTGGTCAGTGGTTGGTGTCTTTTTCTATTTCCAGTATTCCCTCCTTGTTCTCTGTGGTGATTTACCTAGTCTTGGTGCCATTAGTGATTTTCTTTTTGCTGAAAGACCAACAAAAGATATTGAGTTACTTAACGTCTTGGTTACCCAAAGAACGCAAGATGATGCGCAACATTGCCCACGAAATGAACGATCAAATTGCCAATTATGTCCGTGGTAAATTTATTGAGATGTGCTTGGTGGGTATCGTGACCTATGTGGTGTTTTTAGTGTTTGGTTTGAAATACGCTGAATTATTGGCGCTATTGGTGGGGCTATCGGTTCTTATTCCCTATATAGGTGCGGCAGCGGTGACCATTCCGGTTATTTTAGTGGCTTTCTACCAATATGGTACGCAAAACGAGTTCATTTATGTGGTGGTGGCTTACCTTGTTGTTCAGGCGTTAGATGGCAATGTATTGGTGCCTTTATTGTTTTCTGAAGCGGTGAACTTGCACCCATTGGCGATTATCGTCGCGGTCTTGTTTTTTGGGGGAGTGTGGGGTTTTTGGGGAATCTTTTTTGCGATTCCGTTAGCCACCTTAGTGAAAGCGATCATTAATGCATGGCCAAGTCATGAGCAGTTATCCTCATAACTCGGCTGGTTGCAGTCGTGTTTAACACAAGAGGGTTTATAACGGCAGCGACGCCAGCAAAATACTGTATGGCGGTAAGACAATGGTGTTTCCATCGACGTAACCACTGTTTAGTGCTTCCGGTAGCGTGAGAACTGTAAGCGCTTGTTCGAGGGGTAAAATTTTATCTTGTGCGGCTGTGTTGATAGCAATAAACAGGCGCTGTTCTTGATATTGGCGAACAAAGGTTAAAGTAGTGTCGTCATTGTACAAAAACTCGATATCCCCATAACAGAGTGCAGGGTGAGTGCGTCTTACATGCAAAAAGTCACGATAAGCATGTAATACAGAGTCACGATTGCCTTCTTGCTCACTGACTGCCAGCGCCCGTTGCTTTTCATCCATAGGCAACCAAGGTTGTGATGATTGGGTAAATCCACCTAATTCGGTGTTTTCCCATGGCATCGGCGTCCGACATCCGTCTCGGCCTTTGAATTCTGGCCAAAAGGCAATACCAAATGGATCAACTAATTGCTCGAAGGACAACTCGGCTTCGGGCAATCCTAATTCTTCTCCTTGATACAAACACACACTTCCACGCAAGCTTAACAGCATGGCCATGTAGACCTTGCTTTTGGCGATGGCGTCTTGATTTTGTCCCCATCGCGTGACGACTCGCTCAACATCGTGGTTGCCGATAGACCAGCATGGCCAACCGTCGCCGAGTCCCGCTTCTATGGTTTCCATGGTGTTACGAATATGTTTCATGCTGGCGTCGTGGGTGAGCAAATCGAAGGAATAACACATGTGTAATTTGTCTTGGCCTTGGGTGTAAGCGGCCATGGTTTCTAAGGCAAAATCGCATCCTACTTCGCCAACGGTGGTGGTGTTTGGGTATTGATCAAGCAGCTGGCGTAGACGTTGTAAAAATCCAATGTTTTCAGGTCGCGACTTGTCATAAAGGTGAAGTTGATAAGCGTATGGGTTGTCTAATCGCACACCAATACTGCCTTCGACCACCTCTTCTTTAGGCGGGTTATTGCGCAATTCTACATCGTGATAATAGTAGTTGGCGGTGTCTAATCGAAAACCATCCACGCCGCGTTGTAACCAAAATTCCACCGTGTCTAATACGGCATCAACCACGTCAGGGTTGTGAAAGTTTAAGTCTGGCTGACTGTCTAAAAAGTTATGCAAATAATACTGTCGACGACGGCTATCCCAGTGCCATGCCGGGCCACCAAATACCGATAGCCAGTTATTGGGCACAGTGCCGTCTGGTTTTGCGTCCGCCCAAATATACCAGTCTGCTTTGTCGTTATTGTGGCTACTGCGAGATTCTACAAACCAAGGGTGTTGATCAGATGAATGATTTAGTACCTGATCAATCATCACTTTTAAGCCGTGATTATGGGCGGATTGTATCAACTGATCGAAATCATCAAGGGTGCCAAAAATAGGGTCAACATTGCAGTAGTCGGCCACATCGTAACCAAAATCTTTCATTGGAGAGGTGAAAAAAGGCGACAACCAAATAGCATCGACACCGAGTGCTGCAATGTAGTCCATTTTTTGCGTTACACCTGGTAAATCGCCAATGCCGTCGTTGTTTGAATCAAAAAAGCTTCGAGGATAGACCTGATATATGACGGCGCCACGCCACCATTCGGAATGATTTGTCATAATACTTCTCGCTATTTATAAAAACATGGGACGGGTAATAAACGACAGAGTGTATGCAAGAGAGCCTTGGCGACATCATTATCTATCGTGCTTTTTTTCATACTTTCCAGCATACTCAATCATCATAATGAATGCATGATGTTTGTTGTATTTTGCGGCAAATTGATCACTGCCGATGGAGCTCCCATGTTTTCCGAAAATGCTCGTCCTGTGGCGTGGCCGCTGTTTTTCTTTTACTTTTTCTTCTGCGCCTTGGTTGGCGTAATGATGCCTTACATCTCGATGTATTATAAATCGATTGGTTTAACTGCATCCGAAATCGGTCGACTGATGTCGACTTTTACTTTATCAGGGATTTTAGTTCCGCATTTTTGGGGCTGGTTAACTGCAAAAATAGGCTTGCCCAAACGCATTCTGCAGCTCGCCATTTTGGGGTGTTTTATTGCGCTGATTCCCTTTAATTGGAATCAGCAGTTTGAAACCCTCTGGCTTCTGACCTGCTCTATGGCGCTGTTCTATTCGGCGCTGATTCCAATGACGGATTCGTTGGCCGTGAGAAGTATTCGCAAGCTAGATGTACCTTATACCCGCCTTCGGGTGGGCGGCTCTATTGGTTATGTGTTCGCTGTGGCCGGTGCCGGTTTTTTAATCGAGCATTTTGGTATCAGCGTGGTGATTCCCATCATGACGGCATTCGCCGCTCTGACCGTGGTGACAGCGTTTTTTATCAAAGAGCAGCCTTATGAGATACAAACGCAAAAAGCCACCACGTCCTTTTTTACACTGCTGAAAAATCCAGAGGCCTTGTTGTTTTTTTCGTTGGCGTTTCTGGCTTTTATGTCCCACGCTCCGTTCAACGTGTTTTTTGCCGTACATTTATCGAACGCCGGTTACAGCGGCCAAAACATAGGTTTACTCATGGCGTTGGGTGTGGTGATTGAGATCTTGCTGTTTTTATTTTTTGGTAACACCATTAAGCGCTTTGACGTTGTGCACCTGATCGTGTTGTGTTTTGTCTGCGGGATCGTGCGCTGGTTTTTAGTGGGGTGGTTTGCTTCTGTGGTGTGGGTGCTGATTTTCACCCAATTGTTGCACAGTATTACCTTTGCGTTGTTTCACATGGTGTCTATTGAGCAAATCCGACGCTTATTTCCTGAGCGCTATGCGGGTCAAGGTCAGGCTATGTACAGTGCTTTTGCGATTGGTTTGGGTGGTGGTCTTGGCATGGTGATTACTGGGTATTTATGGGAATGGATTGGAGGCCCTTGGGTGTTTACGGCCGCGGGATGCATTAGCGCTTTGGCGTTGACGCTCTTATTGATTAGCCAACGACGGTGATTGACTTACCGTTCGGTGCGCTCGCTTTTTAATAATTCAATAAAGGCGAGGGCGGCACGGCTTAAAGTGCGTTGTTTGTGATAAATGACGCCCAGTTTTCGCTCTACATTTAAGTCTGCAATGTTTAACACCACGAGTTTTTCATCCACCAAGGTGGAAGGTAAAAGTGACCAGCCCCAGCCAATGCTAACTAGCATGGCTAATGTTTCCAAGTTATTGGTGTTCATTCTTACTTGAGGTTTTAGTCCTTGTTTGCCAAATACTTGTTCGGCGATCTGTCGGGTAAAAGTGTTTTTATTGGGTAGCACACAGGCGTGTTGCGCTAACTCTTCAAGGCTGACTTGGTAAGTCATGGTAAGAGGATGATCTTGGCTGACCACACAGGTTAAGGGGTCGGACCAGATCGCAAGAGATTCAATTAAGGGATTTTCTTTGTTGGAGAGGGTGATGATGCCTAATTCAGCTCGACCTTTTAAAACATCTTGATACGCTTCTTCTGATTGGGAAAATTCGATTTCCAAATGAGCGCTCGGGAAATTTTCTTGAAAGCACTTCAACGATTTGGGTAAGCGGTGCAATCCTACGTGATGGCTGGTGGACAACTTTAATTCCCCGCTCACATCGTGCATTTGTAGGGACATGCTGCGTTGAATGTCTTGCAAGTCATCAGCCATTTTGCGCGCTTTTGGTAAGAGTCGCATACCCGCTTCAGTGAGTTGAACTTGTCGACCAATACGATCAAATAAACGTACGCCTAAATTACTTTCTAGGGCAGAAATACGCTTGCTAATGGCCGGCTGGGTAACGAACAGCTGCGTAGCAGCTTGAGAAAAAGAAGCGGTTTCTGCCACCTTGATAAAAGTGAGCAGCTCGGCAATGTCTATCATTCCAAAAAATTATCCAAAATATGAAAAATATGAATTGGAGTTATTTAAGCCAAAGTTTTAGGATAGCGCAATAGATTTCTGAGGAGAGAATGTATGTCTGCAAAAACCCTTTATGACAAGTTGTGGGACAGCCACCTTGTACAACAGCGCGACGACGGTAGTGCGTTGATTTATATCGATTTACAGTTGCTTCACGAAGTAACTTCCCCGCAAGCGTTTGAAGGTTTACGTCTAGCGGGTCGTAAGCCGTGGCGTGTGTCGTCAAGCTTGGCGACTCCTGATCATAACGTACCAACCACGAAAACAGAGCGTATGTCCGGTGTGGATGGTATCGAAGACCCAGTTTCTAAGATTCAAGTCACCACACTTGACGATAACTGTAATGAATTTGGTATTACTGAATTCAATATGAAAGACATCCGCCAAGGAATTGTCCACGTTGTTGGGCCAGAACAAGGGGCGACCTTGCCAGGCATGACTGTCGTGTGTGGTGATTCTCACACTTCGACCCACGGTGCGTTTGGAGCATTGGCGCATGGTATCGGCACCTCTGAAGTAGAGCATGTTCTTGCGACCCAATGTCTTGTGCAGAAGAAAAGTCGCAACATGCTGGTTCGAGTCGATGGTGAATTGTCCCCTTGGGTGTCTGCCAAAGATGTGGTGTTGGCGATCATCGGTGCGATCGGCACCGCGGGTGGTACCGGTTTTGCGATTGAGTTTGGCGGTACGGGCATTCAGTCATTGTCAATGGAAGGCCGCATGACGGTGTGCAACATGGCAATCGAAGCGGGCGCTCGTGTGGGCCTGATTGCTGTCGATGACACCACCATTGAGTATGTGAAAGGCCGCCCTTATGCGCCAAAAGGCGAGCAATGGGACATGGCGGTAGAGGCATGGAAAGACTTGGTGTCGGACAAAGACGCTCAATTTGAAGAAGTGGTTGTTATCAAAGCCGAAGACATCAAACCTCAAGTCACTTGGGGTACATCGCCAGAAATGGTCATCGCCATTGATGAGCCGATTCCTCGCGCAGAAGATCAAAAAGATCCGGTGAAAAAAGAAGGTTACGCCCGCGCATGGAAATACATGGGCTTAGAAGGCAAAACCACCTTAGCAGACATCACGCTTGATCGTGTTTTTATCGGTTCTTGCACCAATTCCCGTATTGAAGATTTGCGCATCGCTGCAGAGGTTGTCAAAGGCCGCACAGTGGCGTCGACTTTGAAACAAGCGATTGTGGTACCGGGTTCTGGCTTGGTAAAAGCGCAAGCGGAAAAAGAAGGCTTGCACACTATTTTTGAAGCCGCTGGTTTGGAATGGCGTGAGCCGGGTTGCTCTATGTGTTTGGCGATGAACGCGGACAAATTGGGTGCTGGTGAGCATTGTGCCTCTACGTCGAACCGTAACTTTGAAGGCCGTCAAGGCTTTGGTGGTCGTACGCATCTAGTCAGCCCTGCGATGGCGGCGGCGGCCGCGATTGCGGGTCATTTTGTTGATGTTAACGAATTGGTTAAACACTAATTAAAAGGAGAGTTTTATGCGTCCCTTTACTAAACACACAGGGTTAGCCGCTCCTTTGGATTTGGCCAACGTTGATACGGATATGATTATTCCGAAGCAGTTCTTGAAATCCATCAAGCGCACCGGCTTTGGTAAAAATTTATTTGATGAGCTGCGCTACGAAGACGAAGGGCAGCCAGACCAAGAATGCGATGGTCGCCCATTACGCGAAGAATTTGTGTTGAACCAAGCTCGATACCAAGGCGCCAGTGTGTTGTTGGCTCGTCAAAACTTTGGTTGTGGTTCGAGCCGTGAACACGCCCCTTGGGCCTTGGACGATTATGGCTTTCGTTCCGTTATCGCGCCGAGTTTTGCGGATATTTTCTACAATAATTGCTTCAAAAATGGTTTGTTACCGATTGTGTTACACCCAGATGAAGTGGATCAGTTGTTTGCCGAAGTGGCGTTGCGTGAAGGCGCTGAGATTGTTGTGGATCTTGAAAATCAAACGGTAACCTCACCTTCTGGTGCGCAGTTTGAGTTTGTCGTCGATAACTTCCGTAAGCATTGTTTATTGAACGGTTTGGACGATATTGGCCTGACTTTACAGCAAGACGCCGCGATTCGTCGTTACGAAGAAAAGCGCATGCAAGACGCCCCTTGGTTGTTCTTGTCACGTGAGCAATAAGCGCTAAATAGACTAAAACACACAAAATGACCCAGAATAATAAGGATTTATCATGACTAAGAATGTATTGATTTTGCCAGGTGACGGCATAGGCCCAGAAATTGTAACGCAAGCGGTTCGTGTATTAGACGCAGTAAACGCGCAGTTTTCTTTGAATATTCAGCATGAAAGCGCATTGGTAGGTGGTTCGGCTTACGACGAAACAGGCTCTCCTTTGCCAGAAGCGACCTTAGAAAAAGCCAAAGCCGCCGATGCTATTTTGCTTGGTGCTGTGGGTGGCCCTAAGTGGGATGCACTTGATATGTCGGTTCGTCCAGAAAAAGGCTTGTTGGGGTTGCGTTCTAACCTTGAGTTGTTCTCTAACCTTCGTCCTGCCATTCTGTACCCACAGTTAGCAGATGCGTCCAGCTTGAAGCCAGAGATTGTGGCAGGTTTGGATATTTTGATCGTACGTGAATTGACCGGCGGTATTTATTTCGGTCAGCCTCGTGGCATTCGTACCTTGGAAAACGGCGAGCGCCAAGGCTACAACACCTACGTTTACAGTGAATCTGAAATTCGTCGCATTGGTCGTTCTGCGTTTGAAGCGGCTCGTCAACGTGGTAAGCGTGTTTGTTCTATTGATAAATCCAATGTACTGGAAGTGACAGTGCTGTGGAAAGAAGTCATGGAAGAAGTTGCGAAAGAGTACCCAGACGTCGAATTGACTCATATGTTGGTCGATAATGCGGCTATGCAGCTGGTTCGTGCACCAAAACAGTTTGATGTCATGGTTACGGGCAACATGTTTGGTGATATTCTATCGGATGCTGCGGCTATGTTAACCGGGTCTATCGGCATGCTGCCTTCTGCTTCTTTAAACGCAGAAGGTCGTGGTATGTACGAGCCTTGTCATGGTTCAGCGCCAGATATTGCGGGCAAAGGTATTGCTAACCCCTTGGCGACAATTTTGTCAGTTGCTATGATGTTGCGCTATTCTTTGGACGCCAAAGACGCAGCGGACGCTATTGAAGCGGCCGTTAGTAATGTGTTGGATCTGGGTTTGCGCACCGCAGACATTGCGTCAAAAGAGTGCGAAACCGTCAGCACGCAAGCAATGGGCGATGCGGTATTAAGCGCATTGGCTGCATTGAAATAAACAACCTAGCGACAAACGGTTGCTGGGTATTCACTCGGGATACTGCTCTTGGTATGAGTGGCCCCACAAAAAAAGGTAATGTTAACCATGTCAAAACACACTGTAGGTTTAGTCGGATGGCGCGGAATGGTCGGTTCTGTGTTGATGCAACGGATGCGAGAAGAAAACGATTTTGATCATATTGATCCGGTCTTTTTTACTACTTCGCAAACGGGGCAAAAAGGTCCAGAAATTGGTAAAGATATTCCATTGTTGCAAGACGCCAATGATATTGAATCATTGAAAAAGATGGACATCATTATTACCTGCCAAGGCGGGGATTACACCAAGGCTATTTACCCACAGTTGCGTAAAGCTGGTTGGAATGGTTACTGGATTGACGCGGCGTCTTCACTTCGTATGGAGAAAGACGCCATTATCGTGCTTGACCCAGTGAACTTAAATGTCATCAAAGACGGTTTAAGTAACGGCGTTAAAACCTTTGTGGGTGGTAATTGTACCGTCAGTCTGATGTTGTTGGCATTGGGTGGCTTGTTCGAAAAAGGCCATATCGAGTGGATGACGTCTATGACGTACCAAGCGGCCTCTGGTGGCGGTGCACGTCATATGCGTGAGCTCATCAATCAAATGGGTATGTTGCAAGGCAGTGTAGCCTCTGAATTGGCGGATCCTGCTAGCGCGATTCTAGACATTGATCGTAAAGTTGCAGAGCAAATGCGTTCCAGCACCATGCCTGTGGATCAGTTTGGTGTGCCTTTAGCAGGTAGTTTGATTCCTTACATCGATTCTCAGCTGGATAATGGCCAAAGTCGTGAAGAATGGAAAGCGCAAGCTGAGGCTAATAAGATTCTGGGCAATACCGATCTTATTGTGCCGGTAGACGGTTTATGTGTTCGCATCGGTGCCATGCGTTGTCACAGTCAGGCGTTCACCATTAAGCTGAACCAAGACATTCCAGTGGCGGACATCGAAGGTATGTTGGCTGAGCACAATGATTGGGTCAGCGTCGTGCCTAACGACAAGCAGGCGACTATGGAGCGACTAACACCGACGGCGGCAACCGGCACATTGAATATTCCTGTTGGCCGTATACGTAAGCTGAACATGGGACCTGAATACATCAGTGCCTTCTCTGTGGGCGATCAGTTGTTGTGGGGTGCAGCGGAACCACTTCGTCGTATGCTACGCATCTTGTTAAACGACTAAATTATTAGTGACGACTCTGTAAAAACGCCAGTCATCGACTGGCGTTTTTTTTGCGCAACAACATGATCTTGTAAACAATAGGCTTTGGCGTGCACTAAAAAATCATAAGAATAATGGACGAGTTTGGAGGGAATGATGTTATCGAGATTGCCAAAATGGGTGGAATACGGTGCTTTTATGCTGGCCTTGGTGGCAGGCAGTGTTAATGCGGTTGCATTGCTTGGTTTTCAGCATCAGGCTGTTTCACACCTCTCAGGCACCGCCACATTGCTTGGTAAGGCATTACTCAATCCAAACCTTGAAACCTTATTGTATTTATCTGGAATGATGGTGAGCTTTTTATTAGGTGCTGCCATTTCGGGTGCCTTGTTAACAGGACGTTCCTTGCGTATCGGACGGTTTTACGATGTTTTATTGTTAATTGAAGCGCTTTTTTTAATCGTAGCCATGTATTTGTTGGTGAGTGGTTTTGCATTTGGTCATTTCTTTGCCTCTATCGCTTGCGGTCTACAAAATGCCTTAGCAACCAAGCACAGCGGGGCGGTAGTGAGAACAACCCACTTAACCGGTATAGTCACGGACTTAGGCATAATGCTTGGCAGCGCCTTTCGTGGTAAGTCTGTCGACAGACGAAAAGTCACCTTATTTATTATTATTGCAGTCGGTTTTATTGTGGGTGGCACACTCGGGGCTTGGCTCTTTATGATGTTGGGGTTTTATGCTCTATGGGTGCCTGCGATGTTTTGTGTTGCACTGTCTATTCTATATCGAGCTTACTATACAGGTTTGATACGAGTGCGAGACAAGGTTAGAAGTGAAAGCGATGTCTGACAAAATTAATGTTTCGCAGCGTTGTTTTATTGGGCAGCATGCTCAATAGTTTGCTAAATTTAAAGTGCATGACATTGCTGAGAAGGTTTTTTACTCGTTATCTTATTGTTTTATATCAATAAATTTTTAATTGTAGGTGTTTTTTGAAAGTATTTACATCTTAGGCATTGAAAACAGATCCAATCATCCATAGATTATAGGTAAGGGCAGAAGAGGAGGAAGTTACTTTAAGTTAATAAAAAAATCTGACCAAAATAGAAGGATAATTCTGTATGTATACATTGAATATTAGCGGTCACCATGTCCAATCTGGTGAAGAAGTTCAAGAAGTAGTAAAAGAAAAAATGGATCACCTATCTCGTATTAATAACCAGATAACCAGTATTAAGGTGATACTCAATACAGAGAAGCATGAAATTCATGAATTAATTGTCGAAGCCAGTGTTCATATTCCTGGTCATGACCTATTCGCTACGGTTAAGACAGATAAACAACTAAAACCCGCTCTAGATCTTTTAGTTGGTAAACTTGAGAAGCAACTTATTAAATACAAGGCCAAACACACAGGTCGACAACACCACATCAATGCAAATGACGTAGAATCCGCTGAAGAACGTCAGGAGCAAGCAGAGTTCGATGAGTTAGTCGAACGCGAAGTTATTTAAACGATACATCTTAGGAGAAGCCCCGCATTGCGGGGCTTTTTTTTTGCCACTTATAAACTGTTTTAAGTCCGTTAGATAGAGAAGCTAGAGATCAGTTGGATAAGGCAGAGACGAAAAAAAACCTGATACTTAATTGAGTATCAGGTTTTTAAAAAGTAAACGTTTTAGCAAATTTGACTAGGTAATAATGTGTTTACCTAGTCGGTAAGTGCATCTGTTAGTTAAATATTACAGCATTTTAACTGGGATAGATGGCACGCTAAGATCGTGTGATGGTGGTGCGAAAGACGTCAAGTTGATGCCTTGAACCGCTTCTTTGTACTCTTGCATCGTTGGGAAACGACCCAAGATGGTAGAAAGAACCACGATTGGTGTTGAACCTAGTAGAGATTCACCTTTTTTCTCTGCAGTGTCTTCTACAACGCGGCCTTGGAAAAGACGGGTAGAGGTCGCAAGCACGGTATCACCAGGCTCTGCTTTCTCTTGGTTACCCATACATAGGTTACAACCAGGGCGTTCTAGATACATGATGTTTTCGTATTTTGTACGAGCCGCTTCTTTCGGGTTAGTGTCGTTAAATTCGAAACCAGAGTACTTCTCAAGAAGTTCCCAATCGCCCTCTGCTTTAAGCTCATCAACGATGTTGTACGTTGGTGGCGCGATCACAAGCGGTGCGTTGAATTTAATCTCTTTGCCTTGTGCTTCCATGTTACGGAACATTTGAGCGATGATTTTCATGTCGCCTTTGTGAACCATACAAGAACCAACAAAGCCTAGATCCACTTTGCGGCCATCGTAGAAAGACGCTGGACGGATAACATCGTGAGTATAGCGCTTAGAAACGTCTTCGTTGTTCACGTCAGGGTCAGCGATCATTGGCTCGTCGATCAAGTCTAGATCAACAACCATTTCTGCGTAGTATTTAGCGTTATCATCAGGAGAAAGCGCTGGTGCTTCGCCAGAAGTGATCTCTGCAATACGCTTGTCTGCTAAGTCAATAAGGCCTTGCAACATGTTGTCGCGGTTTTCCATGCCTTTGTTGATCATGATCTGAATGCGGCTCTTAGCAAGTTCTAGAGACTTGATGAGAGTTTCGTCGTCTGAAATACAGATAGACGCTTTCGCTTTCATTTCTGCTGTCCAGTCAGTGAAAGTAAACGCTTGGTCAGCCATTAGGGTACCGATTTGTACTTCGATAACACGACCTTGGAAAACGTTTTCGCCAAATTTTTTCAGCATTTGCGCTTGCGTTGAGTGAACTACATCGCGGAAATCGATGTGATCTTTCATGTGACCTTTAAAGGTAACCTTAACCGATTCAGGAATTGGCATAGCGCATTCGCCAGTAGCTAATGCGATAGCAACCGTACCGGAATCTGCACCGAAAGCAACGCCTTTCGACATACGTGTATGAGAGTCACCACCGATGATGATAGCGCGATCGTCTACCGTAATATCGTTTAATACTTTGTGGATAACGTCTGTCATTGCATGGTAAACACCTTCAGGATCACGTGCCGTGATAACACCAAAGTCGTTCATGAATTTCATCAAACGTGGAATGTTTGTTTGTGCTTTTTTGTCCCAAACAGACGCTGTGTGACAACCAGACTGGTAAGCACCGTCGACACTTGGAGAAATAACGGTAGCCGCCATTGACTCAAGTTCTTGAGATGTCATTAATCCTGTTGTGTCCTGAGAACCAACAATGTTCACTTTAACGCGAACGTCAGAACCAGTATGCAATGGTGTTTTAGACGTCACACCAACAGCATTGCGGTTAAAAATTTTCTCAACCGCTGTTAGGCCTTGACCTTCATGAGAGATTTCTTTTGAAGGGGCAAAAACGGTTGGCGCTTCAATATTCAGAATGCCGGCAGCAACAGTCTGTAGCTTCTTACCAAAAGTCAGTGCGTAAGAACCGCCTGCCTTCATGAACTCAACTTTTTGCGGTGTGAAGGCGTCAGAAACATCAACTAGTTCTTTGTCACCGTTGTAGAGTTTTTTGGCTTTTGTATCGATAGTAAGAACCGTACCTGTGGCAACAGAGTATTTTTCTTCTAAAACAGGATCGCCGTTTTTATCTTTAACAACATTGCCATCTGCGTCTACTTTTTTAACCCAGTTCTTAAGGTCAAGACCGATACCGCCAGTTACACCAACCGTGGTTAAGAAAATAGGTGCGATACCATTCGTGCCGGCAACTACTGGAGCAATGTTTACAAAAGGAATGTATGGACTTGCTTTTTCGCCAGCCCAAAGTGCAACGTTGTTAACACCAGACATACGTGAAGAACCAACGCCCATGGTGCCTTTTTCAGCAATCAACATGACTTTCGCGTTCGGGTGTTTTTTACCTAGTGCAACGATTTCTTGTTGTGCTTCTGGCGTGATCATGCACTGGCCGTGCAATTCACGGTCACTACGAGAGTGCGCTTGGTTGCCAGGAGAAAGTAGGTCAGTAGAAATGTCACCTTCCGCAGCAATGTAAGTAACCACGTCGATTTTTTCTGGAATCTCAGCAAGTGTTGTGAAGAATTCTGCTTTTGCGTAGCTTTCAAGAATGTCTTTGGCAAGTGGGTTACCCGCTTTGTAAGCGTCTGCAAGGCGGTCTGTATCTGCTTCGTATAGATAAACTTGTGTTTTTAGTACTTCTGCAGCGGCTTTTGCGTGAGTGTTATCAGATAAAGCGACATCTAAAAGCACGGCAACAGACGGGCCGCCTTTCATGTGAGAAAGGAGTTCAATGGCAAAAGCAGGGGTGATTTCTGCAACTACTTCGTTACCCAAGACGATGTCTTTTAAAAACGCCGCTTTAACGCCCGCCGCACTGGTTGTGCCTGGGATTGTGTTGTAAATAAAGAAGTCTAGGGAGTCAGCGCGGTACTCATTGTCAGTATCTTTAATTTGCGCGATGATTTCTGATATTAGATCAGCGGCATCAATTGGCTTAGGATGTAAACCAAGTTCGTTTTTACGAACTTCGATTTCTTTTAAGTACTCAAGATATAGGCTCATTTCGACCTCTATGTGTAATTTACGGTAAAGTTGTCTGCTGATAGTGCAGTCTAATAATAGACGAATGCCCCACAACACACATGTGTTTGTATCAAAATGTCATGGTTATTCAATGACTTTAAATACAGAGTATTATAATTTTTGATGCAAGCATTCTATAGAAAAAACAGGACAAAGGGTTACCATGCACCATAACAATTTCGAATAGGTGACATTTAGTGGAATTATTCTGATTTGGCTACGTCATTAGATTGCTGAATAATCCTCACAACCCTAAAACCCCAATTGCTGGCTTTGAGTGCAGGTTGTGCCCGAAAGCGTGTGGCGCTTCGTCCTACCCTGGGAATATCAAACCAAGAGCCACCGCGCAGCACTCTATGGTCGCATTGGTTTGCCAACCACACTTGGTTTTTCGTTGGGGCACCTTCGTAATTGTCGTGATAACAGTCTTCTACCCACTCAGCCACATTACCGTGCATGTCGAACAGCCCCAGTGGATTGCTGGCTTGACTTCCCACCGGAGCAGAAGAAATACCATCCCACTGGCTGCCACAACTGTCGCAGACACTGTAGCCAGGTTTAACCTCGTTTCCATACCAAAAGGACGTATTGGAGTCAGCGCGGGCGGAATATTCCCATTCAATTTCGGTAGGTAAACGGTATTCGGCGTTGGTTTCGTCTGACAACCAAGCGGTATAGGCTTTGGCGTCATACCAGCTGACGTTTACAACCGGGCGTTTTCCTCGCCCCCAGCCATTATCAGGCGGAAGTTCACGATTGGTGGCATTAGCAAATTTATCGTATTGATCAAAGGTCACTTCGTATTTACTGATGTAAAAACCATCAGGAATATCTACTTCATGGGCAGGGCGCTCGTTGTCGTCTCCAATGCGGCTTTGATCGCCCATAACAAAGGTAGCCGGTGGGATTTTCTCAATTTTTGGCGCTGTGGCTTCAATGGTGCTTAGCGGTTCTTCGAGCACTTGAGGTAGGGCCTCAAATGGCGTGGGTTGGGGTGTTGGTGGCGCATTCTGGACAACCACAGGAACAGGTTCAATAACGTCCTCAGGCCAAAAAACAGCCGCTGCAACCACGCTGGCGACAATGAGCCCTGCTGTACCGGCCAGTTTAGGAGTAGAGACGTGTTTCGTATAACGTTTGAACGCACGTTTAGCCGAGTTAGATGGACGAGTATCTGGCTTATAAAGGTTAGCTCGAATGATTCGAATGACCTCAGTTAACGACTTGGGGCGATGGCGTTCATTGGCTCGAGACCATTTGACCAGTTTTTCCCACGTAGCCTCGCTTAAACTCGGGTGTGAGTCTGGCAGGTCAGCAACAATATCTTTATCAAGGATAGATTCTCCTAATAGAGCGGCCATCAACAAGCGCATGAAGGCAAAACTGTCGGCAGAGGCTGCACGTTTCTGTTCTTTTTTTACATATTCTGGAGGGAAGAAACGGGCGTCCATCACGCTGTTATCGATGCTCTTCATCCAGTTATGCGCGCCAAACCCCGTCATGATGCCAATGCCATTAACCACATGGATAGAGCTTAAATCTAAGTGGCCATGAAAAAGGTTGTTTTTGTGAACTTGATCCAGCGCCTTAGCAATGTTGTCAAATAAGCTGATCACCACATTAAGAGGCGCGCCGTCTGGGTATTTGCCTAAAAAACTATAGAGATTTTCGCCGCCGCAGACCGCCGAACAAGAAAATACCCACAAGTTCGAATAGAAGGGCGGATAGTTAGGTGTGATAGCAGGGTGTTTGACGCTGGCGTATTTTCTGGCGTTTTGTAAAAAATCTTCCACCTTGCCCTTGTTGGACTGAAAAAAGCGCAGCACAAAAGGACAACCGCCTTGATCGGCGACCCAGGTGGTTTTATCGCTGTCCATGGGGTAGTTCAAAACGTAGGGGTCGAGTTCAACACCAACGTGTTGGCCTATCTTCAGTTTTTTGGTGTCATAAAAATCATTCATTACGAATTTGATATCCACATCAAGACGTTGCTGCCTAAGAGCTTAATACCGAGTATAATCACGTTTTTTAGCATAAAAAGGTAGACTTAATGTTATCTGCGTACCCTGAGCTTGTTGAATTTCTGCCGTGCCAATCCCCTGAAAGCTGGGTGAATTGGGCGATAGAAAACCAAACTTTGTTACTGAATGACCATGCGCATTGTGAGAAAAAAGCGGCATCAACGGCAATGAGCTTAATGTACCGTTATGTTGATCGAGATAATTTGCTGCACAAAATGTCACGACTGGCACGTGAAGAGTTGTTGCACTTTGAGCAAGTTCACAAATTGATGAGAAAGCGTGGCATCGCCTATGAGCACCTTTCGGCATCTCGTTATGCCGACGGTCTTCGCAAACACATCCGTACCCATGAACCAGCACGATTAGTCGATACACTGATTATCGGTGCTTTTGTTGAAGCTCGATCGTGTGAACGCTTTGCCATTTTGGCGCCGCATTTAGATGAAGAATTGGCGAAATTCTATATATCTTTGCTGAAATCCGAAGCTCGTCACTTTGAAGACTATTTGGCGTTGGCGCAAGAATACGCTAACGAATCCATCGATGAACGAGTGGCCTTTTTCCGAGAACTAGAGCATCAGTTGATCATAGAGCCTGACGTGGAGTTTCGTGTGCACAGTGGGCCACCGATCGCAGCCTAACGATTAGCCAGCAAAATAACCAAAATGCCAGCCATGTGCTGGCATTTTGGTGTTAATCGCAGAGAAACAACACTGGTTCTTTATGAACAGTGGTTAAGCCTGCGATTCCTTGCTCTAAGAAATGTTCAACAGAGCAGGAAGACTGCGTGAAAATATCTTTATCAATGCAGGCTAGCCATATAGCGTCGTCCCAGTTGCCTAAAACTAAGCGCAGCTGTTGTTTTCTTTTGTGAACAGCAGGTCGGTGAGTATGGCCATGAATGACAGTGGCGCAGCCATTTTTTACAAGCGACTGCTGTACCGCGTCTGGGGTCACATCCATAATGGCAGATGACTTTTCCGACGACATGGTTTTGCTGTCATTGCGCAATTGAGCGGCCAAAGCCAAGCGTTGCTCGATGGGCAGGGCGAGTATGTTTGCTTGCCAAGCAGGCGAGCGGACAGTTTGTCGGAACGATTGGTATTCGGTGTCTTCTAGGCAATATTCGTCGCCATGGGTTAAGAGCAGGCTACCTTTATCAAGCGTCAAACGAGTTTGTTCTTGAATTAGGGTGGCGCCAACACGATCCACCCAGCGTTTGCCAATCAGAAAGTCTCGGTTACCATGCAAAAAATACAAAGCAATATCGGAATCCGACAAGGTTTTAAGTGCGGCCTCTATAGGGATGTTCCAATCGGCCTGATAATCGTCACCGATCCAAGCTTCATAAAAGTCCCCGAGAATATACAGCTCGGCGCTTTGCTCCTGTTGAATCAATTCGTCAGCTAGTTGAACAAACGCCCGGATTAGATCCGGGCGTTTGTCACTTAAATGCAAATCGGAAATGAAATAACGACGCATTAGTCTTCGCTTTCAACCAATTCAGCGCTTTCGATGATGACATCTTCAGCGGGCACATCTTGGTGGCCAGATTTAGTCGTGGTTTTCACTTCTTTGATTTTATTGACCACGTCCATGCCAGCAACAACTTTTGCAAATACAGCGTAACCCCAACCGTCTGGCGTTTTGCTGCGGTGGTTAAGGAAGCTGTTGTCTGCTACGTTGATGAAAAATTGCGCTGAAGCAGAATGCGGGTCCATGGTGCGAGCCATCGCCAAGGTGCCGATTTCGTTTTTCAAACCGTTGTCCGCTTCGTTTTCAATCGCTGTGCGAGTGTCTTTTTGAGTCATGCCTGGTTCAAAACCGCCACCTTGAACCATGAAGCCGTTGATGACACGGTGGAAAATAACACCGTTATAAAAACCAGAGGTCACATACTCTTCGAAGTTTTTAGCAGATTTTGGTGCTTTTTCGTAATCCAACTCAACGTGAATGTCACCGTGGTTCGTGTGTAAAATGATCATGGGTAGTCCTTATATAAAGTACGAATAAATAATGGCGCATTAAATTGCTGAGCGCATTTTATGTGTTTGTTAGCAAAGACGCCACCGTGAAGGCAATAATCCCGTGTTGAATGTGGGTTATGAAGCCGTTTCATAGCTCAGTGGGTCGGTAATTCCTTGCTCTGCAAAGGCCTCAAGGCGCTCGTGGCAAGCACCGCATTTACCGCAAGACTGTTCTCGGCCGTTGTAGCAGGTCCAGGTGTTCGCATAATCTAACCCCATTTCTAAACCCGCTTTTAAAATGTCGCCTTTAGAAACATGTATAAAAGGCGTGACTATGTCGACCGACTGGTAATTGGCGATGTGGGCGACAGCGTTCATGGCCTCGACAAATTCAGGGCGGCAATCGGGGTAAATGTGGTGATCACCAGAATGCGCCCCGTAATACACTTTACCGGCTTCCAGTGACACGGCGTAGGCAATGGCCATCGACAAAAGTACCATGTTGCGATTAGGCACCACGGTGGATTTCATGTTGTCGCCTTTGTAATGACCTTCAGGGATGTCAGCGTCACCGGTGAGTGATGAATTAGCCATCAGGCTGTTAATCGCCGTAATGTCCACGACCTTGTGTTCGATGTTAAGTGCCTTGCACACGTCGGCGGCTATCTGTAATTCCTTACTGTGTTTTTGCCCATAATTAAAGGAAATAGCGTACACTTCCAACCCGCTTTTTATGGCGGTATGCAATACGGTAAAGGAATCCATACCGCCGGAATATACAACGACGGCTTTTTCTGATGTTTGAGTCATGGGAGAGGGATCCTTGAAAACGCGACAATGTAAAAGTGGCATAGTAGCAGATCGTTTCTCGCCTTGCAGTGTTCATCCAGCAAGGTTTTTAGCAATCCGTTAAGCAAGGTTTATTGCCAAGCTGGGGCGTTTGACGTTATAAAACGGCAAAAAATAACGAGAGAGTGTTTATGAGCACATTGCACTACATGCGACGGGGTATGGTTGCATCGATTCCCATGATCATCGGCGGCATTCCGTTTGGTTTGCTGTTTGGCTCCTTGGCGTCAAGCTATGGGCTGAGCCCTTGGTTCGCCATTGCCATGTCCTCTATTGTGTTTGCTGGCTCTGCCCAGTTTGTGGCTCTGGGGTTAATCGCTTTGCATGCGCATATTTGGGTGATTGTTTCGACGACGTTTATTGTTAATTTACGGCATCTGCTGTACGCCGCCGATATGGTGAAATACGTGAAGCATTTGCCTATGCCGATTCGAGTGGTGATGGGGTTTGGCTTGGTAGATGAAACCTACGCGGCACTGCGTCCTATGTATGGTGCAGGCATCGTTGACGATAAAACCGGCCACAAAGCCTACTTGGGGTCATTTTTGGCGTTTTACGTGATGTGGAACACCACCACGATTTTGGGTGTGTTGTCGGGAGAATTAATTCCCGGCATGAGCGAGTGGGGGCTTGAGTTTGCCATGGTAGCTACCTTTATCGGGATTATTACGCCGTATTTAAAAACCCAGCCTTTTTGGCTTTGTATGTTAAGCGCGGGTGCATCGTCGATATTGTTGGCTGGTTTGCCTAATAATTTAGGCTTGTTGGTATCCGCGGTGATTGGTGTGGCGGTGGGCTTCTGGGCGGATATACTGACTGCAAAGGGAAAAGGAAAGGGAGAGGCGCGATGAGTTTGCTTGATTCAACCTTAACTATTCTGGGGATGTTTGTGGTGACCTTCGGCGTGCGCTTCGTTTTGTTTGCTCGTGCCCATAAAGTTGTTATGCCGCCGTTTTTGGAAAAAGCCCTACGCTTTGTGCCTGTGTCGGTGTTAACGGCGATTATTTCCCCCATGATTTTGATGAAAGACGATCACCTTCATCTTTCATTGTTAAATCCTTGGTTGCTGGGCGCTTTGGCCGCGTTTGTCATTGGGGTGTGGCGACAGCAGCAATTGCTAACCATTTGTGTTGGGGTTGCGGTTTTTTTCGTTACTAAATACGCCTTTGCGATGTAAAAAAACCATGAAAAGAGTTTCGGCTCAATATCCTATAGAAACCTAAATACTATATACTTATCGATTAACGTAACAATACTGTTAGATCACACTTATCGGGACTTACATCAACCATGTCAGAAACGTCAAAACCAGGTAATTTCATTACCCAAATCATTGATAAAGATAACGAATCAGGTAAACACGGCGGCAAAGTACTGACCCGTTTTCCACCTGAGCCAAACGGCTATTTGCACATAGGCCATGCCAAATCCATTTGTTTGAATTTTGGTTTAGGCTTGCGTTACCAGGGTCAATGTAATCTTCGTTTTGATGACACTAACCCTGAAAAGGAAAGTGTGGAATACATTGAGTCCATTAAACATGATGTGGAGTGGCTAGGATTTGAGTGGAAAGACGAGCCAAAATTTGCCTCTGACTACTTTGATCAATTGTTTGATTTTGCTGTTCAGCTCATTCAAGCGGGTAAAGCTTACACGTGTGAATTAAATGCAGAGCAAATGCGCGAGTACCGCGGTACGTTGAAAGAGCCGGGTAAAAACAGCCCTTTCCGCGATCGTAGCGTTGAAGAAAACATGGCCATTTTTATGGACATGAAAAACGGCAAGTACAAAGACGGCGAAGTGGTGCTGCGTGCGAAAATCGACATGGCTAGTCCTAACATCAACATGCGTGACCCTATTGTCTACCGTGTTCGCCACGTTCATCACCACCAAACCGGTGATAAGTGGTGTGTTTACCCTATGTACGACTTTACTCACTGTTTGTCTGATGCGATCGAAGAAGTTACTCATTCTGTTTGTACACTTGAGTTCCAAGATCACCGTCCTTTGTACGATTGGGTGCTGGATACGCTGGGCACATTCCACCCGCAGCAAATTGAGTTTGCTCGCTTGAACTTGAATTACACAGTGACCAGTAAGCGCAAACTGAAACAACTTGTTGATGAAAAACACGTACAGGGATGGGATGACCCACGCATGCCGACCATTTCTGGTCTGCGTCGTCGCGGATACACAGCTTTGTCGATTCGTAACTTCTGTGATCGTATTGGTGTCACTAAGTCAGACAGTGTTGTTGACGTGGGTATGCTAGAACATGCGATTCGTGAAGACCTAGACGCCAGCGCTAATCGTGCCATGGTGGTGTTGAACCCGATTAAGGTGACGTTGACGAACTACCCAGATGACAAAGAAGAAATTTTCCAAGTGGGTAATCATCCGAAAAATGAAGACGCAGGCAAGCGCGATGTTCCCTTCAGCAAAGAGCTCTTCATTGATGCAGCCGATTTTGCAGAAGTGCCACCGCGTAAGTGGAAGCGTCTGACATTAGAAGGCGCGGTTCGTTTGCGTGGAGGTTATGTAATTACCTGTGATGAAGCGATTAAGAACGATGCCGGTGAGGTGGTTGAACTACTGTGCCGCTACGATGAAAACACTTTGGGCGTTAACCCAGAGGGCTATAAGCCTAAAGGTGTTATTCATTGGGTAAGTGCAAAGCATGCGGTTGATGCGACCGTGAATTTATACGATCGTTTGTTCATTAATGAAGCGCCAGACGCCAATTATGAAGACAAAACTTTCCTAGACTTTATTAACGCGGATTCTTTGTCTGTATTGACCAACGCCAAAGCAGAGCCGTCTTTGTTGGCGTCTGAAAAGGGTCAAGGCTTCCAATTTGAGCGCGAAGGGTATTTCTGTCGTGACTTAAAAGAAGAGGGTGTGGTCTTTAACCGCACGGTAACACTGCGAGATTCATGGGCGAAAATAGAAGCAAAAGGAAAGTAAGGGCATGTTAAAGATTTACAACACACAGACGGGCAAAAAAGAGATTTTCAAACCAATCGTGGACGGTAAGGTTGGCATGTACGTGTGTGGTAATACCGTGTATGACTACTGCCATATTGGTCATGCACGTGCGATGATTTCCTTCGATATTATTTCGCGCTTTATTCGCCATCTAGGCTACGATTTGAACTACATTCGTAACATCACCGATGTGGACGATAAAATTATCAAGCGTGCGGAAGAAAATAACGAATCTACCCAGTCTTTGACAGAGCGCATGATTGCCGCACAGCGTGAAGATGAGTTGCGTTTGGGCAACAAAATGCCAGATCGTGAGCCAAAAGCCACGGAATTCATGCAAGAAATCATCGACATGATTCAGGTGCTGATCGATAAAGACTTTGCTTACCAAGGCACGTCTGGCGATGTGTATTACCGAACCACCAAGTTTGAAAGTTACGGCAAATTAAACAATCGTAAATTGGATGAGATGCTAGCCGGTGCGCGCATCGACGTGGAAGCCGCGAAAGAGCATCCAGCGGATTTTGTGTTGTGGAAACAAACCAAAGTCGGTGAGGTGTCTTGGCCGTCCCCTTGGGGCGAAGGGCGACCTGGGTGGCACATTGAGTGTTCTGCAATGTCAACAAATTGCCTTGGCAGTCATTTTGATATTCACGGGGGTGGTCCTGATCTTAAGTTTCCTCACCACGAAAACGAGATTGCCCAATCCGAAGCCGCTACAGGTAAGGATTATGTGAACTATTGGATGCACTGTGGCGCGGTTCGTGTCAATAACGAAAAAATGTCCAAATCCTTGGGCAACTTTTTTACTGTGCGAGACGTATTGGCAAAATTTAACCCTGAGGTGATTCGTTACTTGATGGTGTCGAGCCAATATCGAAGCGCCATTGATTATTCAGACCAAAGTTTGCACGAAGCGAAAGTGGCATTAGAGCGCTTGTACACCTCGCTTCGTGATCAAGCCGTTGCTCATTCATATACGCCCACCGTTTTCACTGAGCGCTTCGAAGAAGCCATGAATGACGACTTTAATACGGCGGTTGCTGTATCTGTGTTGTTTGAATTGGTACGCGAGCTCAATAAAGCCAAAACGGAAGACGCTGAAAAAGCGACGTTGCTGGCGGCAGAGTTGCGAGGCTTGGCTGAGCTTTTAGGCTTGTTATATCAAGATCCAGAATACTTTATGCAAAACAGTACTTTTTCTGAAGGGTTAAGCGATACGGATATTCAGGCTTTCATTGAAGAAAGAGCGCAAGCGCGTAAAGATAAAAACTTTGCTCGCGGCGATGAAATTCGTGATGAGTTGTTGTCCCAAGGCATTGAGTTGCTAGACAGTCGTGAAGGCACAACTTGGACTCGAAGTTAATACGTTATTTGAAGCACAAAAAAAGGCGATGGAGACATCGCCTTTTTTATATGACTTTTAAACTGAATGAACCAGTTGCCTGTTTATTCTTTGTTTACTTTTACTGCCAACACGTCGCACGGTGCACCATGCAGAACGCCGTTTGCAGTAGAGCCAAGTAACAAGGCTAGACCATGGCGTCCATGACTACCAACAACAATCAAGTCGGCTTGTTTGTCTGTGGCGATGCGGTGGATTTCGCTTTCAATGCCACCTTGAGAAATGCAGCTTTCTAATACAGGAACGTCCAATTGCGACTCTAGAATAGCAATGCGTTCTTTAGCCGTTTCTTGTAATTGTGCCTGAATGTCGGTGATGTCGATTGGCACGTCGCCGCCATAGGCGTAATTAAGTGATTCAATGACGTGAAGTATGGTAAGTTCTGCGCCGGTTGCTTTGCATAGGGCTGCAGCTTTGTTTGCGACCTTGATGCTTTCATCGGTTAGGTCGATAGCGAGTAGAATTTTATTGTACATAATGGAATGCCTCCAAACTTGGCTCAATTAATTTTGTTAAAATTAGAGAAAACTGAAATATGACCACGCTTATTGTTGTCTTTATTACCTTGTCGCTGATGGGGTCTGCGTTGTGGATCTTGCCTCCTAAAAAAGAGCGCGAGCGAATGGCATTGCGTATGCAGGCTCGACAGCTTGGGCTTAACGTTCAGCTTACATCAATTGACCTCCCTGACAAGTGGGATAAGTCAAAGAACCGTGAAAAAACCGTCGCTTATGCGCTTTATCGACTGAAACCGATTGAGACCATCACAGCCAATGTTTGGCTTTTGCCCTACGAGGTGTGGAAGTACCATGATGTGATTGATGGCTGGTGGTCGAGTGAGCAATTGGATGCATCGGACGAGGTGAAAAAAGTATTGTCAGAATACGGTGACTTATTAACAGGCGTTCAGTTAACCGCAGACTCAGTGACCTTTTATTGGCGCGAAAAAGGAGACGCTTTGGCCTTGGAGGCGTTATCAATGCTGGTACACTCTCTTGTTGAATACAAGGGGAAGGCAATTTAACGCTTCTTCTATTAATCGAATCTATGATTGATGGAATATGGTGTTAGGAGTGTTTTGGTTGCGAGTTCTCTATATCGTGGAGTAATTCGCTCAAAACTTCTTCAGGATTGTCGCTTTCTTTCATCGCTGCAATTTTGGGAGATAAAATTTCTTTCATTCTATCGTTAATAAATGTCAGTAATATCTTCTTTTCGGGGCGCTCAACGGCATCTGCTTTTACATGAGATAAAATCACCCCATATAGAGTCTGCGCCACTCGCATATCGCCGTTATTAAAGTTTTTGTTGGCTTGAACAATCTGGCGATTTAATTGTGTCCATAAATTTAACCAACGTAAGTACTCGTAACAGGCTTGATAGTGTGTATTGCTGATTCGACCGCGGCGACGCAAAAAAAGCAACATTTTAGCGAGCTTAGTGAGTCGCTCTTTGTAATTGGTTTTTTCTTGAAAGCTCAGCAGTTCGGGCTCTGGATTAAACGTAATAGGGTCGGTATTACGGGCATCCTCGGCGGCCGCGATGCGAATTTCAATTTTTTCTGGATCATCAGAGTACTGGAGTAATTCTCTTAAAGTATCCAAGTAAAAGTCATAGAGTACGTCGGTTGCTATGGTGTCGGTGTTAATGTCTCGCAATCCGCGAATATGTTGCTCTACACGGTCTGCGCGGTTAGCAAATTGCATCTGTTTCACACGTCTTTGGGTTAGCTCTTTTTCTTTTTGGTGAGCACGAGAGCCAATAACAACAGAAATAAGTACTATGATGATTAAAAACGCGATGGTTAAGATTTGGAGGGTAGCCATGATTGTCCTTCAGCAGCGAATCCAGTATGTTAAATAAGAAATACGGCGTTCGGCAAGATTTAATGTGTGAAACAATACAGGGATAGCTTGTTATATAAAAGGTGTTTGCTTAATATCAGCGCCCCTAGAGATTAAACTTCGTGCAACGTGGATTTGCAGACCTACTTTATTAAAAGGCTTACACAGTTCAATGGGAAAATCACTGGTTATCGTGGAATCGCCCGCTAAGGCGAAAACCATCAACAAATATCTAGGCAACGATTTTATTGTTAAATCGAGTGTCGGACACATCCGAGATTTACCAACCGGTAAAACGGCTACCTCTACGCCTCAAGAACGTGCTAAGCAAGCCGCATTGACGCGCAAAATGAGTCCTGAAGAAAAGCTAGTTCACAGAACGACAAAAGCGCGTAAGCAGCTAATTGCCAAGATGGGCGTAGATCCAGAACATAATTGGAAAGCCCACTACGAAATATTACCAGGCAAAGAAAAAGTCGTTGACGAACTTAAACGCTTGGCTAAAAACGCCGACACCATCTATCTCGCGACCGATTTGGATAGAGAGGGTGAGGCCATCGCTTGGCATTTACGTGAAGCCATTGGTGGTGATGACAGCCGTTATAAGCGTGTGGTGTTTAATGAAATCACCAAAAAAGCCATTAAAGCGGCCTTTGAAACGCCTTCTGAACTGGATATGTACCGTGTAAACGCTCAACAGGCGCGTCGTTTTTTAGACCGTGTAGTGGGCTTTATGGTGTCGCCTTTGCTTTGGGCGAAAGTCGCTCGTGGTTTATCAGCGGGTCGTGTTCAGTCAGTGGCTGTGCGATTAATTGTTGAGCGTGAAAAAGAAATTCGTGCCTTTGTTCCAGACGAGTTCTGGGAATTAGACGCCATGCTGGCCACACCATCGAAAGAGGTGATTAAGTTTGCGGCTGCAAAGTATCAAGGCAAAGAATATCGACCGGTCAATCAGGCGCAGTCTGATGAGCATTTGGCGCGTTTGACAGACGCCAAATACTTGGTCAGCAGCCGTGAAGACAAACCGACCAGCAGTAAGCCATCAGCACCTTTTATTACTTCAACATTGCAGCAAGCCGCTAGCACACGTTTAGGTTATGGCGTTAAGAAAACCATGATGTTAGCCCAGCGTTTGTACGAAGGTGGTTACATCACCTACATGCGAACAGACTCGACTAACTTAAGTGCAGAAGCAGTAGAAGTGTTGCGAGGTTATATTCAGTCAAGCTTTGGCGACAAATACTTGCCTGAAGAACCGATTCGCTACAGCAGCAAAGAAGGCGCGCAAGAGGCTCACGAAGCCATTCGACCTTCTGATGTGACCATTCGTGTTGATGACCTTTTGGGTATGGAAAAAGACGCCCATCGCCTTTACGATCTTATCCGTAGCCAGTTTATGGCGTGTCAAATGACACCCGCTGAATACACTTCCACAACAATTACAGTGGCTACTGGAGAGTACGAGTTTAAAGCTAAAGGCCGTATTTTGCGCTTCGATGGTTACACTCGTGCGATGCAAACTGTAGTGAAGAAAGGTGAAGACAATATCTTGCCAGATGTGGAAAAAGGCGAGTATTTATCTCTTAAAGAATTGCTTCCAGAGCAACATTTTACTAAGCCGATTGCTCGATTCAGCGAAGCCAGCTTGGTAAAAGAGCTTGAAAAACGTGGTATAGGTCGTCCTTCTACCTACGCGTCTATTATTTCTACCATCCAAGATCGCGGCTACGTTCGTGTTGAAAATCGCCGTTTTTATGCTGAGAAAATGGGTGACATAGTGACTGAGCGACTGGTTAACAGCTTTACGTCGTTAATGGACTTCAGTTTCACCGCGCAAATGGAAGAGCAGCTTGACCACATTGCTGAAGGAGAGAAAGATTGGATTCAAACTTTGAATGCGTTCTATAAAGACTTCAGTTCAGTGTTAGCAAAAGCAGAATCGCCAGATGATGGCATGATGCTGAATGAGCCAACACCCACGGACATAGAGTGTCCAAAGTGTTCTCGGCCCATGCAAATTCGTACTGCCAGTACGGGCGTGTTTTTGTCTTGTTCTGGTTATGCTTTGCCTCCCAAAGAACGATGCAAAGCAACGATTAACCTAATCCGCGGTGATGAAGCGGTGGCGGTAGACGATGAAGAAGGCGAATCTAAAGCATTAATCAACAAGCAGCGTTGTAAGCTCTGTGGCTCTGCTATGGACAGCTATTTGATGGATGAACACCGTAAGCTGCATGTGTGTGGTAATAATCCTGCTTGTTCTGGTTACGAAGTGGAGCAGGGTACATTCAAAATCAAAGGCTACGATGGTCCTTTGTTGGAGTGTGATAAATGTGGCTCTGACATGCAGTTGAAAACGGGTCGTTTTGGCAAGTACTTTGGTTGTACAAATGAAGAGTGTAAAAATACTCGTAAATTGTTAAAGAGCGGCGAAGCGGCGCCACCAAAAATGGACCCTGTACCTATGCCGGACCTGGCTTGTCAGAAAGTTGAAGATCATTATGTGTTGCGTGACGGGGCAACGGGGCTGTTTTTGGCCGCCAGTCAGTTTCCTCGTAAGCGGGAGACTCGTGCGCCTCTGGTCTCTGAATTGCTGCCTTATATGGAGCAAATTGATTCTAAGTATCACTTTTTCGAAAAAGCGCCGATTGCCGATTCTGAAGGGCGTCCGACCATTATTCGTTACAGTCGTAAGACCAAAGAGCAATACGTTATGACGGAAGA
Organism: Marinomonas vulgaris; assembly: GCF_018145875.1. GTDB lineage: Bacteria > Pseudomonadota > Gammaproteobacteria > Pseudomonadales > Marinomonadaceae > Marinomonas > Marinomonas vulgaris. The sequence continues at coordinate 126,613 of NZ_JAGSSV010000005.1, read as the reverse complement.
AGAAGGCAAGCCAACAGGCTGGAAAGCGTTCTACGTTGGCTCAAAATGGGTTGTTGAAGAAGGCAAAAAGAAATGAGCAGTGCGAGTTTAGCCAGCCTTACCAATCAAAAGCTGGACACAGCAAGACGCCTCATTCAACAAGGCAAAGTCAGTGAAGAAGCTTGGCTAAACGTCGGCTTAGAAAGTTCGGCTATTTTCCAACTTAGAAGCGCATTGAATGGCTTGTTAAAAGAAGTGTCCTCGGCTTATTCATTGTCAGGTGGTTTAGATGTGACTCAGTTATTGGCTGAGACGCAAAAGAAAAGCATTGTTGTGCCTGTGTTGTCTGAACTTGCAGATTTAATGAGTCGTCCCGAGTCATGGTGTTCGCAACTTGAGCAAGCATACCTTGTTCAGTTTGAGTGTCGAGTGTCTATGTCAGCGGTGGTGAGTAGTGAAAATCTTATTGGTCGCGGTTCCGATGCGGGCGCTTCAGTTAGTTTGTATTTGGCGAAACTGGTGGAGTTGGTGTTGCGTTTTAGAGAAGAGTCATCAGAGTATTGAGTATGAAAGAGTCCTACCTAGAAATTGTTGAGCTGGAGAATGGTGACATTGTGTTGCGTCCAGCCAGTGAAGATGGAGAGGAAACGGTTCCTCTGGCCACGCTGACTATTTCAGATGATACACGGTCTTATTTAAAAGATCGTTACTTCGATTTGGCTAAGCATATGTTTCATGCAGGTATAGATTTTGTTTATTCCGACGAATCGTTTTTTGACGAAGACACCGATCACATAGATGACGACGAGTTTCGGCCTAAAATTCTTCATTGATATCTGGTCGGCTCACGATATAAAAAAGGCGAAACTTGTGTTTCGCCTTTTTGCTTGTTTTGTTTAGCTTGTGGTGCCGAAAAGATCAAATGCCTTGCCGTATAACTCCGACAGACAAGCCTTCAATAGCAAAGTCCTCACTTTCAAGGTCGACAATGATGTCGTTGAAAGCCTCGTTTTCAGGCTTCAAGCGAACGATCTTGCCTTTTTGTTCGAAGCGTTTGACGGTGACTTCGTCGCCAATGCGTGCCACGACGATTTGACCATTGCGCACCGTGTTGGTTTTGTGGACCGCGAGTAAATCGCCTTCCATGATCCCAACGTCTTTCATGCTGGTGCCAGACACAGATAAAAAGTAATCGGCCTTTGGTGAAAACATGTTGTCAGGTATGCTGACATGTGAGGCAATGTTTTCTTGCGCTAAAATAGGATAGCCTGCTGCTACTTTACCAATGACAGGTAAGCCCAGGTCTTGCTTAGGTGCTTCCTCATTTACGGGTTCAACAAGCCGAATACCTCGTGAGGCACCTGAGAGCATTTCTATCGCGCCTTTTTTGCAAAGGGCTTTTAAATGTTCCTCGGCGGCGTTCGGGGATTTAAACCCGAGGCGGCGTGCGATTTCGGCTCTGGTTGGTGGAAATCCCGTTTCATTAATAAATTCGCGAATGGTTTCTAGTACGTCAGATTGTCTTTTGGTTAATTTAATCATAGGGCATCTGGTTGTTTATACAGTAACTGTTATTATATACAGCATTCTTAACGATACTCAATAATATAAATGCTTTCAGACGAACTAAAAAAACAAATTCAGCTTGCATACCGTGCTTCATTGGATGCTAAATCCCATAAACCTAGAGCCGGACAGCGCCAAATGATAGGGGCTATCGCTCGTACGTTAGGCAATATAAAGCAAGGCTCAGAAGGTGAGCGGCTGGATGAAAAACACGTTGCTGTTATCGAGGCAGGTACGGGTACGGGTAAAACCTTGTCCTACTGCTTGGCGGCCATTCCTATCGCCAAGGCGCGAGGGTTAACCTTGGTCATATCCACCGCCACTGTGGCCTTGCAAGAGCAAATTCTTCATAAAGAATTGCCTAATTTGCTAGAACATACAGAGCTAAGTTTTAAGTACACACTGGCGAAAGGGCGAGGTCGTTATTTGTGTCTTAATAATCTAGAGGGATTTTTGAGTTCTGAAGAGCAAGCCATGGACGATATGTTTGCTGGCTTGTTTGAACAGCACTTAAGCTCCGATGATGTGAATACCCTTCTGTATCAAGAAATGGATGCGGCGCTTGGAAAAGGCGAGTGGGATGGAGACAAGGATAACTGGTCTGGTATTGTGCGCGAGCAAGACTGGCGACGCCTCACTACAGATCACCAGCAGTGCACTAATCGTAACTGCGCCAATTATTCAGCCTGCCCATTTTTCAAGGCGCGGGCTGAAATTGAGGTGGCTGATGTTATTGTTGCCAATCATGACCTTGTGTTGGCTGATTTGTCTCTCGGTGGCGGTGCTATTTTAACACCACCAAAAGAAACCATTTATGTGTTTGATGAGGGTCATCACTTACCAGACAAAGCCATTGGGCATTTCCGTCATGAGGTGCGCCTACAGCAAAGCATTACCTGGCTTCGACAATTGGAAAAAAACTTGGTTAATTTAAAGCAAGAGCTTACTGATGATGTTAGCTTGACGGGACAGTTGTTGCTTAAAATTCCTCAGCAAATTCAGACCATTGTGAATTTTATTCAATATTCTCAACAAGGGTTGGCGCCTTATATTCAAGGGCTGGGGCTTGATAAAGAGAACAACCAGCATAGATTTGAATTTGGCAAAATTCCCGACGAGCTGCGCCAGTTGGCGTATAGTCTGCAAACGGCCTATCAAAAACTCTTCAACAGCATTGAAAGCATTCAAGATGAATGCAAAAAAACCAAACAAAATGAAGGTATGGGCGTCACGCCAGAAACGGCGGAAACATGGCAGCCGATTTTGGGGGTGATTTTAGGACGTTTAGAGCAATGTGTCGGTCTGTGGCAATTGTATTCCACGGTGGACGATCAAAATTACCCGCCTAACGCGCGCTGGCTGGTGTTATCGGGTCAAGGCATGGAGCAGGATATCGAACTGGGGGCGTCTCCTATTCTGGCGGCCAACACATTACGTCAGCAGCTTTGGGATAAATGTTTTGGAGCGGTAGTGACATCGGCGACCTTGACGGCATTGAATCAATTTCATCGCTTTAATATGCGTTCTGGTGTGCCAAGAGATAGCGAGTACTTACGGGTGTTAAGTCCGTTTGATTTTCAGCAAAACGGTCGCCTAATTGTACCTGCTATGGACAATGAGCCGAATCGTGTTGAACAGCACACAGCGGAAATCGTAGCTTACCTGAATAAAAACGTTAACCCAGAATCTGGAAGCTTGGTGTTGTTTTCCTCTCGCCGACAAATGGAAGAGGTGGCTCAAGCCTTGTCGGCTGGTTTACAAGATATACTCTTGATGCAAGGGGAGCAGTCTAAGCGGGTGATACTGGATTCTCATAAGGCTCACATTGATGATGGCAAAGGCAGCTTATTACTTGGTTTAGCCAGTTTTGCTGAAGGGGTGGACTTGCCGGGGGACTATCTGACTTCGGTTTTCATCGCTAAAATTCCGTTTGCTGTGCCAGACGATCCTGTTGAAGCCACGCTTGCGGAATGGATTCAACAACGTGGCGGTAACCCCTTCATGGAAATCACCATTCCAGATGCGTCTTTACGGCTAGTGCAGGCGACAGGTCGCTTGTTGAGAAGTGAAACCGACGCGGGTGATATTCATATCCTAGATAAGCGTTTGCGAACAAAGCGTTATGGTTCTCAGTTGATAAGCAGTCTACCTCCTTACCGTTATCAATAAAGCAACTCAACAAAGCGTAAGCAAGGGGTGATAAAGCCACACCAATTAGGTACACTCCTTGCAAAGATTATCATCCTCAAAACACAATAGAAGCGTATAGATTCCAATATGGAAAAACAAACTCAAGAAGCTGCCACACAAACTACCACTAAACCCAAACGCACCCGTCGTAACAGCAAACGATCAAAAAATTCTGAACATCTGAATAATCATAATCAATCTTCATCTACAGACAATTCAGATGCGTCACCAAAAGCTCAAAACGCACCCAAAACAGCCAAAAGTATTTGGTCGATTGAAGATTTTCCTGTCGAGCCGGTTGAAGGTAAATTGCGCTTTCACGATTTAAACTTGCCCGACCGTGTTATCAAATCTATCGCAGAAATGGGTTTTGAGTACTGCAGTGAAATCCAAGCGGAAACACTACCGATGACTCTGTTGGGGTATGACATTATCGGGCAGGCACAAACAGGAACCGGTAAAACAGCCGCTTTTCTGATTGCCATGATCAGTGATTTCCTTGATTACCCACTAGAAGAAAAGCGTCCGAATAACTTTGCCCGTGGCTTGATTATCGCGCCAACTCGCGAGCTGGCCATTCAGATTGCCGATGAAGCGATCAAGTTGACCAGTAATTGCCATTTAAATGTGGTGACCTTGGTGGGTGGTTTAAGTTATGAAAAACAAAAAATCGCTTTGGAAACCGAGAATGTTGATATTTTGGTGGCAACACCCGGTCGGCTATTGGACTTCGCACGCAGTCGTAAAGTCCAGCTTGGTAAGGTCGAGTGTCTGGTTTTAGATGAAGCCGATCGCATGCTATCTATGGGCTTTATTCCCGATGTAAAGAGCATTATTCGTATGACGCCGCACAAAGAAAGTCGTCAGACCATGTTGTTTAGTGCGACTTTCCCGAAGGACATTCAAGCACTGGCTCAGCAGTGGACCTACTTCCCTAAAGAAGTGTCAGTGGTGCCTAAAGAAGCAACCAACCAAAACATTGAACAGGTGATTTACACGGTTGAAGCAGACCAAAAGTGGCCGGTATTGAAGCAGCTTATTCAAGAAAATGGTGGTCAGCGCACGATTATTTTTGCTAACCGCCGAGATGAAACTCGTGATTTGTACGAGCGTTTGCGTAAGGCCAACATTAACTGCGCTATTTTGTCTGGTGAAGTCGCCCAAGATAAACGCGTAAAAACACTGAAAAACTTCAAAGATGGTGTTATCCAAGTATTGGTCGCAACCGACGTTGCTGGGCGTGGTATCCATGTTGATAATGTACAGTTAGTGGTCAATTATGCTTTACCAGAAGACCCAGAAGATTATGTGCACCGTATTGGTCGAACTGGCCGTGGTGGGGAAACGGGTAAATCCGTCAGCTTTGCCAGTGAAGACGATGCCTTTATGATCCCAGAAATTGAAAAAGTAGTGGGTGAAAGCATTCGTTGTGAATACATGGTTGATACAACACGATAATACATAGCTTATCGTGAAGTGAGGCAAGATGAATTTAGAACATCACTTTGCACAACTGGGTGAGGCGTTTTCTGCGAAAACGCTCATTCAGCCTTTATCAGAACAGCGTTTGGTTGAGTTTAACCCTGCGCTGGCTGATTTTTTATCCATCGATTTTAAATCCGACGAAACCAAGCGCCAGTTAAGTGGCGAAGTGCCTGTGCCTGAGAGTCTTAGCATGGTGTACGCGGGTCATCAGTTTGGTGGTTTTTCACCACGCCTTGGTGATGGACGTGGTGTCTTATTGGGTGAAATTACTGGCTCAGATGGCCGTCTCTACGATTTGCACATGAAGGGGGCTGGCTTGACCCCGTTTTCTCGACGTGGTGATGGTCGCGCCGTTCTGCGCTCTTGTATTCGTGAGTACCTAGCAAGCGAGGCAATGTCCGCCTTATCTGTCCCTACTTCACGTGCTTTGGCACTTTATGATAGCCGTCAAGCGGTTTACCGAGAAACGCCAGAAGTAGGCGCAATGTTGCTGCGCACGGCTTATGGTCATATTCGTTTTGGTCACTTTGAATATTTTTTCTATCAAGGCAAACATGCGGAGCTAGATCAGCTTATCGACTATTGTCTACAGTATTATTATCCTGAGTGTTTAGATACTGATTCGCCACTTGAAAATATGCTGACAGAAGTAGTGAAGCGTACAGCTCATATGATAGCGAAATGGCATGTGATTGGATTTCAGCATGGGGTGATGAACACGGATAATTTTTCTTTCACCGGTGAGACTATCGACTATGGTCCTTACGGTTTTATGGAAGATTATGAGCCAGATTGGGTATGCAATCACTCCGATTATGAAGGTCGATATGCATTTTCACGTCAACCAGGTGTAGGGTTGTGGAATTTAAATTGCTTGTTGAAATGCTTCTCAAAACGTCTTGAAAAACATCAGCTCGTGAGCATTCTGGAACAGTATGAAGTAGAGTTGCAAGCACACTATAATGGGTTAATGCTTGAGAAAATGGGCCTTGTTTCTGATGCTAGCCTTCAAGCGGTATTGACGCCGCTGTTGACTATTTTGTCCGTTGAGAAACTCGACTATACGGTTTTCTTTCGTTTGCTAAGTCACCTCAAGCCAGATGAATTCACACCTTTATTAGACGAAGTTGTGGACAGGCAGCGTTTACAAGATTGGCTACTAAACTATCAAGCGGTGAGATTGGAAGAAGGACGTTCCTGGGAAGTGGTCAGTCAGTCGATGTTATCAGTGAATCCAAAGTTCATTCTGCGTAATTATCTGGCTCATGAAGCTATTCAAGCTGCAGAGCAGGGTGACTATTTATTATTTCGCCGATTGCTCAACGTGCTTAATCGTCCTTTTGAGGAGCACATAGAATCTGAGGCGTTAGCACAAAGGGCACCTAGTTGGGGTAAGTCGTTAGAAGTGAGCTGTTCTTCTTAGTCGCTAACTGCATTGTTCTTTCGCGGTCTTTTTTATTGGTGTTAATGTTTTTTGTCTTATTAACAAGGCGATCTTTCTAAGAGAAATCAAGAGTATGAAACATTCTGTTTGCGTATTAGGTGGTGGTAGTTTTGGTACTGTGTTGGCTAACATTATGGCTAAAAATGGTCACCAAGTTAGTCAGTGGATGCGCAATGAGCAACAAGTAGATGAGATTAATTTAACGGGGTTAAATAGCCGTTATTTACCCGATTCGCCCTTACATCAGGAGCTATTAGCAACCAGTAATTTAGAGCAGGCTATACGAGACAGTGACACTGTGTTTGTTTCTATTCCCTCTAAATCCTTTGAACAGGTGGTTAAGCGTATCGCACCCTTATTGACAGCGGATAAAATATTAATCAGTACAACAAAAGGCTTCAACCCTAACCATTTTGAGCTAATGAGCGATGTATTGCGTAGAAACCCATCTACTCAACATATTGGGGTATTGAGCGGCCCAAACTTAGCCAAAGAAATTGCCGCAGGGCAAATGACGGGTTCTGTTATTGCTAGTGCGGACGAACAGGTTCGTCTTCGCGTGATTGAATTGTTGAAGTCGCCGACGTTTCGACTGTATGAAAGTAGAGACAGCAAAGGTGTTGAGTTGGCCGGGGCGTTGAAGAATATTTATGCCATTGTATGTGGATTGGCTAAAGCGCTTAAGGTGGGTGAAAATACCATGTCGATGATTATGACTCGCAGTTTAGCTGAGATGAGTCGTTTTGCGGTACATTTTGGTGCCAATCCCATGACATTTCTGGGCCTGGCGGGAATGGGCGATTTAATTGCTACCTGTACATCACCCTTGAGCCGAAATTATCGTGTTGGTTTTGCCATAGGTTCTGGTCAGCCTCTAGCGGATGCTGTCGGAGGAATTGGTGAAGTAGCTGAAGGCGTGAACACTCTTAAAATGGTTGTTGAAGAAGCGCGCCGCAATGACTTGTATATGCCTTTAGCTGAAGGTTTGTCTAAATTGTTATTTGAGCACGCGACATTGGAATCTTTGATTGATTCAATGATGACGGGTGAGCAAAAATGGGATGTCGAATTTGCGACACATGAGGAGAAAGATAATGTCTAAGCCTGGCTATTCTGACCAAGGTTTTTGGTTTCGTGTGATTTTTATGTTGTTATTTTGGGTGATATTAAACATTGCTGTGACCGTGTTTGGTTTCTTGCTGGTATTGGTCAGTATGATTAAGTTTGGCTCTAAAACTGAGCCTGAAACTCTTGGTTCTTGGTTAAAAAGCATAGCTTTGTTTATTCGCCAGATTTTTTCTTTCTTGTCCTATCAAACAGAAGAAAAACCTTTTCCATTTCAACCATGGCCTCAATCAGGCACGGATGACAATGCGTAAACGACTGTATGTGTTAAGGCATGGCAACGCCCAAGCTTTTGGGTATGCAAAAGATGAGTTACGTGAGCTGACTGAATTGGGTGTGGCTGAGGTGAAAACCGCGGCAAAACAATTTAAGAGTCGGTCCGAAACCTTGGGTGCTGTTTTTGTCAGTCCTTTTGTCCGTGCGCAACAAACGGCGAAAATCTTTTTGGCTGAATTGGATACGTCTGTTGTCGTGGAGACTTGTCCTTTAATCACACCAGAAGCAAATAAGATTGAAGTGGCTACTTGGCTGGAAAAGCAGCCTTATGAGTCTGTGTTGCTGGTAACACATCAGCCTTTTGCTCATCACTTTGTGGATTATTTAGCTCAAGACCCTTTGCCGCTGAGCTTTGCTATGACAACAGCGAGCATTGCGGCTATCGAGGGAGAGTTTTTTGCCGGCGCGTGCTGTCAGTTGCGTTGGCATGCATCACCAACTTGATGCTTGTTTTGCTATCAGTATCGTCAGCGAATGGGTATTAATATTTGATCAATAAGGAAGCGGTGCCATATGGGGAATGAAATAGTTTATAAGCTTGCGCACACCGAGTTGGCCGGTGTTCAAACTTTACCTAAGCAAGCATCTGCAGTGAAAATTCTGTCTTTGCATGGTTGGCTTGATAACGCCGCCAGTTTTTCAAATTTGTCACCCCATTTAGCGAATTTTTCTCATGTTGCTTTGGACCTTGCTGGGCATGGTCTATCCCAGCATCGTCCAGCAGGTAGTTTTTATCATCTTTGGGATTATGTTTTAGACATGGTGTCTATTTTAAATCAGTCTAAACAAAGTGTTTGGTTGATTGGTCATAGCATGGGTGGTGCAGTTGCTATGTTGGTCGCTTCCATTGTGCCGGATAAGGTGCGTGGTTTGATTGTGCTGGATAATATGGGGCCACTGACAGGTACGCCAGATGACAGAGTGGTGACGCTTCATAGGGCGATTCACAAGATGACCAAGCACCGATTAGATAGGCAAACCAGTTATGGTTCCAAAGAAGAGATGGTAATTGCTCGTATGGAAGGCTTTACCCCTTTGTCCAATGCGGCTTCTCGTTTGCTTGTCGAACGTGGCGCTAAGCAAAATGCTGAGGGCGTGTGGACGTGGCGACACGACGGCAAACTGACTTTTCCTTCCCCGTTTCGTATGGACGAAGCGAGCGTGACGTCTTTTATCAAAGAAATTAAATGCCCTACATTGGCTTTAATTGCCAATGACGGTATTTACAAGAACAATCCTTCTCTGGTTGAGGCGCGTGCGGCCCAATTTCCTTGGATCAAACTGAAATGGCTAGATGGGAACCATCATTTCCATTTGGAGTCAGATACTTGCTTGTCTGTGGCTGTTGAAATTCAGCAGTTTATTGACCTCAACTAAGATGTAAATCCGATGTTTAATTGGGTAGTAGGACAATAATATGATTCGACTTCAAGGTGTGACTGGTTGGTTTTTTTCTGCTTTATTGTTGTGCGTTAGCGCGAACTCATTGGCCAGTGTGCTTGCGATGCAGCCTTATCGAGACGCTCAACTGGTAAAAAGCTATTCAAAAACTGATCAGTTAATGGAGGTGCCGTTAAGCAAAATCAGCCGCTCTGGTCGTGGTTGGGAGCCAGATACTGTGGTAAGGCTTCAAGGTGATTATTTTTCTTCTTTGTATAAAATAAACCGTAATATCTTGTTAACCGATGTTTATGCTCATTATCGCTCGCAAATGCTGTTAGGCGGTCGAACTGTGGTGTTTGAGTGTGAAAGCCGTAGTTGTGGTAGTAGTAATGCGTGGGCCAACGATTTTTTTGGCGATTATTTATTGTATGGTGCCGATCAGAGCCAATATTTGCTGGTGGTTAAAAATCGACAAGAAGTTTATCAGGTATTGTATCTGAATCGTCGTGGTGCGGGTGATGTGATGGTTCGCCTGGACGAAATGGCATCATCTCAGGCTAAGGATACTGAGTTCGAAATAGTGGCGCAGATGCCAATTCAAGACACACCAAGAATTCGTCGATTTTTGAATGACTTGCCGCCAGGTCAAATGGTGGTGGGCTTTGTTACTAGCGAATCAAGCGCGACAATGAGTGCTATTCAGTCTGGTGATCGCTGGATTAATCAAGTCTCTTCTGGGCTTGGCGCTCAATTGGTAGAAAAGGTACGTTTTATTAATTTGGCCGATCTTGGGCGTCCGTCTTTAGGCGTAGATCGCGTCTCATTTGTATATGCTCGGCCTTAGATGAGAGCAAAGTAAAGATGAAAAAGACGGTATCCTTGGTATTGGGCAGTGGTGCTGCTCGAGGCCATGCTCATATAGGTGTGATTCAAGCGATTGAAGAACGTGGTTATAAGATTGTCAGTGTGTCAGGTTGTTCAATTGGCGCCATTGTTGGCGGTGTCTTTGCAGCGGGTAAATTAGCCGAATACCGGGAGTGGGCTGAATCGCTAGATCGCATGAGTGTTCTTCGACTACTGGATATGTCGCTGTTAAACGGGGGCTACATTAAAGGCGAACGTTTTTTCGAAAAAATACACAGCATGATTGGTGAGCCAGATATTGAGTCTTTACCCATTGCTTATACCTCGGTTGCGGTGGACTTGTTGAATCAAAAAGAGTTTTGGTTTCAGCGGGGCGATCTTATCAATGCCATGCGCGCTTCTTCGGCGATCCCATCGCTTATTTCTCCTGTCAATTTGAATGGGCGTTTGTATGTTGACGGCGGGGTGCTTAATCCTTTGCCAATCATTCCTTCAGTGCCCGCGGGTGCCGATTATATAGTTGCGGTGGACCTGAATGGTCCGGCTCATACGGTACATGAGGATGTGAAAAAAGAAGAGGAGCATGAGTCATCTGCTTGGTGGCAAAGCGCCAAAGAATTTTTCTCAAAGGACGATAAACAAGAATTAGAGGAAGAGGTTGCTTACTCGCCGGTAAGCTGGGGCCGCTTGCAAACCATCAACATGATGTTTGAAACCATGCAGGAATCTCTAACTCAGTACAAATTGGCAGGGTATCCGCCCGATCTATTGATTTCGATTCCTAAAAATGTGTCTGGTTTTTACGAGTTCTGGCGAGCGAAAGAGCTGATTGATTTTGGCTACGATGTGGCGAAAAAAGCCCTCGATGAGCTCGAATCGCCATCGTCTATCTATTACTCTTTTCCAAAAGGCTACTGAGCCTATCTAAGAGGGTTAACGCCGTATACAGTTAGTAAGCGGCACAGTGAGATCAAAGGCAGCCCTATGAGGCTGTTGGGGTCTTCGCCTTCCATCTTTTCAAATAAGCAAATGCCCAGCCCTTCGCACTTAAAGCTGCCGGCGCAATTTAGCGGTTGTTCAATGGCTATATAGCGTTTGATGTCGGCTAATTCTAGTACTTTAAAGTACACATGGTACTTGTTGAGGGCGTATTCATAAGACTGGTCTTTTTCATTAAGCACACAAAGCCCAGTTAAAAAAGTGACGCGTTGGCCGCTGAAACGAGAAAGTTGCGCAATGGCGTTTTCTTCGGTGATGGGTTTGCCCAGGATGTCGTTCTCTAAAACAGCTACTTGGTCGGAGGCAATGATTAAGGCTTCAGCAGGTTTGTTTTGCTGCTGCCTTTCTTGGTGCACAGCGTGTGCTTTCTGAATGGGCAAGCGCTTTACGAGATCGATAGGTAATTCGTCAGTTTTTGCGGTTTCATCTATGTCAGGTGAATGGCATGAAAAGGGCAGCTGTAGTCGCTCTAATAGGCTTTTTCGGTAAGGAGAAGAGGAGCCGAGAATAAGTGTTGGGTGCATGTTTTTCACCGTTTGAATGGGAAGGTAGGTGGATTTTACGATTTTTTTTGACGAATAGGTCAAAAGAGTGAAAAAAACCACTTTCAGAGCACATAGACTTTGACATCAAGGCTGCTTGGCAATAGTATTCCTCGCCATGTTGAATGATACGTTACCTAAATATTTTGACCCTCGTAAATACGCTAGCCATGAGCAAGCGTTAGAAGGGTGCTTGCCCCTTAATCAATTTAAGGAGCTTTGTGCTATTTTAGCCTCTAATGAGGGTAATGCTTTTATTCATCTAGACTTTAGAGTTGATGAGGATAGGCGTTATATTGCTACCGGATCATTAACAGCTCAAGTGCAGGTTGTTTGTCAACGTTGTATGGGAGCGGTTAATCATGATTTGGCGTTAGATTTGTCGCTGGCGTTCGTTTATGACGAAGATCACGCTAAAAATCTACCAGATGATTACGATCCTGTTGTCATGACCGATGGTGAAGTAATCTTGGCAGATATGGTTGAACAAGAAATTATACTTGCTCTGCCTATCGTCGCTTATCACGAAGAAAGTGGTTGCAACCCAACAGCTGTAAAGTATGCCTCGTCTACCGATGACGCACCGGATGACGAAAAACCGAATCCATTTAGTATATTGGCCCAATTAAAGGCCAAGTAAAGTTAGGAGCTCCAAAAATGGCAGTACAAAAAAGTAAAGTAACTCGTTCACGTCGCGGCCAGCGCCGTTCACACGATGCTTTGACTGGACCAACTCTTTCTGTAGAAAAGACAACAGGTGAACTTCACCGTCGTCACCATATTTCTGCTGATGGTTTTTATCGCGGTCGTCAAGTTATCACCCCTAAAGGTGAGTAACTAAGATACCCATGATCAGGGTAGCTTTAGACGCGATGGGCGGGGACTTAGGTCCCCGCATTGCATTTGACGGTGCAGTAGAGATTCTTTCTCGTCATCAAGATGTCGTCATCACCATCTACTATTCCCCTTCGTTTGATTTGGCGCTTCCTATTCCTAACGAACGTCTATTGCTGGTTCCTTGCTCAGACGTAGTTGGCTGCGATGAAGAAATCGTCTTGTCTTTGTTTCGTCGTCGAAATAGCTCCCTGTATCAATCTCTTAATGCATTAGCGCAGAAATCATCCGATGTTGTGGTGACCTTGGGTAATACCGGTGCTATGGTGGCTTTGGCTCGTCATATTCTAGGTGTGTTAAAACCCAAGCTTTACCCTGCATTGATTCGTGAATTGTATTCGAACCCTTTGCGCTGTTTGGTAGATCTTGGTGCAAATGTTCATTGTCCGTCTTCTATGTTGGTGGGTTTTGCTGAATTAGGTGCGGCTTATGTTGAGGCATTGAGTCAGGAAACGCCAAAAGTAGGCCTATTAAATGTGGGTGTGGAAAGTACCAAGGGCAGTGCGGTAATCAAAGAAACCGATGCTTTATTGAGCCAGAAAACATGGCCGCTGTATTTGGGCTATGCTGAAGGGTCGGAGTTATTTGAGGGAGATAAAAATGTCATTGTGTGTGATGGCATGGTTGGTAATGCGGTACTGAAAGCGTCGGAAGGTTTGTTGTCCTTTTTGATGGGGCGTTTTAAAGGGGTAGCAGGAGCGTCTTCTTTGTTTGAGACTTTTTACCAAGATGAGCGTCGACATGGGGCCTGTTTGGTCGGTGTACGTGGCAACTTGGTAAAAGGTCATGGTTGTTCTGACTTGTCAGCAATGATTGGGGCGATTGAGTACGGAATTGATATTGCGCGAGCGGATTTGTGTTCTGCTATTGAGGCGCGTCTTTGTAATGAAGCGTTAGAGTCAGGAGAGTAAATGAGTACTAAATTAGCTTTTGTTTTTCCAGGTCAAGGATCTCAGCAATTGGGAATGTTGGCGGACATCGCAGAGAAACACGATATTATTGAGCAAACTTTCGCGCAAGCTTCGCAAGTGCTGGGTTACGATTTATGGAATCTTGTGCAGAATGACGCCGAGAAACTTAACCAGACAGATAAAACTCAGCCTGCATTATTAACCGCCAGTGTTGCTTTGTGGCGTCTTTGGGAGCAACAAGGCGGTGCTAAGCCTGCTTATGTTGCGGGTCATAGTCTGGGCGAATATTCGGCCCTAGTATGTGCTGGTGTGATGGCGTTTGCTGATGCCGTGGCTTTGGTTAAATTGCGCGGTGAGTACATGTTAGAAGCTGTGCCTGCAGGCGAAGGTGCAATGGCAGCGATCATTGGGCTTGATGATGAGAAGGTCATCAAGGCCTGCGAAGAGGCATCTGGTATTGTTAGTGCCGTGAATTTTAACTCGCCGGGACAAGTGGTGATTGCTGGTCATGTGGCCGCCGTTGAAGCAGCGATGGTAAAGGCGAAAGAGGCCGGCGCTAAGCGTGCGTTACCGCTTCCTGTCAGCGTACCGTCTCATTGTGAATTAATGGTTCCAGCGGGTAAAAAACTGGCTGAAAAGCTCGAATCCATTGAATTTAGCGCTCCTAGCTGCATTTTGGTTCAAAATGTGACAGCTCAAGCGGTGTCTGATCCTCAAACAATCAAAGCCAATTTGGTGGCTCAGCTCAGTGAGCCTGTTTTATGGACGCAATCGGTGCAATTGTTGTCTGAACTTGGTGTGGATACTACGTTTGAGTGTGGCCCTGGTAAAGTTTTGAGTGGCCTTAATAAGCGCATTGTAAAAGGGTTAGCGGCGTCTTCTTTAGGGGATGTGGCTGGTTTTGAAGCAGCCTTGTCTGCGTAACCATTGTGGTTTTGTTTAGTAAAATACATTGTTGGAGACAAGCATGAGTCTTGAAGGAAAAGTGGCTTTAGTAACGGGCGCTACTCGCGGTATTGGTAAAGCCATTGCAACAGCATTGGTTGAGCAGGGTGCGACGGTAATTGGTACGGCGACCAGCGAATCAGGTGCGCAAAGCATCAGCGATTATCTAGGTGATAACGGTAAAGGCTGGGTGTTGGACGTTTCTTCAAATGAGTCTGTAGATACTGTTATTAAAGAAATTACAGCAGAATTTGGCGCGCCAACTGTGTTGATTAACAATGCAGGCATCACTCGTGACAACTTGATGATGCGCATGAAGGCTGATGAGTGGGATCAGGTGATCAACACCAACCTTACCTCTGTATATCGCGTCACTAAAGCGTGTTTGCGTGGCATGACCAAAGCGAAATTCGGTCGTGTTATCAGCATCAGTTCGGTAGTAGGTTCAATGGGGAACGGCGGTCAAACCAATTATTCTGCAGCAAAAGCAGGGTTAGAAGGTTTTAGTCGTTCTTTAGCGGCTGAAATTGGATCTCGTGGTATCACCGTAAACTGTGTCGCGCCCGGTTTCATTGAAACCGACATGACCAAGGTTTTACCAGATGAGCACAAAGCAAAATTGACTGAAAAAGTGCCTGCTGCGCGTCTTGGTCAGCCAGAAGAAATTGCAGCCGCCGTGGCGTTTTTAGCGTCAAATGGGGCTGCTTATATCACTGGAGAAACATTACATGTCAATGGTGGCATGTATATGTCGTAATTTGAGTTGAATTTTAGAATTAATTCAACGAAAATACGTCTCCGGTTCATGTTGAGAATCACGCCTTTCAGGTGATCGAATTTTTATAATATGCTCACACTGAGCTGTTAATAAGTAAAGTAGGAACTTCTAATGAGTAGCATTGAAGAACGCGTTAAGAAAATCGTTTGTGAACAACTAGGCGTTAAAGAAGAAGATGTTGTTGCATCTGCTTCTTTCGTTGATGACCTAGGTGCCGATTCCCTAGACACAGTAGAGCTAGTTATGGCTTTGGAAGAGGAATTTGACACTGAAATTCCTGATGAAGAAGCTGAAAAAATCACTACCGTACAAGCAGCGAACGATTACATCAACGCTAACTTGTAAGCTATTGGTTAACTGAGTTTTCCGAAAAGCCGCTTGTATTTTTTACAGCGGCTTTTCTTATTTAACGGCTCTTAAGAGTTTGGGCGAATTGCTGGAGAAATCTTATGTCTCGTCGTCGGGTTGTAGTCACAGGAATGGGAATGGTGACACCCCTTGGCAATAACGTGAAAGATACGTGGGATAACATCTTGGAAGGCAAAAGTGGTGTATCGGAGATCACTTCTTTTGACGCTAGCCAGTTTTCCACTCGTTTTGCTGCGCAAGTTACCGATTTTGATGCGACTCAATACATGAGTGTTAAAGAAGCGCGCAAGATGGATCTGTTTATCCAATACGGCATCGCTGCGGCTGTTCAAGCCCTAGACGACGCCAACCTTAATGGCGATACTGCCGACTTGCAGCGTGTAGGTTGTGCTATTGGTTCAGGTATTGGTGGCTTGCCAATGATTGAAAAAAATCTTGAGCTGCTAAAAGAGTCAGGTCCAAAACGTATCTCTCCTTTTTTTGTTCCAGGCGCGATCATAAACATGATCTCGGGC
The DNA here is from genome assembly GCF_018145875.1 of Marinomonas vulgaris. Classification (GTDB taxonomy): domain Bacteria; phylum Pseudomonadota; class Gammaproteobacteria; order Pseudomonadales; family Marinomonadaceae; genus Marinomonas; species Marinomonas vulgaris. Next base: position 110,348 of record NZ_JAGSSV010000005.1, on the reverse strand, counting down.
CATGTTGCGATTCGTTTTGGCTTTAAAGGTCCTAATATTTCCATTGTGACCGCCTGCACAACAGGGACTCATAACATTGGCATGGCGGGCCGTATGATTGCCTATGGTGATGCCGATGTGATGATCGCCGGTGGTGCTGAAATGGCGATTACCCCACTGGGTATCGGTGGGTTTGGTGCAGCAAGAGCGCTTTCCACTCGTAACGACGATTATAAAACCGCCAGCCGTCCATGGGATAAAAGTCGCGAGGGATTTGTTATGGGCGACGGTGCAGGCATCTTGGTGCTAGAAGAGTACGAACATGCTGTCGCTCGCGGAGCGAAAATCTACGCAGAATTGGCTGGTTTTGGCATGAGCGACGATGCCTTCCACATGACGGCGCCGCCAGAAAGTGGTGAGGGCGCGGCTGCGGCTATGAGTGCGGCTCTTAAAGATGCCAAACTTAAGCCTTTAAATGTGGACTACATTAATGCACACGGCACCTCTACACCAGCAGGCGATCTGGCAGAAACTCAGGCTGTCAAAGCGTTAATGGGCGAAGATGCTTCGGATGTGGCCATCAGCTCGACCAAGTCGATGATAGGTCACCTGTTGGGTGCATCGGGTGCGGTAGAATCTATTTTCTCGATCCTTGCTATTCGAGATCAGGTAGCACCGCCTACGATTAACCTAGAAGAGCCAGGCGAAGGGTGTGATTTGAACTATGTCCCCATCACACCACAAAAACGTAAAATAGACGTGGTGTTGAACAATTCATTTGGCTTTGGTGGTACTAATGGTACCTTGGTATTTAAAAAGGTGTCTTAAAGTGACTGGGCGGTAACGGTAATCCCCGCCCAGTTGATTGTGCTGGTATTAATGGATGTTCGCTGGTGTTTCGCGCAAAGTCTGAATCTCTGTCGCAATATCGTAGGATTGATTTTGGCTATCGAGCTCGTATAGATGCTCTTCAAGCTGTTGATAGAGGGCAATTTCTTCGTCGCCAAGAAAATGCAAACACTCTCCACCAACAAACCACAAAAGTTCGCGTTTAATTAATGGTACAAGATTCGCGTAGCAGCGTATAAAGCGCGATAAGATATCTTGTGCTTCAAATGTGTAACTGTGGTTGTTTTCTTGAATGAGTTGCGTCAGATTGTCCCATTTTTCTAAGAAGTCGGTGTCCTCTTCTGCTAAATCGGTTTGATCAAAAGGAGTGTGTTCTGCCATTCGACCACGTAAGTCAGCAAAAGCGTCAAGTATGTATTTTGTGCGTGATTCCACGTAAAACCCTATTCAAGTTAGTCACTGTTTAGTCGGCAATGCCGTATGAGAACTTCAATTATGACATATGCAATCGAAATTAGAGACCTCAAAAAACGTTATGAAAGCGGCTTTGAAGCATTAAAGGGCGTGGATCTCACCGTAGAAAAAGGCGATTTTTTTGCCTTACTTGGTCCCAATGGTGCGGGTAAGTCGACCACTATTGGTATTTTATGTTCCTTAGTGAATAAAACATCGGGGCAGGTGTCGATTTTTGGCAAAGACATTGATCAGGATTTTGCCAAAGCAAAGCGTCATTTAGGCGTTGTGCCGCAAGAGTTTAATTTTAATGTGTTCGAAACTGTGTTCAATGTGGTGGTAACGCAAGCGGGCTTTTATGGCATCAGCCGAGCAGTAGCGGAAGGGCGCGCCGAAAAGTATTTGAAACAGTTGGATTTGTGGTCAAAAAAAGACGTGCAATCGCGTATGTTGTCAGGCGGTATGAAACGTCGACTAATGATTGCACGGGCCCTGATACATGAGCCGGATGTATTGATTCTGGATGAACCCACTGCGGGTGTGGACATCGAACTGCGTCGTTCCATGTGGGAGTTTATTAAAAAACTCAACGAGCAGGGTACGACCATTATTTTGACCACCCATTATCTTGAGGAAGCTGAGCAGTTATGTCGCAACATCGCCATCATCAGTGCCGGCGAAATTGTCGAAAACACCAGCGTTAAAGCCTTGTTAAAAACCTTGAATCAAGAAACCTTTATTTTGGACGTAGATACCCCAATTCCAACAGATTGGACAGTGACGAATTACGGGGTGGTGGTGAATCAAGATGGTACTTCGTTAGAAGTCGAAGTAACAAAAGGTCAGTCTATTAATGTGATTTTTCAGGCATTGGATGCGATTTCTGCCAATGTGGTGAGCATGCGCAATAAATCCAATCGACTTGAAGAACTCTTCGTTAAATTAATTAAAGGCTAATAGGATGAAAAACTCAGAAATTTGGATCGCCTTTTACACCATTTTAGTTCGAGAGATCCGTCGTTTTACGCGTATCTGGCCTCAAACTTTATTGCCTCCTGCTATTACCATGAGCTTATATTTTGCTATTTTCGGTAATCTGATTGGCGAAAGAATCGGCGAAATGGGTGGCTTTAGTTACATGCAATACATAGTGCCGGGCTTGATTATGATGTCGGTGATTACGAACTCTTATTCAAATGTATCGTCGTCGTTTTTTTCTGCGAAGTTTCAGCATAGCGTGCAAGAGTTGTTGGTTTCGCCAACACCGAATTGGGTGATTTTGCTCGGTTACACTCTTGGCGGCGTGTCTCGTGGTTTGTGTGTGGGCTTGATTGTGACGGTTTTATCGTTGTTTTTTACTCATATGGCGCTAGAAAGTTTGCTGCTCACCATAGTAGTGGTGTGTCTGACCTCAGTGATGTTTTCATTAGGCGGTTTTGTGAACGCCATTTACGCTCGAAGTTTTGATGATGTGTCGATCGTTCCGACCTTTATTTTGACGCCCTTAACCTATCTTGGTGGGGTGTTTTATTCGATCGACTTATTGCCAGATTTTTGGCAGACGGTTTCCATGCTTAACCCTGTTTTATACATGGTCAATGCATTTCGATTTGGTATTTTGGGCGTGTCCGACATCAACGTGTACTGGGCGTTGGTAATTGTGTGCGTGTTTATTGTGGTGTTGTTTGGGTTCGGACTGCGGTTACTGAATCAAGGCAAAGGTATTAGAAGTTAAGGAAATTAAATGGGCTTTTTACCCTTAGGTCAGCAAACAGAATATGTTTCTGAATACGATGCAGGGTTGCTTTACCCCATAGCAAGAGTGAATAAATGGTCTGAAATGGGCATTGAGTCTGAGCATCTTCCTTTTTATGGGGAGGATATTTGGAACGCTTACGAATTGTCTTGGTTGAACACCAAAGGCAAGCCAATCGTGGCCATTGCCGAATGTCGATTGCCTTGTGGCTCGCCGAACATCATTGAGTCTAAGTCGTTTAAATTGTATTTAAACTCCTTGAATCAAATGCGCTATGACTCGGTTGAGGAAGTACAGGCGATTATTGAGCGTGATTTATCCAAAGCGGCTGGCGCCGAGGTCACTGTGATTATTCGTGATGTGGATTCCATGGCGGCCTTGGTGATGTTAACGCCAGATTATTGTATCGATGAATTAGACATTGATATGGATGTTTACCACCCTGATGCAAATCTACTGAAAACGGACAGGGGCGTTGGCGTAACAGAAGAGCGTTTAGTCAGTCATTTGTTGAAGTCGAACTGTCCTGTTACCAATCAGCCGGATTGGGGCTCGATTTTTATCGAGTACAAAGGCGCTAAGATCAATCATGAAAGCTTATTGAAATACGTAGTGTCCTTTCGTGAACACACAGACTTTCATGAGCAATGTGTTGAGCGTATTTACATTGATATCATGCGCCAGTGTCAGCCAGAAAGTTTAACGGTTTATGCACGTTATGTTCGTCGTGGCGGGTTAGATATCAATCCATATCGTGCTTCGTCTCCGATGGTGTTGAGTAACGATCGCTTAACACGCCAATAATCTAATGATAACCCTGTGTAAGAGACAAAAGTGACATAAAAAAAGAGAGCTAAAATGCTCTCTTTTTTTCTGCAAGGTACCGGCTTATTTTAAGATTTGCTCAGCGTGAGCCTTGGTTTTTACCTTGCTGATGATGTCGCTGATTAGGCCGTTTTCATCGATAACAAACGTGGTTCTGACTGTTCCCATGGACTCTCGCCCCATAAATTTTTTCAGCTGCCAAGTACCATAAAGCTCGTGTACCACTTTTTCTGTGTCGGCAATAAGTGGGAAAGGGAGTTCGTACTTGGCAATGAAGTTTTGGTGTTTTTTCTCAGTGTCTGTGCTTACACCAAGCACAACGAAACCTTGGTCGAGCAGTGTTTGGTAGTGGTCGCGCAGGTCGCAGGCTTGGGCGGTGCAGCCGGGAGTGGAATCTCTTGGGTAGAAATACAAGACAACTTTTTTGCCTTTGAATTGACTTAGGGTAATGGTATTGCCGTTTTGGTCGTTAGCGCTGAAATCCGGCGCGACTTGTCCAATCTCAAGGGTCATAAAATTACTCTCTATTAGGTGGATTTGAATCAGCAAATATTCGTTTTGCCAACTCGTGTTTTAAGACCCCTAAGCTTAACAACAGATACTCTAAAAATCCTAATAAATCACCTATTGGAGCGAATTTACTCCGGCTTTACGCCGCCTCATTATTGTTAAACCTGAGCCTGGACGTTACTATAGGCGCGCTTATAATTTATCGGAGACTTGACATGATCACGGGCAGTTTAGTGGCGCTTATCACGCCGATGACGTTAGATGGCGCTGTGGATGCTAAAAAATTGGATGATCTGATCGAGTTTCATATACAAGCCGGCACACATGGCATTGTAGCGGTTGGAACCACAGGTGAATCTTCGACATTGACAACAGAAGAGCACGCTAATGTGATTCGTCAAGTCGTCGAAACCGTAAAAGGTCGAGTGCCTGTCATCGCGGGAACAGGGGCCAATGCCACCCACGAAGCAATAGACCTGACGCGAAGTGCGAAAAACGCCGGTGCCGATGCCTGCTTGTTAGTCACTCCCTACTACAACAAGCCAACTCAAGAAGGCTTGTATCAACATTTTAAAGCCATTGCAGAGGCGGTGGATATCCCTCAAATTTTATACAATGTGCCGGGTCGTACCGCATGCGATATGCAGAACGAGACGGTAGTGCGTTTGTCTGCGATTAAAAATATTGTCGGTGTCAAAGACGCCACAGGCGATCTAGAGCGTGGTGAGGCGTTAATCAACGCCGTACCAAGCGATTTTGCTGTGTATTCTGGTGATGATCCGACCGCTGTGTCTCTTATGCTATTGGGCGGTAAAGGTAACATTTCAGTGACCGCTAATGTGGCGCCTAAAATGGTGGCTCAAGCCGCTGAGCAGGCCTTATCGGGTCTGAGTGATCAAGCCCACGCCACGGATTCAGCCATAGCGTCTTTACACCAAAATTTGTTTTTAGAATCAAACCCTATCCCAGTAAAATGGGCATGCAGTCAGCTAGGATTGTGTGACGAGGGAATACGTTTACCTTTGACCCTTTTATCTCAACCGCATCATTCTGCGGTTCGCCAAGCCATGATAGAGGCTGGAGTGTTATGAAAATGAATAAAGTTACTTTGCAGCTAGTGGCTGCTGGTTCTGTCACGCTTATGTTGTCTGGCTGTAGTACGTTCTTTACCGACAGCTCAGATGATTATCAGCAAGAGTCTGCGGTCGCGTCCACGTTAGAAGCGCCTGAAGGCTCTGTACCGTCAAAAGACGTGTTAGTGATTCCAAATGAAAACGCCATTGCCGATCTCGAAGACTCCAAGCCATTTGTAAATCCAAGAGCGCCCTTTATTTTTTACCCAATGGTGAAAGTAGATGTGGCCGAAACCAGCGACGCTATTGAATTGATCATGTCTGCTAATGGCGTGTTGGCGAAACGTATTGTTACTGACTTTTTGACGGCTATCCACGGAGCTGGTTCTGCCATTGCGGAACAAACCGACACCAGCATTACCACGGTACCATTTGATTTTCACCCTCAAGGTTACTGGGCGGCACTATGGAGTGACATTACTCGATTGCACCCAGCTAAAACTGCTTTCCAATTCAACTTCTCTGAACGTGACGGTAAAACCGTGGTATCGGTTCAATACCGTGATGAAGTGAAGAATCTCGACCCAAGCGATTGGATGACCCCGGCCAATAACGAAGACGCTCACACTATTGTTGCTCGTTTATGGGGAACCATGGGGCGTCAACTCAATCAGTCATCTGCGTATTTGTCGAACCGTGGCGATGGCGCACCTTTCCCGATTTGGGTAGATCACCAAGGTCACTTCTCCCTATATTTGGGCAAAGACGTATCACCAGCCGAGATTGAAACGAACCTAAATGCGGCGGGATTTTACTTTATCCCTGATGCAGAACAGATGATTGCGCCCGTTCCTAATGAAGAAGTGGAACGTGTTGGTGATGTCATCAGTTTTGACGTGCCTAATGGAACCGGTGGTAGCACAAAATTATTCAATGTTCGTCGTCGTAATTTAGACGATGTAAGCTGGGACAAACGCGAGTACTCGTACAAAATTACCCATCAAAAAGCCGGCGACTTCTTGGTTATCGATGTGTCAACTATGGAGTTTCCAGAGTTAACCTCGTTCCTTTTGGCCCAGCGTTTTGTAAAATAAATTAGATTAACCCTCACTCAAGTAATCGGAGACTCTCCAATGGAAAAACGACAAGAGCTGTATGCAGGTAAAGCCAAATCTGTATTTCGCACAGATGATCCTGACAAAATGGTTCTAGTGTTTCGTGATGATACTTCTGCTTTTGATGGCAAGCGTATCGAGCAGCTTGACCGTAAAGGCATGGTGAACAACAAGTTCAACGCTTTTATCATGACTAAGTTGCAAGAAGCTGGTATCCCAACTCATTTTGAAGCCTTGTTGAGTGATAACGAAGCGCTAGTCAAAAATCTAGACATGATGCCCGTGGAGTGTGTGGTGCGTAACGTCGCTGCCGGCAGCTTATGTCGTCGTTTGGGTGTTGAAGAAGGCGTTACTTTGACCCCACCGACATTTGAATTGTTTTTGAAAAACGACGCCTTGGGTGATCCTATGATCAACGAGTCACATGTTGAATCATTTGGCTGGGCCAAAGCGGAAGATCTAGCCAAAGCCAAAGCGCTGACATACAAGGTTAATGATGTATTAAAAGCGATTTTTGCTGAAGGTGGCATGATTCTGGTTGATTACAAATTGGAATTTGGTCTATATAAAGGGGAGGTTTTGTTGGGTGATGAGTTCTCGCCAGACGGTTGCCGTTTGTGGGACGCCAAAACCAAAGAGAAATTAGACAAAGACCGTTTCCGTCAAGGCTTAGGCGGCGTGATCGAAGCGTACGAAGATGTAGGTCGTCGTATCGGGATCGATTTCGACGCATAAGCGTATTGGTAACCTAGTACATAATGGAGGGCGCATACCCCTCCATTTTTTTACCACGCTTTTACCGCGCAAGGATACACATTGATTAATTTTCTACCTGTTGCTATCGGCCTAAGATACGCCAGAGCCAAACGATCCAATCATTTTATCTCCTTTATTAGCTTTTCTTCCATTGCTGGCCTTGCACTGGGTGTAATGGTGCTGATTACTGTTTTGTCGGTTATGAATGGCTTTGACCGAGAATTACGTGAACGTATTTTGGGCATGGTGCCTCACGCCACCTTGTGGGGAAGCCCTGTTCTCAATGACTGGCGCAATACGGCTCAACTGGTCGAAGGTATGCCAGATGTGGTTGGCGTAGCGCCACATATTCAAGCTCAGGTGATGTTCCAATCGGGTGAAAGTGTTCATGGTGCTATTTTGAATGGTGTGAACCCTGAGATGGAAGCCAAGGTCTCTATCATTGATGAAAACATGGCGTCTGGGACTCTTAATGCACTGAATGACACCAGCTTCGGCATTGTTTTAGGCGCTCAGTTGGCAAAAATGCTCAGAGTGGATATTGGCGATAAAGTGACGGCTATTTTACCCAAGGCCAATGTTTCTATTGCTGGTGTGGCACCTATTTTAAAGCGTTTTACCGTGGTAGGAACATTTGAGGTAGGCGCCGAGTTAGACAGCAGTTTGGCCTACATCAACATTAAAGACGCTGCCAAACTTAAGCGTTATAAAGAAGATGAAATAGAGGCCTTGCGTATTTCCTTTGACGATTTATTCGTTGCGCCGTCGCGTATTTGGAACATCGCCAGAGAGATTCCAGGTCAAAACAGAGTAAGCGACTGGACGCGTACCCACGGTAGCTTGTTTCAAGCCATTAAGATGGAAAAAACCATGATAGGTTTGTTGCTTTTACTGATTGTGGCCGTGGCGGCGTTTAATATTGTGTCGACGTTGGTGATGGTGGTAACAGACAAGCGAAACGACATCGCAATATTACGAACCATGGGCCTTACGTCCGGCCAGGTGATGTGGGTATTTATTGTGCAGGGTGTCTTCATCGGCATGCTGGGCACATTGATTGGAGTTGTGCTGGGTGTCGCACTGGCATTGAACGTGAGCGAAATTATTGCCGGCTTGCAAGCCTTATTGAATGTGGAATTTTTGAGTGCTGATGTGTACTTCATTAACTATTTGCCTTCCGAGCTACAGTGGTCGGATGTTAAATTGATTGTATCGTCCGCTTTTATTATGACCATAGCCGCCACGATTTACCCTGCTTGGCGCGCATCAAAAGTTGAACCCGCAGAGGCATTACGATATGAGTAATCAAGTGGTGCTTGAGTGTCAAGCTTTGTCAAAACACTACCAAGACGGCAAGCAAACCGTCGAGGTTTTTAATTCGATCGACTTTAGTCTGAATAAAGGAACTGCTTGTGCCATTGTTGGTGCTTCAGGTTCAGGCAAAACTACCTTGTTGAATTTGTTAGCGGGACTGGATTTGGCCACAACAGGGGATGTCGCTTTAGCAGGCGTGTCATGGTCTAGCATTAAAGATTCAAAACGCGCCAAAATGCGTAACAAAGAGATGGGCTTTGTGTACCAGTTTCATCATTTGTTGCCAGAGTTTAGTGCTTTAGAAAATGTCTTGATGCCCATGTGGATTGCAGGGATGGATAAGAAAACGGCAAAGCAGCAGGGCGAGGCCTTGTTAGCGCAAGTTGGGCTGGCGGATCGTTTGCATCATAAACCCTCTCAGCTTTCTGGCGGTGAGCGCCAACGAGTGGCGATTGCCAGAGCCTTAGCGAACAAGCCAGCGTGTGTATTGATGGATGAGCCGACGGGTAATCTGGATGAGAAAACCTCACAAGAAATTCAAAATCTGATTAACGAATTAAAAACGACCCACGACATGGCATTTCTTATTGTGACCCATGATGAAAAAATGCTTAGCTGGATGGATTCGGCATATTGTTTGTCTCAAGGTGCATTAGAACAAATGAAGTAATGATGATGAGCCCTAAAGCAAGCGCCAAAGGTGAGTGTTTGCTCAGGGCTTGTCTTGATGGCGAAGCTTACGTTCTTGCCAGCGTTTCGTCACATGAACGCGCCATAAAATACTGATGGCAGCATAGCCGATGGCACCAAATACTAAGCCAGACACAATAGAACCGGCGTAGAGTGGTGGCCAGATGTGTTCCATCTTGTCCCAGATCCATTCAACCGATAGCTGAAAGTCTTTTTCATTGTGGTAATCGAGTAATAGCGCGCCAACTTTATAGTTGAAATAAAACACAAAAGGCATGGTAAATGGGTTGGTGATCCAGACTAACGCGATGGATAAAGGAATATTCGCTCGCAGTGGAATGGCTAACAGAGCTGCTGCTAACATTTGAAAAGGCATGGGTATAAACGCCCATAATATGCCGTTGAAAAATGCTCTTGCTACAGATTTGCGGTTAAGGTGCCATAAATTGGCCTGATAAATCTGAGAGCCCAGTAAGCTTAAGGCTTTACTTTGTTTGAGTTTTTCAGGATTAGGTATGAATTTCTTAAGATAATTCTTCGGCATAATCAGGTATAAAATAATTTAGCAATTTAAGACAAGGAGGTCTTATGTTACTAAGTAGTTTGTCCATATTGATGGGCGCCATTTTGGTGCCGAGTGATTATTCGTGGGTGTATTCTACTTACATAGTTTTCTTGTGTCTCTACCTATTATGGTCAAAGCGTTTATTCGTATTGTTTTTGGCACTTTTCTCCTTTATTTTTGTTTTTTTAAGCGAAAATACGACTTATTCTCAAATACAACTTGATCAGGACGATGTGGTTTGGGTTGATTTTGAACGAAAAAAAGTTTTCCACCAAACGACAGCAAGTCATCCAACTCAATTCGAGCATAAAGCGCAAAAACTTTCTTTAACATTTTTTACTCCTGATGGAGAAAGAAAAACCCTTCATGATATGACCCTACATCGGCTGGAAAGTCCTGTGCCTATTTATGGTCATATAGACGAGCGAGCAGCGTCCCTATTTAAGGGCGAGATAAACCAGATTACGCGCCAGGATAAAGCGGGAAATTGGTGGCAGAAACAGCTTTATATCACACGACAAGTTGCCCAAATCAGAGTCAATTTTGACGCAGATCCGACCGCTGCGTTGGAAAATTCGGCAAAACCAAGAGATCGTCTGCGTGCTACGCTCGATGAGCGCTTATCTTCCTTTGAAACCTGGCGTTTTTCCAAAGCACTTTTATTGGGAGACAATAACCTTTGGAGTGAGCGCGACACTTGGATCGTTCGAACCCTTGGTTTGGCGCATTTGTTTGTTGTATCGGGTTTGCACACAGGTTTTATGTTCGTTATTGGTCGCTCAATCAGTTGGCTGGTCTGGCAAAGCTTGCCAGCAAGGCTAGTACTTTCTGGTGTAACTCGCTGGCATTGCGATGGGATTCTTGTAATACCTTTATTGCTGGGGTACGCCTATGTGACTGGCTGGGGAGAGCCTGTGGTGAGGGCTGGCATTATGCTTAGCGTGTATATGCTGGCACGGATGTTGTCATTGAAAGTCTCGCCGCACAGGATCATTTCTTTTGCACTTTGGTTGGTGTTGCTGGTGGAGCCAAGGTCGATCCTGAGTCCGGGTCTTTGGTTGTCTTTTAGTATGGTGTATTTATTGGTTGGCTATTGCCAAACATCGATAAAATGGACCCGACTATTGATGGCACAAGTGATGCTGAGCACCGCTTCCATGGTGTTGATTTTAGGTTGGCAAGAGGCTATTTCCAGTGCTTCTGTATTGGTGAATATTGTGCTCATCCCTCTGGCTGCGTTTGTCTGGTTCCCCGTTGGCATTGTGTCCTGTTTGGAAGTGCTGCTGGTGTCCACCAGCTATGTGTATATGGGGCTGGATTGGGTGCTGGGGTTTGTTGTTCTCGGGCTTGAGTGGGCGGTCTTTCGTCTACCTTTGTTGTTCTATACGGCATTTTCGACCGATGTACCGCGATGGATCATGCTGTTATTAGTGTTGGGATGGGTCTATCAAAGCCCGTTAAAACGAGGCGTCTTAAGTGCCGCGGTGATTTGGTTGGTGATTTTTTTGCCGAGTTTTTTTCAGCATAGTAGAGCCGATTTATCGTTATCAAATCAACAGGGACAATTTGTGTTTAGAGCACAAGATAGCATTGCTCTTAACGCCAGCTGGGCAAAAGAAGACATGGCCTCTTTGCTATTAAATCCTTATTTCCCTCACCTTCATTCCGATGTATTGATGATGTCGCCAAACAGGTTAGCGGATGTCTCACCGCAATGGCTTTTGTCCCATGATGTAGCCTGGATACTGCTGCAAAAGCCGTCACCTCATGTTGAACTATTCGATGCATTAAAGGTGAATTGGCTGATTGTTGACGAGGAAGAACGCTTATCTTTCTTCTTTCAAAATGATGGCGTGGTTTTGCAACATTCGGCTTGTGTGTATTCATTTTTTCTCTTTAAATCTGACACTTGCAAACGTGTTGAAAAGCTAGAGAGTGTGTTAAATTACCAACAAATTTAATTTGGAGAGCGATGTGTTAGCTTTTATTCAAACAGGTGGTTTTTTTATGTGGCCGTTAATGGCCTGTTCCATTTTGACGCTGGCCATCATTCTTGAGCGCTTTTGGACCTTACGTAAAGCAAGTGTTGCTCCCCAGGGGTTGTTGTCCGAAGTAATGACGCGTCTTAGAGACGATAGAATGACGCTGGATTACATTCGTTCCATGCAATCCAAAGCGGGGCTTTCGTCCATTTTTGCCGCCGGATTATTGAATTCTAAGCATGGACGTAGCGCCATGAAGGAAAGTGTGCAAGACGCCGCCAGTCATGTGATTCACGAATTGGAGCGCTTCATGAACACCTTGGGTACTATTGCCGCCATTGCACCTTTACTGGGTCTGCTAGGTACCGTAGTTGGTATGATCAAGGTGTTTGCGGTGCTGATGGAAAATGGCGCTGGCAATACGGCCTTGCTCGCAGGCGGTATTTCAGAAGCCTTGTTAACCACCGCCGCAGGTTTGGGTGTGGCCATTCCCGCCTTGATTTTTCATCGTTTTTTCAGTCGTCGTATTGATGTGTTAGTGGTTACCATGGAGCAGCAATCAAGCAAGCTGATTGATGCGTTACACGGCGAACGAGATAAGTCAGGAGTTGCTCAGTGAAATTCAGACGTCAAAAAATAGATGACGTACAAATTAATCTTACGCCGTTAATTGACGTTGTTTTTCTGTTGCTGATCTTTTTTATGGTCAGTACCACTTTTAACCAAAGCACCGAATTAACCATTGATTTGCCCACTGCTACCTCGGATGCACCAAGCAGTGATCGTAGTAAGCAGGTCGAGTTGGTAATAACGGCGGATGGTCAATATGTCATCAATGGGCAAACCTTGATCAATGAGAAAGTCAGTACCTTGATACAAGGCTTAAAAGAAACCACGCAAGGGGATGTAAGTCGTCCTTTGATCATCACGGCGGACGCGAAATCTTCCTACGATATGGTGCTTCGAGTCTATGATGCGGCGGCTTCCTTGGGTATGACGAAATTGGCTCACACAGCCCAAAGAGAATCGTCTCAGTGAGTCTTGAGTCTTTATTTACCCGGTCTTGGTATGGTCGATGGGGGTGGACACATGTCTTTCGCCCGTTGCAGCCCTTGGTGCGCTATTTGGTAGCCAAAAAACGCCAAGCGTTTCTGACCAATACTCAAAATGTTTATAAAGCCCCCGTTCCTGTGATCGTGGTCGGTAATATCAGTGTGGGCGGAACGGGCAAATCTCCCATGGTGGTGGCCTTGTGTGAATTGCTAATTCAGCAGGGGTATCGCCCAGGGATTGTGTCCCGTGGTCATGGTGCGAAGATCACATCGCCCATATCAGTGGATGAGAACAGTTCTGTGCAAACCGTAGGCGATGAACCTGTGATGTTAGCGCGCCGATCAAAATGCCCCCTGGTAGTGTGTCCGAAAAGAGTGGATGCGGTTAGGCACCTACTGGCTAATCATGATGTTGACGTGGTGATCAGTGACGACGGCATGCAACACTACCATCTGCAGCGTGATATCGAAATCGCCATGTTAGACGCCAAACGAGGGTTGGGAAATAGCCAATTACTGCCAGTGGGGCCATTAAGAGAGCCTACTGAGCGGCTGGCGTCGGTGGATTTTATCGTCAGTGTGACCAATGCCATTTCGCCGGCTTTGCAGAAAATTTCTTGGCCAGTGACCCTGGCGACTTTGGTTCCTACTGAGCTCATATCCTTAGATGGACAGCGCCGGCTCGATTTTCAGGCGGCTTTCGAGCCTAATGGGACGACACCAAAGACAAGCTGGCACGTTGTGGCCGGCATTGGTAACCCAGAGCGTTTTATGGATACCCTTTACGATTTAGGTCTTTCAGCGACGAACAGTCGCCATTCTTGGTTTTCTGATCACCATCAATTTACTTCTGCCGATATTCCAACCTCTGGGGCGGTGATCATGACAGAAAAAGACGCGGTTAAATGTCAGTCTTTGGTGCTAGAAAACACCAATGTCTGGTATTTACCCGTATCATTAATATTATCTGAGGCGTTTCAGCGCGCTTTTTTAGACAAATTAAACCTCATTACAACGGACTTTACCCATGAATAAAACCTTATTAAATATCCTTGTTTGTCCTGTTACCAAAGCGGCACTGACATTAAGCAAAGATGGTACCGAATTGATTAGCAAGGTCGGTGGTATGGCTTACCCAGTACGAGACGGCATTCCCGTGTTATTGGAAACCGAAGCGCGTACCTTGACCGCAGACGAGCGTTTAGAGTCTGGCTCGGCAAAGTGACGGACGACGCGTTACAGGCAATAGAAGCGAGCTTGCAAAAACAGGTTTCTTTGGCCAGCTACAATACCTTTCGTTTTGATTATCCAGCCGAGTATTTTGCTGTGGCGGATTCTTTAGAGTATTTAGCCACACTATTGCAATGGGCGAACGCCGCCGATCAGCCTGTGACCATGATAGGTGGTGGTAGCAACCTGCTTATTTGTGGTGCTATTTCGGGCCTGGTGATCATCAATCGCTTGAAGGGAATTGATGCGGTCGAGCATAGCAATGGCTCTGTCACAGTCACGGCGTCGGCGGGGGAGAACTGGCATCAGCTTGTACGCTATACCGTCGAGCAAGGCTGGCACGGCATTGAAAACCTTGCTTTGATTCCAGGTACGGCAGGTGCCGCGCCGGTACAAAATATCGGCGCTTACGGTGTCGAAGTAAAAGATGTACTGACTCGAATTCAAGTGATTAACACGCATAATGGGTCAGTGTTTTGGATGGACGCTAACGAGTGTGGTTTTGCCTACCGAGACAGTTTTTTTAAGCAACAATGGAAAAGTACTCTTTTAATTACGGCGATTGAATTAACGCTACACAAAGAGTCTGAACTCACACTTGAATACGGTGGTTTGTCGGCGCATTTAAGTGAGAAGCCAAGCTTGCAAGAGGTGTTCGAGTTAGTTTGTCGAGTGCGTAGTGAGAAATTGCCTGACCCTAGCGAGCTGCCCAATGCCGGCAGTTTTTTTAAGAATCCCGTTGTTTCCCAAACTGCATACGAGAATCTAAAAACGCGTTTCGAGAATCTTGTCGCCTTTCCTGTGGCAGGTGGTATGAAACTGGCCGCTGGCTGGTTGATTGATCACGCTGGTTGGAAGGGCAAGGTACGTGACCGTGTTGGCGTTTATGATAAGCAGGCTCTGGTGTTAGTGAATTATTCTGATATCTCGGCAGCAGGTTTGTTGGCGTTAGAGTCGGACATTAAAGCCTCTGTGTTTGAGCGTTACGGTGTGCTATTAGAAAGAGAGCCGGTTTTGTTACCAGAAAGTGCTCGAAAGCTGGAGCTCGAACAACCTTGAAAATTGGCATCATGGACTCAGGCGCAGGTGGCCTGACCATTTTAAATCGCATCCATACCAAGCTTCCGAGCTTGGATTTGGTGTACTTGGCTGATGAGACCTTCGCGCCCTATGGCAACAAAGACCCAGAAGCGTTGCAGCATAGGTTGGTGGCGATCGGTGCCTTCTTTCATCAAGAAGGTGTGTCGGCCATTGTGGTGGCGTGTAATACCGCGACTGTGGTTGGCATCGAAGCATTAAGAGCGTCCACTGTCTTGCCTGTTATCGGCGTAGAGCCAGCCGTTAAGCCCGCCTGTCGCATGGGGAATCAGCGTAGGGTTGCGGTGTTAGCCACACCGGTGACAGCGCAAAGTGCGCGTCTGACGCAGCTAATCGAGCTTTGGAAAGCCGACAGCTATGTGTCTATTATATCCAGCTCAAGCCTGGCTTATGACATAGATGCGTGGCCTGAATCAGTGGGGAGGATCAAACAAACCATTGCTTCTTTAGCGAAGAACATGCAAACGAAGCAAATAGATACCTTGGTGCTTGCTTGCACCCATTATCCCTTAGTAAAAGCTTTGTTTGAAGAAGAGCTTGGCGCTGCTTGTGAAATTGTTGAGCCGAGTGAGGGCGTGTCTTCACAGTTGATTCGACGTTTGACGGCGGCTTACCCTGAGCAGATGATGTCCCACCTTGACAGTAATTGTACTGCAAAGGGGCAGATACAGTTATGCAGCTCGATAAGCCTTGATAACATGCCTCGCCTGTTGAATTGGGTGACGGATAAAGCGGCGGTTTTAGCTCAGCGTCATGTCCACATTTAGTTTTCGGGCGAATAACTTTTATTTTTCGAATAAAAAGTGGTGTATGCGTTCCTTTTCTTTCATGGCATCTTGATATCCTAGCGTCATCAGCGCTTTGCAATAGGGCGGTGTAAACAGCAAATAGCTGGCTGCCGAGCTAACCTTGTCCGATGCAGAGCCTCCCGCCGCTTTTAGTACCACACGAATGTTTTTAGGCAATGTATCCAAGTAGTGATGCGCAATGTCATTGAGTTCTTGCGAGGGGGAAACGATGAGTGTGTCTGTGGGCAAATGGCTGTATTGCGCCTTCTTGTTTTCCGGTAAATCTTGAATTAAGCGATTCATTATATCCAGTTGGCGAATGTCGTCCTCCAAGTTATCAATAAAAGCACTGTTTAGTAATTGCCCAAGAATTTGTGCCATGCTCGGCGCGCTCAGTTCATCACTGGGCTCTACAAGCGTTGAGGATGCTACCTGACTGTTGCCACTCACGCCGATAATAAAGAGCTTTTTAGCCCCCAATTTAAGGGCTGGATAAATGGCTGACTTTTGTCTTATCGCGCCATCTCCGTAGTAGTGTTGCTGTATTTTATGAGCCGGAAAAATCACAGGAATGGCACTGGATGCTAATAGGTGATCCACTCCCATATTGGTAATTACGCCTTTGCGGCGATTCCCTTGCCATCCCGCCAATTGAGACTGGCCTTGAACGAAGGTAGTAGATTCGCCGGTGCTGTAGCTCATGGCGGTGATGGCGAGCGCCTTGAGGTGTTGTTTGTCGATGGCGGTTTGGATGTGTGAAAAATCCAGTCTATTGGTGAGTAAATCCTTTAATGGCGTATTTTCCATAAGGGCAATGGGGTTATCGCGGTTGTGTAAGTGAAACAGGGCCATGAGCGTTTTTGTCATTGAACTGGCCATGGGCCAGCGGCCAACCGTGTAAATTTGATCGGGTGTTAGCTGACGCCACACAAAAGCGAGGGTAGAAACGGCTTTCGAGAAGTCGTCTGCGTAGGTCGCCAGCATGGTAGCATTTAATGCGCCAGCCGAAGTACCACACAAAATAGGAAAGGGCAGGGGCGAGTGTTTAGGTACCATTTTCCCCATTGCCGATAAGACGCCCACTTGATAAGCCGCCCGAGCGCCGCCGCCTGATAACACTAATGCATTGTTATTTGTCATAGGCCCACCTGTTTGCTGTGTTGTATTGTTTATCGGTGTCAAGATATCAGTAATTATTATGTCTGTTGATCTTTGTTATTACAATAAGTGGACAGGTTATGATAAGTGGGTCACAATTTCTCATTAGTACATATTAAATAGCATAGTCAAAATAATAATAAGGATAACAGCATGAGTCATTCTGTGGTCATTAGTGGTGTGGGGTTGTGGACTCCAGAACACAAAATTAGCAATGAAGAGTTGGTGGAAAGTTACAATGCTTGGGCAGAGCGCTTTAATAAGCAAAATGCTGAGCTCATTGAGCAAGGAAGGGAAGAGGCAAAGCCTTTGTCCAGTGCGGCGTTTATTGAGAAAGCCTCAGGCATCAAAAGCCGTTTTGTCTATTCAAAAGAAGGGGTGCTTGATATTGATCGGATGCGTCCTGTTTTGGAAGTTCGCGATGACGATCAGCTTTCTCATCAGGCTCAAATGGCGATTGCTGCTGCGAAGAAGGCGTTGAGCGCGGCGAATAAATCACCGGCAGACATTGATATGGTAATTGTATCTTGTGCCTATACTCAGCGATCCTATCCCGCGATCGCCATTGAGGTGCAAGCGGCGCTGGGTATCGAAGGGTTTGGTTTTGATATGCTGGTGGCGTGTTCTGCCGCCACATTTGGTTTGCAAAGAGCGGTTGACGCCGTCGCCGCTGGTACATCAAAAGGTGTGCTGGTGATTAACCCTGAATTAACCTCCCCACAAGTGAATTACATGGATCGAGATTCCCATTTCATTTTTGGCGATGTGGCGACCGCAACGGTCGTAGAAGGCGCAGCGACGTGCCGTTCTGAACAGGCTTTTGATGTGCTCAGCACTCGCTGTGTGACCGTGTACTCAAATGCCATTCGATCGAATTTTGGCTACATTACTCGTGTGACAGACGAAGATCCTTATTCTGCGGATAAGTTATTCCACCAGCAGGGGCGTAAGGTTTTCAAAGAAGTGTGCCCCATGGCGGCCGAACACATAGAAAGCCATTTATCGAGTGAAGGGATCCCGGTAACAGAACTAAAGCGCTGGTGGTTGCATCAAGCGAATATCAATATGAATTTGCTCATCAGTCGTCGTTTACTGGGTCGCGATGCAACCTTAGAAGAAGCGCCCGTGGTGCTAGATGAATATGCCAATACGGCCTCAGCGGGCAGCATCATAGCGTTTGCTAAGTATCATCAGGATTTAGCAAAAGGCGATATTGGGGTGATTTGTTCGTTTGGCGCAGGCTATTCGATCGGCAGTTTGATCTTGCGTAAACGCTAATACCCTAGTTTTTTCACATACCTTACCGAGCTTACGGGTTAAGTCATTGAAACGGGTGAGTATTTAGGCGAGACTCTTGCTATCCATTTTTTATGATAAAGCAGGGGTAAGATTGTATGGCAATTCATCCACAAGCAGGGCAGCTTGCTTCCCATGAGTTATTGGTGAATGTACCTGAGCTGATGACCGCGTATTACACCAAGCAGCCGAGGGTGGTTACGCACCCTGATGAGCGAGTCAGTTTTGGTACATCGGGTCATCGTGGCAGTGCTTTTGCCGCCAGTTTTAACGAGCCTCACATTTTGGCGATTGCGCAGGCCATTGCGGAATATCGTCAGGAGCAAGGGTTAACTGGCCCCTTATATTTGGGCAAAGATACTCATGCGCTGTCTGAGGCTGCTTTTCAAACGACCTTGAGCGTTTTGACTGCCAATGGCGTAAGAGTGCGCACTCAATTAAACGGTGGCTATACACCGACTCCGGTTATTTCTCACGCTATTTTGACTCACAACCAGTCGCAAACCGATGTGAGTGACGGCATTGTGATTACGCCATCGCACAACCCGCCAGAAGACGGCGGCATCAAATATAACGCCAGTAAAGGTGGGCCAGCCGACAAAGACATCACCGATTGGGTGGCAAAGCGTGCCAATGCATTATTGGAAAATAATTTAGAAGGCGTTAAGCGCCTTTCAGCTGAGGCGGCACAAGCCAGTGGTTTGATTGAGCCTTTTGACTACATTCAGCATTATGTGGACGATCTTGAGAATGTGATCGACATGGAAGCGATCGCCAAGGCTAATGTGCGTATCGGGGTTGATCCCATGGGCGGATCAGGCATCCATTATTGGGAGCCGATCGCAAAAAAATACGGTTTAAACATAACGGTGGTAAATTCAGAGGTGGATGCTACCTTCCGTTTTGTACCAAGAGATAAAGATGGCCGTATTCGTATGGATTGTTCATCACCGTATTCAATGCAAGGTTTGCTAAAGCTAAAAGACGATTTCGACATTGCCGTGGGTAACGACCCAGATTACGACCGTCACGGCATAGTCTGTGCCTCATCCGGCTTGATGAATCCCAATGCTTACCTAGCCGTGGCGATAGAATACTTAGCACAGCACAGACCTAACTGGCCGCAAGGCATTCAATTTGGCAAAACCCTCGTGTCGAGTGGCATGATCGATCGAGTGGTGTCTGGGCTTGGTCGCGACTTATGTGAAGTGCCTGTGGGCTTCAAGTGGTACGTTGAGGGCATGTTCAATGGCACCATGGGATTTGGTGGCGAAGAAAGCGCAGGGGCGTCGTTTTTGCGAAAAGACGCCAGTGTTTGGACGACGGACAAAGATGGCTTCATCATGGCGCTGTTGGCGGCTGAGATATTGGCGGTGATCGGCAAAGATCCGCAAACTCTGTACGAAGAGCAGGTTGCTAAGTACGGCAAGCCTTTCTATAAGCGAATCGATGTGGCAGCGACCAGTGCGCAAAAAGCGTTATTGGGTGCGCTTGATGCGAAAAACGTCACTCAAACGACCTTGGCAGGCGAGGCTATTGTCTCGGTATTGACCCACGCGCCGGGCAATGACGCGGCCATTGGCGGTCTTAAAGTGTCTACAGAGAATGGCTGGTTTGCCGCACGTCCATCGGGCACGGAAAATGTGTACAAAATTTATTTAGAAAGCTTTGTGTCCGAAGCGCATTTGGCGGAATTGGAAAACGAAGCCAAAGCCTTAGTCGATAACGTGTTAGCTGGCTAACAGCGTTTACCTGGCTTCTTGCTTTATGAAAACCACTTATGTTCGTGTGTAAGTGGTTTTTTTTTGGTCTGATGAAAGTGCAAGAGCAAAACCCAAAGAAGGGAGCAGCCTAAAGACTTGTTAGACGAGATAGCCATTTGGTGAGCTGAAAACCTAGGGTGTTGCTGAGTTTTTGAGCGCTGGCTTTGAGTTCCTTAGCGTTGTCTGTGTTAATGCGTTTGCCTGCGAGGATAATCCAGTTTCCTGTGCCAGTATCGAGCGCTCGCACGTCATTGAAATGCTTTTTAATAATTTCAGTAAGTTCTGTATTGTTTTTATTATCAATCCAACAGTTCAACGCCAACCAGCCATCCTCTTTTATGTTATTTGCGCAGTTTTCAATAAAGCTGGCCTGTAATACGCCTCTGTCCATACCGCTGGTGTTGTATAGATCAGTCATGAGTAGGTCGACTTTTTTGGGCAGGCCGTCGGCCAGATAATCAATGGCGTTGGCCACTTCTAGGGTGATGCGTTTGCCTCTGGGAAGCTTAAAATACATTTCGGCCGCGTCCATGACTTCTTGGCGCAATTCCACAGCGGTGATGTGAATGGCCGGCACAGTATGGTGCAACGCATTCAACAAGGTGCCGCCGCCGAGACCAAGAATGCACACGCGTTTCGGTTCACAAAACAGCAATGGCAGCATCATGGCTTGGGTATATTCGTGCTGCAAAATATGCGGCGTGGATAAACGAATACGGCTTTGTTCGTCGCCCTCAGCGAAAGATAAGATGCGATATTGGCCGTCATCAAACACGCGGATAGGGCCTAACTCATCGGCACTGTCATGAAGTAAATTTTGGTGGCTCATGGTATTCCTATAGATAAAAATAAGGCTCGGGTTCATCCGAGCCTTATTGGACAGAGTGTCTTTGCTTAGCTACCGACTATGAATCGACTTGGGCGGTTCGCAAATGCTTCAACAATGTTTGAATTGGGTGCGGGATAGCCACGTCGTCAAAGCGTTTGGCCTGAGTACGACAAGAGTAACCAGTGGCGACCAGTTTGCCGAGCAGACCTGGGTCATTCACCTTTTCCTTCCATGACAAATCATAAATGGTTTTAGACGTCTCTTTGTTCGCCGATTCGTGACCGTAGGTTCCCGCCATGCCACAACAGCCGACACTTTCAATTTTAAGATTAAGCCCTAGGGTCTTGTAAACCTCTTGCCAGTCTTTAATCGAGCCTGCCGCGTTGGTTTTCTCGGTGCAATGGGTCATCAAGTGGTAAGTCGAATCGTCGCAGCGCAGAGGTTGCTTAGCGAGATGTTCTTGTTTGGTCATCAACCATTCTTGCATTAGCTGAATGTTTGGCACTTGTCGGCTGTCTGAGAATGTCTTGGCGTATTCGGAGCGATAGGTCAATGTCATTGACGGATCAATGCCAATAAACGGCAGGCCATAAAATGACAGGCTTTGCAGCATGTCGAGGTTTTTCCGAGCCGTGCGATTAAATGCCTTCATAAAACCGTGTACGTGCAGCGGCTTGCCGTTAGGCATGTAGGGAGCAAGATAGGCTTGGAAGCCAAGGCGACTCAAGGTTTCCATGGTGTCCAAGACAAGCTCGGTTTCAAAATAGCTGGTAAAAGCATCTTGAACCACGATCACGGCACGAGATCTGTCTTTTAAGCTAAGAGACTCTATCGCCAAAGGAGTGGCAAGACGAATGCCTCGGCGGGACATTTCTTTTTTGAGATTCAATTTACTTAGTTTTGGGTTGTCGGTCAGACCTACGTATTTGCTGCTGAAGTGATTAACCCAGCGACGACTGACGAGCCAATTATATGGTTGCGGGAACATGGCCATGGTAGGCATCATGAATTCCAAAGAACCGACTAGATAATCTTTGGCTGGGCGCAAGTAACGGCTGTAGTAAAGTTCAAGAAATTTGGCTCTGAACTCTGGCACATCCACCTTGATAGGGCACTGGCCGACACACGATTTACACGCGAGGCAGCCCATCATGGATTCGTGCACTTCGTTGGAAAAATCGTATTCGCCGCGACGTTTCGCCAAGGTGTTCTTCATTCTTGGAATGAAACTGAGCAGGAAGTTAGCGTCTTTGGCGTTTTGGCTGGCTTTAGTGGTATCGACCCCTTGGCCACTCATACCACGCAACCACTCGCGCATTAACGAGGCGCGACCTTTCGGAGTATGACGACGATCACGGGTGCCTTTCCAAGACGGGCACATGGCGTCGTTCGGGTCAAAGTTGTGACAAGCGCCGTTACCGTTACAGTACATGCCTTCTTTGAATTGATCGCGGTTTTGCAACGGAATTTGGCGATCAAGCTGGCCGCGTAATGGTACTTCATCGATTTTTAGTAAGTCAGCGCCTAGCTCGAAAGGCGTCGCGATTTTTCCTGGATTCAGCTGGTTGCGAGGGTCAAATGCGCCTTTGACTTGCTGAACACTCGGGTATAGATCACCAAAGAACGCCGGCGCGTATTCAGAACGAACGCCTTTGCCATGCTCGCCCCACAATAAGCCGTTGTACTTCTGAGTGAGCGCCACCACCTTGTCGGTGATGTCGCGAATCATCGGCTCTTGAGATTCGTCTTTTAAATCCAACGCTGGGCGAACGTGCAATACCCCTGCGTCTACATGGCCAAACATGCCATATTGCACATTATAGCTGTCTAACACAGCGCGGAATTCCATAATGAAATCCGCTAGATTTTCTGGCGGAACCGCGGTGTCTTCCACAAATGGAATAGGGCGTTTTTCACCCTTGGCATTACCTAACAATCCGACCGATTTTTTACGCATTGCCCAGATTTTGTTGACGTTCTCGTGGCCCATGGCAATGGTATAACCCAAGGCGCTGCTGCCGCCTTCTTCGGCCAAAGCGTCTAAGGCATCGGTGAGGACTTTAATGCTGTCTGCCAATGCCTGCTCGTCGTTGCCTGTGTATTCCACCAAGTTGATGCCTTGAATGTTTTCGCCTTCTTTTTCCGGGAAAAACTCAGACACAGAATTCCAAATGATGTCGCCTTTGGCTAAACCGAGAACTTTGGAATCTACGGTTTCGATAGACGTTGGTTTAACCGCCAGCAGTTCTCCGGCGTGACGCAATGAGCCTTCAAAGCTGTCGTAACGAATATTGACCAAAGCCGCATACGTTGGAATAGGCAGCAAGTTAACTTTGGCCTCGACGATGAAGCCGAGAGTGCCTTCTGACCCACACAACACGGAATTCATGTTGAATTGGCCCTCTTCGGTACGAATGTGAGCCAAGTCGTAACCGGTTAAACAGCGATTAAGGGCAGGGAAGGTGTCTTTGATTTCTTGCGCTTTGCTTTTTTGAATGCCGTCTACTACACGGTGCGCATAGGCTGAATAATCACTGCCGCTTTGAATGCTGGCCAGTGTGTCGTCGTCGATCGGCCCAGATTCTAAGATGTTTCCATCAAGCAAAACGGTTTTTAGGGACAGTACATGATCGCGAGTTTTGCCATACATGACCGACCCTTGGCCACTGGCATCGGTATTGATCATGCCGCCAATGGTGGCGCGGTTGCTGGTGGACAGTTCTGGGGCAAAAAACAAACCGTGCGGTTTAATCGCGCGATTAAGTTGGTCTTTTACGACACCCGCTTCTACTCGAGCCCAACCTTCTTCGGTATTGATTTCTAACACGCGATTCATGTGTTTGGATAAATCTACGACTAAACCATCGGTGAGAGATTGGCCATTCGTGCCCGTACCGCCGCCCCTTGGACTGAGCACTACATCGTTGAATTCATCTTGATTGGATAAATTGACCAACAGTTGAATGTCTTGGATGTTTTTGGGGTAAATCACCCCTTGAGGCAATACTTGGTAAATCGAGTTATCGGTCGAAAGAACCACGCGATTGGCGTAATCAGGATTTAATTCCCCTGAGAAGCCAGACGCTTTCAAGCGTTCAATGAAGGAAAGGTATTTCGCCTGAATTGGCGAAACTTCAGAGAGCTTTGGAATCATGTTTCATCTCCACAAATGATGAGTGCGCGAATTTTAACAAAGAAAAGCCCCATTGAGTGATCTTTTTACGGCGAAAAAAACGATTAACAATAAGCGGAAAAATCATGTCAGGCGCATCGCGCCAAGGAGCAATGTTGGGTTAAGCGCCTAATTAACAAGCTTTTTGTTGAATGAGCGTGTGTTATTCTGTCGTTTTTATTCGTCATTGTTTTGGGGTGGTTTTTGTGTCAATTACTCATTCGATTGTGTTGCCTTACGGGCGCACCGCTGCCGTGGATCAAGAATGCCAATTAGCCATTTATCGCGGGGATTTGGAACACCCTAGTGCACCTGGCAATAAATGGCATAAGTTGCAGCATCATTTGCAGGCGGCAAGGGCGCAAAATGTGACAACAATAGGTACGTTTGGAGGGCCATTTTCCAATCATTTACACGCGTTTGGTGCGACCTTAAAAGATTTGCCATTTAAAGCGGTGGCTGTTGTCAGAGGAGAGTTGCAACCCACACTGACGCCAACCTTAAGAGACATGGCCGATCAGGGCGTAGAGTTGTGGCCTTCACAACGCAAGGATTTTCGATTGGGTGAATTGTCTGATGTGGCCAACTGTATAACGTCTCGTCATCAAGATATTTATTGGATTCCGGAAGGCGGGGGTGGCTTGCTGGGGGCGTTGGGATGTCGTGATTGGGCGGAGCAAATTTATGCGGCAAACCCCGATTACGATGCGTGGGTTGTCGCCTCTGGCACAGGCACCACCGCAGCAGGTTTCTTAGCGTGTTCTCATGTGCCGGCGCTGCATGTTTTTAGTGCTTTAAAAGGTGAGCCAGAACAAAAAGCAACGATTCTCGATGTGGCTGACACGCTGTCTGATGCTTGCGTAAGCATGAGCGATTTAAAAGGGAAACTGCACTTTCATGGTGATTGCCATGAGGGCGGTTACGCAAAACATAGTCAACGACTGATCGATTTTATGGCGGAATTTGCTCGATGCAATCCGACTGAGGTGCTGGATCCAGTGTATACCTGTAAGGCCTTGCGGGCAGTTTGTCAGGCCATAGAAACGGGTCAATGGCCGTATCGACGTACGTTATTTATCCACACGGGTGGCTTGCAAGGCTGGCGAGGCTATCCACAAAGTCGTAACCCTTTTGTTGGCCGTTAACGAGATAGCGAAAATAGCCATCTTCATGTTAGAGTTGCTGCACATATGTAAACTCACATAGCCACTATCTTTTGGTTAATTCGTTTGTGTGAGTAACTTTATTTGACATCGACATACGGGAAGAGAATGACACATGAGTCTTTTTAGACGTGTTGGTATTATTGCTCGACTAGATAAACCTCAGATTTTAGACACAGTTAAGAAACTGATGGAATATCTTCAAGAAAAAGACATAGCGCCGGTTCTTGAAGATCAGTTAGCAGCCATGATGCCTGGTATCAAAGTTGACTCATCAGTATTAAAAGAGCTGGGTGATCACTGTGACATGGTGATGGTGGTCGGTGGTGATGGTAGCTTTTTGGGTGCCGCCAGAGCCATTTGCAATTACGACATTCCTGTATTGGGTATTAACCGTGGCACACTTGGTTTTTTAACCGATATCTCCCCGCACAACCTTCAAGAAGAGTTGGATCCTATTTTTGGCGGTGAATACCATGAAGAAAAACGCTTTATGATAGAGGCGAAAATTAAGCGTCAAAATCGCCCAAGCGGTGAGGGCATAGCCCTGAATGATTTGGTGCTTCACCCGGGTAAATCGGCTCGAATGATTCGTTTTGATTTGTTTATTGATGATCAGTTTGTGATGAACCAAAAATCAGACGGTTTAATTGTCGCCACACCAACCGGGTCGACGGCTTACGCCTTGTCGGCAGGCGGGCCTATTATGCTGCCGAAGCTTGACGCTCTCGTCTTGGTGCCTATGCACCCGCATACCTTGAGTAATCGTCCTATTGTGATAGATGCGAATGCACGCATTCGTATTGTGGTGTGTGAATCTAACCTGACTTATCCCAGTGTGAGCTGTGACGGCCAGTTGAACATTACCGCCGCGCCGGGTGATGAAATACACATCACTAAAAAAGCCGGAAGCATTCGACTGATTCATCCTAAAAACCACGATTTTTATAACGTCTGTCGTGATAAATTGGGCTGGCAAACGGGTTATCGACCATAAAGTAGTCCAACTTAGTGAAGAGCGAGTATAGAGAGAACCGGTAAAGCGTGTTTTTACCATAATGATCTAAAAAAGTCAGTCGGCGGCCGTCATGTATTTTGTGTATCAGTTCAAAGCAACCGAAGACCCCAAGCACTTAACCGAGGCGCTTTGGCGGAATAAAGTGGCGCATCAGGTGGTGTCAAAAGACGGTCATAATGAACTTTGGATTCGCGATCCTAATCAGCTACCAACCGTTGAAAGTCTGTTTCATACTTGGCAACAAGATCCCACGGCATTGCAACACGCTCGGCCGTCAAAAGAGCCTACTTCTCATGGCAACAATCGTAGCGAAGAAAATGGCTTTTTAGCTCAGATTAAAACAGCGCCAGTTACTACCATTTTGTTGCTAACCACCTTTTTGGTGGCCGCGCTGACCAATCTGGGGGCTGACCTTACCACTGTCGGGTATTTCGCCATCAGCTCGTTTGATGTTCGCAATGGTCAAATTTACTATTTTACCCTTTCTCAAGTATTAGACTCCCATGAGTATTGGCGTCTTTTTACCCCCGCGTTGTTGCATTTTAGTGTGTTGCACATTGTGTTTAACACGCTTTGGGTTTGGGACATCGGTGGGAAGTTAGAACGCATTTTAGGCTCTGTAGCCTGGAGTCTAGGTGTAGTGATCATTGCCGTATTGAGTAATGTGTTGCAATACCAGATTAGTGGTTATCCATTATTCGGTGGCTTATCTGGTGTGGTGTATGGCGTGATTGGGTTTGCTTGGTTATTGCCTTTATTGAGTCCTCGATGGCCGGTGCTGATCAGCAAGCAATTGATGGCGTTTTTTGCCCTGTGGTTGTTGGTTGGCTACACGCCTTTACCAGAAATGGTGGGACTTGGCAGCATTGCAAACACCGCCCATACCATTGGTTTACTATCGGGCTTAGGGCTCGGTATTTTGTATTGGTTAATCACCAAATATCGTAATAAATAACGAAACAGCCTGTTTCATGACAGAGAGATACAAAGATGAATTTTAAAGAAATGATCGACAACATGTCGCCAGAAGTATACGTGAGATTGAAGCAATCGGTTGAGCTTGGAAAATGGCCAAACGGTGTACGTTTGACGCCAGACCAAACCGAACTTTGTCTGCAAGCGATTATTACCTACGATTACAACAACAAAGAAGAGAAAGACCGCGTTGGTTTTATAGACACCACGGGGCATAAAAATATTGGCGGTAAAAGTACCAAAAAAGAAGAAGACACCATCAAATGGGTAGGCGACGGTCCTGAGGGTCAGGCTTAATGTTGCATGGCAATATACGAAAAATGTCTACCGAAGCTCGAGAGGGTCAGGTGTTTTATACCCTGACTCTTGGTGGCGAATCGTTACTGGTAAACGATTTATTATCGAAGAAAGTCTCCCTTCATCTTGATGGCGTGATTCATTGCACGAATTGCAAAAAAGTGACTAAAAAGTCCTTCAGCCAAGGTTTTTGTTATAACTGCTTTCGCAAATTAGCGGCCTGTGATGTGTGCATTATGAGTCCAGAAAAATGTCATTTTCATCTTGGCACCTGTCGAGAACCAGAATGGGCTGAGCAATATTGCATGCAAAGCCATTATGTTTACTTAGCCAACTCTTCGGCATTAAAAGTCGGGATCACTCGCGGCGACCAGCTCCCAACTCGCTGGATAGATCAGGGTGCCACTCAGGCTAGGGCCTTATTTAGAGTGCAAAATCGTCGTATGTCAGGGCTGGTGGAGACCTTATTTAAAACCCAGGTGGCAGACAAAACCAATTGGCGTAATATGCTCAAAGGCAACAGCTTGGTGATGGATCTTGAGCATGAACAAGAGCGCCTGATCGGCCAGTTATACGAAGGCTTGGATGCTTTGCAGAGCGAGTTTGGATTGCAATCCATTACAGATTTGTCTGATGAGAACGAAACCCACGAGTTCGTTTACCCTGTTATTGAATACCCCACAAAAATTACCAGTCTGAATGCCGAAAAAACGCCTTTAATAGAAGGGACGCTAATGGGCATCAAAGGCCAATATTGGATTCTGGACACGGGCGTTATCAACATCCGCAAATACACTGGCTACCAAGCGACATTGACATTTTAGGAGCGACAGCACATGAAAGAGAGTCAACCTTCCGCGATACACCTTAAAGACTACACAGTACCGGCTTTTTTGATCGACAAAACTGAATTAACCTTCGATCTTGATGAGAGCACTACGGTTGTCACATCGCGTTTGCACATGCGTCGTAACCCTGCTTTTGGTAAATCCACTGCGCCTTTAGTGTTGGATGGCGGCGAAGATGTCAAATTGATTGGTGTGGCCATGGACGACTACCCATTGCCGCCGGAAGAGTATCGTGTTAGCGAAGACAAGCTGATCATTACCGCCACCGCTGACGAGTTTGTATTGACCTGCGAAACGCTTATTGAGCCTCAGAACAACACAAAACTAGAAGGCCTGTATCGTTCTTCTTCTATGTTTTGTACTCAATGTGAAGCGGAAGGTTTTCGTCATATCACTTTTTATTTAGACCGTCCTGATGTGATGTCGGTGTTTACTACCACCATTATTGCCGACGAAGCTCGATACCCTGTCATGCTGTCAAACGGCAACCAAGTGGAGCGTGGTAAAAACGACGAAGGTAAAACCGTCGTAGTTTGGCACGACCCTTTCCCGAAACCAGCGTATTTGTTTGCTCTTGTGGCAGGCGATCTTGCGGTGAAAAATGATGTGTTTACGACGCAGAGTCAGCGTGAAATCACTCTGCAAATTTTCACGGAATCCCATAATATTGATAAAGTCGATTACGCCATGGAAGCCCTTAAACGCTCTATGCGCTGGGACGAAGAAGTCTATGGCCGCGAATACGATCTAGACATTTTCATGATAGTGGCAGTGGACGACTTCAACATGGGGGCGATGGAAAACAAGGGGCTGAATATTTTCAATTCCTCTTGTTTATTGGCCAGCCCAGAAACCACCACGGACGATAATTATCTGCGCGTTGAAGCCATTGTGGCTCACGAGTACTTTCATAACTGGTCAGGCAACCGGGTGACCTGTCGCGATTGGTTCCAGTTAAGCCTAAAAGAAGGCTTTACCGTATTTCGTGACCAAACCTTTTCGGCCGACATGCATTCTGCCACGGTTAAGCGTGTTGAAGATGTGTCGTTTTTGAAAACGGCTCAGTTTGCTGAAGATGCAGGCCCAATGGCGCACCCAGTGCGTCCTGCGTCTTTTATTGAAATATCCAACTTTTACACCTTAACTGTGTACGAGAAGGGCTCAGAAATTGTCCGCATGATACATACCTTGCTTGGAGAAGAAAAATTCCGCGCTGGCTCCGATTTGTACTTTGAGCGCCACGATGGTCAAGCCGTTACCTGCGATGATTTTGTTGCCGCTATGGAAGACGCTTCGGGTGTGGATTTAACCCAATTCAAGCGCTGGTATTCTCAAGCCGGAACACCGATTGTGACCGCCACAGATCATTTTGATGCGGAAACAGGAAGCTACCAATTAACGCTGAAACAAGAGACGCCAGCGACACCAGGCCAACCGACCAAATTGCCTTTGCACATTCCGGTTAGAGTCGGGTTGTTGGACAAAGAGGGTAAGGCGTTAGAAGCCACAGTTGAGGGCGTGACGGCGCAAGATCATGTGTTGCATCTCACTGAGTCGGAACAAACGGTTGTTTTCTCCGGTGTGACCACACAACCAGTGCCGTCTTTGTTACGAGACTTCTCAGCGCCGGTGAAGTTGCGTTATGAGTATTCGTCAGAAGATTTATTGCTGCTTATGTCGACAGATAATGATGGCTTCAACCGCTGGAGCGCGGCTCAACAATTGGCCGTTAACGAACTTAATACCTTGATCGATCAAGCCATTAAAGGTGAAACGTTAGCGGTTGACTCTCAGTTGGTCGACGGCTTTAAAACACTGTTAAACGACGACAGCCTAGACCCCGCTATGGTGGCCTTGGTGCTTGCTTTGCCAAGTCAAGCTTACTTGTCTGAACTGGCGAATCCGATTTATCCCGCAGCGATTAAACAGGCGCGTCAATACCTAAAACAGCAGTTGGCAACCGCCTTGTCCGCTGAGTTCGAGCGCACATACCAAGCCCATAGTATGTCGAGTGGCTACCAACCTAGTGCGGAGCAAATCGCTCATCGTTCACTAAAAAACATAGCCTTGTCTTATTGGGTTGAAGCGGGTGACGAGAAAGCGCAGCAAGCGGTTCGTGCTCAATACCAGAGCGCCGATAATATGACAGACCAATTTGCGGCCTTGTCGATTGCGGTGAATGGTCAGCTGGATAGCGCGTCAGAATTACTGGCAGCCTTTTATGAGCAATGGCAAAACGAACCATTAGTTGTCAATAAGTGGTTGATGTTGAGCGCAGCCCAGGAGCAAGACACCGCCTTAGAAACGGTCAAAAGCTTGATGGAACACCCAGCGTTTGATCTGAAAAACCCGAACAAGGTGCGTTCTGTATTGGGTGGCTTTGGTCAAAGCGTATCTGGTTTTCACAAGGCGGATGGCAGCGGTTACCGCTTTCTAGCGGATCAGATTATTGTGCTCAACAAACGCAATCCGCAAATCGCTTCTCGACTTTGCACACCGCTTACGCGCTGGAAGAAGCTTCAGCCAGAATTGAGTGTGCAAATGAAGGCAGAGTTAGAGCGTATTTTGGCAGAAGACTTGTCGAAAGACGTTTACGAGGTTATCACCAAAAGTTTGGCGTAATCTTTAAAATACCGTTAAGAGGTGATTATGCTAAATAAGCGAAGGTACAATAATAATGCTTACTTAGCATAACAAACACGCGGGAGTGGTGGGCTTAAATCCACCGCTCCCGTGTCATCTTTACGGGTTCTTTGCAATCTAAACTGAAATCTGTCATAAGTGAGGGAATCTAATCTGTTGTCGACCTTGAGTTTGTTAAGGAGCGAAAAATGAAATCATGTAAGCGGATGGTTATTCCGATTACTTTTGGGCTGTTATTGTCGGCCTGTAGTACCACTTCCCAAGAACAATCTGATTCCATGATGTCTACCGATGCCGTTGAATCTGGTATCGATACTTCCTTGATAGGTCAAGACGCTCAGCAGTTAACTGCTCCTGAAGCAGACCAAGATCAGGAGAAAATTTCTGCGTTAGAGCAAGAAATAAGCGACAAAGACACTCAAATATCCTCCTTGCAACAGAAAATTGCCGATAATCAAGCTCAATTAGCCGCACTTAACCAGTCTTTGGATCAAAAAGACGAATTAATTGCGCGTTTGCAAAGCGATAAAAGCAATATCGATGCAGAAACACTGTCTATTTTAGAAGAGCAAAAAGCGTCACGGGCAGCGCTTGAATCCCGTTATACCGCTTTAACTTTAGATAACGATTTACTCAAGCGTCGCATTAGCCAATTAGAAAATGAAAATACCGCTCTCAAACAGCAAATTGTACGATTAGAGTCCTTACCCAAAAATAACGACGAGTATCCCGTTCGCTATTTGGCTTTGCTCAGCGAAAACACGCAATTACAGCAAGCCTACGCCAATCTTGAAGTCGATAACGAGGCCAATCAGCAGCGTTTATCTGCGTTAAAAAAAGAAAACTTAATCTTGGGTGGGGCCTTGTCCGATTCCAGAGCGCAGCAGCAAATACTGTGGGATAGAATTCGAGCTTTCGAAGTGGCGCCTACTATAACAGACGTTCCTTCTGAGGTTGCAGAGCCTTCTTCTAGCATGACTGAACAACCTAGAACTGACTCGATGGCAAGCTTATTACCTAAAAATGACGCTTTCGATTATCAAGGTGAAAACCAACGTCTACGAACCGAATTGGAAAGCTTACAAAATCGCGTACTGGAACAGGGGCAAGCGATAGACGATTACCATGCTGATGTGGTTAGGTTGGAAGCGGCTCTAGATGAGAGCTCGAACTACGAAGCGCGCTGGAAAGCGTTAGACCAAGAACTTGCTCAATCACAGCAAGACAATGCTGCGCTTTCCATCCGTTTAAACGCGGCTCAAGAGGCATTGTTGGCCAGCCAAGCGGAATTAACCGCTTTGGCTATGCAGCTAAATGAAACCCAGCAATCTCTTGAGTTAAATGAAAATCGCAGCATCACCATTGCCGCTGCTATCGATTCATTACAGTCACAAACGCGTTCTACCTTGCAAAATGTGCAGTGGCAATTACCCAGTGAAATGGCCTTGTATGACAATTTTGAAATACTAGTCTCTGCAGACGTTTCGCCCGCTTTAACTGGTCAGACCTATCAAGCGGAGTTGATTACAGACAGCGACATTCGTATGGTTAGCGAACCGGTGGCCAGTGCGGTGGTGCAAAACGCTCGCTTACAATGGCGCTGGCGTGTGGCTGGGTTGAATGAAAAGCCAAATGCACAGTTGAATCTGTTTGTGTCGCAACAAATGAACTTTCAAGACCAAAAGATTCAGCGACAAGTGTATCGAGGCAGTGAAACCCTGTCTTTGATTAACACTAATTTGCTGGAAAAATATGGTTATTGGTCGATCGCTATTTTAATGGGCTTATTAGGTGGTTTCTTAGTGGGTCGGTTGAATAAGCCGAAAAAATAATCACGCTCTGAACTTTGTCTCTCGCTTCATTATAAAAGGCAGAACCGATACTTCGCTATGAAGTGGGTGTTCTGCTTTTTCATATCGGATCATTCAACTCCTTATTACTTTTTTTCAACGCGCTGATGCAGACTTTTCGGTATAGTACCCTCGCATATTCTTTTTTGAGGTGGTGAGAGTGGTAAAGTCCGATTCGTATTCTATTATTGAGAAACGACTAGCTGAAAACGTATTGATTCTCGATGGCGCCATGGGCACCATGATCCAAGCGTACAAGCTGGAAGAACAAGACTATCGTGGCGAGCGTTTTGCCGATTGGGAAAGTGACTTAAAAGGTAACAATGACCTGCTTTCCTTGACTCAACCTTCCATCATCAAGGCAATCTACTCAGGTTATTTAGCAGCCGGTGCCGACATCATTGAAACCAATACTTTCAATGCAAACTATATTTCCATGCTTGATTATCACATGGAAGACCTCAGCTACGAGTTAAACTTTGAATCGGCCCGTTTGGCTCGAGAAGCAGCCGATGAATTTAGCGCGCAAAATCCAGATAAACCAAGGTTTGTCGCTGGCACACTTGGGCCTACCAGCCGTACCTGTACTATTTCTCCTGATGTAAACGACCCTGGATTTCGTAATATTCACTTTGATGAGCTGGTGGAAGCCTATGCGGTCGCCGTTGATGGCTTAATAAAAGGCGGGTCAGATCTAATTTTGATTGAAACTATTTTCGATACCTTAAATGCTAAAGCGGCGATTTATGCGGTATTAGATTATTTCGAAACAACCGGTGTGCGTTACCCCATCATGATCTCGGGTACCATCACCGATGCGTCTGGTCGTACTTTATCGGGTCAAACCACAGAAGCATTTTGGAACTCCATCTCCCACGCTAAGCCATTGTCTGTGGGTTTAAACTGTGCGTTAGGGCCGAAAGAACTTCGTCAGTACGTTGAAGAATTGTCTCGCATCGCCGACACCTACGTCTCGGCACACCCCAATGCGGGTTTGCCAAATGCCTTTGGTGAATATGACGAAACACCAGAAGAAATGTTAGAAGAGATTCAAGGTTGGATAGATTCTGGCTTTTTGAATATTATTGGTGGCTGTTGTGGAACGTCGCCAGAGCATATTGAAACCTTTGCAAAAGCCTTTGAAAACGCCGTGCCGCGAGTCATTCCCCATATTGAAAAAGTGTGTCGATTGTCAGGACTGGAGCCGTTTAACATCGATGGCAACAGCTTGTTTGTTAACGTGGGTGAGCGTACCAACGTTACTGGTTCGGCCATGTTTAAGCGCCTTATTAAAGAAGGTGACTTTGACACGGCCCTCGACGTGGCGCGTCAGCAGGTTGAAAACGGCGCACAAATCATCGACATCAACATGGACGAAGGCATGTTGGACTCGCAAGCGGCCATGGAGCGCTTTCTAAAACTGATCGCTTCTGAGCCTGATATTTCGCGTGTGCCCATCATGTTGGATTCTTCCAAATGGGAAATACTCGAAGCCGGTCTGAAATGGGTGCAAGGCAAGGGTGTCGTCAACTCCATCAGCATGAAAGAGGGCGAAGACAAGTTTCGCGAGCAAGCTCGTAAGCTGATGAAGTATGGCGCTGCGGTCATCGTGATGGCATTTGACGAAGTGGGGCAGGCGGACACGCGCGCACGCAAAATTGAGATTTGTCGTCGTTCTTATCATATCTTGGTCGACGAAGTAGGCTTTCCGCCAGAGGACATTATTTTTGACCCGAACATCTTTGCCATTGCCACCGGTATTGAAGAGCACAACCGCTACGCCTTAGATTTTATTGAAGCGACAGGAGATATTACTCGGGAGCTACCGTACGCCAAGGTATCAGGCGGTGTGTCTAATGTGTCTTTTTCATTCCGCGGCAACAACCCTGTGCGTGAAGCAATCCACGCTGTTTTCTTGTATCACGCTATCAAACAAGGGATGACCATGGGTATCGTCAATGCCGGTCAATTGGCGTTGTACGAAGACATTCCACCAAAATTACGTCATGCCGTCGAAGACGCGGTATTAAATCGTACGCCGGATGCCACTGATAACTTGCTGGCGATGGCGGGTGAATTTGCTGGTACGGGGGAAGTCGCCGAGAAAGAAACCCAAGAATGGCGCGGGTTGCCCGTGTCTGAGCGTTTGAGTCACGCCCTGGTAAAAGGGATTACCGAGTTTATCGACGAAGACACCGAAGAGGCGCGCCTTGCTTTTCCACGTCCGCTAGAGGTGATCGAAGGGCCATTGATGGATGGCATGGGGATTGTTGGTGACTTGTTTGGTTCTGGTAAAATGTTTTTACCACAAGTGGTGAAATCTGCTCGCGTAATGAAAAAAGCCGTAGCCTACTTGATGCCTTATATCGAAGAAGAAAAGCGCCTTAATATGGACACAGCATCGTCCAGTAACGGCAAAATCGTGATGGCGACGGTGAAAGGGGATGTGCATGACATTGGTAAAAACATCGTTGGTGTAGTGCTGCAATGTAATAACTTTGAAGTCATCGACTTAGGCGTTATGGTGCCGGCGGAAAAAATCCTGCGTACCGCCAAAGAAGAAGGCGCCGACATGATTGGCCTGTCTGGCTTAATT
The DNA here is from genome assembly GCF_018145875.1 of Marinomonas vulgaris. Lineage (GTDB taxonomy): Bacteria > Pseudomonadota > Gammaproteobacteria > Pseudomonadales > Marinomonadaceae > Marinomonas > Marinomonas vulgaris. Next base: position 74,705 of record NZ_JAGSSV010000005.1, on the reverse strand, counting down.
ACCCCGTCGCTCGATGAGATGGTACATGTGGCAAAAGAAATGGAGCGTCAGGGTTTCGATTTGCCGGTGATGATTGGTGGTGCCACCACATCAAAAGCCCATACAGCGGTGAAGATCGAACAAAACTACAAGCGTAACCAAGTGGTTCACGTCACCAATGCGTCTCGCAGTGTGGGTGTTGCTAGTGCTTTACTCAGCAAAGACAAAGATCGTTATCAGGCCTTTGTGAATGACATTAAAGCCGATTACGAAAAAACCCGCATTCGCTATAAAGATCGTGCCAAAGCGGGTCGTCGTGTGTCGCTCGACAAGGCGCGTTTGAACAAAGCCCCCATTGAATTTGCTGGCAAAGTCGTAGCGCCAAATAAACTGGGGGTAACTATTTTGACGGAGCAGGACATCGACTTCGAGCAAGTGAAAGCTTACATAGACTGGACACCTTTCTTCCAAACATGGGAATTGGCAGGGGCTTACCCACGTATTTTGACCGACGACGTGGTCGGTGTTGAAGCCACCCGTGTGTACAAAGATGCTTTGGTTATGCTGGATGAAGTTATTGCCAGCCAGTGTTTGCAAGCCCGTGCTGTGGTGGGATTATTTCCAGCCAACCAAGTGAATCACGACGACATAGAAATTTACGCCGATGAATCTCGTTCAGAAGTGATCGAGCGTTTGTCTTTCCTTCGTATTCAAAACGAGCTGACGGCGCCGGGTAAATACAATCATAGTCTTGCCGACTTTATTGCCCCTAAAGACGCGGGCGTGCCAGATTATATGGGGGCTTTTGCCTGTGCGGCTGGTTTTGGTATTGATCCATTGGTCGCTGCTTATGAAGCGGATCATGATGATTATAATTCCATTATGATTAAAGCCGTAGCGGATCGTTTGGCCGAAGCCACGGCGGAATATCTTCACGAAAAAGTACGGAAAGAGTTCTGGGGGTATGCGCCAGATGAAGCCTTAACCAATGAGCAAATGATCAAAGAAAAATACCAAGGTATTCGCCCGGCTCCTGGCTACCCTGCGTGTCCAGATCACACAGAAAAGGCCAAATTGTGGCGTTTATTGGACGTGAAGGACAACATAGGTATGGAGATTACGGAGAGTTATGCCATGTTGCCCACGGCGGCCGTGAGTGGTTGGTATTTCGCTCACCCAGATGCCGCTTATTTTGGTGTTGGTAAGATTGGTCCGGATCAAGTGGACGATTACGCTGCTCGTACGGGTATGACGAAAGACGATGCAGAACGATGGTTAGCGCCGAACCTTGGTTACGACCCAGAAGACGATCGAATTTAATCACAACGGTTAATAGGAATAGAGCACGATGGCAAAAGCGATTAAAGACCCTGAAAAACACAAAGAGCGCATGAAATCAATTAAGGCGCACGTTGATAAACGCATTGCAAAAGCGCAGGAAGATAAAGGTACTTTTGTATTGCTGACGGGTAATGGTAAAGGCAAGTCCAGTTCCGCTTTGGGCATGGTGGCCAGAGCCCTTGGTCACGGTATGAAAGTCGGAGTGGTGCAGTTCTTAAAAGGCGAATGGAACACAGGTGAAATTGATTTCTTCAAACGCCAAGACAATGTGCAATGGGAAATCATGCCAGCGGGCTTCACATGGGAAACGCAAAACCGCGAGTCCGACGTGGCGTCTTCAGAGCAAGCATGGGAAAAAGCCTCTCAAATGCTGTCAGACCCAAGCATCGATTTGGTGGTGCTCGATGAGCTTACTTACCTGCTGCATTATGAATATTTAGTGGAAGACGACGTGTTAACCGCCTTAATGAATCGCCCAGAAAACCAACATCTTGTGGTTACGGGGCGTGGGGCGTCAGAGGCCTTGATTGAGCTTGCCGATACAGTCAGCGAGATCAAAGAAACCAAGCACGCGTTTAAACGCGGTATTAAAGCGCAAAAAGGTCTGGAATTTTAACCTCGTCTCGTTTTATATTGGTGCCGTTGTTTTTTTAACAGAGCAACAGCAAGCGACATACCTAGAATCATCGGGTGTTATTTTTTAGATTGTATAGAGGTTTTTATGGCAACAATTGAACGCATGGAAGTAGGTCAACGCATGAGTCGTATCGTTAAGCACAACGAAACCGTGTATTTGTGCGGCCAAGTGGGTGCAGATGCGAACACGGATATTTCTGAGCAGACTCGTACCATGCTAGACAAAGTAGATGCTCTGTTGGAGCAAGCAGGATCGGATCGATCTTACATTTTGTCTGCCACCATTTACCTTCGTGATATGAAAGATTTTGCTGCTATGAACGCCGTATGGGACTCCTGGATTCCAGAAGGTCACGCCCCAGCGCGTGCTTGTGTTGAAGCGAGAATGGCGCGTGCGGAGTTGTTGGTTGAAATCTCCGTAGTTGCTGCTGTTAAATAAGTTATCAGTACCCGCAGCTGGCACAGACTTGTGCCAGCGCAATTTTCTCTTCATTGTTTCTTTATCACATCTTCGATGACCACATCGTTTCTGACCAGTTCGTTACTCAGTACTCGGATAATCCTAGCCATATCTCGAGATAAATTCATGATTAAAATACCGAAATCAAATGGGAACTTGTCATGGAAATCACTGAATAGTTGACTGGATATTTCAAGCAATAAACTCTCTTCCAGCGCGTAAACACTGCCAACTCGGTCATGCAAAGCAATCATTGAAACAAAACCTATTGCTTCACCAAAGCGAATGGTGCGGGTGCGCTGCAGTTTATTGTCGTGTTGCTTGTAATAATCTAGGCTGCCGTGCAATACAAGATGGAAGCTTTCGCCTTTGCTGCCATAGGCAAACACCAAATCGTCTTTACTCACAGTGTGTAACACGCCGGTATTGACCAGAAATTGAATGGCCTCCTCGGACAAGGCGCCAAGAACAGAACCTGTTTTCAAGTACGATGGGGATAAGTCGTAATGGGCTTCTTGCTTTAAAACCGTATTCATTGCTTCCTCCATTCAAGTTAGGCATATCACTTTATCGGTTAAATGTAGCTTTACATTAGTATCATCAATAAGTAAGGCGATTTGATTAAATTTTACGGTGTAATTATGAAATCCGATGATTATTTTGACCTAGTTTAAAGTGTTTGGTTCGAGCAAAATCTTTAAAAGAGGTTTCTTGTTGAAAATAGATGGTTTCTCTCTTAAAGACTTCGGCTAATTTGTGCGATAATGCGCCACATCAATGCTGTCGTTGCCTAGCAAGGTGAACGATCAGCCTAATTTACCTCATGATATACGGAAGAATGCTTTGTTAACGACAGCCAATATCACCATGCAATTTGGTGCCAAACCTCTTTTTGAAAATGTTTCTGTTAAATTTGGAGAAGGGAAGCGCTACGGTCTTATTGGCGCGAATGGATGTGGTAAATCCACCTTCATGAAAATTCTTGGCGGCGATTTAGAGCCGAGTTCTGGTAACGTTTCTAAGGATCCAAACGAGCGTTTGGGTAAATTGAAGCAGGATCAGTTTGCCTACGAAGAATATTCAGTCATCGACACCGTTATCATGGGGCATACTGAGCTTTGGGCGATTAAATCGGAAAAAGACGCGATTTACGCCAACCCTGAAATGACCGAAGCAGATGGTTTACGCGCCGGTGATTTGGAAGCTGAATTCGCAGAAATGGATGGTTATACTGCTGATGCTCGTGCTGGTGAATTATTGCTGGGAGTGGGCATTCCGACAGACCAACATTACGGCTTGATGAGTGAAGTGGCGCCAGGTCTAAAATTGCGTGTATTGCTGGCTCAGGCGCTGTTCTCTGATCCAGAAATTTTATTGCTTGATGAGCCAACCAACAACTTGGATATCAATACTATCCGTTGGTTAGAAGGTGTTTTGGTTGAGCGTAACTGCACCATGATAATCATTTCCCATGACCGTCACTTTTTAAACTCGGTTTGTACTAATATGGCCGATTTGGACTACGGTGAATTGCGTTTGTTCTCCGGTAACTACGACGAATACATGATGGCGTCGACTCAGGCTCGTGAGCGCTTGTTGTCGGATAACGCGAAGAAAAAAGCGCAAATTAACGAACTTAAATCTTTTGTTAGCCGCTTTTCTGCAAACGCGTCTAAGTCTAAGCAAGCCACATCTCGTGCTAAGCAAATTGATAAGATTCAGTTGGAAGAAGTTAAGCCCTCTAGCCGTCAAAGTCCTTTTATTCGTTTTGAGCAAGAGAAGAAATTGCACCGTATGGCGGTTCAAATCGAAAACGTAGCGAAATCCTATGACGAAGAATTGTTCAGCGGTTTGAACATGATGGTTGAAGTGGGTGAACGTATCGCGGTCATCGGGCCAAACGGTATCGGTAAAACCACACTATTGAAATGTTTGGTAGGCGATACGGAACTGACCAAAGGTGATGTGAAGTGGTCTGAAAATGCGAATATCGGTTATTACGCACAAGACCATCATCACGAGTTCGAAAAAGACGTCGACCTTATCGAATGGATGGGGCAGTGGGGCCAAGAGGGTGACGACGAGCAAGTGATCCGCGGCACATTAGGGCGTTTATTGTTCTCTCAAAACGACATCAAGAAATCCGTTAAAGTTTTATCGGGTGGTGAGCAAGGTCGTATGTTGTTTGGTAAATTGATGCTGCAAAAACCCAACGTCTTGGTGATGGATGAACCGACTAACCACATGGACATGGAATCGATCGAGTCATTAAACTTGGCATTGGAAAACTACCCCGGTACCCTGATCTTCGTTTCTCACGACCGTGAGTTTGTATCGTCATTGGCAACACGCATTGTCGAAGTGACAAATGCAGGCATTGTTGATTTCCACGGCACCTACGATGAGTACTTAGCAAAACAAGAGTCTTAATTACTCCTTCACTAAATGCCTAACGAAAAAAGGAAGCTTCATCGCTTCCTTTTTTCGTTTTAGTGGACTATCGGCGATCAATATAATGGTCGGCTTCTTGGTATTCTAATATTTCGACTGAATCACCAAGTTGAATCTCTCCGGTAGTAACGGCCACCATGTTAATGCCAAAGGTGATGCCTTCTTGGTTATCCAACAAACGAAATTTCCCCAGCGTTTTTAATGGTTCCCCTTTACCAACGGATTCCGCAGTGGCGGGATTTAATGTGGTGAAAATGCAGCGAACACAGGGTTTGACGTTCTCAAATTCGACTGAACCAATACGAATACGTTTCCAGCTGTCTTCAGCGAAAGCCTCATTACCTTGAACCACTAAGTTTGGGCGAAACTGCGCCATTTCAATGTGCATTTTGCTGGTTTTATTCAAGTCGTCTAAAGACGCTTGGGTGGTGAGTAAAAAAGGATAACCATCAGCGAAGGTAACAGGCGCGTTGGGACGACGATGGGTTTGGCGCCGTGATGCTTCACCAAAAAAGACCAGTTGAATGGGTTTATCGAGTAACTCGCTGAACCAGGCGTCTGCTTGGTTGTGAGTTTTTTGCCCCGCGACGGTATCGTCCCAAACGGTGACGGACAGATAAATACATGAGAATAGACTTTCATCAAGTGTAAGAGAGTCTGAGGCTTTGGGGTGTGACAAGGTCCAAATGCCATTTGCGGTTTGAGTTGCTCGAATGAGTGTTAAGGTTGGGTATTCACGACCACTGATAAATTGACCATCTGGCTTTACCAACATGTAGCGCCGATCGCCTCGCAGGCCATCCAGGTCTACGTGGCTGTGTTGAAGATGAATGCCCTGGATGGATTTAATGGGATAAATAGTCAATTCACTAAGAGAGAATGGCATGATAGTTCCTTTTTGCAATAGGTCAGTATGATTACCCAGGCGCAACGCTATTTCAATAAAAAAGCCCCTGCGATGACCGCAGAGGCTTGATATTCAATAACAGAACAACCGCTGTTTTTACAAATAGTAAGACGCCAATGGCGGGAAGCCATTAAACTCTACCGCGCTGTAAGTCGTAGTGTAGGCCCCTGTTGAGAGCCAGTACATACGATCACCAATCGCCAAATTCAATGGAAGGCCGTATTTGTAGTTTTCATACATGATGTCGGCACTGTCACAGGTTGGGCCAGCGATAATCACTTCTTCCAATTCGCCGCCTTTTTCAACGTGAATAGGATACTTAATGGATTCGTCCAAGGTTTCAATTAACCCTGAAAATTTACCCACATCGGTGAAAATCCAGCGATTTAATGCGGTGTGTGATTTACGAGAAATCAGCACCACTTCGCTCACCAAAATACCGGCATTAGAAATCAAAGAGCGACCAGGCTCTAAAATAATACGTGGTAGGTCTGTACCAAAATCTTCTTCCAAAAAGCGCGAGATTTCTTCGGCATAGGTCGACAACTCATTGGTGCGGGTGATGTAGTTGGCTGGGAAGCCGCCGCCCATGTTAATCATCTGTAACTCAATGTTGTCTTCTTCTTTTAGGCGCTCAAAGATCACTTTTACGTTAGCGATGGCCGCATCCCAAGCGCCTATGTCTCTTTGCTGAGATCCTACGTGGAATGATATACCGTAAGGGATCAAGTCCAGCTCTTTTGCCAAGACCAACAAATCCATCGCCATGTCAGGACGGCAACCAAACTTACGAGACAATGGCCAATCTGCTGTTACTGTACCTTCCGTTAAAATGCGCACATAAACGCGAGAGCCTGGTGCGGCTTTGGCAATGTTGCGTAAATCCGCTTCAGAATCCGTTGCGAACATACGCACACCTTTTTCATAAAAGTAACGTACGTCTTTGGCTTTTTTGATGGTGTTGCCGTAGCTAATGCGTTCTGGAGCCACATCGCCAATAGCGAATAACTTGTCTAGCTCGTAGCGAGAAGCCACATCGAAGTTTGAACCACGATCACGCAGCAGGGTTAAAATTTCCGGTGCGGGGTTGGCTTTGATAGCGTAAAAAATGTCCGCCACAGGGAAGCCTTTGGTCAGCTCTGTGTAGGCTTCGTCGATAATGCTGGTATCGATAACCACAAAAGGCGTTTCTTTTGTATCTGCAAAGGCTTTAAAACGAGCGAAACTTTCTGGGGTGTAAAAAGAATTAACGTCAATAGACATGGGCTTTTAGCTCCTTGATTATGCAAAACATAAACCGATTAAATAAGTAAACGCCTTTACCTTCTCCCGTCCTACTTGTGGCTGTTACTTATCCGGCCTAAAGGCCTTAAGCGACTAGCGCAGCAGTTGAAGCGGTGCGGATTATGTTCAGCAATGACGCGGGCGAAATTTAAGGCGCAAGGGGCTTTGGGTCAAGTATTTTTTGCTTTTTTAGGCAAAAAAAAGAGACCGAAAAAGTCTCTTTCATTGAATGATTTCAAGGGTCTATTTTTGCGTGGCTTTGTTCTGTAAAAAGTGCAGTCCACTGCCTACGATTAATGCACCGATGAAGTACAGTCCTTCATTTGGGTTGTTGGTTAATGCCGTAAGACCTGGACCTGGGCAGTAGCCGCTCAGCCCCCAACCAATACCGAATAAGCCAGAGCCAATGATGAGTTGTGAATCAATATGGCGCAGGTTCGGTACTTGCCAAGTGCTCGCGACTAAAGGCTTGATACGTTTATTTTTAATGGCGTAACCAATAACCCCAACACCGATGGCACTGGCCATCACTATGATAAGAGAAGGATTCCAATCTCCCATGATGTCCAAGAAACCAATAACAACTGCTGGGTTGGTCATTTCAGAAAATGCCAGACCCAAACCAAAGACCAAGCCAGAAGCCAATGTGATGAACGCGTACATAAAATGTCTCCTAGTTGACGATCGCGACGGTAATGATGGCCGTCGCCATAAAGGTGAGTGTGGCTATGATGGAGCGAGGGGAAAATCGAGAAATACCACAAACGCCATGTCCGCTGGTACAGCCGCCACCCAATCGTGTGCCGTAGCCGACTAATAAACCGGAAATAATCAACAACCAAGGGCTTCTTACTTCAGGAAAGGGCACCGTTTGCTCAGTGAAAACTCCGTAAGCACTGCCGCCGATGATCAGGCCGGCAATAAATAAGAAAGGTAAGAGGCGCTCTTTGCTAAACAGCAATTGCGATAAAATACCGCTGATGCCGATGACTTTACCTATTGTGAGTAGGTAAACCGTGGCAGTTAAACCAATGAGTAGGCCACCGACCAGGGGGTTAAAAATTGAATCCATATTTGACTCCTCATATTTATATGAGTGAATTCTAATTTAAAGGTGTCGTCTGTGTCTAATACTAAAGCGGCAAAAGACACCTTTTCTTTGTGGATTTACGCAAAAGAAGGTGCTCTGCAGTCGCGGATAGCGCCAATTCCATAATCTTTACCGATTGATTTGCTGATATTGATAGTGTCACAAGGTAATCTGGTTGTATTAATGAGGAGAGACAATGGACGATCTATGGTTAGGTGCGCCTCCAGCTCAAGCAACATTTGTATTTTTACTGCCAAATACCCCTAAGTTACCGAGTGATGCTAATAAGGCTTACTTGGAAGTACCCAATGTAGCTGAGTTAGTGGCACTAAATGGCAACCATTGGCGTAAAATCTTTACTATTATGGCGAAATTGACCGCGGAGGATGCTGCGAAATGGCGCTATCATCGAGATAACAGCTTATTTAACAACATCGCTATTACATTTTCTGTTGATCAGCTCGTTGATTATAAAGGCGGCTTATTTATTGTCGGTAAAACATTTGAAGACCGTTTGCCTGTAAATGGTGAGCCGGTTTATGGCGGTGGAGCGCAATTAGCGCATGTGTCTTTGCCGCGTGTCTGGTGTCCTTATCTTGATTATCGACAATTTCCTAATAGTCTTATTGAGGCCTTAAGAGCCTATATTTTGGAGTGATCATGTTAGAAGCGTTAAAGCGTCTGTTCAGTTTTCCGGTTGAAGAAAGTGAGAAAATATCGTACCAAAAAGCCGTGACGGTTCTGCTAATGGAAGTCATGTTAGCCGATCACGAAGTGGACGAAAAAGAAGAACAACAAGTAAAAGCCTTTTTGCATCAAGTGAGCGATTTAGGCGATGATATCGACAGTATCTATGCGGAAGCGCGTTCAGGTGTGGATCATGCTAACGATCTTTATCAATTCACTAAAGTGGTTAACGAAAATGCGACGTTAGAGCAAAAGTTAGCATTGTTGAAAGCCCTTTGGCGAGTAGCGCTGGCGGATGGCGATATCGATGCTCACGAAGATCATCGGATTCGTCGAATTAGCGAGCTGCTCTTTATGCCGCACTCTGAATTTATACAGGCTAAGTTGTCTGTGCAAAATGAAATGAGTTCGCCAAAGTAGAGCGATAAACCATATTTTTTCACAAAAAAAACGCGGCAAAGGCCGCGTTTTGTGACTGGTCTTAAAAGACGAACGCTTACTTAAGCGGCGAAGTTTGCAGAAGCAAATTCCCAGTTAGCAAGAGCCCAGAAACCTTTTAAGTAGTCAGGGCGTACGTTGCGGTAGTCGATGTAGTAAGCGTGTTCCCAAAGGTCAACGGTGATAACAGGCGTTTGACCACTTGTCATTGGCGTACCAGCATTGCTTGTGTTAACGATGTCTAGAGAGCCGTCAGCGTTTTTCACCAACCAAGTCCAGCTTGAACCGAAGTTGTTAACGGCTTTGTCATCAAAAGCCGCTTGGAAGTCTGCGAAAGAGCCCCATTTTGCATTGATGGCATCAGCCAGTACGCCAGTTGGTTCGCCGCCGCCGTTAGGGCTTAAGCTGTTCCAGAAAAACGTATGGTTCCAGATTTGTGCTGCGTTGTTGAACACAGGGCCAGCTGGAGCAGAGGCGATGATTTCTTCAAGCGTTTTGCCTTCGAATTCAGAACCAGGAACCAAACCGTTTAGCTTAACAACGTAGGTGTTGTGATGCTTGCCATGATGGTATTCAAGCGTCTCAACAGACATATGAGGCTCTAGTGCGTTTTTAGCATAAGGAAGAGCGGGTAATTCAAAAGCCATTTCAATTCTCCTTGCTTTTTATTAACGAAAAATGCTTGTTATCAAGCAGTTAATGGTGCTTATATAGTAGCACCGAACATCTTAAGATAATATTATTTAGGATTGTTCTAGTTTAATTTTCTATAATTTTTGTTAATAACGGCCATATAAGATTTCCATGCGAAGAGACGATGATGTTGAGATCCCAAGCCTGACTCTGGATCAAGATGAAGTCAGCGAAAGAAGACCCAGTACACCAGTCAAAAAAGGGCCTTCCACTCCTACCCCTAAAAGACCTGCCCATGCGCCAACGGTCGTGCATAAAAAGCAAAGCCTTGCTGGCGTGTACTTCTTGTTAATTATGCTGATTGTCGCTGCCTCTGGTGCAGGTTATTGGCTGTGGCAACAAAATATGCAGTTGCGCAATGAGTTGTACGGTGCGAAAAGTGAAATTCAAAACTTGGATCACCAGCTACTAGCGGCCGATGTGTCGGCTAACAAGCAAGGTGAGACGTTAGAAGAAACCCTGAAAAAGCACGACAGTGAAATTCGTAAGCTATGGGGTGTTTCTTATGATACCAACCGAAAAGCCATTGCTAGCAATAACGAATCGCTTGATGCGTTGGACAAAAAAATGTCTGCCATGCGGGAAACCTTATCGACGCAGTCGAAGCGCATTGCCGTTCAAGCAGACGCCTTTAACGATGTAGAAGCCGGTTACAACAAACTAGTACCATCTGTTGCGACATTAGATGAAACACTTAAAGCAGTCGCTGTTCAACAAGAAACCCAGGCGAAAAAATTAGAAACAGCGGATGCGCTAATTGCTGCTCAAACGGGTCAGAACGAAGCGCAAGCTTTGAGTTTAGAGCAAATTTTGCAAGAGCTGGATGCCTTACAAGATGATGTCGCTTCATTGCAAAAAGCTTCGATCGAGTCTAAGAACGCAGATACGGCTAAAATTCAGCAAACCTTGGCAAATCATCAAGATGCGATTGAATCCAGCGATGCGTTCAGAACCCAAGTGAATGGCGAGATCATTCGTCTTCGCAAGCAAATTAATCAGCTTATGTTAGAGCAACAATTTAGTGATGAATAAACCTCTAGGGCTCTCACTCTCTTTTTAAACTGTCACAAAAACTGAACTAAAGCCGACTTTATGTCGGCTTTATGTCGGCTTTTTGCATTCTAACTGCCATTTCTATGAATTTTAGTTATAAGGCATTCTTGCTATGCTTATTCTAAATACATCTATTTAATTTTGTTTTTATAACTTTAAAGAATGTTATATTGGCTTCATTGTTCAAGCCAGATAACAGAGATAGGAAATTATGACAGAGGCAAGACTGACTCACTTAAAACAGCTAGAAGCCGAAAGTATTCATATTATTCGTGAAGTGGCGGCAGAATTTGATAATCCGGTTATGTTGTACTCGATCGGTAAAGATTCCGCCGTGATGCTGCATTTGGCAATGAAAGCTTTTTACCCAGGCAAGCCGCCATTTCCACTAATGCACGTGGACACAGGTTGGAAATTTAAAGAAATGATCTCTTTTAGAGACGAGCTGGTGGCTAAATTAGGGTTGGAATTGATTGTTCACCAAAATCAAGAAGGCATTGAGCAGGGAGTAGGGCCTTTTACACATGGTAGTTCTAAACACACGGATGTGATGAAAACTCAGGGACTGAAGCAAGCCTTAGACAAATACGGTTTTGATGCGGCCTTTGGTGGTGCTCGTCGCGACGAAGAAAAATCCAGAGCCAAAGAGCGGGTATATTCTTTCCGTGATAAACAACACCGTTGGGACCCTAAAAACCAACGTCCTGAACTTTGGAATATCTATAACGGCAAAGTGAACAAAGGCGAAAGCATTCGCGTCTTTCCTTTGTCGAATTGGACCGAATTAGATATCTGGCAATACATTTACCTAGAAAGCATTCCAATTGTGCCCTTGTATTTCTCCGCAAAACGCCCTGTTGTAGAGCGTGATGGTACTTTGATCATGGTTGACGACGAACGTATGCCATTGAATGGTGAAGTTCCAGAGATGAAGTCGGTGCGTTTTCGTACTTTGGGTTGCTACCCGCTGACTGGCGCGGTGGAGTCCGATGCTACGTCTTTACCAGAGATTATCCAAGAAATGCTACTGACAAAAAGCTCAGAGCGACAAGGGCGAATGATTGACCACGATTCTTCTGGATCGATGGAAGAAAAGAAGAAGCAAGGTTATTTCTAAGGTTTGGAGTAAACAAAATGTCACACCAGTCAGAATTGATCAGCCAAGACATACTTGGCTATTTGAAACAACATGAAGAAAAAGATCTACTGCGCCTTCTAACTTGTGGCAACGTAGATGATGGCAAAAGTACACTCATTGGCCGTTTACTACACGATTCAAAATTGATTTATGAAGATCACTTGGACGCCGTAAAGCGCGACAGCAAAAAATCTGGTACGCAAGGCGAAGAAGTAGACTTGGCATTACTGGTCGATGGATTGCAAGCTGAGCGCGAGCAAGGCATTACCATTGACGTGGCGTACCGATATTTTTCAACGGAAAAACGCAAGTTCATCATTGCGGATACACCAGGTCACGAACAATACACTCGTAACATGGCAACAGGCGCATCCACCTGTGATCTTGCAATCATATTGATTGATGCTCGATATGGCGTACAAACACAAACTCGTCGTCACAGTTTTATTGCCTCTTTATTAGGCATCAAGCACCTTGTGGTCGCGGTCAATAAAATGGACTTGGTGGGCTTCTCAGAAGAGACCTTTAATCAAATCAAAGACGATTATTTGTCGTTTGTGGATCAATTGGGTGACCGTAACCCCGCGGACATACAATTTGTTCCCATGTCAGCACTTCGCGGTGACAACGTGGTCAATGCGTCGGACAGTACCCCTTGGTATCAAGGCGAGCCGCTCATGGCGATTTTGGAAAGTGTACAAATTAATCGCGATTTGAAGCAAGATGCGTTTCGTTTCCCGGTACAGTACGTTAACCGACCTAATCTTGATTTTCGTGGTTTTTCTGGGACAGTTGCGGCGGGTCGTGTTCAGCCAGGCGATACCGTGGTGGCCTTACCATCAGGTAAAACATCAAAGGTTGAGCGTATTGTTACGTATGATGGTGATCTTGCGATGGCAAAAGCCGGTCAAGCGATAACGATCACCTTGGAAGACGAAATTGATATCAGCCGTGGTGGTATGTTGTCGCACGTTGGCCAAGCGCCGCAGATCGCCTCGACACTGCGTGCTTCTGTTGTGTGGATGGCTGAGCATCCTCTGGTGCCCGTTAAACTTTACGATTTTAAGCTGGGCACGCAAACAGTGCCTGGTAAGGTGCACCATTTTAACCATCGTATCGATGTGAATACGTTAGACAAACATAAAATCGATGCTTTGGAATTAAATGGTATTGGTGAGGCCGTGGTTCAATTTGATGCTCCTGTGGCATTTGATGAATACACAGACAGTCGTTTTACCGGTGCATTGATTATTATTGATCGTTTAACCAATGTAACCGTTGGCGCTGGTATGGTGGAAGAGGTCGCAGCAGATCTTGAACAAGCGACAAAAGTCAGTGCAGAAGATCGTGCAGCACGGTTGGGACAAAAACCAGCGGTGATCGCAGTAACGGCTGAGGTATTGGTTCAAGCTGAAGCGCTAGAGCGTCTGCTACTTAAACAGGGCGTGGTGGCGTTGGCCAAAGCAGATGCGACGGCTCAAGAGGTGTCGCTTATTCGACAAACGGGCGTCACCTTTATTATTGAAGACAGTGCCTTGGCGGATTCTTCAATAGCCGAAACTGGCTTGGATAGCGTGGTGGACTTAATAATCGAAAGCGTTCGTCTTTAAATACACCACAAAAAATCAACCTAAATGTAAGTGACCCCCAATAGTTGGACTATCCAATTGATGGGGGTCTTTTTTGACTAATTTTTTACGACAAAAGGTAGCAAAGCGTTTAATCGGCGCTTTCAGCGTCCATTCGCTTGTGTACTTTATGTTGGTCTTCATTGTTACCAAGCTTCCAATAGCTTGAAATGTATAACAGACCCCGAGCAATCGGTTTGTCATGTCTAAAATACTGACGCAATGCCTTCATGCTGCTAAATTCGCAGGCGATCCACACAGACGCTTCCCCTAGGTACCATTTCAGCGCAGTGACCTGATCCAGTAAATTGGCTGGGTTTTCACCTGGATGCGGGGTGATTACCCATATGATTTCAATGCCATCTGGGTGTGGCAATGGTTGAATGTCGTCTTTCGAAATGACTTCGATGACGGCATAACCAATGGCGTTGTCTGGCAATTCGGCTAAATTCACACTGATGGCTGGCAGGGCGGTCATATCACCAATCAGTAAATACCAATCGGCTTTGGCTATTCTTTTGGTCGGGCCGGGGCCGCCAATCAAAATAGAATCGTTCACTTCTGCGGTTTGCGCCCAAGAAGACGCTGGGCCTGGCTCGTCATGCAGTACAAAGTCTACATCGATTTCATCAGCTCGTTGTTGTCGTATAGTGTAGGTTCTCATCAACGGACGCTGACCTTCTTGAGGAAAAATAAGCTTGATGTGGCCGCTTTCTTGGTTGTCTGGAATGGTGTTTATGTTGTCTCCACCCAGCGTGATACGCAGCATATGAGGTGTGATCAATGTTTTTTGTATAACAGTGAGTTCGCGTGGCTGTGGTTTACTCATGGTTCACTCCTTGGTGTAAACATGTGATTCAAAGGCATTATGAGAAGCGGGGCGCTGGGTTAGCGAAGGTTGCTCAGCATGATGCTGGTTAATGCGATAAAGTCGTTTATTTGTTTTTCGGTCATGTTTTGAGTCATGGTCTGAGCGGCGTGCTGATCAAGTGTGCGTATATCAAGCAGTGTCTTTTCGCCTTTTGATGTTAGGTTTAAGCGCTGACTTCTGTGATTCGTTGGGCAGGGGGCTTTGCTGATTAAGCCCTCATTGACCAGCTCTTTTAGCACGCGAGCGACTTGTGACTTATCGAGCATAAGTTGATTGGAGATGTCACTGGCATTGCAGTGTTCGATCGAGTTAATGCATTTTAGTGATCGAATCTGACAAATGGGCAATTTGATGCCTGCTTCTAAAGCGGCAATTCGCAACTGATTGCGGTAGCTGTGCATTAGTTGGTGTAATGACTCGCCGAGTTGAGTGTTCATATTTGCCTCTTTAATGAGAATGGTTTTCATTATATTTATTTGAGTTGATTATGTCAACTAAGAAATAAAGCAATGTCTAAATGATAACGGCTCGTTACAATGCTGATTTTACAATTGGGGCGCAATGAACAAACGTAACCTACATCAACAGATAATTGACGCCTTGTTAGCCCGATATAACAATGCGAAATGGGCGGCTAAGCAAGCTCATGATGCCGCGACGAACGAGGAAAGTGTGGCGGAAAATAAGTACGATACTTTTGGACTAGAAGCCTCTTATTTAGCTCACGGTCAATCCCAGCGAGTATTGGAGTGTGAGGCGGACTGGCAAAGCTTCGTAAAAGCTGAGCTCAACTCAGTGGACAAAGAGTCGCCAATAAAATTATGGAGTCTGGTGTCTTTGGCCGCCATTGATTCGCCAAACCCGAAGAATAAGCATTTCTTTCTTTCCCCTTGTGCTGGCGGTTTGCGGGTCGACCTTGAAGAGGAAGAGATATTTTTGGTCACGCCATCAAGCCCTGTGGGTAAGGTGTTACTGGGGCGTTCAATAGAAGACGAAGTGACACTGATGCAAAACGGGCAACAAACTCAATATGAGATCCTCGATGTTTGTTAATCCATGACTTGTATAAGACAAATTTGGTTCAGACCCTAGAGAGTCGCCTTCGCTTCGCATATAATGCGTTGCCTTAAATATTCTGTTGTTCTATCTCGTGCTAGAAACACCCAAGGTGCCTACCAAGATAGAGAACACCCAAAGAACACATCACTCTCTTACTGAGACAGTAATAGGAAAGAAATTATGCGCAGCCATTATTGCGGCGAGTTAAATGCTTCTAACATTTCACAAGAAATTACCCTTTGCGGTTGGGTACATCGTCGCCGTGACCACGGTGGTGTTATTTTCTTAGACGTGCGTGACCGTGAAGGGGTGACGCAGGTTGTTTTTGACCCTGATCGTGCGGAAAGTTTTGGTATCGCCGACAGTGTGCGTAACGAATTCGTTGTAAAACTGAAAGGTTTGGTTCGAGCTCGTCCTGAAGGTACGGTTAATCCGAACATGAACACCGGCGAAATTGAAGTCTTGGGTACAGAGCTTGAAATCCTAAACTCTGCTAAAACACCACCTTTCCAGTTGGATGAGCATCAATCTGTTGGTGAAGACGTTCGTTTGAAAAATCGTTTCATCGATTTACGTCGTCCAGAAATCCAACAAAAGATGCGTTTTCGCTCCAAGGTAACTTCTGTTTTGCGTCGTTATTTAGATGATAACGGCTTTTTGGACATTGAAACGCCTATCTTGACCCGTGCCACACCAGAAGGCGCGCGTGATTACTTGGTACCTAGTCGTACTCAGCAAGGTAGCTTTTTCGCGCTACCTCAGTCGCCTCAGCTTTTCAAGCAGTTGTTGATGGTGTCTGGTTTTGATCGTTATTACCAAATCGCTAAATGTTTTCGTGATGAAGATTTGCGCGCCGATCGTCAGCCTGAATTCACTCAAGTGGACATCGAAACGTCTTTCATGAGTGAAGAGCAAATCATGGGTATGACGGAAGAGATGATCGTGAGTCTTTTCAAAGAGTTGATGAATGTGGATTTGGGAACTTTCCCACGCATGGCTTACTCGGAAGCAATGGAAACTTACGGCAGCGACAAGCCAGATTTGCGTATTCCGCTTACCATTGTCAGTGTATGTGATCTGATGTCGGATGTGGATTTTAAAGTCTTCTCTGGCCCTGCAAAGGATCCAAAAGGCCGTGTTGCTGCACTGAAAGTGCCGGGTGGCAATGCCTTAACTCGCAAGCAGATTGACGACTACACGAAATTTGTGGGTATCTATGGTGCTAAGGGCTTGGCTTACATCAAGGTAAACGATAAATCCAATTTAGAAGAGGGTTTGCAGTCGCCTATCGTTAAGTTTTTGCCTGTTGAAGTGCGAGCGGCCTTGCTTGAGCGTTTAGAAGCGCAGGATGGTGATCTGATCTTCTTCGGTGCAGATTCTAAAAAGGTTGTGTGTGAAGCCCTTGGTGCTCTTCGTTGCAAATTGGGTGAAGATATGAATCTTTACACATGCAAATGGGCGCCTTTATGGGTTGTTGACTTCCCTATGTTTGAAGAAACATCTGACGGCGGCATTACGGCTATTCACCATCCATTTACAGCGCCTTCATGTTCTCCAGAAGATCTAAAAGCTGACCCAATCAATGCGCTGTCGCAAGCCTATGACATGGTGTTGAACGGTACAGAGTTGGGCGGTGGTTCAATTCGTATTCATCAATCCTCTATGCAAGAAACGGTATTTGAATTGCTCAATATCAGCAAGGAAGAGCAAGAAGAGAAATTTGGCTTCCTACTGGATGCTTTGAAATTCGGTGCGCCACCGCATGGCGGCTTGGCATTTGGTCTTGATCGTCTGGTTATGTTGATGACAGGATCTAGTTCTATTCGTGATGTTATCGCGTTCCCTAAAACGCAAAGCGCGACTTGTTTGTTGACGCAAGCACCTGGTGAAGTGAGCGATAAGCAGCTGAAAGAGCTTAACATTCGAGTCAGAAAACCTGTGGTTGAAGGGTAGTCAATAAGGCGGTTATTGATTGTTTTCGAGCTCAATGGGGGTGAGATAAGCAATCGTTATGTCACCCATGTGCAAAAAAACCGTAAAAGGTCGCTATAAAGCGGCCTTTTTTATTCATTCTCATTGCATACTGCTTAAAGGGCTGCTGAAATATGCCGTTACTATATAAGGCGCAAGAAACATGGCCACAACACGAATTCTCGCCATCGACCCTGGTTCTCGGATTACGGGCTTTGGTATCCTTGATGTAATCAATGGCAAAAGCGTATATGTAAACAGCGGCTGTATACGTTTACCTGATGAAGCTCTGTCTGTTCGACTCAAGCACATATTTAACAACGTGACGGAGTTGTTGGACCAATATCAGCCAAGTGAATTTGCCATCGAAGAAGTGTTTTTGGCAAAAAACGCCAATTCAGCGCTCAAACTTGGTCAAGCAAGAGGGGCGGCCATTGTGGCGGCGTCTCTTAAAGAGTTGGTGGTGAATGAATATGCCGCTAGGCGCGTTAAGCAATCGGTAGTAGGTAACGGTAACGCCGATAAAACCCAGGTGCAAATGATGGTTCAGTTGTTGTTGAATTTGACCTCTAAACCTCAGGCCGACGCGGCCGATGCTCTGGCCATTGCTCTATGTCATGCCAATACACGAACGTCTGGTGGCCTTGAATATGGCGTTGGTAAACGTGCAGGGCGAACTTCTAAGCGCTGGACTGAACAAGATGTAAGGAAAACATTGTGATCGGACGAATTGTCGGCACATTAGTAGAGAAGACACCCCCCGAGTTACTTATCGATGTGGCAGGTGTTGGTTATGACGTCAGCGCCTCTATGACAACGATTTATGATTTGCCCCCCGTGGGCGGTCAGGTTGTTTTGCATACGCACATGCTGGTGAAAGAAGATTCGCACACCTTATATGGCTTCATTGATAAAAGTGAGCGGGCTTTGTTTCGCGTGTTGATCAAGGTGAATGGCATAGGCCCAAAGATGGCGCTGGCTATTTTGTCAAGCATGTCTTCTGAAGAGTTGGTTGCCAATGTTCAAGAATCGGATGTGACAGCGTTGACTCGCATTCCTGGAGTCGGGAAAAAAACTGCTGAAAGATTGATCATTGAGCTTCGAGATAAGCTCGGTCAAGCGGCAAAGAACGATTTGTTTTCGACGCCTGCGGTGTTGCGTCAGGTGCAAGCCGATCCTCGGCAGGAAGCAGAAGCTGCACTTATTTCGTTAGGTTATAAGCCTCAAGAAGCGGCAAAAGCTGTTGCTGGTGTGCCAGTTGATGCGGCCAGCAGTGAAGATGTTATTAAGGCGGCTTTGAAAGGGATGTTGAGAAAATAAACCATGATTGAACAAGATCGTATTATTTCGGCTGAACTCAAAGGCAATGACCGCCAAGTGGATCGCGCTATTCGTCCACAATCTTTGGCTGAGTATATTGGGCAGCCAGTGGTCAGAGAGCAAATGGAGATCTTTATTGAGGCAGCGCGTCAGCGAGAAGAGCCTTTGGATCACACCTTGGTTTTCGGCCCACCTGGATTGGGTAAAACCACATTGGCGAACATCATTGGTAATGAAATGGGGGCTGAAGTAAAGACGACTTCGGGGCCGGTTCTTGAAAGAGCAGGGGATTTGGCTGCTCTGCTCACCAATCTAAATGAAGGCGACATTCTTTTTATTGATGAAATACATCGCCTTAGCCCTGCTATTGAAGAAGTGCTATATCCAGCGATGGAAGATTATCAGTTGGATATCATGATCGGAGAAGGGCCTGCGGCACGGTCAATTAAAATTGAACTCCCGCCTTTTACTCTTGTCGGAGCAACAACCCGTGCAGGACTATTGACATCGCCATTACGTGACCGTTTTGGCATAGTCCAACGGTTAGAGTTTTACGATGTAGAATCCCTGACCACGATCGTTGCCCACTCGGCAAGTAAGATGGGCATGGAGCTTGATCACCCTGGCTGCTTTGAAGTGGCGAGGCGATCACGAGGTACACCGCGTATCGCCAATCGTCTGTTACGTCGTGTTAGGGATGTAGCGCAAGTGAGTGGTGATCGCTTAGTAGGCCAAAAGGTTGCTCAACGAGCGCTTGATATGTTAAGTGTAGACAGTCAAGGTTTCGACCATCTAGACAGACGTATGTTATTGACTATGATCGAAAAATTCGACGGAAGGCCAGTTGGTCTAGACAGTGTCTCTGCCGCATTAGGTGAAGACAAAGACACCATCGAAGATGTCATCGAGCCGTTTTTGATTCAGCAAGGCTTTGTGATCAGAACGCCAAGAGGGCGTCAGGTAACAAAGCGAGCGTATGAACATTTTAATTACCAACTACCTACCGATTTTAAATAGAGGTTAATAATGTCAATTTGGGGACTTATCGCCAGTGCGAGTATTGTGGTTCAACTGGTTATGTTGATTTTGCTTGCTGCGTCCGTTTTTTCATGGATTGTTATTTTTCAGCGGATTCGAGTATTAAAAGAAGCGAAAAAAGTCAGCTCAACGTTTGAAGATAGTTTTTGGTCTGGTATCGATTTGAGTCAGTTGTATCAGAAGCTGACCCAAGATGGGCGAAAAGTCGCTGGCATGGAGAACATCTTTATTTCTGGTATTAAAGAGTTTACTCGGTTGCGTAAAAGTCATGATGTGATGCCAGATGCCATTATGGATGGTGTGCAAAGAGCCATGCGAGTCGCACTTTACCGAGAAGAAGAAAAGCTAGACAAGCATTTGCCGTTTTTAGCAACCGTGGGCTCAACCAGTCCTTATATCGGTTTGTTTGGTACTGTGTGGGGGATTATGCATTCGTTTATCGGTCTAGCGGAGGTTCAACAGGCGACGCTGGCGACGGTCGCACCCGGTATTGCCGAGGCGCTGATTGCGACAGCCATTGGTTTGGCGGCGGCGATTCCAGCGGTCATTGCGTACAACCGTTTCTCTACCGCGGCAGAATCTTTAGGCGCCAGTTATGAAAACTTCGCCGATGAGTTCACCAGTATTTTACACCGTAAAGTACACGTGAGAGAGGGAGGGGCGGCATAGTGGCACGCTCAAGACGAAGAAACAAACGCCGCCCTATGGCGGAGATCAATGTGGTGCCCTATATTGATGTGATGTTGGTGTTGCTGGTGATCTTTATGATTACTGCACCGATGATGACACAAGGTGTGGATGTTGAATTACCAAGTGCGAATGCAGCACCTATGCAAGACAGCGACAACGAAGTGATCATTGCTTCTGTCGATGCGTCTGGTCGTTTTTACATCGATATTGGTGGTAACCAAGAGTCTATTACCTTGCCTCAACTTCAAGACAGAGTGAGGAAGGTGCTTGCGCAAAGTCCAACCACGTCTGTCCTTGTTCGAGGAGATAAAAGCGTTGCTTACGGAGATGTCATTGGTTTGATGGTGGCGTTGCAAGGTGCTGGGGTGCCTAATGTAGGTTTAGTCACTGAGCCGGATCAAAATTGATGAAGTGGTTCAAAACAGACAGTTATCATCTTCCTATTGCTTTAGCTATTGGCTTGCACGGCGGTATTGTTGCTGTCAGTTTGTTTGCGGTCGATTTTAGTTCCAATGATGCGCCTGCACCCAAAAGGCTGCCCATCGTTAATGCGACTGTAGTCGATGTCTCTCAAACCATTATTGGTCAGCGTGAAGCGGAAGAAAGGGCGGCACAACAGCGTGCAGCCCAGGCTTTAGCAGATAAAAAGAAAAAAGACGCTGAGCAGGCGAGAAAGAAAAAAGAGACCGAGCGCAGAGTGCTTGAAGAGAAGCAAAAACAATTAGCCCAAGCCAAACAAGCCAGAGAAAAAGCAGAAGCGGCCAAAAAAGAACAGGCTCGCCAGCAAGAGGCCGCTAGAAAAGAGCAGCTTGCTAAAACTGAAGCGGCTAAAAAGCAAGCTCAAGAACTTGAAAAGAAACGTCAGGCAGAGCAAAAATTGGCCGATGAACAACGTCGTAAAGCCTTAGCGGATAAGGCTGAGGCGGATCGAGTGGCGGAACAAGAACGCAAGCGCCAAGAAGAAGCGGCTAGAATTGCAGCAGAAGAAAAAGCCAAAGAAGAGGCGGCGCTAGAAGCCGCAGCTGCCGAGGAAGCTAAACAGCAAGCGGCAGAAGAAGCGCAAATGGTCCAGTCTATCAGTAGCTTAATTAACAACCGTGTTACAGCGGCATGGATACGACCCCCAAGCGCCAGGAACAATATGAAAACCCAGTTACGCATCTATTTCTTGCCTAACGGTGAGGTTATGAATGTTCAAATCACCAGAGGAAGTGGTGATGCGTTGTTTGATCAAAGAGCAGTTGACGCTGTGTATAAGGTCAGAAAAATAGACGAACTGGCTGAAGTGGACTCTTATGTGTTTGAGCGTAATTTCCGTCAAGTAGATTTAATTTTTAACCCGCAAGATTTGAGAAATTAATGATGTTAAAAAAATGGTTAAGTGTTGTGTTTGCCTGCGTGTTATCTGTTGGTACGGCAAAAGCACAGTTAGTGATAGAAATTACCAGTGGTGCAGACCAACTCCTTCCTATTGCTGTCGTTCCTTTTGGCTACACTGGCGTGGAGGCATTGCCTGAAGACATCGCGCAAATCGTAGAGAATGATTTAGCGCGTAGTGGTCTGTTTCAGCCGATTCCAAGAGCCAATATGCTGAGCATGCCTTCAAAAGAAGCGGATGTTTTTTATCGTGATTGGCGTCTTCTTAAAAGCGATTACGTGGTAATTGGCAGCATCAGCAAATTGCCTAATAATCAATACCGAGTAGGCTTTGAATTGCTTAATGTGCTTAGTCAAAAGCCAGTACAAAAACACGCGTCGATTGATGTGAGCGCGCGCAATTTCCGGGATGCGGCCCATTACATCAGTGATAAAGTTTACGAACTTTTGACAGGTTCTAGAGGCGCATTTAGTACCAGAATATTATATGTTACTGCAGAGGGAGATAAAAAAGCGCCTTTGTTTAAGCTGCAAGTTGCCGACGCAGATGGCCATCGACCTCAAGTTGTAGTGGAATCCAAAGAGCCCATATTGTCACCTTCATGGAGCATGGACGGTCGTAATATTGCTTATGTTATGTTTCGTAATCGACGTCCGAGTATTTTTATTCAGGAGCTAGCTACAGGAAAACGTCAGCAAATCGCTCAATTTAGAGGGTTAAATGGTGCTCCTGCTTGGTCGCCAGATGGCAAGAAACTTGCTTTGGTTTTGTCGAAAGATAACAATCCTGAAATTTATACATTGGACATAGCCACGCAAAAGCTTGAGCGTATGACGAATCATTATGCCATTGATACAGAACCTAGCTGGGAACCTGATGGCAAAGGCATTGTGTTCACCTCTGATCGTGGCGGAAACCCTCAAATTTATCGCTTAGATACGGGCTCAAAGCGGGTTGAACGAGTTACCTTTGAGGGTGAGCTGAATACAAGAGCAAGAATGACACCAGATGGGCGTTATCTGGTGACGGTGCAAAAAAACGACGGCAACTATCATGTTGCGTTACAAGATATGAATACAGGGCGTGTGCAGACTCTAACGGAAACCTATTTAGACGAATCGCCAAGTATTGCACCAAATGGTAGTATGGTTATGTATGCTACTACATATCAAGGCAAGGGCATTTTAGCCGTAGTATCCGTTGATGGTCTTGTTAAATATAGGTTACCATCAGCAGAAGGTGATGTACGTGAGCCATCTTGGTCACCGTACTTCAAATAGAGTCATTGAGGAGTGAATAATGAGTGTAAATAAATTAGGTAAGTTCGCGGTTATTGGTTTGTCTGCCGCTTGGATTGCAGGTTGTAGTACGACAGCGTCTGACACAGACACGTCTACTGTTGCAGAAGACGCAGCTATGGCTGAGCAAGCTGATGCAGCAGCAAATACTGACCAAGCCTACGGCGCCGGTGAAGGGGATACAGTAACAAGTGTTATCGTTGAAGACGCTGCTGCTGTTCAACAGCCAGAAGTTGACCCACTAGATGGTGTACAAATCGTATTCTACTTCGATTTTGATAAGTCTATTGTTCGTCCAGAATCTCGTGAGGCCTTGGCTAAGCACGCTTCATTCTTAGTATCAAACCCAGATGCACGTATTGTTCTTGAAGGCCACGCTGATGAGCGCGGTACTCGTGAGTACAACATGGCTCTTGGTGAGCGTCGTGCTAAAGCGATCAGTCGTTACTTAACTATCCAGGGTGTTGCGGCGTCACAAATTGAAACAGTCAGCTTCGGTGAAGAAGTACCTGTTGCTTTTGGTCACGATAACAACGCTTGGCAGTTAAACCGTCGCGTTGAAGTTCGCTACGAATAATGCTTGTCAAAAATATCAAAGTTCGCTCTTTCGCAATGGCGCTGTATTTCACAGCGCCATTTGCACTTGCTGAATCCAGTGCTGGCTTAACACCCAGTGCGGCGGCTGACTTGTTGTTTCAATTAGAAACATTGCAGCAGGAAGTGCAAAGCCTTCGTGGTCAGTTAGAAGAGCAGGGGCATGAACTTAAATTAATGAAATCAAGTCAAAGAGATCGTTATATTGATTTAGATAAACGTATTTCTTTATTAATGACCGCGCCACCGGCTTCATCCCCTCAGCCGACCGCTATTGTTGGAAGTCCTGTACCATCTGAACCTGTTATTCAAGAAACAGCCGCTGTTGTTAGTAGTGCTTTGCCTACCTCACCACTAACTCCAGTTACACTTCAGCCGCCGTCTGAAATGTCTCAAAAAGCTTACAATGATGCTTATGGTCTTATACGACAAAGAAGTTTTGATGACGCAGAGGTTTCTTTAGCTGAGTTTGTTAAAACTTACCCAAACAACTCCCTTACTGGTAATGGCTATTACTGGCTTGGAGAAGTTAAATTGGTTCAGGGTAAAGCAAGAGAGGCGTTAACCGCTTTCACGACGGTGATTCAACGTTTTCCGGGGCATAATAAAGAGCCGGATTCTTTGTATAAGCTTGGTACCGTCAGTGATCAGCTAGGTGATACTGTAAAAGCGAAAGGGTATTTACAAGATGTGATTCGTCGTTTTCCTGATACCAAAGCAGCGAAATTATCTTCCGCTTATTTAAGTAAAGTTAAATAGCTTGCATTATCCTGCGGGCTCTGTATTATACGCAACCCGTTGGGTCGTTAGCTCAGTTGGTAGAGCAGTTGACTTTTAATCAATTGGTCACTGGTTCGAATCCAGTACGACCCACCAACGTTTATTCTTTCTCCTTGTGATTTTTGGGTCGTTAGCTCAGTTGGTAGAGCAGTTGACTTTTAATCAATTGGTCACTGGTTCGAATCCAGTACGACCCACCAAAAACACTCATTTCACTCCCAGTTTCTAAAGGGGTAATGACATGTCTGGCGTTGCAAATAAAGCGGCACTTCGCAATACAGTTCAAAAGTATCTATCGGAAGCTGAAAAAAGTCTCGAAGTTCAATCCGTTGACAACGCAGCGATTCGTGAAGAAATCAAATCCCTACTGAAACAAAACAATGCTGTTCTGGTTGCGCATTACTATACCGATGACGCCATTCAAGAACTCGCCGAAGAAACTGGCGGCGTTATCGCAGATTCTTTAGAAATGGCTCGTTTTGGGGCGACGCATCCTGCAGAAACCTTGGTTGTCGCTGGGGTGAAATTCATGGGCGAGACAGCTAAAATCTTAAGCCCAGAAAAAACAGTGCTTATGCCGACACTTGAAGCTACCTGTTCATTGGATATTGGTTGTCCTATTGAAGAGTTTTCAGCTTTTTGCGATCAATACCCAGATCGTAAAGTGGTTGTCTATGCAAACACTTCTGCTGCCGTTAAAGCGCGTGCAGATTGGGTGGTCACCTCTAGTATTGCACTGGATGTGGTAGAGCATTTGGTGGATCAAGGTGAAAAGATCGTTTGGGCGCCAGATCAACATCTTGGTGGCTATATTCAGAAAGAAACTGGCGCAGATATGATCCTGTGGGATGGCGCTTGCATCGTTCATGAAGAGTTTAAAGCCAAAGGAATTCTAGACCTTAAAGCGATTTACCCTGATGCAGCAGTGCTTGTTCATCCTGAATCGCCAGAATCTGTTGTTGAGATAGCCGATGTAGTCGGTTCCACTTCGCAGTTGTTAAACGCAACCAAGTCAATGTCAAATAGTACTTTTATTGTGGCAACAGATCGGGGGATTTTTTATAAAATGCGCCAGGCTTCCCCTGATAAGCGCTTTATAGAAGCTCCAACCGCAGGCTCTGGAGCAAGCTGTAGGAGTTGTGCTCACTGTCCTTGGATGGCGTTAAACAGCTTAGAAATGCTTCGAGATTCACTACGAGATCTTTCTGGCGAAATTCATGTGCCGGAAGAAACTCGAGTCAAAGCACTTATTCCTTTGCAGCGTATGTTGGATTTCCAAAAAAAATAAAGAGTCGTCATTATCTTAGGGATGCTCTAAAGGAGTGTTCCTAATGCCTTTATTGCCTTCAGTGAATTTCTTTTTTAACTTACCAATATTAAACGTATTTGGCCAAATAAGCTGTTTAAAAAACACACTGTTTTTGCTTTGGTAACAATCACTTACCGAAAATTTGTATACAAGACTTTCGTCTAATCGAAATGGCTGTGCACTTGGTATAGTATTGCCTGCATAACAATTATTTGCTTTTTCCGGAAAGCTGCTTTTTATTTTTTGAGCAACGATTATGTTGCTGGAGTACATATGAACGCCAACTCAAGAGATGACCTTCAAGCCGACCAGGCGAAGTACGATCGTATTGACAACTGGAGCTATGAGAGCCTCCATAAACCAAGTTCCGAATTCAATAGTCGAGATGAATACCTAGAGCACGAGCTCCAAATAATGAAGCCCAAACGCTGGCGTCCTAATTTACCTTTCAGAGATTATCGCTTTGAATTAGAGGACACCATTCCTGCCATGGCAGCCACTATTGGTAAAGTGGTTATGGTTGGTGCGATTGCGGCGACATTTGCAGGCCCTTTAGGCCTAGACCAATCTTTTATACTAGAAAATGTTCGTTACGAACTCCTTATTGTGGCGGTGTTTATCCTGTTATTTTCAGGGTTTATCTTGCCAACAGCAAACTTAGCCGGTACTCATGGTCCATTGATTCCTTTGATTCCTATCGTGGTAGCGGCTGGCGGGCACCCTATGGCCTTTGGTTTGTTGATCGGGGCATTTGGATTAATTCTGGCCTTTAGTAAAGGGGGGAGTTTGCTCGCAAGCCTCACCAGTAAAGGGGTTTGTGGTGGTTTACTGCTGTACCTTGGCTTTATTGGTACCATCTCTCAAGTGAAAAAACTATTTGCTTGGGCTGAAGCCATTGATATGTCCCATATCGCTTTCATTGTCATTTTAGCCACGATTGTGCTTTATGCTGTCCTTGAACACTTTAAAAAGCGTTGGTTGGCTGTACCATTGAGCTGCCTTATAGGTGGTGGTGTCGCCTTTTTCCTTGGTGCGCCATTTGAGTTTCAAACAGCTCCTGGTTTGCCAAATATGAACCCAATGTACTGGTGGGGCGATGACACTGGCTGGATGCTAGGCTTACCAACGATTGAAAGTTTTGTTGTTGTATTGCCATTTGCTATTTTAGCGGTAGCTATGTGGTCTCCTGATTTTCTTGGACATCAGGTTTTTCAGAAAATCAGTTATCCAGAGCGTACTGAAAAAGTACAAATGAACATCGATGACACCATGCTGTCTGCTGCAACAAGACAGACTTTTGGTTCTCTTTTAGGTGGCGCTAACTTTTCGTCTTCATGGGGCACTTACATTGTTCCTGCGGCCATTGCGAAACGCCCAATTCCTGCAGGTGCTATATTAACCGCTATTTTTTGTATCATTGCTGGCGTTTGGGGTTACCCAATGGATTTGGCCATTTGGCAGCCTGTATTGTGTGTAGCACTTATTGTGGGTGTGTTTATTCCATTACTTGAGGCGGGCATGGAAATGACTCGTGAAGGTAAAACCACACAGTCCGCTGCTATTGTTGTGTTTGCTTCTACTTTGGTAAACCCTGCATTCGGTTGGTCCTTAACTATGCTGTTAGACAACCTAGGTTTGATCGGTTGTAAAGAGCGTAGCGCTAAGCTAAGCAGCATGAGCCGTTGGATTATTCCTTTGGTTATGTTTTTGATTCTAACCGGCGTGATGGCATTGGTTGGCTTGTTGCCAGGCATTCCAGCATTGATGCCGAGCTTTAGACACTAATAAGATAACAAATAGTTTCTAAGTGTTAAAAATGAAAAAGCAGCGGGTACTTTGGTACCCGCTGTTTTTTGGCATTTAATTGGTAAGAGGTTACTTTTTGCTTGGTGGTTTGATGCTTATTCCCAGGTTGCATCCTCTTCCAACAAGATAAAGCCGACATCTTTGCCATTTGAACAAAGTTGCGTGACTGACTTTGGTGAGCCGTCGTCATTCAAACACACCAAGCTTACGCCAGAGGCGTTCAGCAAGCGTTCACCATGCTCCGCTGTTTCCGGCTTATGAGGAATGACTTTCATGCTACGGCGCCGTGTGAACCAGTTTAACGGGGATTTTGGTGAGTAGAGCCAACGATTAAGTCGATCGAAGCTGTCCAGTAAGCGAATGGGGAATTCGTTTTTGATACCACTGCTGGTGATTTGCCACAAATCGGGCCCACCTTGTTTTCCTCTTAACTGGATGTCATAGACAAAGGAGTAATGAACATCACCGGATAAGATCACAAAATTCTTAGGTGTTTTTTTATGTCTAAAGGTATTCATGAGAGTGTAGGCTGATCCTGGGTGCGCCATCCAGTTTTCAGCGTCCACCATGAGAGGCTTGCCAAACCATGTAAACACCTTTTGAACGGCTTCGATCAGCTTGACGCCAAAAATGGGGGCAGGGGATACCAGTATCACGGCGTCTAAGCCTTTAAGTTTGTGTTGTAAATCGGTTAAGGCTTCCCAATCCATCAGGCCTGATGGTTTATTCAAAGATACCTCAGAGCGCCAGCGTTGAGTTCGTGTGTCCAGCACAATGAGAGGGGGCGTTGTTTTCCATGTGTAGTGCCATTTTGAGAAATGAAATAATTCATCAATGAGTTCTTCATGATCTTCACGCCCTGGACGACTTAATGCTTGTTGTGCTTTATCGAGTATTTCGGCATGAAAGCGTTCTGGTGCGTTGCCCCATCCCTGACAAAGTAAGTATCCAAACAGAGCATTGCCAATGATGCGCGCTGAAAAAGGATGGCCATAAGCCATTTCTTCCCACGAAGCCGTGAGGTTCCAATCATCCGTTACATCATGGTCGTCAAAAATCATCGCGACGGGCAGGTGTGCCATGGCGCGACGAACAAAAGGCAGGCCCTTAACAAATTGATCGAGTATCTTTTGTTGCTGATTGTACTTTTCGGTCTGGGCCTCGGTTAGGTCCGAGGGCATAGTGTCGCTATGCTGAGAATTTAGGATCTTCCAACCTTGCGGTGACCATACTAAAGCATACATGGCCAGCACTTCGCCTAACGAAATAAGATGGTTTTGAGCCGTATCTGTGGTGAATATGGGCTTTCGGACACCACCAAAAAACTGATTCAGCAAGCCTTCATTGTGTTCATTTTCTGGCAGTAACCTGTCTCTAGTGAAGTAGTGAGGAGACACCGTGTGCAGTTGCTCTGAATGTTCTACATCGATACAGGGTAAGTCTTCGTTGTGGGGTTGAAGGTGAGCTATCAATCGATGAATGGCGTTTAGCATAGGCGCTGCAACGTCATCGGCGTAAATCTGATCGCCGCTCATCATCAATAAACTTGGCCAATCTTGTGGCAGTGTGTTTTGTAGTAGCTGATCAACACGTAATAAACCATCTTGGCTTGGGTGATGGGGCTTGCGGCAAGAGCCATGCAGAAGGCTGCTTACTTTGGGCTTGAGTATAAAAAAAGGGAAGCAGTGTCCCGGATATACAATATCAGGAGCCCAATGCGTCCAATCTAAGCCATTTAAACGTAAATCGTAGTAAACCGGAGTGTTTAGGGGAAGTTGAGTCTCTAGCTTAATATCAAGCAGTTGTATGTAAAAATGCTTGCCTGCTTTTAACTCAGTATGGCTGTGTGTTTGGCGTTCCGGTTCGACAAATACATCAGGATTATTTTTCTTCGCGCCCTCATCAAAAAGCGCTAAAGAAAGCGCTACGGATTCCGTTGTCATCAGCCAAAATGTTAGCCTATCTTGAGTCATTCTCCGTAAAATAGGGCCGGCAATTACCTGCATGATCATCCTCAAAAAAGTGACTGTTTTTGTTTTATCATTCAGTTTTCATCACCATGATAACTAAGGATCGGTGTGGCTCAAAGTCAAGTTATGATCAACTTATGTGAAATACAGGGTGACGCTGTATTGAGACGCAGTGACTTTTTTTGTGGTATGCCAGCCTAGACGGTCACAAATTCGGTCTATGATCACTAAACCATAACCATATCCCCCTTGGCTGTTTTGTGGGTCAATATCATTCCTGATGGTTAATTTCTCCTCATGAAGTTGAATGCTCAATTCGCTTTTCGCATAGCTGTACGCATTCTTCAGTAAATTGTTGATCAAAACCACAACAAAACTAGGCGGAGCTTTCACTGTAGGAGAGTGTTTGTTGTCCAGTGTGTAATGAATGCCACTGTCAGGAAAAAGTGCGCTGATGTCCCGCAATTGTTCAGATAGCACCCCCATCAGGTTTAGTTCCTGAAAGTAACTGTCGTCCATGTGTTCTTTGCCGAGTAATAAGAAGGTATCGGTGAGTAGGCTGATATCTGCACAAGCATGAAGAATACGGTTCGATGCTTTTGTGGCCAACGGTGCATTAAGATTAAGCTCTTTCAACAGTTCAGCCGACCCTTGTAATACCATGAGAGGCGTACGAATTTCATGGGCTGCAAATCGACTGAATTCTTGTTCGCGTCTAAAAAAATGTGCAATGCGTATTTTGCTGTCGCAAAGCGCTTGCTCAATCATGGCGAGTTCTTGGTACTTTGCATCAACAGGAAAATCTGGCTGATCAGGGGGCATGTGTCTGATTTTATTTAGAACTTTTTGGAGTGGCGTCGCTATTTGTAACACTAAATATGTGCCATAAACAAACATCAAAATAACAATAATGCCGCCCAGTACAAGGGTCACAAGATGTAAGGTGGATTCATACGCATCGAGGTAATCATCCGCGTCATCTTTAAAAACAATGTAGTAAAGGCCTTCTTTCGAGGGCATCGTTCTGACTAAAAAATGCTTATCTTCAGGCCCTAAATGATGCTCATAAAGCCCAGGCGTATCATAATGGGTTAGCCACCTCGGCATTTGTTCTGTGGAAAAATACATATCAAATTCATAGTGGTTTGGAAGGCTTTTTTGATTACCTTCCCGATCATAATCCTGTTCATACATATTGGCTTCAGATTCAAGCCAATGTTGTAGGCTTATCATTTCCATTTTGTCTTCAGCAACTACGATAACCATCCAAAAAAACAAAATAAAAACAAAGCCTAATGAACCTGTCATTAAGATCAGTTTATAGGACAGTTTTGGTTTTTTATGATGTGACAAGCCGATACCCCTGACCATGAACGGTTTCTAGCATCTTCTTCTCGAATCCCTTGTCAATACTATTACGCAGGGCATAGATGTGACTGCGTAAGGCGTCGCTGTCTGGTTCGTCACCTTGCCAAATTGAATCAAACAATTGTTGTCTGCTTACTATGGCTGGATATCGTTTCATCAAAAGGGTCAGGATTTGAAACTGAATGCTGCTTAATTTAACTGCCTCGTTTGACCTTTTTACATGACGATTTTCTATATTAAGTTGTAGGTCGCCAACGCTAAGTATGTTGTCTTGGTGTCTAGGCCCTCTTTTCGATAACGCGTCTAATCTCAAGATTAGCTCCTCCATCGCAAAGGGCTTTACAAGATAATCATCGCCGCCAGCCTCAAAAGCCGCCGTTTTATCCAATAGGCTATCCCTAGCGGTTAAAAAGAGAATAGGGGTATTCAAGTGATGTTCTTGTCTCATTTGCTGGACTGTCTGAATGCCGTCTAGCTTGGGCATCATGATATCCATGATAATGACATCAAAGAAAATGCCTTGCTGTATCAAGGTAACGGCCGCTTCACCATTCCAAGCACAATCGACGATATGTCCCTTAAGCTCCAGAATGTCGCATAAGGTTTCCATAATCTGTCGGTTGTCTTCGACAATAAGTATTTTCATGGTGAGCAGCCTTAAGTGAATACTTTTGGGTTATTGGTTTACAATCGTCAAACGATCTACGTCAATTTCAGCAGACTCTAAGAAGTCTTTTTCTACTTCTCCTTCGATTTCAATAAGGTCTTTATCATCAAAAGGCTGCGCCGGAAAAAGAAACTGATCGATTTCGACTCGAATCTCTTTTGTGCCATCGCTGAATAAATATTTATCACTGCTTAATTTCTTAACCAAATACCCTTGTAGCTTGACGTATTCATCGTCAACGGGATCGGCCAAGATTTGAGTCAAATCTGTTTTAATCACAGCATTCGGACCAACATATTGTGCAAAACTGTTTTGGTTTAAAGTGAAAGCCAGAGGTAAGAAGACCCATAAAATACGTTTCATTTAATGACTCCCTTAAAATTGATAGTGAACGCCAGCGAACAGGGCTGAGCTATCGATTAGTTCGCTCGTGCTGTATTGATAGCCGCCTGTAAAAGCAAACGATTTGTACACATTGTACTGTAAAGCCAGTCTAGCACTGACACCCTGAGCCTTGTCAGAGCTGCCGCCGGAACTGAGTATTTGGTCAGGCGCATTTTCATTATCGTATTGGTGACTGTAATCTAAATCGGCTTTATGCCAAACCATGCCACCAGCAAGCTGTAGGTGTAAATCTGTTGTGATAAGGAGTGTGTAGGTGAGTAAAAGTTCCAGCTGCTCAATATCAAGGTCAGCATTCCACTCTTCCTCCTGCAGATAAGACAATTGGCGTTCTCTTTCGGCTTCACGGCCAAAGTGGGTGTAACCTAATTCAACCCCAAAGCGATTATCGAATTGATAACCGATTAAGAGGCGATTACCACCTTCTGAGTCATCTCCAAGGCTTAGGTTTTGCCCATCAACAGTGATGTTTTCGTATTCGCTTTTATCAGTACTGGTGCTTGCCTTGAAAAGTTCAACACCAATGTAAGGCTGAGCATAAACTGTGCTGCAGCAGCTGAAAATGGATATTGCTATCAGGTTCTTTTTCACGTCTTTCTCCTAACATGATTGAGTTGTTTAAAGAGATTTAATCAATTCAAACGTGAAGAAAGCGTGAAGGGGAGTTATAAAAAATGCATTAAATATTATCTGAGGTACGATCAAGAAGGCGTTCAGCTTCTTTGAACACAATAGGTCGACCTTCTGGTGTTGTGGAGGTGATGGTTACTTTGGCTTTTAACATGAGTTGTTTGTCGTTGGAGCGATAAATGTGTTGATAAAAGGCAAACTTCAATTTGGATTCACGTTCCACACGTGTTTCAACATAGAATTCATCGTTGCTTCGTAAAGAGCGTTTGTAATCAAGCTCAGCACGAATAACAACCAAGTTAATGCCTTGAAAAGTGGTTGCTGCAAAATCCAATCCGCGAGAGTGGAGAAATTGATGTCGTGCGTGTTCAAGGTAGTTTTGATAAACAGAATTATTAACGATGCCTTGCATGTCGCATTCATAATCGCGAACAATAAATTGTGTATGATGTAACTGTTTCAATACCTGCTCCGTTTTATATGCGATCAAATACGCTTAAATTTGTTCATGATGGGCAACTTGGTTTTTGCCCGATCTCTTTGCGTACATTAAATAATGGCGTGCCCGCTCAATTAGTGCTTCGGGCCCTTCGTCGCCCAATAAAGTTGCCACGCCTATGGAGGCGGTGACCTGACGAAGTAGCACCTTGGTATTTTTATAACGTATTTTTTGATTGGAAATGTCTAAACGAAGGGACTCAGCGAACTTTGTCGCATCACTCAATTCAGTTTCACATAATAAAATAGCGAAGGAGCCACCCTCGAGCCTAGCAATAGAGGCTTGTTCAGGTAATTGATTGGATAATAGCTTGGCCATATAACGAATTAGAGATGTTCCGGCTTTGAAATCGTATTCTTGGTTGATATTGCCAAGACCATCAATATTGATGAGCAACAATGACAGGTCGTCTTCAGCGTAGGGAATACGAGAATACAAAGCTCGCTCGAAGCCTTTTTCATTGTTTAGTAGAGTGAGAGGGTCACGTTCGGAACTTTTTCTAAGGTCTGCCAGTTCAGCTTTTAAAGCAGTTAGCTCTTTTTGAGCCTTAGTGAGCGACTGATCAAATTGTTGAATTGCATGGCTAGCATTGATTGTACTATGCTCTAAAAATTCAGCCAGCTTTTCTAGTTGATCAGCTTCTTTGGTGAACTTTAGCGCTTTCTTTGCTGTCGTTAATTGATGACTAAAAGCCGCAATGTCTTCTGATAATTGGCCAGATTCGCTGGTTAAAGATTCTGTCAATGAGTTCAATGTTTTGCTTTGTCGTGGCGTCTGCTGAAACTCATCAGGTAACAGAAATTCATTGAACAATTCTTTAGAAACGAAATCTGGCAGGCTACCAAACCGACGTAAAGCTCTATCTACGACTTTATTCAGTTTTGGATTGGTATTCGACACATACTCATACCACAAGCCATAATCAGAGGGCGTAGGGGGCACATCTAATTTCGCCATTAAGGGTATGGCTGCATTCATCAACGCATTTGCTTGTTTCGTAATATGTTGAAACATTAGAACCTCTGCTCTATGACTTACTACCGAGACGTCCTATTTCATTGGTAAGTGACTATTCTTTGAATATAATGCTTATATAACAATGATATAGTAAGACGATTCAGTAATAATAGCTATTAGCCGCCAGAAAATTTACTCGGAAAACCTTCTTTTTCAAGTAACTCTTTTACCTTTTGACGATTGTCCCCTTGCACCTCAATTTGACCTTCTTTTACCGCACCCCCTGTACCGCATTGAGTCTTGAGTTTTTTGCCTAATGTTTTCAGCGCTTCTTCGTTTAAGGGTAGTCCTTTTATCACAGTAACGCCTTTCCCTTTTCGGCCTTTTGTTTCCAATGAGATTAACACCTTACCGTTGCCAATCACCTGAGTGGTTTTACATTGGCAGTCGTCAATAGGGGACTCACATTCAGAGCATAAACGACCTTGATCGGTAGAATACACTAAGTTTCTCTTTTTCATGATTTTTGTAGCCTTTTTTAATTTGCTTGTTCTTTATGAGCTTTTAGCAAGCGTGTTCAGACAAGGTGATTAACATATTTTGTAATTGCTCACTTAATGGCGCGGCAATATCAAGGGTTTCATTGGTGACTGGGTGTTGGAACACCAACCGAGAGGCGTGTAGCATCAAACGGAAGTCATCTGGCCAATGCTCTTTCATCACCTTGTTAACGTGTCGACACCCGTAACAAGAATCACCGACTAAGGGGTAAAAGTGGTGCTTAAAATGACGTCTTATTTGATGTTTTCGACCTTGCTTCGGTGACACCTCAACCCAGCTTAATCGCAAGCTGTCATAACGACTAACCGGTATGGGCAACTCAAATGTTCTCAGACGCGTAAAATGAGTTTCGGCGGCTTTTTCGGTGCCTTCAATTTTAAAACGAGATCGACCTTTTTGCTCATTGAGTTTGGCAAGCGGGTGGTCAATGGTCCCTTTTTCTTCACAAAATCCTCTGACCAAACAATGGTAGGTTTTACTGGTGGTCGACTCTGCAAATTGGAGTGCCAAGCCACTCGCTATGTCGGGCGAAAAGGCCATGACAAGCGCCCCAGAGGTGCCACGATCTAAGCGATGAACAGGAAACACCCATTTCCCCGTTTGATCTCTTAGTCTTTGCACCACAGCGTCTTCCTCGTCTTTGGCGAGATGGGTGCGATGCACTAATAAGCCCGCTGGCTTGTTAACGACAACGAGGTGCTCATCCTGATAAAGAATGTCTAAAATCATGCGTTTGAATCTAAAAACGTCGAGATCTTGTTTATGGCCATGTTAGCAAGAGTTTGCATGGCTTCGTCACTGGCCCAAGCAATATGCGGCGTTAGTAAGAAATTGGGTAATTGAGTCAATGACTGTAGAAGATGGTCTTTTGGCATCGGTTCTTGCGTGGCCACGTCGAACGCAGCGCCGGCAATGGTACCTTGGTGTAAGGCATCGGTTAAAGCTTGTTCGTCGACAATGCCTCCGCGACTGATGTTCAGTAGTAAACAGCTTGGTTTCATCTGTGCAAATTCGGTCTCACCAATAAGATTTTTTGTGTCATCGGTGAGTGGGCAATTGATACTGATAACGTCAGCAATGCGAAGAGCTTCAGCAAAAGGTAAGTAACCTTCACGAAGCGACTGGCCGTTTTTGCGATCGGCAAACACCACCGTCATGCCAAAGGCGCGAGCAATATCAGCGACTTTTTTTCCTAGCGTGCCACCGCCAATAATGGCTAAGGTACTGCCAGAAAGGTCTTTAATGGGATGATCCAGAAAACAAAAATGAGTTGAATCGGCCCATTTTCCGGCTTTCACATCATCCAAATATAAGGTGAGATTTCTACGCAATGTAAGCAGCATGGCAAAGGTGTGTTCAGGCACACTGATCGTTGAATAATCCGCGACATTTTGTACGGCGATATGGTGTGCTTCACAGGCCGCTAAGTCCACATTGTTAATACCTGTCGCGGTGACTTGAATCAGCTTGAGATTGGGTGCGTGCTGAATGGCACTTTCGTTGATGGACACCTTATTGGTCAGCACAATATCGGCGTCTTTGATTCTCTCAATCACTTGCTCAGGCGAGGTGTTCTTGTATTCAACCCATTCGCTTATAGAGGCTGGAGTCTGAAAATTGATCTGATCTGGAAAGGAGGCTCTGTCGAGAAATACCGCTTTCATCTCTGTGTTTCCTTATTATTCTCTAATTCGCTTTGTCTAATAATGGTAATAAATGTGGCAGAATGTTTTTAAGTACAACAGGTTGCCCTTTTTTATTAGGGTGTAAGCCATCATTTTGCATGTAGTCAGGGTTGAGCGCTACGTTTTCCAGCATAAATGGTAGATAAGCAAGCTGGTACTTCTCAGCCACATTTTGATACAAGTTAAAAAACATGTCGGTGTAGCGTTTACCGTAATTTTGTGGAATTCGGTTGCCGACCAGTAACAGGGTTGCGCCGGCATTTTGTGCTTGTTCCACCATGGTTTCTAGGTTTTGGGTGGTCTGGTCTAAGGGGTAGCCTCGTAAAGCATCATTAGCACCAAGCTCCAATATCACAAAATCTGGTTGGTGAGACGACAGTAAAGAGCTGAAGCGCGATAGGCCGCCTTGGGTTGTTTCACCACTGACACTGGCATTAATGACCTTGATATCAGGGTGAGACTGAGAAAGTTGTGTTTCCAATAAACTTACCCAACCGTCTTGTTGTCGTAAATTATACGCCGCGCTTAGGCTGTCGCCCATCACCAGTAAAGTAGACGCCGAGGCCATCGAACTGAAAAGCAGCACCAATGTCATTGTGAGTAGCTGTTTGAATTGTCTTTTAAAAAACATAGTAACCCTTTTAGAGTGAATCATCATGGCTAGTAACACCGCGATTAAAGTATCTAATTTAACCCATACTGTGACATCGAATACAGGGGATTTAACCATATTGAAAGGAATTAATATGCAAATCCAAGAAAGTGAGTCGGTGGCCATTGTGGGTTCTTCAGGCTCAGGGAAATCCACCTTACTGGGTTTACTGGCTGGCTTGGATGTGAATACTTCCGGTGATATACAGCTTTACGATCAAATATTTTCCAAGCAAACCGAAGAAGAGCGCGCCTTGGCTCGTGGACAATATGTGGGCTTCGTGTTTCAGTCTTTTCATCTGTTACCTAGCTTGCAAGCAATTGAAAACGTCATGTTGCCAGCGGAATTAAAAGGCGACAAAGACGCGCGTAAGAAAGCCGAAGTGTTATTGGAAAAAGTTGGCTTATCTCATCGATTAACCCATTACCCCAACCAATTGTCAGGAGGGGAGCAGCAACGCGTCGCCATTGCCCGTGCGTTTGCATCGAATCCTAAGATATTGTTTGCCGATGAACCTACCGGTAATTTGGACGAAGAAAACGGCAATTTGGTGATTAAGTTATTGTTTGATTTGAACCAATCACAAGGCACAACCTTGGTGATGGTGACCCACGATAATGATTTAGCGAAAATGTGTGACCGACAGTTGGTCATGTCTGCAGGCCAATTGACGGAAAAAGCCCTATGAGTTTTACCTTTCGATTAATGCTTCGGGATCTGCGCAGCGGCGATTTGCTAACACTACTGTTGGCGCTGGTAATTTCGGTGGGCACCGTAACCTCTATTGGATTGTTTATCGATCGTTTGCAGCTGTCGTTTGAACAAGAATCGGCCAACTTGCTGGCGGCCGATCGCTTGGTGCGCTCTGACGATGCCATTCCAATGAACTGGAAAGAAGAGGCGACGGCTCAGTCTTTGCAATACGCAGAGCGGACGTCGTTTACGACCATGATGTTTGCCAACAACGCCCTACAGCTTTCTCAGCTTAGTGCAGTCAGCGACGCTTATCCGCTTAAAGGCGCTTATCTGGTGGATGATGAGTTATTCGGGACTGGCTATGGGCTGGCAGAAACGCCAAAACCAGGCAAGGTATGGGTGTCGTCACGGTTAGCCAGCTTATTGAATATTAAGCTTGGCGATCAGGTGGAAGTCGGCGATGCCACCTTGGTTGTTAGTAAATATTTGGTGCGCGACCCAGGTTCTAGCACCTCGGCGTTTGCGATATCTCCGCGAGCCGTGATGAACATGGCGGACTTAGCGGCAACGAATGTGATCATCCCAGGTAGCCGTGTTCGCTATTCCTTATTATTAGCCGGTGAGCGAAGCAACCTTGATGATTACGAGCAATGGATTGTGCCGCAATTAAAAGAAGGTGAGCGCTGGCGAACCCCAACTCAACAAGGGGATCGTATTGGTGACACCATAGGTCGAGCCGAATCCTTTTTGTTACTGGCGGGTACTTTGGCGGTGATCATGTCGGGCGTGGCTATGGCGCTAGCGTCATCACGATTTGTCAAACGCCATTTGATGCAGGTGGCTATCCTGAAAACACTTGGGGCAACGCCTAAGTTGCTTGGTCGGGTGTTTTTCCAGCAGTTATTTGCCTTATTTGTAGTAGGGGCGGGGATCGGGCTTGGTGTGGGCTGGGCGATACAGGAGCTGATAGCGTCTTTGTTGTCGGGTTTAATGTCGACGGCTTTACCTGAACCTTCTGTAGGGCGCCTCTGGTTAGGGGCGGCGACGGGCTTGATTTCCATGTTGGTGTTTTGTTTCCCGTTGATGGCGCATCTTATTAAAATTTCGCCGCTGTCTGTGTTACAGCCTAATGCCAAGATCGAACTGAACACCTTTGTGATTTACCTGATAGGTTTCGTTGGTATGTACGGCTTAATGTGCATTTATACCAAGGGTTTTTTATTGCCGAGCATTATGACGGCGGCGATTGCTGGTATTGCTTTGCTAGTGGCGGCTATTGGTTGGGTGGCGTTTAAGCTGGGGCGCTCTTTAACGTCTGGCGCGACCAGTGGTTGGCAGATTGGTTTGGCGTCCTTGTATCGACGCCTAGTGCCGAACTTATTTCAACTTTTGGTGTTTACCTTGATCATCATGCTGACGCTGATTCTTGTTGGCGTAAAATCCAGTCTGATTGCCGATTGGCAGCAACAGTTACCGGAAGACGCGCCGAACCACTACTTGTTTAACGTGCAAGCCAATCAAATTGGTCCAATCAACGAAAAAACCGAACAGCTCGGCGTCGCCAAATCGGATTGGTACCCTATGGTGCGAGGGCGAGTAACGATCGCTAACGATGTGACCATTGAATCCATGTACCCAGATGGTCGTGGTGAGCCTGAATTGTATGATCGTGAGTTGAATCTCACTTGGTCGGATACGTTAGGCAAGGGTAACGAATTGGTAGAAGGGGATTTTACCGCCGAAGGGCTATCCGTTGAACAACGTGCGGCGAAAGAAGCCGGCTTAAAAATGGGCGACATCTTAACCATTAATATTGGTGGTAACTTGGTCACCTTGCCGATCACCTCTATTCGCACGGTTGACTGGGGTTCTATGCAACCCAACTTCTATCTTATTTTACCGAAGAGTGCGTTGGAAGATTACCCTGCTAATTTTGTTAGTAGTGTTTTTGTTAGCCCGGAAGAAGCACAACCTTTTTATCAAGTGATGGCCGAGTTTCCTACCGTGTCGATCTTGAATGTTGGTGACGTGTTAAAACAAGTGCAAACCATTATTGGGCAATTGTCTAAAGCCATACAGTTGGTGCTTTTCTGCATACTAAGTGCCGGTGCTTTGGTATTGCTGGCCAGCGTTCGTTCGACATTGGAAGAGCGTTTAGAAGAAGGTGCCTTGTTGCGAGTGCTTGGCGCTCGGGCGGCTTTGGTACGCCAAGCCTTGCTGGTGGAATTTGGCGCGTTAGGGTTCTTTGCGGGGTTGATTGCGGCCATTGGCGCTGAGACCTGTTTGTATGGGTTGCAAGTGTTTGTTTTCAACGCAGAGGCCAGTTTTCATCCATTGTTGTGGCTATTAGGCCCTTTGATTGGCGTATTGGTGATTGCGACCATAGGTATATTCGCTAGTCGAACTGTGCTAAAAGTGCCGCCTATGTTGCTATTGCGAGACCTGTAGAGTCTATTAGGGTATGTCGATGTTCGTGGAAAAAAAAGGGTACTTGGTAACGCGGCATACTCGTGATGCGAATGGTCATATTGAAATGAGCCTGTTCATCAAGACACCTGAAGGCACGGTTAAGGTGCTGCCAGATAGGCAGTTAAGTGTGTTCTTTACCGATGCGCCGTTGGCGTATTTTGCATCTTGCGATTTGCCGGCTCACTTAACGGGTGTCGATTTCAAACCCTGTCATTATCGGTCTTTTGATCACAAACCCGTGACCATGGTGCAATCGAGTAGTTTGCTGCTCCACCAGCAAATGGTGAAGCTGGTCAAACAAGGCGGTTATGATGTGTTCGAAGAAGACATCAAGGCGCATAACCGCTATTTAATGGAGCGAAATGTTCGTGGTGCGGTGCGTTTTATTGGTGAGCCAGACAGCGGACAACAAACCTTCCAGCAAGCTCGAGTTATTCCAGGAGATTGGCAACCCGATTGGCGAGTTTGGTCGCTGGACATTGAAACCTCTGTGTCCAGCAATACGCTTTTGTCCATTGGCATTACGTCAACCGATCAGCGCGTTGCTTTTGTGGTGACCTCACAAGCTAGCCCCTCTGCCGATATCCTTGCTTTCGACGACGAAAAGTCGCTTTTGCTGGCGTTTATGCGTTATGTGAAAACCCACTCACCTGATATCTTTATCGGTTGGAATCTGATCGGTTTTGATTTGAATTTTATCGATCAGCGCTGCCAAGTGTTGGGCATTCGCCCCGCTTTTGGTGTTAATGGCGAAAGCTGGACGATTCGTTCCTCAGACAATCAAGGCAAATACTTCGCCACCATTCCCGGTCGTGTCGCCCTAGACGGTATCGCTTTGTTAAAAGTGGGTGGTTATCACTTCGAATCCTATAGTCTGAATAATGTTAGTCGAGAAATTCTCGATGATGGCAAACTGTTGCATGGGAGCGAACGTTGGCAAGAAATAGAGCGGCTACACAGGGAGGATTTAACCGCGTTTGTTGCCTATAACTTGCAAGACTGTGATCTAGTGCTTCGCATATTCGATAAGCTACAACTTATACCTTTGCAGCAGACCCGAGTGGATTTAACGGGCATTCCTTTTGAGCAAACGGGCGGCTCGGTAGCCGCATTTGAAAATCTTTATTTACCAAGGTTACACAGCGCAGGTTGGGTGGCTCCGGCTTGGCGTGACGAGGAGTTTGTGCCAAGCCCAGGCGGTTTTGTGATGTCGTCTGTGCCGGGCTTGTATAAAAATGTCTTGGTGTTTGATTTTAAAAGTTTGTACCCGAGTATTATTCGTACCTTCCACGTAGACCCATTAGCAAGAGTGTCGGCTCAGCATGCAACGGAAAATGCAGCAGAAATGGATGCGACCAATAAAGTGCCCTTGGTGCCTGGTTTTCTTGGCGCTAGATTTGATCGTCACGCTGCGATCCTACCTACCCTAGTTGGCGAGCTAGCCGCCGCACGAGAAAGCGCCAAAGCATCGAATAATGGGATTTTGAGTTATGCGATCAAAATCATTATGAATTCGTTTTATGGGGTGCTTGGCTCCAATGTCTGTCGTTTCTATCATGCCGAATTAGCGAGTTCGATCACCATGCGCGGGCATGAGTTACTTGAACGTACCAAACAATGGATAGAAGCCCGTGGCGCGAAAGTGATTTACGGCGATACCGATTCCTTATTTGTGATTTTGAACACGCCGTCCGATAACAGCCCCCAAACTGAAGGTGAGCGCTTAAGAGACGACATCAATGAAAAATTATCCAAATGGTGCAAAGACTACGCAGGCCTAGATTCACACCTCGAGTTAGAGTTTGAACGTGTTTATGAGCGCTTTTTTATGCCCACTATTCGAGGTCAAGAAGAGGGCAGCAAAAAACGCTATGCGGGACTGTCCTCGGGCGAGTTGGTATTTAAGGGATTGGAAGCGGCACGTACTGATTGGACACCCCTTGCTAGACAATTTCAACGAACGTTATTTGAGAAAATCTTTCACGATGAAAACCCAGTGGATTTCATCCAGTTCACTTTAGACGAGCTTCGTGCCGGAAAATACGATGATCAATTGGTGTATAGCAAGCAACTCAGTCGACCTTTGTCGTCCTACACCAAAAACAAACCACCGCATGTACGCGCGGCGGCCATGATCGACCAAAAACGCGCCGAGCAAGGTTTGCCACTGGAATACAACAAAGGACGACAGCGCGTATCGTATCTTTATCAACGAAGTGGCGTAGTGCCGTATGAAGGTGACAAGGACTTGGTGGATTTGGATTATGAGCACTATATAGAAAAGCAAATCGAACCCATCGCCGATAGCATCTTGCCTTTTTTCAAAACCAACATGGCTTCGCTTTTGTCCCAGCAATTTTCTCTGCTCTAATTCTCCTGCTTTAGTTAGTGTTTTGGCCTATGCTTTATTTCAGATTAAAGACCCTGTTTGTATTGGCTATTGTCGCCTTGATTAAATCATCCAATGGAATACCTTTTAGTCGGGCAACTTCTTGCGCGACCCAAGGCAAGTATTTAGGATGATTTCTCTTCGGTCTTGGACGAATAGTACGTGGCAATAAATACGGCGCGTCTGTCTCAAGCAATAATCGGTCGAGGGGGATATGCGGAATCGATGCTTGCAAATCCGC
The DNA here is from genome assembly GCF_018145875.1 of Marinomonas vulgaris. Taxonomy (GTDB): domain Bacteria; phylum Pseudomonadota; class Gammaproteobacteria; order Pseudomonadales; family Marinomonadaceae; genus Marinomonas; species Marinomonas vulgaris. Next base: position 31,620 of record NZ_JAGSSV010000005.1, on the reverse strand, counting down.
GCCACGGCGTTCATCACATACCCAGCCTGTTATGCCAATGCATAGACCAAGCGATAAATAGGCTTCCAACTCTTTTTGACTCCCCGTGAAGCAATGAATGACTGAACGCTGCGGTAAGGCAGGATGTTGTTTTAATGTGGCGATCATTTCCTCATAGGCGTCGCGTTCATGCAAATACAGCGGCAGTTCGTGCTCTGTCGCCAATTCAATTTGGCTATGAAAAGCGACTCTTTGCTCATCTGGTGTCGAATAATTTCGGTTAAAGTCTAACCCCGTTTCTCCTATGGCGACCGGTCTTTGGGTTTTAATCATAGAAGTACATTGTGCTTTACTTTCAGATCCCCATGTTTTGGCTTGATGTGGGTGACAACCTAATGTGTTCCAAATGCCTTGATATTGCTCACTCAACGTTTGAATCTGTAGGCTTTCGTCAAGGTCTGAAGCGATGCATATCATGCCTGATACCCCTGCTTCTTGCATGTCTTGCAATGTGGTTTGCAGGTCATCAAGGAAATATTTGTGATTAATGTTGACACCTATGTCGATCATGGTTGTCCTAATATCAAGATGGTTTTGAAAAATTGGCGTTGTTTGTATGGCTAAAAACATGACTTGAAACGCAGTTAGCACAAAAAAATACTGTAACGATTACCTGAATACAATATCATGGAGGAAAAGGATGAACGCCTTAAATTAAAAATGTTTGGAGTAAAATATGGCAAGCATGCTAGACGCTGTAGACCAAAGAACCAAGTTAGTGGGTGAAAACCGTTTGGAACTTTTGATGTTCCAACTTGGCGGAATGCAAATGTTTGCAATAAACGTCTTTAAAGTTCAAGAAGTGGTGCAGTTACCAAGGCTCAATCTTATGCCGCATCGCCATTCCTCTGTCGCAGGGGTGACGCATTTTCGTGGTCGAACTGTGCCTGTTATTGACCTTTCAGAAGCCATCGGCATGCGACCAATTGATCGCACCAAACCTTGTAATTTAATTGTGACGGAATACAACAACACCGTTCAAGGTTTTATGGTGGGTGAAGTGGATCGCATCATCAATATGAACTGGAATGAGATTTTACCGCCACCAGATGGCACAGGTCGTCAACATTATTTAACCGCCATCACGCGAGTAAACGAGCGCATTGTTGAGATTATTGACGTTGAGAAAGTGTTGGCGGAAATTTCCCCATATGATAGCCGTGTCAGTGACGATGTGATTGATAAAGAATTATTACAACACACCAAAGGATTAGAAGTGCTGGTGGTTGATGACTCATCTGTGGGGCTTGCTCAGTGCCGTTCTACCTTGGATTATATGGGCATTAAAGTCCATGAGGCGACAGATGGGAAACGTGGTCTTGAAAAACTGAAAAAGTGGGCTTCCGACGGTGAAGTTGTGCCAGAAAAACTGCTTATGCTAATCACAGACGCCGAGATGCCAGAAATGGATGGTTATCGTCTTACCCGTGAAATTCGTGAAGACCCAAGATTGAAAGATCTCTACATCGTTTTGCACACTTCTTTGAGTGGTAGCTTTAACAAAGCCATGGTGCAAAAAGTAGGTTGTGATGACTTTTTATCCAAGTTCCAACCGGATAAGTTAGCCTCTTTGATTCAAGATCGCATCCGCAGTGTGATCGAGCATAAATAGGCTGGTGGTATTGCACCAATAATATCTATGTAATAAAAAGCAGACCTGAGTCTGCTTTTTTAATGGTGAACATAAGAGGAACACACACTTCATGCCCAGTATTGACCTCATCCTTTTGCTGCTTTTAATAGGGGCTGCGACAGGTTCGACAACGTCGTTGCTTTCTATTTCTCCTGCCGTGATTGCAATACCAGGAATGTTTTTTTTCTTTCCCGTGCTGGGCTTGTCTTTTGATGAATGGCTGTTGCCTGTTATGGCGATGAGTCTTACGGCTTTTCTGCCCGTACATTGTTTCGTTTGGTTTAGAGCCATGCGCAAAGGTGATGTGGACATTCAACGTTTGACACAATTTGCTTCTGGTGTCGCCATGGGGGGCGTGATTGGCGCACAACTTTTATCTTTTATGGATGTATCTGTCTTCAAAGCGATTTTTTCCTTAGTCGCTTTATTAACCTTGATAAACTTGGTGCGCCCCGTGCCTTTTGCTTTGTTTAATCAGGCAGAAGTCAGTCGATTCATTCGACTTCCTGTTGGGCTTTTATTTGGTACTCTGGCTGTGGTATCGGGCAACACCACACAGTCGGTTAGTGGCATAGCCAGTCACGATGATCACAGCGATAAAAGCGACGCATTACAAAAGCGCGGCACTATGGAAGGGCTGGTAGTATTTGCTTCGTTTGCGGCCATGGTAGGCTTCTTGTTTCCTGCTCAGGCGCAAACAGCCAGTGATATGGCGGGTTTTGTTGGCGCTATCCATCTTCCTTCAGCGTGTATTTTGGCAGTAAGCCATGGTGTGTTTTTCTGGCTTTGCGACCGCAAGGGGAATGCGTTGGATAGGCGGGTTTTATCGCTCAGTTTGGCGGCATTTATTGGCTGCTCTATCATTCGCTTTTGGGTGTAACGCCGTTAGCGTTATGGCCAGAGCGTAATTCTTTGCCAAAAAGATCTATTTTGACGTTTTATGAGTAAACAAAAGAACACAGTGATAAAGTGTAAATGGACGAATGAACTTGGTTTTCAGTAACAGTGTCCCCATTTTATTAAAACGAATGTATTTTTTATACCGAAAGGCATGACATGAACAACACGAGTAAGTATGGCGTTTTGATGATGAATTTAGGCACACCCGATGCGCCGCAAACGTCGGATGTTCGCCGTTATCTTCGAGAATTTCTTTCCGATGGACGAGTAGTGGATTTGAATCCGCTACTCTGGAAACCTATTTTAAATTTAGTCATCTTGACCATACGTCCACCCAAAGTGGCTAAGGTGTACCAACAAGTTTGGATGGACGAAGGCTCGCCTTTATTAGTGCTGAGTCAGCGACTAAAAAACAGTGTTAAAAAAGCCTTGGCGGAAAAAGTCGGCCATGATGTTCCAGTCGAGCTGGCAATGACTTACGGAAACCCAAGCGTCGAAAAAGCCGCTAACGCTTTGCGTGAACAAGGGGTGACAAATATTCTCGTGATGCCCATGTATCCGCAGTTTTCAGCAACGACCACGGCGGCGGCTTACGACAGGCTCATGGCTTCCTTAAAGAGATGTCCTCATTGGCCTGCTTTGCAGTTGCTACACGATTACGCAGACCACCCGCTATACATCCAAGGGCTTGCCAATGCGGTTCGTAAACAGTGGGAAACTCAAGGTGAAAAGCGCCATCTCGTGCTTTCGTACCATGGCATTCCCAAGCGTTATGTGACGAATGGCGACCCGTATTCAAGACGTTGTCACACCACCAGTAAATTACTGGCTGAAGCGTTGGAATTAAACGAAGACGAATGGACGCATGTATATCAGTCTCGTTTTGGACGAGAAGAGTGGCTGAAACCCTATGCAGACCAAACCTTAAAAACCTTTCCTTCAAAAGGCATTAAGCGCATCAATGTTATTAGTCCTGCGTTTTCAATTGATTGTATTGAAACCTTGGAAGAAATTACGTTTGAGTTAGGCGACGAGTTCAAACACAGTGGCGGAGAAGCGTTTGATTACATTCCTGCGCTGAACGATTCCGATGATCAAGTGGCATTGTATCTAGATTTAATTGAACAAAATACCAAACAATGGACTCAGGGATGATATTGGAAAAAACACCGATCACCACCATTGCGTTTGATGCCGACGACACCTTATGGCGCAATGAAGACATTTTCATCCATGCCCAAGATGAATTTATTCGTCTTTTGCTGCCATACCAAGATGAAATCTTTATACGTGATCATTTGAGTGAAATGCAAATCAGCAACTTGTCTCATTTTGGTTATGGCATCAAGGGATTTACCTTGTCGATGATTGAAACCGCCATCGAGCTCACTGAAGGGAGTGTATCAGGAAACGAAATTCACCAGATTATCCAGCTCGCTAAATGCATGCTGGCGTCGCCTGTGGAGCTGCTAGATCATATCGAAACTGTACTAGATCAGTTAAAAGGTCAATATAAATTGCTGGTGATTACCAAAGGCGATTTGCTCGATCAAGAAAGTAAGTTGGCACGATCAGGTATAGCCGATTACTTCGACGGTATTGAGATCGTAAGCGAAAAAACACCGCAAATCTACGAGCAAATTTTGCAGCGCTATCAGTGCGATGCCAGTCAATTTTTAATGGTTGGAAATTCTCTTAAGTCAGATATATTGCCTGTGCTAGACATAGGTGCGCGAGCACTACATATTTCTTATCACAGTACCTGGGCGCATGAGCAGGTGGATGAAGAGACATTGAAACATTATCCGCAGTTAACCACATTAAATGACGCGTCAGAGTTACTTGATTGGCTTGAATTGCCAACTCACCAAAAAATGGAAGCTGTATCATGAAAAAAATAAGTCAATTACTGTTAACCTCCCTAGTTTTTCTGATTTCATTGCAAACTGGATTGGTCCAGGCCGATGAGAGTATGTTCGATAAAGCCAAAAGTGGCGCTGAATCTTTGTGGGGAAAAACCAAAGAAACAACGGCTGAATTGGCAGAAAGTGCTTCTAAAAAAGCATCCGAAATAAGTGAAAACCCGGAGGAAGCGGGCGAAGCTGCTTGGGAAAAAATGAAAGAAGTTGGCGCAGCAACAGTTGAAGGCGCGAGAAAAGGCGCCGAAAAAGTCAAAGAATACATCAATTCAAGTGACTGCAGTGCGAGCAACCCTTTTTGCAACAAAGGCGAAGAATAATTCGTGTCTGAGTTGGATGATAAATCCCATCACACTCACTGGGAGCAAGAGTTCTTAGAGCAGGGTGACTCTCACATTACTGCAGCCAAAGTGCGCTACCGTTGCCCTAAATGCGACGGTTTGCTTTTATTAAAAAAAGGCGCTAATGGTGACTTCTGGGGCTGTGAATCGTATCCGACGTGCGATTACACAGCCAATAACGAAGGAGGGAAGCCGGTTCGTGCTAAACGTTACCTTTGTCCTACTTGCCAAGCTCCACTGCGTAAAAAAACTTTTAAAGACAATGTCTTTTGGGGCTGTTCCCGTTACCCAGAATGCAAAACCACAGTGGAAGACGACAAAGGCGTGCCAGCTAGCACCAAAAAATACCCTTGCCGTGTTTGTGGCCATTATCTAATAAGGAAGAAAAGTAAAAATGGCTATTTTTGGGGGTGCGTTACTTATCCTGCTTGCACCCACACACTGAACGATGACAAAGGTATTCCTGTCCCAAAGAAGCCTCGTTAATTACCAGTTTATGTGATCAAGCGCCTGTTCAATGGTTTTATGCTGGAAAGCAAAACCTTGATCGACAAGATGCTTAGGAATGATTTGAGGACCTTCTGTTAACAAGGACGACATCTCTCCAAAAATTAATTTCATCAGCCATTTCGGCGTTGGTAACACAGCAGGGCGCCCGAGTGATGCGGCATAGGCTTTTGCAAAGTGCGCTTGTGTAATGGTCTGAGGGGCTACTAGATTGTAAGTGCCTCTGTAAGCTTCATTGTCAATCGCTGTCAGTATTACCTTAACAACATCGTCAATGTGAATCCAAGCAAACCACTGATCACCGCCTGCAATGGGGCCTCCAGCACCTAACTTAAACGGTAAACGCATTTTTTCTAACGCCCCGCCTTTACCAAGCACAACGCCTAAGCGATAAATGACTACACGGGTATCGTTGCTGTTAAAAGCATTGGCTGCGGACTCCCATGCATTACACAACTCATGGGCGAAACCAGGAGCAGGAGGGGTGTTTTCGTCGTAAATGCCATCACGTGTTACGCCGTAAAAACCAACTGCAGACATGGAAATAACTAAAGATGGGGGAACCTGTAATGCAGAACGGATCGAGTTTGTTAAAGTAACACGGCTTTCGTAAAGCGCTTTCTTGCGGCCATTTGACCAAGGCTGGCTGGCAATGTTTTCACCAGCAAGGTTAATAAACACGTCGATCTGTTCATTTAACTTAGGCAGTGTGTCAAGTGTGAGTTGAGTGATTTTTGTGTCTAATCGATTGTCTATTTTTCTGACAAGAGCGAAAACACGATGCTCATCAAGAGGCAGCGATCTTAGTAACGATTGTCCGATAAAACCAGTCGCGCCGGTCAGTAGAATGTTCATAATACAAATCTCTCTTGATGATGTGATACATGGGTTACGATTTAAGTAAAGAATGAGATCAATGTCTTCGCCTTGCTTGTGGGCGTGGCCTCTATAATTATTCGGTATTTTTGATAGTAAAATCAGAAGATTATCAGCTTTTTTGGTCTGCACCTTCTTTTTCTGTCGGAGGATGGCTAAAATGACAAGATCTCGAAACATTAGGTATTAAAATGCTACGCAAAGAATTCGATCACGTCATCCTCCTTGCACACGGAAGTCCAGATCCTCTTTGGAAAAAACCGTTTGAAGCGCTGTATAATAACGTTGTCCAAACCTACGGTGAAGGCAATGTCAGTTTGGCTTACATGGAACTCACGACTCCATCATTAGAAGATTCCGTCGCGGCTCTTAGTGCCGATGTTCATCAGCTTGCGGTATTGCCTCTTTTTCTCGCAGTAGGTCGCCATTTGAGACAAGATGTGCCTTCACAGATTACAGCGTTACAGCGTGATGATTTACATATTACCTTGTTGCCTCCAATCGGCGACGATGTGATTGTCAAAGAGGCAATGCAAACCGTGGTTGCCAATCATCTAGGTAAACTATGATCGAGTTTATCGCTGATATAATTGTTTTCACTGTTGCTGCTTGGGGCCACACGGATGCTGTTTAAACATTTGCCGGATGAAATATTTCAGGCACTAAGTGGTTCTAATCGTGCCTTGATCGAGGCGGTACTAACTGATCTTGCCAGCGTTTTCTATGATCACGCTGATGACCCTATAAAAGACAAATCGGTCATCATAGAATGCATTGAAGATACTCTGCATAAGCTGGATACATTGGCCTGGCATGATGAGCAAAAAGAGCCTTTTGATTCTCCTAAAACCATCCATGACTATGCTTTGCGCATTTACCATCGTTTGGTAAACACAGGTTGGTTGGTTGAAGAGCAAGAGCTGTATCGTGTCAGTGTGTTGATGACGCCTCAAGTGTCCATGTTGCTGCGTTCTTTCATCGATATTAGTCAGCATGGTAAGCGTAACTACGGCGCGACTGTATTAAGCATTTTAAGCAATTTAGAGTCTGTTGCTAAGCACCCGACAGAACGGGGCGTTACCTTGAGCCAAACGGCTGAAGCGGCGCGTGACTTTTCGGCTCACCTTAACCAAATTTTGCTTGGTATTCGTAGCCTACAACGTGAGTTGTTTGAAAGCCGTGACCCAAAGGCGATTGTGGCGGGGTTCTTTGATTTGTTTGTCGAGGGTATTTTGATCGCCGATTACAAAACCTTGAAAACCAGTAATAACCCTTTTCGTTTTAGACGTCAGATATTAGAGCTGACACAGTCATTTTTAAGTCAATCCGATACCTTACAGCAAGTGGCACAATGCTACGCGGATCAACAGCTGATTTCGCTTACTAAAGCTGAGCAGCTAGTCGAGAAAGATTGTCGCGATATTATCCAGACGTTCAGCAATATTGAGCAGCGGCTAGAGCGTATCGATGAATATCGTTATCGTCTCGAAAAACGCGCTGCAGATACCGCTCGTTACATGGACAGCTCACGTCCTGGCATGGCGAATAAAATTGCTGGCATTATTTCAGACGTGGCGAAATACGATACACCGCCCGTGCTCAAGGAAATGATAGGCGCGCGCTTTGTGGGTATGGCTTCAGCGGCACAGCCTTCTAAACGACGTGAACCGCCACCACCAAGAGTCATGACGCCTGCCGAAGTGTCCGCAGAAGCAATTAAATTCCGTGACCAGCAACGACGTTTCCATGAAGCGCGTCAGGTGACTTTGCCAAAAATGCAAAGCTATTTAGACAAGCAGCTATTGTCGAACGACAGCAAGCATATTTTGGATTTCACCATTGAGTCTGTAGAAGATTTTGTCTGCTTTGATCATTTGCGTTATGTGGGTTCTTTAGGCGTGACGGCTAAAAAACTCGAAGAAGCCTATGAAATACAATTTACCAATGAATATCTGGACGTGCACAGTTTCGTTGAATGTCGTGAATTTACTGTTGTGCGTAGGAGCAAAGCGTAATGCTTAGAGAATTAAAAAAAGTGGTGGAAGAGTCTGGTAAAGACGTAGAAGAGTTCCAGCAAACCGCCAATTTTGTCATTGCTAACCAGTTCGCTAGTGCCTATAAACACGGGCAACGAAAACATTATTTATTGCTTGAGTCTTATCAAGATTATTTTAGCCGCTTATTTGATGCTCTTGGCATGAAACTTTACGTCAATGAAAATGAGCGTTTGGCGGGTGTTTTGCCGGTTCAGAAAGAAGCCTTTGTTCGACTCAAAACCGACGAAACCCTGTTTTTGTTGATTCTTCGTCAAATATACGAGGAAAAGATCGAGAACTTCGAAGTCGATAATGGCTTTGTGGCCACTAACACACGTACGATTTTAGACAGATTTGTGCAGCTGATTAAGCGCGAAGTGCCCAATGAAACACGATTTAAAGACATTCTGGCGCTATTAAGTCGTCACGGCGTTTTGATTCGCGGTAAAACATACGAAGAAGACAGCAAAAACCAAATAATCAATATCACGCCCGTTGTTAGGCTTATTGTTACAGAGGCTTATTTGCGTCAATTAGAGTCATTTAATGGTGCAGATCCTGAAGAAGACGACATTGAATCGGACTCAGACACCACACAAGACGCAAATCAGGACTAGGGCCAAGACATGAAAAAATTAAATCGAATTGTACTAGTCAATTGGTATTTGCTTGGCGCGGAAGAGATCAATATTCGTGGTAACACGGCGATCATTGGGCCAACGGGCTCAGGTAAGTCTTCTTTACTGGATGCTATTCAAACTGTATTAACGGGGGCAAGTAAGCGCCACCTTAATTACAACGCCAGTGCAAACGACGGTAAAGCCAGCGGTCGTAGTATTCGCTCGTATATTCTTGGGATGATTGATTCGGGGCAAGCCAATGCGAAGGTGTTTGGCACTCAGCCTCGCCAAGACGCCACCAGTTATCTGGCTTTAGTCTTTGAAGACAGCATTACGCAAAAAGAATCCACCGTGGGCTTGGCGTTAAGTGCGTCTTTGGCGTCGCCAGAAGAAGACGTGCTTGGGCGTTTTGTGTTGTCGAATGTTGGTGTTCGAAAGTCAGATTTCATTGATGCAATGGAAGGCAAAAGCTATCAGGCCAAGCCATGGATCGAAGTTCGCGAAACCATGAAGAAAACCTGCCTAGACCCTTACATTAAGTCAGGCAGTGCCTCAGCGACGCAATATATTAATCGTTACTTGGAAGAACTAAGCCCAAGTTCCGAGAAGTTGATCACGTTAGACAGCTTTTTAAAGAACTTTAAGAACGCGCTAAAATTCGTTCCCATTGCTTCACCAACACGATTTGTACAAGACTTTGTTTTGGCTGAAGCGCCATTGCAGATTGGCGCTTACCAGAAATCGCTCAATGAATATCGTCACCTTGAAGCAAAAACCCTTGAAGTATCAAAGCGCATCGACGATTTGGTATTGATTCAGCAAGATTGCTCGAAAAAACATCAGCAAGAACAAAGTGCGGTGAACTATCAGTGGATTGCAACAGAAGCGCGCTTTGATGAACTTGGCAGCAAGCAGGACGATATTCAGGATCAATATGAGCTGCAAAAAGAACGCGAAGAAGAAATTGAAGAAGAGTTAGCCACGCAAGGTAGCCTTCTGAAGCAATTGCAAAGTCAGTTGCTGCGATTCGAACAACAGTACGAGCATTCAGATGTTGGTCTTAAGTTGCAACAGTTGGAACAAAATAAAAAACTGTTGGTATTGCAAGGTCAGCAGGATCAAAAAGCGGTGTTGCAAGTACGACAACTTACCCTCTTATTATCGACCTTGTTGTCGTTCGAGGATTTGCTGTCGGCAGATACCATTGCGCTGGTTAAATCCTTTGCGGAGTTTGACGGGCTGATTTCCGAGGAGGGTCGTGTTTCTGCTAGCTTGAAGCCGTTAACGCAGAAATTGGTGGCGTTAAATGCTTTGTTAGACACAGAAAAATCTCAGGTGTTCAGCCAGCGTTCAGTATTGCATCGCAGTATTTTGAATTTAAAAGACGAATGCAAGCAGCTAGAGTCAGACGTCTCTTCGTTGAAAGGTGGCGTTAGTCCACTGTCTCAAAATACCAAGCGTCTTATTGCGTTACTCAATGATGCCAACATTACGGCGACGCCTTTAAGCCATCTGGCGGAAGTAACTGATCGTAAATGGCAAGATGCCATTGAGGGTTACCTTGGGGCACAACGTGAGGCGTTAATTGTTGAGCCAGAAGACGCAGAAGAGGCGATTCGTATTTTCCGAGCCCACCGACGTCAGCTAATGGGCTGTCGAGTCATCGACACCACACAAACTCGACTTTGGTTGAATAGAGGTGACCAGCGTTCTGCTTTGCGTTTTATTCGTTGTAATAATGATCATGCTCAAGCTTATTTGAACCGTCGATTAGGTGGCATTAAACCGGTTGAAACAGAACGCGAATTATTGCGTGAAGACAGTGCCATGACAGCCGACGGCATGTTAAAACTGGCCGGTACTATATCTACCATTCGTTTTGTACCGCCGATGATGGTGGGTATTAACATCGAAGGCATGCGTGAGTCTCGCGAGCAGCAGTTAGCCACGTTGAGTGCGGAGTTAATGGACTTTCTTAAAGCAGATCAGCGTTTGGAGCAGGCAGACTCTTTGTTAGGTCGCGTGATGGCTAATAATCAGTTCGATGCTGATACGTTAAACAATGCAAGCCACACGGTAACCCGCTTGGTGCAAGAGCTTGAAGCGGTGGAAGCAGAAATTGCCCAGCTACAGCAGCACGATGACACCGAGTTACAAGAGCGCATAGAAGCCTTGAAAGGGCGTATTGCTAACGTTGAACTAGAGCAGAAAAAACTTGATCGCGAACGCCAGCAAATTGCCGAGCAGTTCGGGGCGCTAAACACGCAGAAAAGCCAATTAAGTTCCGCTCTGTCGGCCCTTGATGAAGAGCGCAATCGCTTAACGTCTAACCCTAAATACGATGCAGAATACGCCAGTGAACGCTATGCACTGCTTGAAAATAGCATGGTAAATGGCGCTGCCATTTACAAAGAAGCCATGAGTAGAGCCGAAAAGGCCAACGAAAAAGCACGTAGTTATGACCAAAAAGTGCGTAAAGAAGTAGCAGATCATTACGGTAAATACCATCAAGCCAATCTTGATGACGATGTTCAACTTGATTATTTAGAGTCTAAATTTGAAGAGTTTGAACATTACGTTACCTATCAAATAAATGTGTTAAGTGAAACTGAGCTGGCGAAATACGCGAAGCGTGCCGAACTTGCCCGTAAAGAAGCGGAAGAGACCTTTCGGTCTGACTATGTGTCTAAGCTGAAAGATTCCCTTGATCAAGTAGCGCATATCATTCGTGAGTTGAATCACAGTTTAAAGCGTCGGCCATTTAACCAAGAGATCTATCAATTCCGTTATTATCCAAATGGAGACATGAAAGATATTTTGAATTTGGTAGAACGTTTTAGCTCGCAAGACCAAGCTAATGTAGGTGGCTTATTTGACCTACATCTTAGTGAAGATCCTGAACATATGCGTGCTATCGCAGCGATTCAAGACCTAATATCGAGCGAAGAGAAACAGCAAGATTTAGCTGACTACCGCAAATTTTACAACTTTGAAGTGGATATTTTAGACGCTGAAGGGAACAAAAAAACCACCTTAAGTCAGCGTATTCAAACAGGGTCTGGTGGTGAGCATCAAATTCCGTTTTACTTAGCTATCGCCGCCGCGCTGTCTACTACGTATCGGTTGCACGAAACCGCTGAAGGAGAAATCGTCGGTGGTTTCTCGTTGGCCATGTTTGATGAGGCCTTTAATAAAATAGACATGGTGAAAACATCTACTTGTATGGGTTTTATGAAAGACATTGGCTTACAAGTGATTGCCGCTGCGCCAGACGATAAGCGAGCCGTGATGGCAGCCAACATGGACACTATTATTAGTGTATGGCGTGAAGGTGGTGCTGTGTCTATTGATGTGGCTTACCCAAAAGAGAAAGGCCAAGCTTTGTTAAACGGTCAATCTGATACCCTTACAACAGCAGAATAAACGAGATTATTATGACGATCCAAGCGCAAATCGAGCAACGTCTTCAAGATGCTATGACAGTCCACTTTATGACTCTTGAAAATGAGAGTTACATGCACAGCGTGCCAGCTAACAGTGAAACGCACTTCAAATTAGTATTGGTAAGCGATGCTTTTGAAGGCAAACGCATGGTGCAGCGTCATCAGCTTGTGTACGCCACGTTAAAAGAGGAGATGCCGAAATTTCACGCGCTGGCGATGCATTTGCATACGGTGAAAGAATGGCAAGATCGAGCAGAAGCTGTGCCTCTATCGCCACCATGTAAAGGGGGCGAGTAAGGTTTCGACCTTTCGCTCGATGATTTTATGAGTATTACCGTTACTGCAAACGACTCTGAACACTACGTTGTCATTAGTATCATGGGGAGCTTTGACTTTTCTCTGTTTAATGATTTTCGTGCGGCGTATTCTGATTTGCCTCATGCTTATTCGCGTTATGTGATTGATATGAGCATGGTGGAGTATCTAGACAGCGCAGCACTCGGTATGCTGTTGAGCATGAGAAACGCAATTGATGCGACCTTACCGATTGAATTAAAAGGCGCTAATGACTTTATTAAAAATATTTTAATGATTTCGCGTTTCGATAAACGTTTTGACATCCAATAAGGGCTTATAAATGAAATTATTGTGCGTAGACAGTGAGTTGGTTTATCGCGACATTATTTCTTTGTACGCAGAAAAAGAAGGCATTAAAGTAAGATGCGAGTCGAGCTTTGATGCCGCTGTAAGGGCCTTTGAGGAATTCATCCCCGATATTGTCATGCTTGATGTGTTGCTGGAGGACAAAGACGGTTTTGAGTTGGTGAAAGTGTTAAAACAAGCATCTGGTAGTCGTTTCATTCCCATAATTTGTCTTGCTTCTGATACCGCTGATGCTGTGATGGACAAATGTTTTCAGTACGGCGCAGACGATTTCATTCCCAAGCCCTTTAGCGAAGTATTGCTTAACATTCGATTAAAAACGCATATGCGTCACATTGCTTTAATAAAAGAAATGTATCGAAAAAACAAAGCCTTGACCTATTATCAAACCATGATCGAGCGCGAGCATGAAATGGCTCATCATGTGCTGGATCATATCCAAACGCGCAGCGAAAAAAACTCCCAGCATGTGGCCATTACACGTTTATCAGCGGCCAGTTTTAATGGTGATTTGGCTCTCGTTAAAACCCGTTCCGATGGGGCTCGCTTGGTATTTGTGGGCGACTTTACAGGCCACGGTTTACCCGCTTCGATTGGGGCTTTACCGGTCATGCAGGTATTCTTTGATGCGGTTGACGAGCTGGTCGAAATGGGGGAGTTAGCCGAGCGTATCAATCGAATATTGCTCAGTATCTTGCCAGACTATATGTTTTGCGCGGGTTATTTGATTTTAATGAGTAAAGATGGGCATTTATTGTATTGGGGTGGTGGCATGCCAAATGCGTTGATTCGGCGTTCGGATGCCAGCATAGACTATTTGCAATCCAGTCACATGCCTTTAGGCATTTTGCCAGCCAATGAATTCGAAGCTGACTTACACAGCCATTACTTAAATCCAGGTGATACGCTGATTATTGTGTCGGACGGTGTGTTAGAGCTAAAAAACCCTCAGGGTGACATGCTGGGTGACGACAAGGTTGAGCGATTGATTACTGAAGCCTACGCAAATAAAGACTTAATCCTTGCCCAACAAAAAACAGAGCGTGTGTTGGCCGAATACCGTGGAGATGCAGCGCAACTGGATGACATCACCCTTGTTGCGCTCAGAAGCTCTTTTTTATAAAACGGTTATTTCTTACCGCCTTTTTTTTTGTTTTTATTACCTTTGCTTTGAGCCTTAGCTTGTGGCTTTGGAAAAGGGCGCTTTTCTGGCTCGGTGCGCAACACTAAAAACAGATCGGTGATCACGTCAGGGATTTGATCGATGCAAGATTGCGTTAACTTTTCGCTAGAGCGTATTTGAATGACTTCTTCGTCATCAAAAAGATCAGAAGCCACCATAATAGGCAATAGCAACTCGGCTACTACTTCTTCTTTTTCAGACTCGAACCAATGTTGCTCTGTCATGAAAACCCCTTCCATGAAACCAGACGCCCATTCTTGCAGCTCGCTTAATTCTTCGGCTGACTCACCCATTTCAAGTTCACAAGGCACTAAAAATTCATCTTCAGATTCCAGCTCCTTTTGAATATCAACGAACAGACGGGATAAAAACTGAAGGATTTGCTTTTCCTGTTTTTCACTGTCGAACTGTGGCGTGTCTTCGAAAATAACAGGAAGCCATTGCTCTTCAGGGGGATGAGAAGGGCAAACAGCTAAAGCGGTTAAAAAACCGTGTGCCATGACAAAGTTCTGGCATTCTTCATGAACTTGATCGGACTCCAAAAAAGCTTCTAATGTTTCTAACTCAAGATCATCAAGCGGTTGATGTGCCATATTCGTGTTTTCCTAATGCAGATTAAGTCACCGATTCTAGCGAAAAGGCGATGAAAAATCGATGCAGAAAGCAACGCATTAAGAGATAATTCTAATATGAACATAAAGACACAGACACTTTCACGATTTGGATATTCAGACTTTCGTCCTTTGCAAGAAGAGGCGATCGATGCTTTGGTTGCTGGGCAGGATGTATTGCTTGCAGCACCTACGGGTGGCGGTAAATCTTTGGTGTACCAAGCGGCAGGATTAATGCGCACTGGGGTGGCCGTGATTGTGAGTCCTCTGCTGTCACTTATGCATCAGCAAGTAGAAGAATTAAATACAAAAGGCATTCGAGCCAAGTTTTTAAACTCAACCCTGAATTTAGACCAGCAGGACGATCTCGCGTGGGCGTTGCACTCTGACCACATTGATTTGTTGTATTTGTCACCAGAAAAATTGACTCAGCCTAGCGTGATTCGTTTTTTACAGGGTATGGACATAGCGCTTTTTGCCATCGATGAAGCCCATTGTATTGCCCAGTGGGGTGGTTTTTTTCGACCTGAATACAGTCAGCTTGGGCAATTAAGAGAAACGTTTCCTCTTGTTCCTATTATTGCTTTAACAGGAACGGTGGATCAAAACACCGTTGATACCATTCAATCGTCCCTTAAATTGTCTTCTTGTTTGGTGCTACGAAGCAGTTTTGATCGAGCCAATATCTATTTGCATATTGCACAAAAACGAAAAGCCAAGCAGCAAATTCTCTATTTTTTACACCACGAAGTAGCAGGTCAAACCGGTATCATTTATTGTCGATCTCGTAAGAAGACCGAAGAATTATCCTGTTGGCTAAATGGCTTAGGGTTTCCAAGTGTTTGCTATCATGCCGCTTTAAGCGATGAGGAAAAACAACACAGCCATGCTACTTTTGTCTCTCAACGAGGCTCTATCATGGTGGCAACCACCGCATACGGCATGGGAATCGACATTGAGCATGTTCGATTTGTTGTCCACATGGATTTACCGAATAGCCCAGAGGCTTACTTTCAAGAAGTAGGTCGAGCAGGGCGTGATGGGCAGGCCGCTAAGGCCTTACTGCTTTACGGTCTTCAAGATATGCTTCAAGCTCGACAGTTGGCAACCTCTCAACCTCAGTCTGCGGTAAAGGAAGCTCGTCACCTAGGTGATTTGTTTCGAGTATTGGAGAAGAGGGGCTGTCGTCGTCATAATTTGTTGTCTCATTTCAATGAAAGAGTCTCTGACTGTGGTAACTGTGATCGCTGTCAGTCGAACCAGTCAGAGCAAAATGTCACCATTGCCAGCCAGAAGTTGTTGTCGCTGATTTATTACACCAAGGGAGTTCAGCCTTTTTCTGTATTGATTCAGATATTACTTGGGAAGAAGAGTAAGCCAGTTAAAGAGATTAAAGGCGAGAGTTTAGCCCTATTCGGCAAGGGAAAAGAGCTGGGTGAGAGTCAGTGGAAATCGGTTGTTCGACACCTAATTGCCTTTGAATACATCACCATTGGTCATTCAACCCTTTTTACCGTGCAATTGAACGAAACATCACGCGCCATTTTACGTGGTGAAAAGCAGGTGATTATTGCAGCAGAGCATTACTATCCAAGACTTGAAGAAGATCAACTGGCCGTGGACAGTGTGCATTGGCACAAAATTTTAGCCTGGAAATATACGGCTCGTCCTTTAAGCATCAGTGAAAGTCAGCTACGGATGATCTGCTTGCACAAACCCACCAATGTAGCTGGTCTGAGCAGAATAACAGGCTTACCAAAAGAATCGATTGCTGATTTTGCGGAAGATCTTCTGGCTCTTCTACATCCAAAAAATCTTTTTGAAGAAAAGGCTGCAGTATGACCACTGCTTCTTCATCATTAAGCTATGATCAAGCGCAAGACTTGGCTCTTATCGAGCAAAAAGTGGCTGAATGCATGAGTAAGGCAAATGTTTTTTTTGGTCATCGTTTTAAAATGCCGAGCTATAATTTAAAACAAAGGGGCAGAGCGGCAGGAACGGCCCACTTGCATAAAAATGAGCTTAGATTCAACCATTTCATGTTTCGACAACACCCCGATCAATTTTTACAATCCGTCGTACCCCATGAAGTCGCCCATATCATCGTCTTTCAAATCTATGGCAATTCGGTCAAGCCTCATGGCAAAGAATGGCAAGCTGTGATGCGTAAAGTATACGATCAGTCGCCTGATAGAACCCACACTTTTGATGTGCCTCCGCCAAAACAGAGTTTTCAGTATCAATGTGACTGCCAGACGCATCAATTTAGCAAATTGCGCCACAATAAGGCGTTGCGAGGGACAGAGTACATCTGTAAACGCTGTCGTTGTGTTTTAAAGTTTGTCTCTAAAAAATGAATTTTTAAGTCGTTTTGTAGGTTGTTTTTCATTTTTAATGCGATAAAGGCATGCTTATAGTATTATGGCATCGTTTTGTTTATAGCGTATTTATGATGGATTTATCGAACCGACCTAAAGAAAAATTAGAGCTGAATAAGCTCCAGAAACGCCTTCGTCGATTGACAGGCCAAGCCATTGCCGATTTCAATATGATTGAAGAAGGTGACAAGGTGATGGTGTGTTTATCAGGTGGTAAAGACTCTTACACCATGCTTGAAATTTTAAGAAATTTACAAGCCAGTGCGCCTATTAATTTTACGCTTATTGCGGTTAATCTAGATCAAAAACAGCCTGGTTTTCCAGAGCATATTTTGCCTGCATACCTAGAAAGCATCGGTGTGGATTTTCACATATTGGAGCGTGACACTTACAGCATCGTCAAAGAGATTGTCCCCGAAGGGAAAACTACCTGTGGTTTGTGTTCGCGTTTGCGTCGCGGCTCTTTGTATGGCTTTGCTGAAGAAATTGGGGCGACTAAGATTGCGCTTGGACACCACAGAGACGACATTCTAGAAACCTTGTTTTTGAATATGTTCTTTGGTGGTAAGTTAAAATCCATGCCACCTAAGTTACTCAGCGATGATGGCAAACACATTGTGATTCGTCCATTGGCGTATTGCAAGGAAGAAGACATAGAGGCGTTTGCGACCATTAAGGAATACCCAATCATTCCTTGTAACCTTTGTGGCTCTCAAGAAAACCTACAGCGTCAGGTAGTAAAAGACATGCTACAAAAGTGGGAGAAAGAGTTTCCGGGTCGTACCGAGACAATGTTTTCTGCAATACAAAATGTGGTTCCATCTCATTTGGCAGATACGGAATTATTTGATTTTAAAGGATTAAAGCAGTCTAAAGAGGCCTTTGATCGACTAAATATTATTTCATTATAGGATAATAGTTATGAAGCAATTTACTTGTAAAACCTTGTTATTGACCGCTGGCCTTTTCAGTTCTTCTGTTATTATGGCGTCTTCGGCTGGCGTTAGTTTAACGAATGAGACTGTCAAAGGTAATGTTAATTTAAGTATGGGCAGTTTTGGGGTGAATGCCGGTATTACGCGAGACGATGATGCTGACACTTCTACTGCTTATGCTGGTGTCACGGTGGAAGATTCTGACACCAGTGGTCCTTTGCAAGCGGGCTTGGGTGCACGTGTCTATGCCATTGATGAAAACCGCGCAGACGATAACGACTTTTCCATGGCGTTAAGCTTGGGTGGTTGGTACCGATACACTCTTCCACAAGCTAACCGTGTCAGTATTTATGGTTCTTTGTATTACTCTCCTGAAGTTCTGTCTTTTGGCGATCTAGATCATATGTACACCTATGAGTTCCGTGGTGAATACATGACCATGCGAAATGCACGTGTTTATGTTAGCTACGGTAAAACCGTTACCGTTTATGACGATGGTAGCCGCAACGAATCAGACGATAACTTAGCTGTTGGTGCAACGGTGAGTTTCTAAGAACTGATTTTAGGTTCTGTAAAAAACAAAAAGGTGGCCAAGGCCACCTTTTTAGCATCCAACGGAATTATGTCGAATCAATCGCCATCGTAAGCACAAAGGCTAAATACTGATACGTTACTGTCGATTAATTTTTGACTGCCGCCTAGATCGGGTAGGTCGATAATCGCAGCGACTTCTTTAATGTTTGCCCCTTGGCTGGTTAACAATTCAATGGCCGCAAAAAGAGTACCGCCGGTTGCAATAAGATCATCAAACAAGAGTACTTGGTCGCCTGATTTAACCGCGCCTTGTTGAATTTCTAATTCTGCTTCGCCATATTCCAGTGCGTATTTCTGAGAGATAGTTTTGCCTGGAAGTTTGCCTTTCTTGCGTATCAAGATAAGAGGCTTTTGAAGCTCATAAGCCAATACTGCGGCAATTAAAAATCCTCTAGCATCAATGCAAGCTATGTGAGTAATATCTGATGCCATGTATCTGTGTACATAAGCATCTACCACCATCCTCATACCTTTTGGGTCGCTGAAAATAGGGGTGATGTCACGAAAACTGATACCAGGTTTTGGCCAATCTTCGATAGTTTGGATTAGGGATTTCACATAGAAGTCATCGTATAGCATGCTATAAAAGCCTTTTTAATCAATTAAATATGAGCTATTTTACCACAATCACTGGCAACCCCAACGAGTTTTTGAATTTCTGGGAAGTTGATGATTTCAATTTCTTTGCCGTCTACATGAATCAACTCATTTTTCTGAAAGCGGGTAATCACTCGACTGACGGTTTCAACCGCTAGACCCAGGTAATTGCCAATTTCGCCACGAGACATGGATAAACGGAATGAACTTGCAGAATAACCACGTTTTTTAAAGCGATTAGACAGGTTTAATAAAAAAGACGCGACTTTTTCATCGGCGTTTTTTTTGCCTAGCAACACCATCATTTGCTGGTCGTCAGAAATTTTACGACTCATCACTTTGAACAGCTGACGCTTTAAAGAAGGGATGTGTGAAGACAATTCTTCAAGATGGCTAAAAGGAATTTCACATACGGTCGTCGTTTCCAGTGCTTTGGCGGACACAGGGTAGATGTTTTCATCTATACCGCTCAAACCAACCAACTCACTTGGGCAGTAAAATCCTGTAATTTGCTCTTCTCCTAAGGAAGTAATATTAAAGGTTTTTAGTGTGCCTGAACGTACGGCGAAGACTGAGTCGAATGTTTCACCTTGGCGAAACAGGAATTCCCCTTTCTTGAGAGGTTTTTTCCGTTCAATAATCTGGTCCAGTTTATTAATGTCTTCATCTGCAAGTGCAAGTGGAAGGCAAAGTGCACTTAAGCTGCAGTTCTGACATTGCGACGTAAGCGTGCTGTTGAAACGTGTTTGTGTGTGTGTGGCTGACATTGGAATCTCCCTGATCTCTACCTATATCACTTTGGAATACTTTATGGTGTTATTTAAATATTTATCAAAGACCATACAAATACAGCGAATTAATAATCTTCCTCGTTCTGTAACGTATAAAGTGGTCTGCATTCCACTTTGGTCAATGTTCAACATCCCATCATCAAGCATAGGCGCTAGATTGTCTACTTCTACTGCGAAATATTCAAAGAATTGAATGTTATATTTTTCTTCAATGTCAGCGACATTGAGTTTGAACTGTGAAATGAGCGTCATAATCACGTCGTGCCGTATATGATCATCCCCATTGCTGATATACCCTTTAGCAATAGCGAGTTGGCCTTTTTCAATGCTGTTTCGGTAATCGTCAAGATCTGTGTGGTTTTGAATATAAACACCATTCAAATCGCTAATAGCAGATACACCAAAAGCGACTAGATCAGTACCCGAATGAGTCGTATAACCTTGGAAATTACGTTGTAATTCACCTTTCTTTTGTGCCTGAGCAAGGGTGTCATCTGGTTTAGCAAAATGATCCATGCCGATATATTCATACCCAGCGTTGATCAAGTACTCGATGCTCATTCTTAACAGTTCTAGCTTCATACTGGAAATGGGCAGGCTGTCGTCTGTAATGCGGCGTTGCGCTTTGAATCGCTCAGGAAGGTGCGCGTAGTTAAACAGTGAAATTCGCTCTGGTGATAAGGCAATTACCTGGTCTAATGTTTGTCTGAACCCTTCCATAGATTGGAAAGGTAGGCCATAAATGAGATCAAAGTTGATGGATTTAATGCCCAGTTCGCGAGCGTCATCGACGAGGGTTTTGACCATATCCAAAGGCTGAACACGATGTATGGCTTGCTGAACTTTGATATCAAAATCTTGCACGCCCACACTGATTCGGTTGATGCCCATTTCAGTTAATAACTCAAGCTTTGATCGGCTGATTTCTCTTGGATCGATTTCAATACTGTAATCTTGAGTGCCATCGTTGACCAAAGTGAAATGCTGTTTAATCGTATCGAAAAGTGTGCGTATAAGGTCTTCTGTTAAAAAAGTGGGCGTACCGCCTCCAAAATGCAATTGCGTGACTTCTCTGGTGTGATCTAACATCAAACTACGCAGGCGCATTTCCTCTCCAAGCAACTCAACATATTCCACACCTTTGCTGTATTGTTTGCTGACTATTTTATTGCAGGCACAGTAGTAGCAAAGATTAGCGCAGAAAGGGATGTGGAAATATAAGCTCAATGGCGCTGAAGATGGCATCAGCATTTTATCGATTAGAGCAAATTTACTGATGGATGGATTGAATTGTGGTGCGGTTGGATAAGATGTGTAGCGGGGGCCAGACAAATCGTATTTTGCTATGAGTGAAGAATCCCAGATCATGATGTTATTCCTATTAAATTTTCTAATGGAAGTCTACTCTTTGGCTGATCATCGCTTTCTGATTCATATCAAAGCTTTTTGTATGTTATGAGAAAAGAACCAAAAGAATGCACAGTTTCTTCTGGTTACATTCATTTTGTGGCACGATTTGTTTTAATGATAATTAAATTAGTAGGCTTCTATGGAATCATCTTCTTTTTATCTTGCGCATGGAGCAGGAGCGGGACATCAAAGTGCTTTTTTGACCCGACTTAGTAAAGCCCTATCAAGTATAAATGGACTTCGCGTTACCCCCCTTACCTTTGGTTATATGAAAGACCAAGAAATTACAGGGAAAAAGCGCCCGCCACCAAAGTTTCCTACTCTCATTCCAGAGTTTGAACATGCCATTACTGATGAGCAAAGCTGTATTATAGCTGGTAAATCAATGGGGGGAAGGGTAGCTACTCAGGTTAGCCATTTACCATCCGTGAAGGCAATAGTGTGCTTTGGCTTTCCTTTTTACCCGGTAGGTAAGCCTGAAAAACATCGTCTGGCATTTCTCGAACATCTAGAAAAGCCCTGTCTCATCATTCAAGGTACTAGAGATAAGTTGGGGGCTTTTGAATGGGTAAGCATGCAAGCGCTTCCTGAGCTTGTTAAAATAGTTTGGATAGAAGGTGCTGATCATGACTTTAAAGTGCTGAAAAAGTACAATAAAAGTGAACAAGAGATCGTTAATGAGTTGGCATCGGTTGTTGAGAGCTGGCTTGAAAAGCAGGCTTTAATTACATAAACGCTTTACACACACTAATTTGAACAACATCAAATCGAAGGAATAAGGATTACAAGAGTGATAAACCATAAAGCCATATTGGATGCGACAGGATTGCTTTGTCCTGAGCCCGTCATGCTGCTCCATGTTGAGATGAGAAAATTAGCAGGGAAAGACGTATTAAAAGTAATCGCAACCGATCCTTCGACAACTCGGGATATTCCAAAATTCTGTCAATTTCTTGGGCATACGCTTTTAGAGCAAAAGCAGGAAGAGAGCACGTATTACTATTGGATTGAAAAGAAAAGTAAATAAAATCAGCCTAAGCAATGCGCCTAGGCTGGTTTTAAAGGGCTTAAGCTACTTTGCGTTTTTGCTCTCTTTCATTTGGCGACATGACAACACTTTCATAAAGTGTGGCAAAATTGGAAAATGCCGTGTCTACATCTATTCTGAGCTGGCGTGCTATATCGTTTGATGAGATAACGCCACGTATAGCCTTGGTTTCTTCATCAATGACTAGTAAATGTTGTAATTTGTTAGCACGTTGACTGAACAATAACGATTCAATGTCCGCATGTTTCAAAGACGTGTATGACAACGCTAATAACACATCTTTTGACCGCATTAAATCAGCGACTAAGAGCTCTGATCGAGTGAAACCATCGGCTACTTTTGTGATAAAAATATCTTCCGATAAATCTTCAAGACTGATGATACCAATGAAGCGATTGGTAGCATCAACAACCAGCTTCATTCTTACGTGCTCTTTGCGCATTAGCAGAACAAGCTCATCAGCGCGAGTGTTAGCCTCTATTACGCGTGGTCCCGCTTTTTCAAAGTCTGTAAACACCGACACTGCTGGGCTGTAAAGTGTTATGTCGTTGACAACAACAGGCCAAGTTAATGCGTTAACGTCTTTAGTTGATACATAAGTTAATGTTTTCATGATAAATCCTAATAATAAAAAAGAAGAGTAGGATGAGTTAAATCGATGAAAACGGAGGAGCTCTTGGGTTGATGGTGTTACGGAAACGATTTGCAGTAGCAAATACCGTATTTGACGCGAAAGCGATCTGGAGTCTATTGCCAACAAGATGCTTGTTTGTAGAGATTTGAATATGGCTATTATCAGATTCCGTTTCCTTATCTGATGCAGTTAATTTGTCAAATGTTTGCTCTACACTGGGTTCAAGCCAACGAAATTGATTTACTTCTTGACCATGCACGCGCTGAGAGATCGTCAATAAAGACGATACAATCACGGCGATAATCATAAGTAACTGAATTTTCATGGCAATCTCAATCATTGGCTGTGCTTTTAATATAAGCTCGCTTTATTCTAAAGCACAGCGTTTTTTATAAGATACCAGTTTTTTCCTCTATCCAATCTGTTTTGGTGCGATTATGTCAGAACAAAGATTCACTTAAGAGACCTTTTTATTCATTTAAGCGGGTAACATAATAGTTGCTTCACCTGTAACAACTGTTTTTCCATCACACTCACACACAGTTTTTAATGTAGCGCGACGACGGCGTGTGTTGATGTCGGTAACCGTAATAACAGTGACAACTTCTTGACCAATGAACACGGGCGCTCGAAATTTCAACGTTTGTTCTAGGTAAATACAGCCAGGCCCAGGTAGTTGGGTGCCGATGGCCGCTGATATAAACCCAGCAGTGAGCATGCCATGTGCAATTGGTTGGCCAAACGATGTTGTGGCCGCGTATTCTGCATCTAAATGAACAGGATTAGTGTCTCCTGTTATGGTTGCGAATGCCTGTACGTCTTCTTGTGTAACAATCTTACGATACTCAACGCTCTGATCAATCGACAGTTGCTCTAATGTATAACCTGAAGTCATTGCTAATCCTTATTGTGTCATTTTGCGTTATGGTACACTTTCGTCGCCGTATTCTTAAGAGGTATCTATGGTTAAATTGGTGATTTTTGATTGGGATGGAACCTTGTTCGACTCCATTGATACAATCTGTGACAGCATGCTAAAAGCCGGTGAGTTGGCCCATGCCCCCGTAAAGCATAAGGATGATATTAAAAATATCATCGGTTTATCGCTTGATAAAGCCGTCGCTGTTGTTTGGCCGGAACTTTCCTTGCGCGAACAAGGGTGTATCGTAGAGCATTACAAACAACTTTATGTGTCTGCTGATCAAACGCCACCGAGCGCGTACCCTGGTGTAATGTCTGTACTGAACCAATTCAAAGAGGCCGGCGTATTAATGGCTGTTGCTACCGGCAAAAGTCGCAGAGGGTTAGAGCGTGCATTTTCGTTAACCCAAACAAAAGCGTATTTTATTGCGTCGCGCTGTGCCGATGAAACGCTCTCCAAACCTGATCCCTTGATGCTGAATGAATTACTAGATGAACTTTCTCTTTCTTCTGAAGAGGCAGTCATGGTTGGTGATACAGAATATGATTTGAACATGGCGAGCAATGCGGGTATCAAAAGTATTGGCGTAACGTACGGCGCACATGAAGAAGCGCGTCTCAAAGCGTGCCAGCCGATGGGGCTTATCGAGGATTTTACTCAATTACCGCGTATTTTAGGATTGTAAATAATGAGTTGGACAGAAGACGAAGACCGAAAAGCTGAGCTGCAAGCCTCAAATCAAGACGCCTCTACAGACAACGAGGCTAGCAAAAAGCAAGAAGAACGTGCTGAGCTTGATCCAAATAAAGCAATATGGAGTTTGCTTGAAAAGACTCTTAGTGAGAATTTAATTGAGAAGCGTAGGGCGCGTCGCTGGAAAATATTTTTTCGGTTATTCACATTCATGCTGGTAATTGCCGCCGGCGCGGCCTGGTTTGCAAAAGCAAACTTTCAAGAAGTCAGTTTGGAAAGAGACGTGGTGGCCATGATCCCAATGCGTGGTGTCATTGGCTCCGAAGCTGCAATTGAGGCCTCTACCTTTGTGAATTTATTGGATGACGCTTATCAAAACCATTTTTTACAA
This sequence comes from Marinomonas vulgaris, assembly GCF_018145875.1. Classification (GTDB taxonomy): domain Bacteria; phylum Pseudomonadota; class Gammaproteobacteria; order Pseudomonadales; family Marinomonadaceae; genus Marinomonas; species Marinomonas vulgaris. The sequence goes on along the minus strand of NZ_JAGSSV010000005.1, from coordinate 6,456 downwards.
GGTGTAGTCATTGAAATGAACAGTCCAGGCGGAAGTCCTGTTCACTCTGGCATTATCTATGATGCTATTCGAAGTAAGCAGCAAGCGTATCCGCAGATTCCTATTTTGGTTGTTGTTGAAGATATGGCGGCTTCTGGCGGGTATTACATTGCATCGGCGGCTAATGAAATCTACGCCGACAAGGCCAGTTTAGTTGGATCAATCGGTGTTATCTCATCAGGTTTTGATGCCAGCCAATTACTGGAAAAAATCGGTGTAGAGCGTCGTACCTTTACCGCGGGACGCAACAAAGCCTTTTTGGATCCGTTTGCCCCTATGACAGAAGAGGCGCAACAAAAATGGCAAGCTGTATTAAACGAAACACATCAGCAGTTTATCAGTGCAGTAAAAGAAGGGCGCGGCTCACGCCTTACGGTCACTGACGATGTATTTTCTGGCATGGTATTTACCGGCGCGCAAGCGGTGGACATTGGTTTGATTGATGGTTTATCCAGTGTGAACACACTGTTAAACAATCGTTTCCCTAACGCTTTGCCGGTCTTCTACCGCCCAAGTGAAAATGCGTGGGAAGTGTTGGCTAAAGAGTTGGGGGTTAAAATAGCCACAAAAGTACTGAGTAACCCTCAACTTCATTAATCGAGCTAATAAGCTCTTGTTTATAGAAAAAGCTCCTTCGGGGGCTTTTTTTTATGACATCGTTACCGGGTTGTGTTCTTTCAATCGACGCAGCTAGTTTGTACTTTATTTATAAAGATAAAATACGTAATATATATACTTTAATTATTTATAAAAAGGTTTTAATAATCTCATGGCGCGTAAAGCAAACATTTCCAAGGAAGAAATACACCAGGCCTGCTGGGAGCTGATCGAGACGAATCGCTTCCCCAATATTCCAAGATTAACCCAGCATTTTTTACAAAAAGATGGTCGCCGCTGTTCGAACACCACTTTTCTTAACGCCATCACAGAATGGGAAGAAAGTTACGCTAATCATCAGCAAAATCAACTTCAAGAACTGAATACTTTGTTACTGCCCGTCTTCCAGCGTTTTTCGCGAGAGGCCACTCAACACTTAGGTCAATTACTCGATGAAAAAAATGCTGAAATAGAAATGCATCATGCGAACAAACAAGATGCGGCCAATGGCAGCTATGATTCTTTGTCTTCAGCTTTGGTCGAAACGCAAAATCAACTGGACGCATTAAACATTCAAAATAACGAAACACAAAATGCGCTTGCGCTTACAGAGCAGAAGCTTGCTGTTTGCCAAGAACAAAACAGCCATATTAAACAGCAATACCAAGACCTACTGTCACAAAATAAAGTGGTTAACGCGCAATTAAAACAAGAACAAAGCCAGAGTGCTGAGCTGCAACTGAACCTCTCACAAAAAGAAGTTGATCTGGCAAAGCAAGACGCTAAGCTCTCACTGTTAACATCTGAAAACCGACGCTTAGAATCCTTATTGGATAAACTAACAAAAAAGCATGCGATTAAGATTGATGAGCATTGGCAATTGATGACTGAGAAGCTCGATGCATTGACGGCTTCCCTCAAAAGCGATCAAGGCAAACATAGAGACGAGAAACAATAACCGATATAATACCGCCATTGCGTTATCATCAATAAGAAGAGACCATGAGATACAAACAATCTGCCATTAAAGATTTATCAAGTATTAAAGATTTTATTCGCTGGACCTTCAGCCGTTTCCAGCATTCAAACTTATTTTATGGTCATGGCACCGATAACCCATGGGATGAGGCCGTTCAATTAGTCATGGGAGCGCTGAAGCTACCGCTAGATTTTGATCGTGACATGCTAGATTGCTCGCTCACTCATAATGAAAAAAAACATATTTTGAAATTAGTTCACCGCCGAATTACACAACGTGAACCACTGCCTTATTTGTTGGGTGAAGCTTGGTTTATGGGCCTGCCTTTCAAAGTGACCAAAGATACTTTAATTCCGCGTTCGCCTATTATTTCATTACTTGAGAGTGAATTTGCACCTTGGCTAGCACATTATCCACTCAATATATTAGATATGTGCACTGGGTCGGGCTGTTTAGGCATAGCGGCTGCCTTAGTCTTTGACGATGCTCAAGTGGATTTAAGCGATATTAGTGAGGCGGCGCTTGTGGTCGCAAATGATAATATTCAGCGACATCAAGTGGAAGATAGAGTACAAACGATTCAATCGGATATGTTTGCCGGCTTAGTTGGAAAACAATACGACCTGATTATTTGCAATCCGCCTTACGTGGATGCAAATGATTTTCATAGCGCCCCCGCTGAGTTTCATAATGAGCCTGAGTTGGCCCTGACATCGGGTGAAGATGGTTTAGATTTTACGCGGGCTTTTTTAGCCCAAGCCGCCCATTATTTGCAAGATAACGGCATATTAGTTTACGAAGTCGGCAATTCAGAAGTGGCTTTACAAGCGGCTTACCCCGATGTCCCTTTTATGTGGGTTGAGTTAGAGCAGGGTGGGAACGGCGTTTTTATTCTTACAAAAGAACAACTTATCGAACTATTACAAGAGTAAATAGAACCTATGTCTGGTAATACATTTGGAACACTGTTTAAGGTCACCACATTTGGTGAAAGTCACGGCATCGCGTTGGGTGCAATTGTTGATGGCTGTCCTCCAGGAATTGAAATCTGCGAAGCGGATCTACAAAGAGATCTCGATCTACGCAAACCCGGCACATCAAAACACACCACACAGCGCCGTGAAGCGGACGAAGTCAAAATTTTATCTGGTGTATTTGAAGGTAAAACCACAGGCACTTCTATCGGTTTACAAATTGAAAACACCGATCAGCGCTCGAAAGATTATGGCAACATAGCCAATACTTTTCGTCCCGCCCATGCTGACTATACGTACGATCAGAAATATGGTTTTCGAGATTACCGTGGTGGCGGTCGTTCTTCGGCGCGCGAAACCGCCATGCGGGTGGCAGCCGGTGCCATCGCTAAGAAATACCTAAAGCAACAATTTGGTATTGAAATTCAAGGCTTCTTGTCTCAACTTGGCCCTATTAAGTTGGCCGTAAAAGACTTAACTCAAGTGTATGACAATAGCTTTTTTAGCCCAGATCCTGATGCCATTCCAGAACTGGAAGCATACATGACGGCGCTTCGTCGTGAGGGAGATTCGGTCGGGGCAAAAATCACGGTTATCGCCAAAAATGTCATGCCTGGTTTAGGCGAGCCTGTTTTTGACCGATTAGACGCGGACATCGCCAAGGCTATTATGAGCATTAACGCGGTTAAAGGCGTGGAAATTGGCGACGGCTTTGATGTCGTAGAGCAAAAAGGCAGCCAGCATCGTGACGAAATGACCCCAGAAGGATTTTTGTCCAACCATGCCGGTGGCGTATTAGGCGGCATTTCATCGGGTCAGGATATTGTCGTACACATGGCATTAAAGCCTACATCAAGTATTACTATCCCAGGGAAAAGCATCGATCGTGAAGGACAAGCGATTGATGTGATTACCAAAGGACGCCACGATCCTTGTGTTGGTATTCGAGCTACCCCCATCGCCGAAGCCATGCTGGCTTTGACCCTAATGGATCATTTGTTGCGACACAGAGGCCAAAACGCAGACGTCGTTTGCCCGACGCCGATTATTAACGGTCAAGCGTAAATAAATGCTTGATCATTAAAAGCCGTTATTGACAATAATAACGGCTTTTTTTGTTGATGATTCGCTGTCTAAATTCACTTTTTTATATAATAAATTCAATGGTCAAACACATGACAACACAGACTTATTCTATCTGTGTAGGCTCAACTAACCCAGTAAAAATACGAGCCGCAAAGGAAGCTTTTGAGCTTATGTTTCCTACAGTATCGCTGGATTGTGACGGCATCAATGCATTATCTGGTGTGTCAGATCAACCAATGACTGAGGCCGAAACACGGCTTGGCGCACAAAACCGTATTCGTTATTGTCTGCAAGCTGATAGCCAAAGCAAAAGTGATTTTTACGTAGCGATGGAAGGGGGCGTTGATCTATTCGAAGAAGGGCCAGCAACCTTTGCCTATGTGGCTATTTTAGACAAAAGCGGTCGATTATTAACTGGTCGTACCGCTAATTTGCCATTACCTCAGCCGTTTTATCAGCGCTTATGTGCTAACGAAGAGCTTGGGTCACTGATGGACGATGCGTTTAAAACCAGCAACATAAAACAAAAGGGCGGCGCGATCGGTTTATTGACCAATAATGTTGCGACTAGGCAGAGCATTTATACGCAGGCTTTGGTACTTGCCTTAGCGCCTGTATTACACCCAGAGCATTACACAAACTAACGATTTTAAAGGACAGCAATGAAGTACCAGTGGATTCTATTTGACGCCGATGAAACCTTGTTTTCTTTTGACAATTTTTCTGGGTTACGACACATGTTTGCCACTCATGGCGTTTCATTTGAACAGCAAGACTTCGATGAATATCAGTCACTAAATAAACCACTTTGGGTAGAGTATCAAAACGGTACGATCAGCGCAGAACAGCTTCAAACACGACGATTCCAGCAATGGAGTGATCGACTGAACATCGCCACGCACACACTAAATACACAATTTTTAAATGCTATGGCTGATATTTGTGAGCCTTTAGCCGGCGCTCGAGAACTGGTGGCTTACTTGCATCAAAATAACGTGCGTATGGGCATCATTACTAATGGCTTTAAACAGCTGCAGCATATACGTTTAGAAAAAACAGGTTTCTTGCCGTATTTTTCTCCTGTGATCATTTCTGAATTAGTTGGTGTTGCTAAACCTCATCCCAGAATATTCGAACAAGCGCTTATAGAAATGGGTAACCCCGAAAAACATCAGGTTCTCATGGTAGGAGATACACTGGAGTCCGATGTACTTGGAGGTAATCGAATAGGCCTGGATACTTGCTGGCTTAATCATCACAACAAATTACTTCCAGAAAACACCTTAACTGAAAACAAGGCACCGACATTTCAAGTGAGTTCATTAAAACAATTGCACGACGTGCTGATACAAAACTAAAATCGATAAAATCTAAGGCAAAGGTATCAACAGAGGTATTTACTCATATGAATATACACTCACTATTTCCGATAAATGTTATTATCGGAAATAGTATAATGTTAGAAAAACAGGCCTTTTGGCCTGTTAAATAGCTTTTTTATTCTTTATAGACACATTGATTTCGGCCATTTCCTTTTGCTTCATACAATGCTTCATCCGCCACAGACAAGGTTTCTTCATACGTCGCCGTGGTTTCTTTTTTCCATGATGCGACACCAATCGACACGGTAATATGACCAACAGTTTTAAATTTGGTATTGGCGATGGCAAGGCGTAAGCGTTCCGCAATCAACAGCGAATCGTCTGTTGTCGTGTTGGTAAGCAACAAAACAAACTCTTCGCCGCCTGTTCTAGACACCAAATCGTGTTCACGACAAAAAGTATTTATAACATACGTGGTTCGCTTAAGAACCTCATCGCCAACTGGGTGACCAAAGGTGTCATTTACGTGTTTAAAGTGATCTATGTCCAACGCCAAAATACTAAACGGCGTTTCCAAAAGGCTTAATTGGCCCAGTTTTAGTTTTAATGCTCGTCGGTTACTGGCACCAGTTAAAGGGTCCGTTTCGGCGTCTTTGCGTAAATCCATAATTTGGTCTTGAATGAGTTTTACGCTCGTTAATAATGCTTTTTGCAGCTTTATGCTCTCCACATACCAAGATCGAATACCACTGATTTCTTTGCCAACGGTTGGGCTGTTTAACAATTTGGCCTTGTCAGCTAACTGCTGCAGTGGACGTGATATAGCGCGAGCAAAGAACCAAATGAAAATGAAAACAATAAATGCCATAGGCAATGTTCGAATGATGACTTTCTGCATAATCCCTGTAAGGGGTACTAAACTGGATTCGACAGGGCTTTGTGTAACTATAATCCAACCAGTGCTAGGAATAGTAGAATACCCTGCCAGCATTTCAACGCCATAGCTGTTGGTTAGGACCATTCCGCCCTCCTTTTTACTTAGCATCTCGTCAATACCGCTGTTATTTCCAGCTTGCGTTCCTATTCTTTCAACGTAAGGGTGATAAAGCACATTTTTATTTTCATCGATAACATAAATATAGGAGCCATTTTCGTAATAATGCTCACCCAAAATTTTACTCAGAATATTGAAGTTTTTTAGGTAAATCGTACCACCGATAAATCCAAAGTATTCGCCCTCTTCATTAATAATAGGTGAAGAAATAACCACAATAAGATTTTTAAGGAGTGACATATTCGGTGAGCTTATTTGTGGCTTTTTGTCTTTTAATGCTGCTTGGCTTGGGAAACTGCGATTAAGAATTCGCATTGTGCCCAGAATGCCTAATTTGGTTAAAAACCACAAAAAGTCACTCACTTCGGTACTTTTAGCCCCTAAACAAGCTCATTCTGCCTTGTT
>NZ_JAGSSV010000056.1 GCF_018145875.1 Marinomonas vulgaris | reverse complement strand
GTAAACGTCCGGCCATCGCCACCTAGATGCGTTTGATGTTCCATGGCAGCAGGTCATCAAGACTTTCGTTAGCCTGTCGTTTTGGAAGCGATTCGAAGAGTGTCACTAGGTAATCATAAGGGATGAGGCCATTTGCTTTGGCGGTCTCGATCACACTGTAAAGTATCGCGCTCGATTTGGCTCCGTTACCGGTATTGGCAAACAACCAGTTTTTACGGCCGATTACGAAGGGCTTAATCGCTCTTTCCGCTCGGTTGTTGTCGATGTTGATCCGTCCATCGGTTAAGTAGATCGTGAGCTTGTCCCATTGATTGAGGTTGTATCGTATCGCTTTGCCTAAGAGGGTTTTGGGCGGTACTTGTTGAGCGGACTTTTCGAGCCATGCTTTATACTTCTCTAATATGGCTGGCGCTTTTTCTTGTCGGATCCGAAGGGCTTCTTCTGCTGTTTCTTGTTGCTTAGCCAATGTTTCGACGGCATACAGCTTTTTGATGTGATTGATCGCCACCGTCGCTTTGCCCGACTTCCCTTTGGCCATGCCTTTTTCCGCTTCAATAAATTTTCGACGTGCGTGTGCCCAACAACCGGCCAGCGTTGCTTTGGTCGATTTGTAAGCAGAATAGCCATCCACATTCAGATACCCATCGAACCCTCGTAAAAAATCGATGGCACATTGAGCACTTCGTGTGGGTTGGAAGTCGTATAACACAATATTGGGGATCGGGCTTTGTTTATCGGGCCTATCTTTACCGGTGCAATAGAGCCACATGTAGCAACTTGAACGAGCCTCTTTAATGACATTGAGCGTCGTTTCATCCGCCTGGATCACGGGCTGTTCAAGTAAGATCGTATGAAGTCGATCATAAAGAGGCTGTAATGCAGCAGAGCATTTCTGCATCCAGTCCGACATCGTTTGCCGACTCAGTTCAATGCCATATTGCTTGAACATGGTTTCTTGTCGATATAAAGGCAAGCTGTATTGGAACTTACCGGTAATCACTTGGCTTAACAGGCTAGGTGTCGCAATACCTTTGGGGATAATGCTGGCCGGCATCGGGGCTTGCTTGATCGTTGTTTTCGTTTCGGTCTTTTCACATTGACGGCATGCGTATTTAGGGCGAACGGTTTCAATGACTTTTAATTGGGCAGGAAGAAACTCTAATTTCTCAGAAGTGTCTTCGCCAATACGATGCAGTGGTGTCTGACAGCCAGCACAGGTTTTGTCCGATTCTGGTAAATCCACCACAACCGTGTCACGAGGTAAATCTTTTGGCAAAGATTTGCGCTTAGGTTTTGTACGCGTATAAGAAACGATTTGATTATCTAACTCAGCATCAGAATAGTCTTCTTGTGAGTCACTTTCTGATTCGTCAAACAGATCGCCTTGACCTGGGGACACTTCAGAGGCTTTACCAAACTGTTTTTGTTGTGCCAAACGCCATTGCTCAAGAATGAGCTGATACTTAGACTCCCATTCAGCGATTTTGGTATCTTTTTCTGTTAATGCTTTTTCTTGTTCTATTAATGATGACTCTTTTTCACCCAACAACAACGACTGCTCAAGCAAAAGAGCCTTAAGCGATTCAATGTCACTGGGTAAGTCATCAGGAAGTATTTTCATGGCTTGGATTATACCAAGCGAATGCCCTAATCGTCATGATATCGATAGGTTAAATGTGGGTGAGCGTCTTGTACATTGAGCGCAAGACCATCTAGTAACCAATTCAGCTGACGGGGTGAAACTTGAATGGACAAGTGCTCATCATCAATACCAGGCCATTGGAAATGCCCTTTTTCGAGCCGCTTATAATGTAGCCAGAAGCCATTCGATGCCCATTGTAAGATTTTGATTTTATCGCGCGCTCGGCCACAAAAGACAAAAATATGATCGCTACACGGCTCTTTTTCCAGATCGTACGCGACAATGTTGCATAGACCATCAATGGCTTTACGCATATCGGTTGGCCCACAAATGAGGGTTACATTAAGCTGATCAGACGTCGTAAACATAAGCCTTATATTCCAATTTAGAAAACAAAAGACTTTATGGTTTTTAGCAGCGATTACTATGTGGGGTTTAGCAGACGCTTAC
>NZ_JAGSSV010000055.1 GCF_018145875.1 Marinomonas vulgaris | reverse complement strand
GTAAGCGCCTAACCAACCACGTCCTTACAATGCCAAGGCAAAAGTGCTTCGATGTCTGCCAGGCTTTGTGCATTAGGAAGCACTTTAAAGATCTGCTTTAACCAATCGTATTCATTAAGACCGTTGGCTCTGGCTGTTTCTATTAGACTATACAAGTTAGCGCTGGCGGTTGCCCCTGCTTGGCTTTTACTAAAAAGCCAGTTTTTACGTCCAATAGCGTAAGGGCGTATAGCGCGTTCTGCCGCATTATTGTCTATCGGGTAATGGCCTTCTTCCACGTAGCCAATAAGCCGATCCCACTGATTATTTAGATACACTAAAGCCTTACCGATCGACGTTTTCGGGGCCACTGTGATTAAGCTTTTTTTCATCCAGACGTTAAGCGCCTCTAAAATCGGTACGGCCTTTTCTTGGCGTACTGCTCGACGTTTATCCGGGGGCATGTCTTTGGTTTGTTGTTCAATACCGTACAACTTTTGGATGTAATTAAGCCCTTGATCAGCCTTTCCTATTTTGCCTTTAGGCTGCACGTCTTTGGCTTCTTTAAACTTGCGTCGGGCATGAGCCCAGCAACCTAAACGCGTTATCTGGTATTCATCGCAGGCTTTTTGATACCACTCGTAGCCATCGACCATGATGGCTGGTGTGTCTGAAGATAAGAGGCGTAATGGAACCGATTGGGCACGGCTGTCACTGTAGTGGAACACGCACGCAGATTGAGTGCCTGTGCTGCGCATGACCCACATGTAGCTTTTGCTTTGCGCCGTTTTTCCTGGCTCGTCCAAGACCTGCAACGTGGTTTCATCCATATGCAAACACGGCTGCTGTTGTAAGGTATCGTTCAGAAGATTGATCAGTGGCTGCACTAATTCACCACACTTTATCATCCAGTTCGCCAGGTTAGTTCGATCCATGTCGATACCAATACGTTTGAAGATCTCGCTTTGACGATAAAGTGGTAGAGCATCCGCGTATTTACTGGTGGCCACGAAGGCCAACAGACCTGGGCTGGCAATGCTTTTCTCAATAGGTTGTTTGGGTTTGCGAGCGGTCACCACGTGGCTACTGCAACACGGACAGGCATACGTTAAACGCTTGTGACGAAGGACCTTAATGTGTGCTGGTATGATATCCAGTTGCTCATGATCTTCACTGCCAATGACGGTCAGTTTGGTCCCGTCATGAGGGCAAACTTTATCGGCATCCGATAAATCATACACAATCTCTTCACGAGGGAGTGAATCGGGAATACTGATTCGAGGTTTACGTCGGCGTGTATGGCCTTGAACGTCTGTGACCTCTTCCTCATCGTCAGATGGATCTGCGATGATGTCTTCCGCTTCGTTAAACAAGCCCAACTGATCGGGAGAGAGTTTTTCACTGGAAGGACTAAATCGGCCCTTTAATAGCAGTGTAATTCGCTCATGCAACGTACTAATCTGTCTATCACGCTCAGCAAGCTGAGCACGCAATTGATCATTTTCTTGTTGTAACGCGGCGGTATCATTCATAGGTGGATTATACCGCAGAATAGAGAAGCCGTACTAAGGTCGCTTAAGAAACCTCAGTGTAATAAAGTGGTTCGTGGGGCGTGATCCGACTCATATCAACACCACGCAATAGCCAATTCCATTGCTCATGACTGATCGTCATGGTGCTACACTCCTGCTTACGTGGCCATTTGAAACGTTCTTTTTCCAAGCGCTTTTGCCATAACGCGAACCCTGTATGATCCCAGTACAGCACTTTCAGTTGCGTTCGTGGCTTGTTGCAGAACACAAATAACGCCGGTTCGCATGGCGCTAACGCCATAACGTCGCTCACAATGACGGCCAGACCATTAATGGCTTTACGAAAATCAACAGGATCTCGATGTAAATAGATGGGAACATGACTTGGCCATTGAATCATGCCAATAACCTCACTAAGGCAGCCATAGTCGACGGGGCCATGGAATCTGGGCAGTGAATTTTACACTGACCATGCTCAATCACCACCTGATTGGTAACATGACTTGAGTGCTCTGACGATACGACTTGCAAGCGAGTGAAGGCAGAAGAAGGGTTATCAATCACTTGCTGACGTTGCTTTAATTTGACATTGAAGTATTTAGGATTGATGTTGCGCTGTTTGCAAAATGCGGTTTGAGAAAGCTTGGATTGCTCAAAAGCCTCAAACAGCTCGAGCCAGTTGTATTTTTGATAAGTCGCCATGACGTGCTCCTTGAATAATAAGAAGCGATAAGGTTAGCGGTTTGAGGGCGTCATGGGCAGGTAGGGTTGGATTGGCGCTTACA
>NZ_JAGSSV010000054.1 GCF_018145875.1 Marinomonas vulgaris | reverse complement strand
GACAGCAGCTCAGAAAATTTAAGCCCTAGCGCCTCTTGGGTACTTCCACCCCCATCGCCAACGGCCATTTTCCAAGTCGCTGAAAAAGCATTGGCAGATAGTACTAAGCTTGCTGCCAATGAAAGAGTTCCGATCAGTTTAGATTTACGCATCTTCATTTCCTTCCTAGTTCCAATTGCTAATAAAATTATTATAAAAACACACCAAACCTATGTTTTGGCTTATTACTTAGAGTGCTCTTTGGCAAAGTGGCGCATAAAGTCCGCCAGTTTGTTTGCATCATCGACGGATACGCCGTTGTATAGGCTAGCTCTTAGATAATCACCCACACCAAAAGGGGTGAGAGTGCGTAAGCCAATCAATCCGACATTCCAACTTTCGATTAGGAAAGCGTTGGTTAATTCTTCGTCGCCGCCTTTCACGTTAAAAGGCACATTCATGCGACTTCTTAATGTGGTGTCTGGCACAGGTGAACCATAAAAACCATTTGATTCATCAATTACGTCATAGATGGCCTTGGCTTTTGCAATACAACGACGTTCAATTTCATCTACGCCGCCCACTTGCTCTATCCAATCCATAACATGACCGATGACTTCGATGTTAAAGGTCGCAGGGGTATTCCAAAGGTTACCCGCTTCGCTGTTGGTGGTGTAATTAAACACGCCTGGGCAAAGTGGCGATGCCTTGTCTTCGCCCAACAAGTCTTTACGTACCACCGTCATAGTGACGCCAGGGTGGCCAATATTTTTAGACGCACAGGCAAACAAAACACCGACATTACAACCGTGCCAGTCAATCGGCTTGGTGGAAAAGTCTGAGCTGGCATCGACGACTAATGGAATGTGACGACGGGATTCAGGCAGCTTAGGCAAACGGTGCAACTCAATGCCATTGACGGTTTCATTGGAGCACAGGTAAACGTATTTGCTGTTGACGTCGATGTTGTCTTCTGTCAATTCAGGGAAATAGGTGTAATCGCCGGTTTCTGGATCACGTCCATCTATCGTTTCGACTTGGCAATAACGTTGCGCTTCATCACGACCACGTACAGACCAGGTACCGTTTACAACATAAGTGGCCACATCAGACGCGTTATGACAAAGGTTCAACGGCAAAGCAGCAAACTGACCGTGTCCGCCGCCATGAGTGAACAACACTTCGTAATCATCTGGAATAGCCATTACTTTTCGAGCCGCGGCAATAGCGTGATCTAGAATGGCCTGAAATTCAGGTGCTCGATGCGATAACGCCAAAGACGTCAGTCCAGTCGTATTGAAAATCGCCGCAATTTTAGTTTCAACGTCTTTAGGTAAAGACGTTGGCCCTGGACTGAAGTTAATAATGTCTTCAGCTGGTGCCGTTGAACTAAGCGAGCCAATAAGCGCTGGATGAGTACCTGTGTTCATTCCTTTATCCTTTCGTTATCGTGACAAAACTGTGATAACCCCAGTATGCTGTCCTTGGCTATTTGCGCTTAGTACCAACTTCATTTTTCTTTGGTACCAGTTTTGACGAAATTTAGGGATATAAGATTGGTATGGAAAAATATGAACTAGAAAAGTGCATTTAAAAAGTAAACGCCACAACAGTGAACATTCTTCAAAAAACACCTCATCTTAAAACGCAAAAAGCTCTTCGCATGGAAGGGCTTTTTTACTTTAAATTGTCCCGTCCTGAAATAGGTTTACATCTAGGAGACCTATTATGGAGACATCAAGTAATACCAAGCGTAAACGCACTCAACGTGATTACACAATGGGCTTTAAATTGCAGATAGTGATGGCTATTGAAAAAGGCGACATGACTTATAAACAAGCTCAAAAAATCTATGGCATCCAAGGTCGATCAACGGTGCTGACTTGGCTTCGAAAACACGGCAAAATGGACTGGTCTACCAAAGTGAGGCTGCCCATGTCTAAATCCCCTAAAGCAAAAGAAACGCCCGCTCAAACCATCAAAAGACTTGAACGAGAATTGGAAGATGAACAGCTTAGAAACCGTTTACTGAATACGGTGGTTGATATTCTGGATACTGAGCATGGAATGAACCTGAGAAAAAAGTATATAGCCAAGGAGCGAGACGCCTTCAAACTGAAGAAAAAATCAGTTTAAGTCGTTCTTGTAGGCTTCTTGGCATTAGTAGGCAAGCTGTCTATCAACAAGAGCAGAGACAGCTAATGCGGCAGAACAGTCTCTCGGTCGTTAAAGGTTTGGTCATGGGTATACGTCGTTTCATGCCTAGACTCGGTACAAGGAAGTTATATTTTTTGCTGAAATGTAGTGGTCAAGTAAAACTGGCCACGGTTTTATAGTTTTTCCAGTGCAGCTCTTCCGCTTTATTCGGTGGCAACA
>NZ_JAGSSV010000053.1 GCF_018145875.1 Marinomonas vulgaris | reverse complement strand
ATATCGTAAGATTTAGGTATTAACTATCTTATAAAAACACATAAAATTCAATAGCTTGAGAAATTTTCAGGGGTGACAATTTACTCACCTTGCACGGCAGCAAGGGATCAGTAAAACGACAGCATCTGCAATTGTTAAGACATTGGATCAGCGCAAACAGGAAAATGCCGCGCTTTTTCTATAAATTGCCGATCTCTCGAAGTAAAGTGAGCCAAGATCTGAACAGGTCCTGTCGATTAGATCGACATATCAATTTCATATGTCGGTTTTTTACTATTTTTTCGACATAACTTTCTTGTGTGTCGATACACTCGACATATCAACACTCAATCCATACGACTCACCGAAACCGAGTTTTGAGTAGGAAGCTTCAAAGCAGTACGCCATCTCTTGGCCTCTCAGGTCGGCATGAGTAGGGCCGTGCTGCACCGTAAGTTTAAACAAGCAACCACCATGTCACCGATTCAATTTGTCAAAGCCATGCGACTCAACACCGCCGCCATGAAAATCGCCGCCGGTATGAACGTCAGCTCCGCCGCAATGGACGTAGGATATGTCAGCACGTCGCAATTTAGCCGAAAGTTTAAACGCATGTACGGACCAGCGCCAAAACAATAGATACATGATAAACAACTGCCAACCGGCACAGGTAAAGCCGCTGAACACTTTTATCATTGAGTGCGGGGCTTGGTAGCAATCCCTTAACTATCGTTTGTGAAATACGCATTTATGGGATATTAATCCCACTTTTGTTATTAAAGTGGGAATATAGTCCCACCTTACTTTTCATATCTTTTGTGTGAACGAACAGGCTTTGATCATAAGACCGTGAATAAAGTTTTTGTAGGTGGTCCGGGCGTCGTCATAGATACTTATTTGAAGGGGTGGCACTGCCATCAGCTTGTGAGCCAAACAAATAGATTAGCCTAACCCTTGGCATCAGCTGTTTTTTTACTTGTGTTAGGCTCTCTCTGCCCACTATTTGCCTATGGCTTTTATGATTTTTTTGGTTTTAATAATTATTTAAAATAAAAACGTTAAAAATCAATTGCTTATTTAAATTTTGGGATGGTGGAATACTAAGTGCTTTTAACTACCAATAATCAGGCTTAAAGATTGGCTTTTTCTTAGTTGGTATTTTATCTGGCAGCTGATGGGTCGCAAGCTCTTCGTTTTTAATCGTGCTTCTCATCCAGTTAGCCTGTTTACGGAGTGTGCCAGGAGCCCCACGCTTTATGCCCTCCCTGTGAGGTAGAATGACGCCAATTGTTATATGAGGAAAATCCTCTCTGACTGCCTGAAGTGCAGGTCCAATATCCGTATCGGCAGAGACTAGTACAATTTGCTCAATCCGGTCTTCTTGTGGAAGATGCTGCTGCTTAGAGGCTGTGCGGTAAAGGCTGACAGCTAAATTGACATCGGTTTCTTTCTCTTCTAGCTTCCAAATATCTACTTTTTCCTGTCGCGAAGGCCTTGTAGATGGACCTAGATATACAGGTGCTTTTGCTGGTTCAAGCGTATGCCTACCTAGTTCGACGGAGACACCATAAATTTTTAAAGCTCTTATATAAGAATCTTGGGCTTCTTTTGATTGAATTCCTCGGCTGGCAAGCTCTGGCTTAACGGGAGAGCTAAAGTAATAAATCCCATGTGTCTCAGAGTTAGAATTTTCGACGGACGTTACATGAGAGAGAAGGGCTGGCAGATCAAGCCATTTGTATGGGGTGTTAGCGAGTAAACCGTAAAATAGGTTATAACCATCAATGAAAAAGGCTGTTTTCATTCTTTTACTGTCCTTAGATGCGAAAAAACCGGCATAAGCCGGTTTCTTCACCCTAACAGCCAGCGTAACTTAATCGCTGCGTACAGGGCTGAGTTGTACTCTCATAATAATACAGATCTAATATATTGCAAGGCCCAAAAGCTATGAATTCGTTGAAGATGCCAAAAATAGCTTAAGCTCTTTCATTGCTGCGTCTGGGAAGTCCAGACACCCATGATGTAGGTGCGTGGGAGATAGTCTGTTATGAACTGGCTTTAGCGGCAGGTGTTGACATGTTTCCAAGTGAGATCAGGCAGTTTTCATCTCATCATCATACCTTTTTAACAAAACGCTTTGACCGACAGGCTGAGCAGAGGCTACATTTTTCATTGGCCATGACCCAGCTTCGCTATTTTGCAAACGAAAAGTATGATGGAGAACAATCTCAAGGTGCCAGCTACCTAGAAATTGCTGAGTTTCTTTCCAATCATGGTGCACAGACAGAAGCAGATTTAGCGCAATTATGGCGCCGTATTGTGTTTAATATTGCGGTGTCTAACACGGATGATCACCTGCGTAATAATGGTTTTTTATTGACTAAGCATGGCTGGAAGCTATCGCCTGCTTATGATTTAAACCCGATAGTTGGTAAGTATGGACTACATCTGAACATTACGGATAGAGACAACGCTTTAGACTACCAATTGGCTTTCGAAGTAAAAGACTTTTTTAGGCTTTCTCAAATCCAAGCGACTCAAATTTACGATGAGGTATTGAATGCGGTTAAGCCATGGCGAACCGTTGCTAAGGA
This sequence comes from Marinomonas vulgaris, assembly GCF_018145875.1. Classification (GTDB taxonomy): domain Bacteria; phylum Pseudomonadota; class Gammaproteobacteria; order Pseudomonadales; family Marinomonadaceae; genus Marinomonas; species Marinomonas vulgaris. Next base: position 147 of record NZ_JAGSSV010000053.1, on the reverse strand, counting down.
AACTACGATTAAGAAGTTGCAAAACACTCAACTTCTCTTTTCCAAATAAAAAAGCACAGGATTCCACCTTTTTTGATGCTTTTCACCACTAAACAAGCTTATTTAGCCTTGTTTAGTGGATTTTTAACGGATTAACCCCTTGCCGCC
>NZ_JAGSSV010000052.1 GCF_018145875.1 Marinomonas vulgaris | reverse complement strand
GCCACAAACAGGTTCTCTCCCAATGGTGGCGTTGAGAAACCGATCGATAAGCTACACACCATCACGATACCAAAATGCACTGGGTCAATGCCCAACGTATAAGCAACAGGCAACAACACGGGCGTCAAGATCATGATGGCCGCCAAGGTTTCCATAAACATGCCGACAAACAGCAAGAAGGCAATAATCAGCAACCAAATAAGGTACAGGTTATCCGTTAGGCTCAACATGGAGTTGGCCACAATCGTTGGAATTTGATTTTCCACCAAGATACGACCAAACGCCGTGGCGGTGAACAAAATCAGCAACACACGACCCGACAACCAGGTGGTGGTTTCTAACGAATGCACCAAGTCTTTCAACTTAAGCTCGCGGTGAACAAACACACCAATGAACAAGGTATAGAAGATCGCCACGATCGCCGATTCTGTTGGTGTGAAGAAGCCGGAATAAATACCGCCCAAAATCACCAAGGGCGCTAAAATAGACCACACACCCGAGCGAATCGCTTTGCGAATTTGCGACGTAGACCAACCTTCGTCAGTGCCTTTGTAGCCGTAACGGCGACACTGAATATAGTTCAACGTCATCAAGCCAACCGACATCACCACGCCCGGCAAGAAGCCCGCAATAAAAAGTTTCGGAATCGAGATGCTTTGAAATTCGCCGTGTTCCGCAATGGCTTCCAGTGGCACTGTCATGCCCAGCGCAGAGATACCAAAAATCACCATAGGAATGGACGGCGGGATCACGATACCCAAACCACCAGACGACGCCGTCACGGCAGACGCATAACCCTTGTCATAACCACGGCGAACCATGGCCGGAATCATCAACATACCCACGGCGGCGGTGGTCGCAGGACCCGAACCCGAGATCGCACCGAAGAACATACAAGCTAAAATTGCCGCCGCCGAAATACCGCCCGTTACCGGGCCAGCAAAACTTTCTGCTAAATGCACCAGTCGCTTGGAAATGCCCGACGCTTCCATCAAGGCACCGGCCAGGATAAACGCCGGCAACGCCATTAAGGGAAACGAACCTACCGAGTTAAAGGCAATTTGCACAAATTTGATGGGGTTTTCATCTAAAAATAAAAACGACGCTAACGCGGCAATCCCCAACGACACCATGACCGGCGCGCCAATGATCAATAAGGCTAAAAACGACCCAAATAATACTAAGACAATGGATGATTCGCTCATTTGCTTGCCTCCTGGGCGGTCGTTGTTTCATCACCATTCGCTTGACTGGCTTGCATCAGTTCATTCATTTCTTTCGCTTCCGGGTCAATAATTTCAACGCCTTTCACGTACTTTATGTAGTTCACTTGAATAATTCGCAGGGTCATCAGGGTGAAGGCAATCGGTAATATTAAGTAGATGTATTTCATTGGAATGCCCAAGGTCTGTGACTTCCAAAAAAGGTTCATACGGTTAAACACAAAATCGTAACTGAGGTAAATAAAGTAGCTGTTAAAGCCAATCCAGGATAAATCCGACAAGAGTTCCAGCGCTGTACTGACTTTTTGTGGCATCCATTTGTAGTGAAACGTGACGCGGTTGTGCGCAGACAGTTTGGCGGCGTAACTGGCGCCTAAAAACACAAACCAAACGAACATATAAACCGAGAGTTCTTCACTCCAAGTGATCGAATGGCCAAATAATTCACGAGAGAGTATTTGAAGAAATAAAATGGTAACGAACGCGACAAGAAGCGCGCGACATAAATAACTTTCTAGGTTGTCGAATATTTTTAAAAGGCATTTCATAATAATGGCTGCTCGACTTTTGGAGGATCTGCGCTTTTTAACGCTTGAACTGGTTTTTTATCACTTAAACAACAGTGCCAGGATTAAAACGGCAGGATAGAAGCATTGGGGCTAAAACATCTGCACTAAAACAAGAAAGGCTGGATGCCATCACCCAGCCTTGTTTTAGTTAGATTTCGTCGCGACCTAATGTGCGCAACAAGGCATTGATTTTTTCTTTACCGCCAACTTGGTCGTAGAATTCAGGCCAAACGTTGGCTTGCGCGCGTTTTACCCATTCTGTTTCGTCTTCAAGCTGACTGATTTCCATGCCGTATTTAGACACCAATTCTTTTTTGATCTTGCCTTCTTTGTCTTTGATCCAGGCAAGGCTGTATTCGGTTGCTTCTTGGCCCGCTTCTATCAGCGCGGCTTGTACCGCTTTAGATTGGTCTTGGAAAAGGTCTTCAGACATGATCAGTGGCTCAAGCTGATACGCGTAGTGAGTTTCCGTGAGGTATTTTTGGATCTCGGCAAACTTCATCGAGTAAATAGCCGCGTATGGGGTTTCTTGACCGTCAACCACGCCTTGTTGCAGTGCAGTAAAGGTCTCAGACCAGGCCACGGGGGTTGGGTTAACGCCCAATGCTTGGTAAGTTTTGATCAACAAGTCACTTTTCGGCACACGGATAAACAAGCCTTCAAGGTCATCCAGCGAAGTAATAGGACGTTTGGAGTTGGTCAGCATACGAAAGCCCGAATAGCTCCACGCCAAAATGCGTACATTGGCTTGGTTAAGCGCGTCTTGCGCCAATTGCCTTTCAATGTCGCTGTTGATGATGGTTTCTGCTTGATCAATGTTCTCGAAAACATAAGGCAATGCCAAAATACCCAATGAAGGGCTAAAAGGCGCTAAATTACTGGCCCCAACAATAGACATGTCCAAGGTGCCCAACGCCACGTCATTTACGGTAGCCTGCTCAGAACCCAGCTGACCGTTCACAAAAATAGTGGTGTCATATTTACCATTGGTTTTTTCAGACAGCAGCTCAGAAAATTTAAGCCCTAGCGCCTCTTGGGTACTTCCACCCCCATCGCCAACGGCCATTTTCCAAGT
>NZ_JAGSSV010000051.1 GCF_018145875.1 Marinomonas vulgaris | reverse complement strand
TGTTTTCATGAGCTTAATTATACCACTCAAGCCCAATAAAAAGACGGGATAAAGCAATAAATTCACGGTTTTTTACGTACTATTTCCCGGTCGATATCGCCTTGCCGGTGGGCGCCAATCAATACCCTCTAGTAGCATGGATAATTGGGCTTGTGATAAGTGAACAGCACCGGATGTTGCGCTCGGCCACACAAAACGTCCGTGCTCCAAACGTTTATAATACAGACATAATCCTTGACCATCCCACCATAGTAATTTAACCCGATCACCACGTTTGCCGCGAAACACAAAAACATGCCCATTAAAGGGATCTTTTTGTAATATATGCTGCGCAATCGCAGATAAACCATCAAAGCCTTTACGCATATCGGTGTGGCCGGCACATAACCAGATCCGTACATCATGGGATAAAGTGATCATACGATAACCGATAAGATCTGTTTGATCGTCTCAGCCGTGGGATGTGTGAGCTTGAGCACGTGCCCACTGGCTAGCTCAACGACCACCATACTTGAGTTTGGCGTCTGTTGTTTAGTATTGCGCATGACAGTATTGGAGCTGGACTGAGTCGTGATGGGTAAAAACTTGGTCTCTCCAGGGGTATCTTGTGTCGCCATCACAGGGTGGTTGCTTGCTACTTTTACCCATCTTGCGTTACCAAGTTTATATTCGCGACACCAGCGAAAAACTTGGTTGTTATTGATGTGGTGCTTTTGTGCAATTTGGGCAGTTGATAACTGATTGGCTAATGCCTCATTTACGACCTCTAATTTATATTGAGGCGAGAAGATCCGGCGACTAGTGTGATGAATAATATCTGACATCGGTCATATCCTGGCTGATAAAGTGGATAGGATGCCTTAAGGATAATTAAATAAAAGATGTAGTGGCCGTACGGTTACGCAAAACCTGAAAAGGATGGCCCAGCTATGTACCTAAAAGTCCATATTGGCAGGATTTACGGAGTGAGAATATAAAATCAGGAGCTAATCTGAACTGAATCGATAATCAAATCCGTCACTCAAGTGGCTTTGCGATGCTAGGCAAAGAGATTGCTCCCTGCCTGACGAGTTTTTCAACAGTATCTGCCGTTCTCAGACACTGACCTGTGAGAGCAATGGTACGATCAGATCACGCTCAAGGATCTAGAATGTCAGATTGAGTAGCAGCTAATACAATTTACGTTTAATGTGTGACAACATGAATTGTCTGTCTGAAAAGTTCACTTCACAGTAATTCACTAATCTGGAAGCCTTATTCAGATTTAATGCCGTTTGAAGACTCCGGCCTGTATTAAATTGAATTAACTTCGAAACTGTAAGATCAGGTCGAGCTCTACCTTTTCCCTCTTTTTGAAAAACAGCGACCAAATCTAATCCGAAGGTTCTGTAGAAGGCAATTCGGCTGCACGCAAATTACTAAGCATTTTCAGCAAGAATGTTCGCAGAATATCGGTCTCGTCACTAGACATGTCCCGAACAGCAATAGTGTTCACTTCTTCTGCAAGTGGTTCCAATACACCCCTTAGAGATCTCCCTCTATCGGTAAGATGGACTAGCATCCTAGGCTTGCCTTCGACTATCGGGCGCAACTCAACTAGGTCAGCAACCACCATTCGTTTTACCACGGAATTAGTGGTGGGACCGGATAACCCCACGCGTTCACTAAGATCTCTCTGTGAAACGCCATCCTCTTCCCAGAGCTCTCGAAGATACGCCCAGAAGCCGTGATTCACTCCGTAAGGTTGTATCCTTTCTTCGAGACAATTCTGGAAATCACGAGCCAACTGACGAACGATATGTGCAAGTCGCTCATCGACTAATCTTTCATAACTATTAGGAGAGCTGTAATCCATAGGTGCTAAACAACCAAAATGATATTTATCTTAAGCTAGGAGCCTGTTGAGTATACTTACCATCTTCTCCAGACTCCTCGTTCGCGACTAAACAAATCTCATTGATAAATCGATCGCTTTGACATTCTTAGTGACGTCGCCAACCGAAATATAATCAACGCCAGTCTCCGCGATTGCAGTAATTGTTTCGAGATTAACACCACCAGACGCTTCCAAGGGAACCTTTCCGGCGGCTAGATGCACGGCTTGAATCAAATTCGCTCGATCAAAGTTGTCTAACATGATGATATCAGCTTTAGCATCAAGCCCTTGTTGAACCTCAGCTAGAGTTTCAGCTTCTACCTCGATTTTGATAGCAGGATGAAGCCTACGAGCATTTTCTACTGCGGCAGAAATCGAGCCAGCAGCCATAATATGGTTCTCTTTGATCAGCACTTGGTCAAAGAGGCCGATTCGATGATTCTTTCCTCCTCCGCAAACCACAGCATATTTCTGAGCTGTACGGAGACCAGGAATAGTTTTTCGAGTATCGAGTAGTTTGCAGTTCGTGTGTTGAATTTTTTCGACGTATGTATTGGTTTGCGTAGCCGTTGCTGACAATAACTGAAGAAAGTTCAATGCAGTTCGCTCAGCTGTTACAAGAGATTTTGCCGGTCCTTCAACCTCACAGAGAAGGTCTTCAGCCTTAACTTTATTACCATCAGAAAAGAACCAACTGACTACAATAGTGTCATCTACCTGACGAAACACTTCCTCGAACCAGGCGCACCCACACAGTACAGCATCTTCTCGACTGATTATTCGTGCTTTTGCCGGCGCGTTCGTAGAAATCAAATCCGCAGATACGTCCCCGCTGCCAACATCTTCCAAAAGTGCAAGCTTAACGGTATCTGCCAAATCACTTGGTAAAGTCATCAAAAACCTCAATGCAATGTCATAAAACCCAAAGGGAAACTACGAGTGATCCACCTTCCGAAGCCCATCATCACTTATCGATGAAAAGCCCCTTCTAAAAATCATTCAAAAATCAATCTAGCTAATAATAAAACGGATTAACCCATCTGCCAGAAAAGCATTCTTTCGAATTGGGTAGGACCTCTAACGAAGTCTGATTCGGTGATTATTATAAACCAAACCCTTTACATGATAGCGATATATCTCTAAATTTTCAATAATAATTAGCCTTCTAATAAAGTAATCCTCCCTTTTTTAGCAGGTGCTAAAAGTAGAAGTTGAGTTAGGGAAACTACGATTAAGAAGTTGCGAAACACTCAACCTCTCTTTTTTCAAATAAAAAAACACTGGGTTCCTTCTGTTTTGATGCTTTTCACCACTAAACAAGCTTATCTAGCCTTGTTTAGTGGATTTTGAACGGATTAACCCCTTGCTGCCCGTATCATCTGGTCAACTCTAAACACATTAGCTAAGGCAAACAGCATCGCCAGTTTGTTGTCGTTTTTCGCCAGCCCTCGATAGATCACTTTCCTAAAACCAAACTGACGCTTTATGAACCGAAGTGGGTGTTCTACTTTTGCTCTGATACTGGCTTTGATGTATTCCGTTCGGATAGGTTGCTTGTTTATTCTTGGATGTTTCTTGAAAAGGCGCAGCTTGTTATAGAACAAAATTATAGCGTCGCAGAAGCGGCTGAAGCGATGGGGGTGGGCAAATCCACCATGGATAAATGGGTGAGACAACT
>NZ_JAGSSV010000050.1 GCF_018145875.1 Marinomonas vulgaris | reverse complement strand
GCGGCGTCCGTGGCCACCACGCTGTAGTCGTAAGTGCCTTGTGGCAAGTCCGCGCTAGGCGTGTAGCTCCAGCTCGTACCACTCACTACCGCATCGTATTCACTGCCATTCAGTTTGATTATTACCGTTGAACCAGCCTCCACCGCCCCCGTTAAGGTCGGTGTGGTGTCGCTGGTAATGCCATCGCTGTTGGTGCCCGTGGTGTTACGCGTATCACGGCTGTCGCTGGCCGTGGCCAAGTCAGTCGTTAGGGTCGTAGGGGCCGTGGTGTCGACGGTAAAGCGGTCGCCACTGAGCGTGGTGGTGTTGCCCGCCACGTCGGTCGCTTTGACGGTGTAATTTTGCTCGCCTTCGCTCAGCGCTTCACCCGCTGGTACGCTAATGCTCCAGTTACCTTCGCCGTCCGCTTGCGTCTCGTAAGTCTCGCTTGTGCTAGACAGGGTCACCAGGATCGCTGCATTGGCGTCCGAGGTGCCTTTCAAGGTCGGCGTGGTGTCATTGGTCAAGTCGTCACTGTTCGACACGCCGCTGTCGCTCTCTGCCGCCAAAGCACTGGTGACCTCTGGGTCGGTGGTGTCTACCGTGATAGCGCGACTGAGGGTGCTGATGTTGCCCGCAGAGTCTTGCGCCTCAATGGTGTAATTGAGCGTGCCATTGGCTGGCAGGGTTTCGCCTGCCTGTAAGGTGTAGTTCCAGGTGGTGCCGGTCACGATCGCTTGGTATTCGCCGCCGTTGATCTTCAGGGTAACTTTGGCACCCTCTTCTACCGTGCCTTCAAACGTCGGTAGGCGATTATTCGTGATGGTGTCGGTTTCATCACGACCTGTGTCGTTAGTCGCATCGGCTTTTAAACCACCGGTTAACGGCGTGGGGTTGCTTGTATCCAGCGTCAGTGTGCCGGTCACTGGCGTGGCGGTATTGCCCGCGTAATCCACGGCGCTGATGGTGTAGTCGTAATCTGTACCGCTCTCTGTATCACCGCTCGTGTCGGTTAAAGCGTCAGACTCAGGAACGGTGATCGACCAGGTGGTTTGACCTGCGGCGACCGTGGTGCTGTAGGTTTTTTCATTGATCAACACTGCCACCACGGTGCCCGCTTCCGCCGCACCGGTGAAGGTCGGGGTGGTCTCGTTGGTGATGTTGTCGCTGTCGCTGAAGCCATTGTCGCTGTCGGCGTCCAGACGGCCACTTAACGTCGCCACCAAGTCCAATTCAAACGTATCACTGATTTGTTTGGTATTGCCCGCCACATCTTGTGCGGTGAGGGTGTAGTCGTAGTCGCCTGCTGTGGTCAGTGCCGCATCAGGGGTGATGCTCCAGTTGCCATCGCCATCCACGGTGACGGTTGTGTTTTGACCATCTAAATTCAGCGTAACTTTAGACCCCACTTCGCCCGTTCCCGTGAAGGTCGGCGTGGTGTCATTGGTGAGTTTGTCAGAATCGCTGGTGCCGGTATCGCTGTTCGCATCCAAGCCACCGGTGAAGTTTTCAGGATCGGTAAGGTCGATCGTTGCTGTGCCGGTGTCGGTCGCAACGTTACCCGCCACGTCGGTCGACGTAATGGTGTAGCCATGATCGCCTTCTGGCAAGGCATCCGTCACGTCTACCGACCAATTACCGTCGGTACCGATGGTGGTTTCGTAGTCTTGGCTGTTGATCGTCAGAACCAGTGTCGCGCCTGCTTCGCCTGTGCCGTTAAAGGTCGGCGTGGTGACGTTGGTGATTTCGTCGGTGTTCAAGAAACCTTTGTCACTGTCCGCGCTCATGGCGCCAGTGACAGTGGTGGTGGTATCGACGGTGAAAGCGAAATCTGTCATGGTGGCGATGTTACCCGCCACATCAGTCACATAAACCGCCACGGCTTTTACGCCATCGGCTAGTTCTGGGTAAGTCACACTCCAAGTACCGGCGTCAGACACATCAACAGTACGAACTATGTTGTCTACTTTTAAAGTAACCGTTGAACCAGCTTCCGCTGTACCCTCAAATGTTGGCGTTTTATCGTATGTAACCTTATCGGTTAAGCTAGAACCTGTGTCACTACCAGATGCCAAACCGATAGCAAAATCCTGCGTCGGCGCAACATTGTCTATTTCGATGCTGCCAGTTGCCGTCGCTGTGTTGCCCGCTAAATCCGTCGAGCTAATGGTGTAGGGTTTTGTGCCATTGCTCAGTGTATCTGTAACAGTCGCCGTCCAATTGCCAGACTCATCCACAATCGCGGCATAAGTATTACCGCCAATAACTAAACTGACCGTCGCGCCGATCTCTGCGATGCCGTTAAAAATTGGCTTGGTCGCATTGGTAATGTCGTCGTCATTTTCACTGCCGCTGTCACTAGCGCTGCTTAATCCACCTGTCACACTGGTTTGTGTGTCAACCGTAAAGCTGCCCGTTACTGCACTGGTGCTGTTTCCGGCTGCATCGGTCGCAACAGCGGAGAAGCTTTGCTCCCCTTGAGACAAGGCCGTTGTAACCGTGATAGACCAGTTCCCACTGGCATCCACATCGGTAACATACTGGCTACCAGCAATGGATACGCGAACATGACTGCCCGCTTCACCTGTGCCTGATATAACCGGCTTGGTCTCTTTGGTGATATTGTCTGTATCAGAGGAACCTGAATCAGAACCCGCAGCAAGGCTAGCTGTAAAATTCGTTGGAGCTGTCGTATCAATGTTAATATCGCCAGTGATTTCATTGACATTACTGGCCAAATCCGTTGCCGTCACACTGTAATCGTGCTTTCCATCACTTAACGCGTTAGTCACCTTGACGGTCCAGTTACCGTTGTCTTGAACAGAAGCTAGGTAAGAATGACCGTCAATGGTTAATTCAACCACAGCACCAGGTTGGGTGGTGCCATTAAAGATTGGGGTGGTGAAATTCGTCAAATCATCAGTATTCGAATCACCAGAATCTGACGCCGCAGACAATGTCGCTGTCAAATCAGGCGCTTCGGTGTCTATGGTAATGTCACCATCAATAGTCGCTTCGTTACCAGCAGGGTCTGTCGCGATTAAAGTATAGCTGTAATCACCATCAGTCAGTTTACTGGCAAATGGCACGCTAACAGACCAGTTACCTGATTCTGTTACCGTCGCATTGTAAATACTGTTGTTAATATCAATTTTGACCGATGAACCAGGTTCAACCACGCCAGTAAAGGTAGGGGTTGAATCGTTGGTAATACTGTCCGGTGCCCCCGAATCTGAGCTGGAAGCAAGTGCTCCTTGGAAAGGCGACGGTGCGTCTAAATCTAGCGTCAATGAGTCGCTAATTTGTGTGGCTTGGTTACCTGCGGCATCATATGCATCTATGGTGTAAGCGTATGTTGTGCCATTAAGATCATCAGTTAATGGCTGATCAACGGTTACTGTCCAGCGACCATTCGCCGCAGCAGTTGTGGTGTAATCGCGACTATTAATGGTGACGACTACTGTAGCCCCAGCATCAGAAGAACCACTAAACGTCGGCGTCGCGTCATTGGTTAAATCATCACTAAAAGACGAACCTGAATCGCTTGTGTAATCCAAACCACCGGTCAAAACAATGCTGTTATCTAATTCAAAAGCACCGCTAATTTGTTTGGTGTTACCCGCCACATCTTGTGCGGTGAGGGTGTAGTCGTAGTCGCCTGCTGTGGTCAGTGCCGCATCAGGGGTGATGCTCCAGTTGCCATCGCCATCCACGGTGACGGTTTTGTTTTGGCCATCTAAATTCAGGGTGACTTTGGAACCCACTTCGCCCGTTCCGGTGAAGGTCGGCGTGGTGTCATTGGTGAGTTTGTCAGAATCGCTGGTGCC
>NZ_JAGSSV010000004.1 GCF_018145875.1 Marinomonas vulgaris | reverse complement strand
GAATTGACCAGATGATACGAGCCGCAAGGGGTTAATCCGTTCAAAAGCCCTTAAACAAGGCAGAATGAGCTTGTTTAGGGGCTAAAAGTACCGAAGTGAGTGACTTTTTGTGGTTTTTAACCAAATTAGGTATTCTGGGCACAATGCGAATTCTTAATCGCAGTTTCCTTTGGCAATGTTTCTACTCTAGTATCGACGCAAATATAAAAATAACAACACAAGCAGACTTGTCTGCTTCCTTGCATAGAGTAAATACGATGTCTAAAACAGAAGCGGATTTTATCCTATCGACGCAACATCTGAGCAAAGGCTTCAAAGGCTTTACCGCAGTTGATGATGTGAACCTTAATATCACACGTGGTCATATTCATGCCTTAATCGGTCCAAATGGCGCAGGCAAAACCACGGTATTCAACTTACTCACGAAATTTCTGCCGCCCTCCTCTGGCAAAATTCTGTTCAACAATAAAGACATTACAGCACTAGATCCTGCAGCCATTGCCCGCTTAGGAGTGATTCGTTCTTTTCAAATCTCCGCAGTATTCCCCAATTTATCCGTACTGGAAAACGTTCGTATTGCACTTCAGCGCAAAGAAAAAAACAGCCTACACTTTTGGACCTCTGAAAAAGTGCTCAATAAGCTGAATGGCAAAGCAATTGAACTACTGGCCTCTGTTGGCCTAGAAAGCTTTGCCTACAGCAAAACCACGGATTTATCGTACGGCCGAAAGCGCGCTCTTGAAATCGCGACAACATTAGCCCTTGAGCCAGAGCTCATGTTGCTCGACGAACCCACCCAAGGTATGGGGCACGAAGACATTGATCTGGTCGCTGACTTGATCAAAAAAGTCTCTAAAAATCGCACTATCTTAATGGTCGAGCACAATTTACACGTGGTATCAAAGTTAGCCGACAAAATCACCGTGTTGCAGCGCGGGGCGATTTTAACCGAAGGTGACTATGCCACTGTGTCCGCCAATCCCCAAGTTCGAGAGGCTTACATGGGCACCGAGACCGTCGATCAGGAGGTGTCCGCATGAGCCACAATTCTCGCGAAAAACTGCGTATTACTAATTTGCATGCTTTCTATGATGAGTCTCATATTTTGCATGGTATCGATATTTCCGTGATGCAAGGCGAGCTTGTGACTTTACTGGGTCGTAATGGCTCTGGCCGATCCACTACTCTAAAAGCCATCATGAATATGGTGGGCAAACGCAGTGGTGAAATTGTCGTCAACGGCGAAAACACCATGACCATGCCGGCTCATAAAATTGCGCATCTTGGGCTAGGGTTTTGTCCTGAAGAGCGCGGTATTTTTGCCAGTTTAAGTGTTGAAGAAAATCTCTTACTGCCACCACAAGTTCGCTCCGATGCCATGAGCCTAGAGGAGATATACGAGCTTTTCCCTAACCTTTATGAGCGCCGCACCAGCCAAGGCACCCGCCTCTCGGGTGGTGAACAACAAATGCTTGCTCTCGCTCGCATTTTACGCAGCGGTGCAAACATTCTTTTATTAGATGAAATCACCGAAGGCTTAGCACCGGTCATTGTACAAAAACTCGCTGAAGTCCTCATGCTCCTCAAAAATCGCGGACTGACCATTTTGTTGGTCGAGCAAAACTTCCGCTTTGCTGCCCCCATTGCTGATCGCCACTACATTATGGAGCACGGTCATATCGTAGAAGAAATCTTAGCCAACGAGCTGAAAGCAAAAAGCGAACTACTTAATACCTATCTCGGGGTGTAATCCCAGATAACACCAGAAGCACAATAAAAATAATCACACGCTTGGAGTATCAATATGCAATTTCAGAAAAAAGCCCTATCTACTTTTGTCACCGGTATCGTCGTGGCGACAATGGCCGCAACAGTAGCAAGTACAGCATCAGCGACCACTGATGGAAAAGTCAAAATAGGTGTACTGGCTGATATGGGCGGCACATATGCCGACTTATGCGGCCCTGGCTGTGTTACGGCAACCCGTATGGCCATTGAAGACTTTGGTGGCAAAGCCTTAGGAAAAGACATTGAGCTAATCTCGGCTGATTCTCAACTTAAACCAGACATTGCCTCTTCAGTAGCACGTAAATGGGTCGAAAATGAAGGCGTTGATGTAATTGGTGGACTCGTGTCATCCGCTGTGACAGGCGCAGTAACTCAGGTCACCAACAGCAGTAAAAACATCACCTTGATCACAGGGTCTGGCTCTAACGCTTTTACTAGCAGCGCCTGTTCACCTTATATCGCTCATTGGACATACAACGTGGTGGCATTAGCTAACGGCACCGTCAAGCCCATGGTGAGCGAAGGCAAAAATAAATGGTTTTTTATCACGGCAGATTATGTATTCGGTCACGCACTCGAAGCGGCTTCAATGAAAATCATTGAAGCCAATGGCGGAGAAACCGTGGGCACAGTCAGAGCGCCACTAGGTACGACAGATTTTTCTTCTTACGTACTGCAAGCTCAAGCGTCTGGCGCCAATGTTGTGGCACTGGCCAACGCAGGCAACGACACGGTCAATGCTTTAAGCGCAGCAGCGGAATTTGGACTAACCGATTATATGGACATTGCTGGCTTGTTGGTGTTCACACCAAACGCGCAAGCCATGGACCCAGATACCGCTCAGGGAATGCGCTTAACCACAGGATTTTACTGGGATATGGATGAGCAAACTCGAGCATGGAGCGCACGCTTTGAAGCCTTACATGGCGCAATTCCTTCTATGTCACACGCTGGTGCTTACTCGGCCACCATGCATTATTTAAAAGCTGTCGAAGCAGTAGGGACAGACGATTCCGACGCTGTAATGAAGCAAATGAAACTTACCAAACCAGATGATTTTTTTGCTCGCAATGCCACCCTACGCGCCGATGGTCGTATGGAGCACGACATGTTACTGGTGGAAATCAAAAAAGCGTCCGAGCGTAAGAGCAAAAACGACATCTATAACATTGTCGAAGTAATTCCAGGCAATAAAGCCTACAACCCTATGTTGCCAAGTTGCGCGTTCTAATCTTGGTTGTAGTGAGGAAAGTCGACCCCGACTTTCCTAATTTCTAAACACTATTCTCACATTTAAGGCAGTCGGTACCTTATGGCAACTTTTCTCGGAATCAATTTTTTTGCGCTGTTTGGTCAGTTATTAATCGGACTGATTAACGGTTCTTTTTACGCTCTACTCAGCCTCGGCTTAGCTATTATTTTTGGTCTTTTACGCATCATCAACTTCGCCCAAGGCGCTATGTACATGCTCGGTGCCTTTGTTGCCTTGTTGGGTTTTAAATACATGGGGATGAACTACTGGGTCGCTCTCTTAGTCGTGCCGATTATTGTTGGCCTGATAGGGATCTTGATCCAACGTTTTTTAATTCGCCCTATCGTCAATGAAGACCATTTGTACAGTTTGCTACTGACGTTTGGTTTGGCGCTAATGATACAAGGAATATTTACTCACTGGTTTGGCTCATCGGGTCAGTCTTATCCAGTGCCCGAGGCATTGAAAGGTGGCATGCGCTTACCGTTTATGTATCTGCCTAATTATCGCGCTTGGATCATTGTTGTTTCCGTTTTGGTGTGCTTTTCCACCTGGTGGATGATTGAAAAAACCAAGCTCGGTGTGTACCTGCGTGCTGGTACGGAAAACCCTCAATTATTGCAAGCGTTTGGCATTAACGTGCCGCTGATTGTGACACTTACCTTTGGTTTTGGCGTTGGCCTAGCAGGGTTCGCAGGGGTCATGGCGGCGCCTGTGTATTCCGTCTCTCCAGATATGGGGTCAAACATCTTAATTATCGTATTTGCCATCGTGGTCATTGGCGGAATGGGGTCGATCGGTGGCGCCATTTTAACGGGGCTAGGAATGGGCATAGTGGAAGGTTTAACCAAGTACTTTTACCCAGAAGCGTCCGCTACGGTGATCTTTTTAGTCATGGTGATTGTACTGATGATCAAACCCTCTGGCCTATTCGGCAAAAATGCTTAGGAGCAATGTTTATGCGATCTCGTTTAGTCATTTTATTTCTATTGGGGCTGGCGTTGGCTGCTCCCTTGGTCATTTACCCCGTTTTCTTGGCCAAAGTCTTGTGCTTTGCTCTCTTCGCTTGCGCGTTTAACTTGCTGCTAGGATTTGCCGGTTTACTGTCTTTTGGTCACGCGGTTTTCCTTGGAACGGGTGGTTACGTCACTGGCTGGTTAATGATCAATAGCGGTTTAACACCAGAAATTGCCATCATCGCTGGTACGATCGCTGGCGGTCTATTGGGTGCAGTTTTTGGCAAATTAGCCGTGAAACGTGAAGGTATTTATTTTGCCATGGTGACCTTAGCCTTGGCGCAGTTAGTTTTTTTCTTATACCTACAAGCACCCTTTACTGGCGGAGAAGACGGTTTACAGGGCGTACCACGCGGTAAGGTATTTGGCCTTATCGATTTAGCCGATAACCAGACCATGTACTACTTCGTACTGGCTATTTTCTTGGCCGGTTTCTGGTTGATTCACCGCACGGTGCATTCGCCTTTTGGGCAAATCATGAAGGCCATCCGTGAAAACGAAAGCCGTGCTACATCACTCGGTTACGACGTGAATCAGTACAAGTGGATTGCGTTTATTATCTCTGCGGCAATGTCTGCATTAGCGGGTTCAACCAAAACCCTCGTCTTTGAACTAGCGTCTTTAACCGATGTGCATTGGCACATGTCAGGAGAAGTCATCTTAATGACACTGGTTGGCGGCGTCGGCACCATTATAGGGCCATTGGTCGGGGCAGGAGTTGTCGTGAGCATGCAAAATTACTTAAGTGGTGGTGAGCTAGGTAACTATCTGAACATCATTATGGGCGCAGTATTTGTCATCTGTGTGTTGAGTTTTCGCAGTGGCATTGTCGGTCAATTTAATAAATTTCGTCGCAACAACTTTTAAGCTTTGGCTAAGGACTACACCATGAGCATTCAAATTATTGGCGTGATTGGCGCCGGACAAATGGGACAAGGCATCGCGCAAGTGATGGCCTGCGCGGGTTATCAGGTTCAGTTGATCGATTCTTCTGCCAACGCGTTGGATAACGCGGTAATACGCATCCGTCACAGTATGGATAAATTAACCAGCAAAGGCGTTCTCGAAGAAGGCAATGACTATATTGAAGCGATTCAATGCTCAACAGAGCTATCGTCACTTGCCTCAGCGGATTTGGTGATTGAAGCGGCGACAGAATCAGAAAAGGTAAAAGTCGCCATTTTTCAAGAATTGGCCTCGATTTGTCCAACTACCACACTGTTCGCTAGTAACACCTCGTCGTTATCGATTACCCGCTTGGCCGCCAGTATACCAGGCCCAGAACGCATGATTGGCATGCACTTTATGAACCCCGTGCCATTAATGCAACTGGTTGAAGTGATTGAAGGGTTGCAAACCGCTGAATCGACACGCAACGCGATCATGCAGGTGGCAAAAAAAGCCGGCAAAATCGCGATTCCAGTCAAGGATCGCGCTGGTTTTGTATTGAATCGCATTCTGTTGCCCATGATTAATGAGGCGGTATTTGTACTCGAAGAAGGCTGTGCCACAGCCGAACAGATCGATCAGATTATGGTATTGGGCGCTGCTCACCCTATTGGTCCATTGGCTCTTGCCGATCTAATCGGCTTAGACACCTGCCTCAGCATTATGGACGTTTTGCACACCCAATTCGGCGACAGTAAATACCGTGCAGCGCCCTTATTGCGCCAAATGGTGGACGCTGGGCGACTCGGCAAAAAAGTTGGGCAAGGGTTTTATCATTATGAACACTAGCATGACACCGACCTTTGACCATCTTTTGCTAACGCAATCGCAAGACGACGTTTGGCTGATTACCATTGATCGCCCAACCGCCTTAAACGCCTTAAACAAAGCACTGTTGGCCTCTTTGAGCCAAGCATTTTACTGGTTGGATTCGTTGCCAACCACAAAAGTCATCCTGCTCACCGGTAGCGGCGATAAAGCTTTTGTAGCCGGTGCCGATGTCGCTGCAATGCAATCTATGACGGCCCTAGAAGCGCGAGAATTTTCGCATTTGGGCATGGCTTTGATGCACCAAATAGAGGCTTGTGCTGCCCCAGTGATTGCCTTGGTGAATGGTTTTTGCCTAGGAGGCGGATGCGAATTAGCACTGAGCTGCGACTATATTTTGGCCAGTGAAAACGCGGTATTTGGTCAACCTGAAGTGTCTCTGGGTATCACACCGGGGTTTGGCGGTACACAGCGTTTGGCACGAAGCATTGGCAAAGGGAACGCCATGCAATGGATTCTTACGGGCGACCGCATTTCAGCTCAAGACGCACTCAAACTGACGGTCTGCAGTCAGGTATTCAGCCCTGATGAGCTGTTAAAAAGCGGCCTAGCGCAAGCAGAAAAAATTGCCAAAAATGCGCCGCATGCTGTGCGTTTTGCCAAGCAACTGATTCATCAAGGTGTAAACATGTCACTGCAAGACGGTTGCCAGCTTGAAACCGAACGCTTCGCACTTTGCTTTACCACACAAGATCAAACCGAGGGGATGGCGGCTTTTATTGAACGTCGCCCTGCTCGTTTTTCACATCAATAACTACACTTTTATGAGGTCAACAATATGAATAATAATACCGCCCTCGATACCCAACTGAGCAAAAACGGTCATTTGGATAAAAATACCGCTAATTACACAGCCTTAACACCGATCTCTTTTTTAGAGCGCACGGCCAGTATTTACCCTGACCGTATTGCCACCATTAATGGCTCGATCAAGCGCACTTGGCACGAAACCTATCAACGCTGCCGCCAGCTTGCTAGCGCATTGCAACGCGAAGGCATTCACAAAGGCGACACGGTATCGGTCATTGCACCTAATATTTCAGAGCATTTTGAAACACATTTTGGCGTGCCCATGGCTGGCGCCATTTTAAATTCCATCAATACTCGTCTCGATGCCCCGACTATTGCGTTTATTTTGCAGCATGCTAACAGCAAAGTGGTCTTTGTTGATCGTGAATTTAGCACCCTGCTTAAAGACGCGCTCGCCCTTCTGCCCACCAAGCCGCCTTTAGTGATAGACATTGATGATACTCAATGGGTAGGCGGCGAGCTGATCGGCGCCACAGACTATGAAACGTTTCTAACGCAAGGTGATGAATTTTTTGATTGCCCAGCACTTGAAGACGAATGGGATTCTATTACGCTGAATTACACATCAGGCACCACAGGCGACCCAAAAGGCGTGGTGTATCACCATCGTGGCGCGTATTTAAACGCCATCAGCAACGCCATGTCGTGGGGCATGACTCAACACCCAGTGTATTTGTGGATATTACCCATGTTTCACTGCAATGGCTGGTGCTTCCCTTGGGCGATTGCCGCCATGGCGGGCGTGAGTGTGAGCCTACGCCACGCCAAAGCCGATGACGTGTTCAACATCATCAAACAAGAAAAAGTCGGCTATTTGTGTGCCGCCCCTATCATTCTCAACATGCTCAACGCCGCCGATGACAGCGTCAAATCTGGCATAGAACACTCTGTGAACGTGATGACCGCCGGTGCAGCGCCACCAGCAGCGGTTATTCAGGCTATGGAGGCCATAGGCTTTAATATTACCCATGTGTACGGTTTGACCGAAACCTATGGGCCTTGCGTGTATTGTGCTTGGAAAGACGAGTGGGACGATCATAGCGCCGAAGAAAAAGCCCGTTTAAAAGCTCGACAAGGCATCAAAGCGCCCATGCTTGAAGGCTTAATGGTGGCCGACCCAGACAGTTTAGAGCCAGTTCCAAAAGATGGGAAAACCTTGGGGGAAATTTTCATGCGCGGCAATTTAGTCATGAAAGGCTACTTAAACAATCCAGCCACTACAGACAAAGCCTTTGCGGGCGGTTGGTTTCATTCAGGGGATTTGGCCGTTTGGCACAGCGATGGCTACATCGAAATCAAAGACCGCTCGAAAGACATCATTATTTCGGGGGGCGAAAACATCTCCAGCATCGAAATAGAAGACACGCTTTATCGTCACCCTATGGTGCAAGAAGCCGCCGTTGTCGCCAAGTTAGACGAAAAATGGGGCGAAACACCCTGTGCTTTTATCACCCTTAAAGACAGCACAATAAAAAGCGCAAACACCGTCAGTGAACACGACATTATTCAGTTCTGTCGTGAACATATGGCGCACTTTAAAACCCCAAAATACGTGATTTTTGGCCCCTTACCAAAAACATCGACAGGCAAGGTACAGAAATTTTTACTTAGAGATCAGGCGAATGCCTTGCCTGCGGCACACGCTTCATTGGAGAAACATGCATGACAAATCATCCCTTAAAAGTCATTGTCGCGGTAAAACGCGTTATCGATTACAACGTGAAAGTGCGCGTCAAAGCCGATCGCAGCGATGTGGATTTAAGCAACACCAAAATGTCGATGAACCCTTTTTGTGAAATCGCGGTGGAAGAGGCAGTTCGTTTAAAAGAAGCTGGCCTTGTAGGCGAGATTGTCGTCGTGTCGATTGGCCCTAAAAGTTGCCAAGAACAAATTCGCAGCGCCCTAGCTTTAGGCGCTGATCGAGGCTTACAGGTGGAATGCGATACTCCAGTCAGCCCATTGGATGTCGCCAATATTTTGCACAAAATTCAGCAAGAAGAGAACGCTGACATCTTCCTATTAGGCAAGCAATCTATCGATGCCGACAATAACCAAACCGGACAAATGCTCGCGGCCTTGCTCGACTTCCCACAAGCGACCTGCGCATCTCGCGTTAAAATTGAACATAACAAAGCGATCGTCACACGGGAAGTGGACGGCGGCTTACTCACCGTCGAAATGTCTTTACCCGCGGTGATCACAACAGACTTACGCCTCAACGAACCTCGCTTTGCGGCTCTGCCTAAAATAATGCAAGCCAAACGCAAACCCTTGGCAGTGAAAACCTTAGCCGACCTCGCTATCGAACTGACTACCGACATTGAGCTTATCTCAGTAGACAGCCCAACCCAGCGCCAAGCCGGCGTCATATTGAGCTCCGTGGATGAGTTGATGTCGACATTGCGCAACGACCCTAACGTACAGATGCCCAAGCACGATAAGGAAGCCTAGATGAAAACATTGATTATTGCGGAACATAACCAACACGACTTAAAAGCCGACACCTTGGTAACACTAGGAGCAGCGCAACAGCTTGGGCAACCGATCGACGTGTTTATCGCAGGTCACGACATAGGACAATTGGGTCAAGATGCCGCGTCCGTTGGCGGAATCGATCAAGTGTTGACTTGGGATCATGAAGCACTTGCCATGTCGTTTAGCGAGACGCTCGCGCCTGTCATCGCCAATTTACGCTCACAGTACAGCCATATTTTATTGGCGTCTTCGTCATTCGGCAAAGACCTCGCCCCTCGAATCGCTGCGCTGTGTGGTGTAAATGCCGTGTCTGATGTGATCGACATTATCAGCGCTAACCAATACAAACGCCCTATTTACGCCGGTAACGCCATTGCTACCGTACAAAATAACGCCGCTTGCCAAGTGTTAACGATTCGTACTAGTGCATTTTCTGCTCCGAGCCATGAACCCGCCGCGTCACCCGCTCACATTCAAGCGCTATCCATCGAGTTACCTGACATGTCTGTGCGCTTCGTTGAGCAAACACTCAGCGAATCCAGCCGCCCAGAATTAAACAGCGCCGACATCATTGTGTCTGGTGGTCGTGCTGTCGGCTCAGAAGCCAATTTCTCCCTCATTTATGATTTTGCAGACAAGCTGGGCGCCGCGGTTGGTGCTTCTCGAGCGGCGGTCGATGCAGGTTATATCGGCAACGATTTGCAAGTCGGTCAAACCGGAAAAGTGGTAGCGCCCTCCGTTTACATTGCCATTGGCATTTCTGGCGCCATTCAACATCTTGCCGGAATGAAAGATTCTAAGGTCATTGTGGCAATTAATAACGACCCAGAGGCCCCTATTTTTTCTGTCGCTGATTATGGTCTCGTGGCTGACTTATTTGAAGCGGTCCCCGCGATGACAGCACATTTGTAGGCGTTCACTGTTTTTACGCAATAGGTTTACCGAACAACAACCGATTACTTATTTTTAAGGTGATTTATGAGTGTTTACATCGCACCCCAACAAGATACTATTTTTGTTCTCGATCAACTGGTGGAGCTTGACAAGCTTGCCGCACAGTATGCATTAGAGGATGTGTCTCTCGAATTGGCAGACGTTATCGTACAAGAGGCTGGTAAACTGGCTACCGATGTACTGGCGCCTCTCAATGCCGAAGGCGATAAACACGGCGCTGTGTTGACCGATCAAGGCGTTCAGCAAAGCCCTGGCTACAAAGACGCTTACCAGCAATACGTCGATAATGGCTGGGCCATGTTAACGGGACCCACTCAATTTGGCGGCCAAGGCCTACCGAATGTACTGGGCACCGCGGTCAATGAACTTTGGCACTCGGCCAACATGGCGTTTGCGCTTTGCCCTATGTTGAGCCAAGGCGCGGTGGAAGCCTTAATCGCACACGGTAGCCCAGAGCTGCAAGCGCGTTATCTTCACAAACTTATCTCAGGGGAATGGACTGGCACCATGAACCTGACAGAACCTAACGCAGGTTCTGATCTAGCCGCCGTGGCGTGTAAAGCCACACCAGAAGGCGATTATTACCGTATTCGTGGCCAAAAAATCTACATCACTTGGGGCGATCACCATATGACCAGCAACATCGTACATTTGGTATTAGCTCGGCTGCCAGATGCACCCGCGGGCGTAAAAGGCATTTCATTGTTTGTGGTGCCAAAGTATGTATTGTCTGAGGACGGAGAACCAACTGAGCTCAATGATGCTCGCTGTATCTCTCTTGAGCATAAGCTAGGCATTCACGCCAGTCCAACCTGTACCATGAGTTTTGGCGATAATGGCGGTGCCATAGGTTATTTGATCGGTGAACCCAATAAAGGCTTGAACTACATGTTCACCATGATGAACCATGCTCGACAATCTGTCGGCCTACAAGGTTTGTCTATTTCTGAGCGAGCCTATCAACAGGCGCTTCAATTTGCCAAAGACCGCACCCAAGGCACTCGCAAAGACGGCCAGAAAATCGCGATCATTGAGTACCCTGATGTACGCCGTATGTTAATGGCCATGAAGTCCGGTTGCGAAGCCATGCGTGCTTTATCGCTTTGCGCCGCAGCCGACATAGATAAACATCACCACGGCGACTCAGACGCTAAACAGCGCGTTGAATTCTACACGCCTATCGTAAAAGGCTGGATGACCGAACTGTCCCAAGAACTCACGTCGCTGAACATTCAAATTCACGGTGGTATGGGCTTTGTTGAGGAAACAGGGGCAGCGCAACATTTTCGTGACGCTCGTATTTTGACCATTTATGAAGGCACCACAGGCATTCAGGCACTGGATCTAGTTGGTCGAAAAACCCTCAGCGATGAAGCAAACGCCTTGACTCAGCTGCTTAACGAGGTAGACAGCACCCTTACGGAATTATCCGCAAGCACAGATAAAACGCTTCAACATATTACACCACGACTCACGCTAGCATTACAAAAAGCCACCACAGTAAAAAACTGGTTGCTTGATCAAGGCCAATCAGATCGCCAAATGGCGGCAGCTGTCAGTGTCGATTATTTGATGATGATGGGCTATTTGTGTGGCGGCTGGTTAATGGCAAAGAGTGCCTTACGCGCTGCGCAATTACAGACTCACAACGAAGCCCATAATCAAAACACACAATACAGCGACGAGTTCTTAACAGGGAAACAAGGCACTGCGCATTTTTACGCAGAATACTATTTACCGCGTGTTCATCAGCATGCCGACACCATACTAAGCGGTTTAAGCAGTACCTTCTCACTTGACCTTGAACAGCTTTAACATTTTAAAAACTAACATTTTAAAAACTTATATTTTAAAAAATAAGACGCTAAACATTGAATCTTAAAAAGGAGAGGCAACATGGAACGCGACGTCATGTCATTTGATGTGGTCATTGTAGGCGCTGGCGCCGCGGGATTGTCTGCGGCTTGTCGTCTAAAACAATTAGCACAAGCAGAGCAAACAGAGATCAGCGTTTGCGTGGTTGAAAAAGGCTCTGAAGTAGGCGCTCATATCGTATCGGGGGCGGTGATTGATCCTAAGGCGCTCAACGAGTTGTTTCCGGATTGGCCCGAGCGCCACGCCCCCTTGACCGTACCTGCCATGGAAGATCAGATACTGTGGCTACGCAATCCAACCCAACATTGGACGATTCCAACGTGGTTAGCCCCGAAAACCATGCACAACACAGGCAATTATATTGCCAGCTTAGGTAACCTATGCCGCTGGTTGGCAGAGCAGGCAGAGGGCTTGGGCGTGGAAATTTTTCCAGGTTTTCCAGCCGCCGACGTGGTCTATCACGACGATGGCAGCGTGAGAGGAATTGTCACCGCCGATATGGGGCTTAGCGCACAAAACGAACCCAAATCTGGTTATATGCCTGGCATGATATTAGAAGCTAAATTTACGCTTTTTGCCGAAGGCTGCCGTGGTCATTTAGGCAAAACCTTGATTGAAAAATACGCCTTAGACAAAGGCAAAGATCCTCAGCACTACGCCATTGGCATTAAAGAATTGTGGGATATTGACCCCGCTAAACACCAACCCGGCTTAGTAATACACGGCGCTGGGTGGCCACTTCAAGATGACACAAGCGGTGGCTTCTTTCTTTATCACGCGGACAATCATCAGGTTGCGGTCGGCCTGATTGTCGATCTCAATTACAGCAACCCTTGGGTCAGTCCATTTGACGAATGCCAGCAGCTCAAACATCACCCTGTGTTAGCCCAATATTTGGATGGCGGCAAACGCGTTTCTTATGGCGCTCGCGCCATTGCTAAAGGCGGTTTTAACGCCTTGCCTAAAATGACCTTTCCCGGTGGCCTCTTGATTGGCTGCGATGCCGGCACGCTGAACTTTTCTCGTATCAAGGGCACGCACACCGCCATGAAATCAGGCATGCTCGCGGCTGAGGCGGTTGTTAGTGCCTTAAAACATCAACACACTGAAGCGACAGGCTTCGAATCACTCTTTAGTAATAGTTGGCTCTACAGCGAATTATTTGAGTCAAAAAGCTTCGGGCCAGCGTTGCATAAGCTAGGGCCATTTTGGGGCGGTGCGTTCAACACGTTAGAACAAAACGTTTTCAAGGGGCGTTTGCCTCTTCAACTCCACGACAGAAAAGCCGACCATTTACAAATCAAACCCACGACCGAGTGCACAAAAATCGTTTATCCAAAACCGGATGGTGTGCTGAGTTTTGATAAGTCGTCTTCCGTGTATTTATCTAATACCAATCACGAAGAAGACCAGCCCTGCCATCTGCATTTGCATAATAAAGAGCAGCCCTATCGAGTCAACATTCCGTTGCACCAAGAGCCCGCCCAGCGATTTTGTCCGGCTGGAGTGTATGAACTGATCGAGAAAGACAATCAACCACAGCTGCAAATCAACGCGCAAAATTGCATTCATTGTAAAACCTGTGACATCAAGGACTATGGGCAAAATATTCAATGGAGAGTGCCAGAAGGCGGTGGTGGACCGAACTATCCCAATATGTAGGTTTCACTGCCTTTTTCTTAACGGCATTTTTATAACACTAAAGACAGGGACAACATTATGTCTAAACAGGCTTTTCAAGATTCCTATCCGGCCGAGTTCAGCCATTGCTATGGCTGTGGTCATGATAATCCTCACGGCTTGCAGTTAAAAAGTTATTGGCTAGATGAAGAAGATAGGACACATACTGTCGCGCATTTCACCCCCAAGCCTTACCACACGGGTGGCGTCCCCGATAAGGCTTATGGCGGGCTGATTGCGTCGCTTCTAGATTGTCATGGCACAGCCTCAGCGGCTGCAGCGGCCTATTTCAAAGAAGGACGAAAGATGGGCACAGCGCCTATTCTTCGCTTTGTTACGGCATCGTTATCAATTGACTTTCTTCGCCCTACGCCAATTAAAGAGGAATTAACGCTTTACGGAGAAATCACTCAGTTGGAGGGCAGAAAAGCCACCGTAGCACTAAGTCTGAGCGCCAACGGCGAGCCTTGCGCCACAGCTACCATGATTGCTGTGGCATTAAAGCCTGAGTAGCACAAAATTTTAGCGATAAAAAAAGAGCCTCTTAAAATAAAAAAACCACTAAACAAAAACCCTTGTTTAGTGGCAACCATAAAATACCTTTTTGTGCTTACACGACTATGTAAGTCGTTCGTTTAAGCAAACTCTGCCGAAGCGTCGGTTAAGGCTTCCCACAAATACTGTACGCTGGCGATGTCTGCAAAGAGCAGAATATAGTCGCTGTCATCTTGTGTCTGTTTTGTCACTATGGCGCTGATTCTGGCCACCGATGTTTGAACCACGTCGCCCACGTTAAACGTTTGAGCGCTCAAATCCACGCCACACACTTTGGCAAACATGGTGCCTGTGTCTTGTCCTTCAATAAGGAAGCAAGCGTGGCTATGCTGGCAATACAAACGATACAGGTTTTCAACGCCTTGAGCGGCGGCTTCTAACGCCGCAATGAACTCGTGGTTCTGGTTGTTGGTGCTCATTAGCCAAAATTCCGATTTGCTCAAGCGCAACACCACTAGACCCTCTTGAAAAGAAAGCGATTGGTTAGGCTTGGCAGGCACAGGCACTTTGTTGGCGTTCAAGAACGCCTCCGCCCCAATTCCTCGAAACCCGACTCGAGAAAACACACTGCAATCCTTCATGCTAATGCTGGAATGAATCGATGCGGTGGTGTCTAGGTTAAGCATGCTTTTGCGCAATTCAGGCGCAGAACTTAAATTATAGAATCCCATTAGATGATCTCCTGACGTGCATTACCAGCATCGTAAAACGGCAGTTTAACAACTTCTGCCATGACAATTTCCCCGTTATCGACTCGAATCGGGAACGTCGAGCCCACTTCTTGCTGATCGATCCCGACAAAGGCCATGCCGATGTTTGCGCCTACCGTGCTGGAATATTCCGACGAGGTGACGTTGCCCGTAATCGCGCAATCCGCTTGATTCGCCGCCGCCAACACAATATGACCTTCTTTCGGACGTGTACTTTGTGCGCTTAATTTAAAGCCAACCAATTTGCGTGTTTGCTTACGCGCCATCACGATGTCCACCGAGCGACTGCCAAGGAAGAAGGGCTTTTTGCGATTCACCGCCCAACCCAAAGACAATTCCCCAGGGTGCGACATACCATCCGTGTCTTGGCTGACAATGATATGGCCTTTTTCAAGGCGCAACAAACGCTGTGTTTCCACGCCAAAGGGTTTCATGTTGAATTCCGCACCAGCTTCCATTAACAGATCCCACAAGGCCTCACCAAATAAGGTTGGCATATGTATTTCGTAACCTAATTCACCCACAAAACCTACTCGTAACAATCGTACAGGAATGCCTTGAATGGTGCCTTCACGATAAGCTAAGTAGGGGAAACTCTCGTTAGAAAAGTCTACATCGGAGCATACTTTGGTCAACACTTTACGCGCCAAAGGACCTGCCACATTGACCGCAGAAAACGCCGCTGTTACGTTGGCGATGTCCACACTTAAACGCCATTGTGCGTTCCACTTAGTCATTTCGCGATACACAGCATCCACACCGCCGGTGGTGGCTGTGATGTAAAAATGATCCTCAGCGATACGACAAGAGACACCGTCGTCGACTACAACACCCTGCTCGTTGGTGAGCACAGCGTAACGTGTTTTACCCACTGGCTGCTTCAAGAAACCAAAGGTATAAATACGGTTCACAAATTCCGCTGCATCTGGGCCGCGTACTTCCAAGCCGCCTAATGTGCTCACGTCGATCATGCCGACAGCGGTTCGGACCATGTTGGCTTCTTGTTGAATAATGCTGTTACGATCCGCTGGTTTACCGTAATAAGCTGGACGACGCCAAACACCCGCTGGAATCATGTGCGCACCCAATTCAAGATGACGCTGATGCATCGGCGTGTAACGATGCGGACTAAAAATACGCCCCGCAATGTGTGCCAGTTTTTCAGGTACAAAAGGCGGTCTTGCTGTCGTCACGCCCGTTTCCGTTACCGTACGATGTGTGGCATCGGCGACTAATCGCGCGGTTGGTAAAGCGGAATGACGGCCTTGTGATGGCCCCATGCCTACGGTCGAAAAGCGTTTCACCAGCTGCACATCTCGGTAACCCAAGCGTGTTGCGTTGATGATGTCTTTTGCTTGCAAGTCTTCATCAAAATCGACGAAGTCTTTGCCTTTCGGATGTTTGAAAATAGGCCAAGGAAAATTGGTTTGACGCTGACACGTCATCTGAGCCGGTGCTTCGCTGTCTAAACCCAAAGACAACAAGCTGGTGTGTGCCGCTTGCTCGCCGTCATTGATGACCGCGTCCAACTCGTGAACGCCATTGGCAGACCCTGCCACATGCAAGTTGTTTGGCAAATTGGTCAAGGCAAAACGAGCGCTGTCATCGTTGTAGCTGAGCTTAGCACCCGCCTGACAAAGCAGTTGGTAGACAGGCATATAACCTGCTGACATACACAATAAGTCACACGGAATGGTCACACCACTGGCCGCAACTTGCCCTTTGCCGGTAATGCTGTGAATTTTCACCGCCGACAAACGCTTTTTATCTGAGCTGGGAAGCGCTTCAAATACGGTAGAGTTAAAGAGCACATTGATGCCCAAATCCACGACCGCATCGTGCAAGGCGGAGTCGTCAACCTGAGGGCGCATGTCGATAATAACGGGGACTTCTACGCCGTTTTTGTAAAGCTCTAACGCACACAAATAACCATCGTCGTTGCCCGTTAAAACAACGGCTTTGTTGGCCGGTTTAATGGCGTATTGAGACATCAAACGCATGGCCGCACTCGACATCACCACACCTGGCACATCATTGTTGCGAAACACCACATGTTGCTCAAAAGCACCAGACGCCACGATGCACTGCTTGGCGCGCACTTTGAACATGCGGTTACCTTGGATCACCGGCAAGTAGTTATCGGTAAACCAACCGTTACAGGTCGCACTGGTCAGTACCTTGATCTTGTCGTGCTTCAAAACGTCAGCGGTTAATTGTGCTCGTAATGCCGTCGCACGAGTGCCTTCGATATCGAAACGATGGTAGGTTAATGCGCCACCCAAAATAGGGTTTTCATCCACCAGCAAAACACTGGCGCCTGCATTGGCCGCTTTTAATGCCGCTGCCATGCCCGCAGGGCCTGCGCCAATGACGGCCACATCATGGAAAAGATAGGCTTTGTCGTGATACACAGGCTTGAAAGTTAAATCAGCAAAACCTAGACCCGCTTTTTTGCGGATGAAGGGTTCCCATTTGTCCCATACGCCCGCAGGCTTGTAGAAAGCACGGTAGTAAAAGCCTACTGGCATGAAACGTCCGGCGTAGCCTAATTTGTCGTCTTTGTCTTTTTCAAGCGTGCCATTGTAGTTTTGGCCGGTAACACTCAAATTGGACGAAATAACCTGTCTGTCCGCCAAGACGTTTGGCTCATTACTAAGCTGAACCAGAGTATTGGCGTCTTGCCCTGCCATGGTCAAAGGACCACGAGGACGGTGATATTTGAACGAACGAGACATCAGCCATTGATTGTTCGCAATCAAGGCACTGGCAATAGTGTCCCCTTCAAGGCCTTGATACGTTTTGCCTTCAAAGGTGAAATTGACACTTTTATCACGCGTAATATACAAGCCTAAAGGCGCGGGTAATCGGTTTTGGCCGCTCATACTGACTGCTCCTCGGCAAGCTCAGGCTTGCTCTCAAAATCGACACGCTGGTTGAATAATTCAGATGGATCGTAGGTTTTTAAAATTTCGTCGCTGGCCGTGTGTCGCTCAGCAATAAACCAATAACCGGATGCCGCGTGATACCACCATTCGGTGATGATACGAATCGTGTTGTCAGAATAAAACACGTATTCGGCCCATTCTTTGTCAGAACATGTCTGGTGGTTCGGCATGGTTTTCACTTCGCCGCCGTAGACAAATTCACTGATGTTTCTTGGCCCATTCAATGGGCAATTCATAATTTTCATTGCTTACCCCTTAGTGGCTGGCGGCTGTCGCGCCCATTTCATTCACTTGACGGAACACATCAAAACGATCCATGGCAAACGGCGCGATCAGATCCGGCACCTTGCCACCACTGGCGACTAATTCCGCCATGGTCTTTCCGCAAATTGGCGTAGATTTGAAACCCCATGTACCCCAGCCAGCATCAAGGTAATAATTTTCTACTGGACTTAACCCCATGATAGGGCTGTAATCTGAGGTCATGTCTGTAATGCCGGCCCATTGGCGCATTAACTTCAAATTCGCCATGAAAGGGAACATTTCCACCGCACTGGCCAGCAGGCTCTCTTTTAAATCGAGGGTCGAACGAGTGTTGTAAAGCGGATAAGGATCAGAGCCCCCACCAAACACCATTTCACCGCGACCAGTCTGCTGAACATAACAATGCAAAGCCGATGAACTGACCAAAGGATTCAAGAAAGGCTTAACCGGCTGGGTCACCATGGCTTGTAATGGGTAAGTGGTAATGGGCATTTTAATACCGGCCATCGCTGCCACAATGGAGCTGTGACCTGCTACTGCTTGAACAATACAACCGCAACTGACGTTACCACGGTTGGTTTTCACACCCGTCGCTTTGCCGTTTTCAATGATCACATCGGTGACTTCGGTTAACTGGTGTAACTCGACACCACGTTGGGTCGCACCTTTAGCGTAACCCCATGCCACAGCATCGTGTCGTGCTGTTGCGCCATCGATATGCCACAAACCCGCTAGAATAGGCATATCTGCTGGGTTCATGTTGAGCGTTGGCACGAGTTCTTTGATTTGTTGCGGATCGATCAATTCGGTTTTGCCACCAAAGTGAGTATTCACCTCAGTGCGCTGACGAAACGAGCGAATGGTCGCGTCCGTGTGCGCCAAAGTAAGCTGACCACGAGACGAATACATGATGTTAAAATCAAACTCGTTCGACAAACCTTTGAACAGATCCACGGATTCTTTGTAAAATTTCACCCCTTCCGAGGTGAGATAATTAGAACGAATTACTGCCGTATTTCGAGCTGTGTTACCACCGCCCAAGTAGCCCTTTTCCAAAATCGCCACATTAGTAATACCATGGTATTTGGCGAGATAATACGCGGTTGCAACCCCATGACCGCCACCACCAATTATCACTACATCGTAATGTCTTTTTAGCTCCGTCGGCGACGGTAAATCGATGTCGTTTTCAAAGGGATAATCGTTTTTTAATCCGTATTTTAGTAATGAAAAAGGCATACCCTGCTTCCTTAGTAAATAATAAGTGGCTATTCAGCAACAGCGTCGGCGAGTTGAAACTCAGCCGCTGTCAGCGTATTTTGCATTAGGCATGCAATCGTCATTGGGCCAACCCCGCCTGGAACCGGCGTAATCGCCGAGGCATGAGGAAAAATAGCCTCGTAATCTACATCGCCCACTAGCTTGCGTTTGCCATCGACTTCGACCGCATTAATGCCCACGTCGATCACAATCGCCCCTTCTTTTACCCAATCAGGTTTAACGAACAAGGGCTTACCGACGGCGGCAACCAAGATGTCCGCTTCTTTACAGATGGCTTCGATGTTTTTGGTACGCGAATGAACGATGGTCACGGTGCAATTTGCCTGCAGCAATAGGCTCGACATGGGTTTACCCACGATGTTCGAACGACCAATCACCACAGCATGCTTTCCTGAAAGATCCGCGCACTGGCGATTTAGCATGATCATGCACCCTAGCGGCGTACAAGGCACCAAAGCAGGTTGACCAGTCACTAATCGACCTGCGCTGACAGGGTGAAAGCCGTCCACGTCTTTGGCAGGTGCAATGGCTTCGATGACTCTTTGATCTGACAAATGCGCTGGCAATGGCAATTGAACCAAGATGCCATGTACCGAATCGTCTTTATTTAAAGTATCCACTAACGCGTCTAACTCAGCTTGGCTCACATCGGCAGGCAAATAATGCTCGATGGAGTTCAAACCGGCTTGTTCTGAGCGCTTTACCTTGTTGCGAACATACACAGAACTTGCAGGGTCGTTGCCGACCAAAACGACGGCTAATCCTGGAGTAATTTGGTGCTTTTCTTTAAAAGCAGCGACTTTTTCGGCCACACCTTGCACAATTTCATCAGCGAGGGCTTTACCGTCAATTTTGATCGTCATGACTGTCTCCTACCTAAATTTTGAATTATTTAAAAACGACGGATTTGTTGCCATACATGAAAACGCGATGTTCAAGATGCATGCGCACCGCATTAGCCAGAGCAACGGTTTCCGTATCACGACCCACTGCCACTAAACGCTCAGGAGAAAAAGTGTGATCTACTGGCTGCACGGATTGCTCAATGATTGGGCCTTCATCTAGGTCTGATGTGACATAGTGAGCCGTTGCACCAATGAGCTTGACGCCACGATGATGGGCTTGATGGTAAGGTTTCGCACCTTTAAAACCTGGTAAGAAAGAATGGTGAATGTTGATGGCTCTACCTTGTAACTTTTTACATAGAGAGTCAGACAAGATTTGCATGTAACGAGCCAGCACCACAAGATCGGTTTGGGTTTCTGCCATGATGTCGAGCAGTGCCGCTTCTTGCTCTGCTTTGTTGTCTTTGTTCACCGGTAGATGCACAAAACGAATGCCTTCGCGCTCTGCCATAGATCGAAGATCTTTGTGGTTAGAAACCACCGCGGTGATTTCCATAGGCAATTCACCTTTACGGTGACGGTATAGCAAGTCGTCTAAACAGTGATCAAATTTGCTCACCATCAGCAACACCTTTACCGGCTCGCTTTTGTCTAAAATATCCCATTCCATATTGAACTGAGCGACTTGCGCATCAAACCCTGCACGGATGGTATCAATGGTCATGTTGGCATTTTGAATACGGCATTCGGCCCGCATAAAAAAGCGATTACTGTCTTCGTCATCAAACTGATGCATTTCTGCAATGTAGCAATCGTTAGCAGCAAGATATGACGTAACGGCTGCAACAATGCCGCTGGTGGCTTCGCAAGACGCTTTTAATACAAACTCGGTTGACATGACCTTTAGGCTCCTATTTCATGTTAAATTAAAATTCATATAGAAAAATATATTTTAAATATGAACAAATAAATTCGGATTTATTGCTTAACTAACCTGTTACATTCAAATATATTGAAATAAATTATTTTTGAAAGTAAAAATCAAAAAATAGTGGTATTTTTAACTAACTAATACCTATACAAAAAATTAAACCATATACGGAATTAAAGATGACTACAAACACCGATTACCATGTTCCTGCGTTATCTCGAGGTTTGCAAATAATCGAAATGTTCAACAAGGACAAACGCGTTCTGAATACCCAGGATTTTGCCGATTTTCTGGGCGTTAGCGCCTCCTCTACCTATCGCATTGTGCAAACCCTTTTAGACATGGGCTATTTGCAAAAAGTCACTCGTAACGCCTATGAACTTGGCCCGCAAGTCGTGTCTCGTGGCTTTGCATTTTTAGCGGGCCGCGATCTGGTCGACATCGCTGCACCTCACTTAAACGAACTAAGAGACAACACCTCTATTTCGTGCCATTTGGCGATTCGAGATGGCTTGGAAACGGTTTATATCTATCGTTCGCAGGCATCACAAAGACTGTCGGTGAACATTCCTCTTGGTTCACGCTTACCTTGTCACACCACTGCTATGGGTCGGGTTTTACTGCAGCAATTGAGTGAGATAGAACTTAATGCTATGTATCAAACTTTACAGCTGGATTCCTATCCAGGCCCCTACCCACAGTCTTTGCCTGAGCTAAAAACACTACTCAAAAAAGAATGGGCGCAAGGTTTTTCCAGTAATCGCTCCGATAACGCCACGGCGATTGCCGTCCCCATCACCAACTATTTGGGCAAAACCATCGCAGCGATTAACATTTCGGGTGCCGATCAGATCATGAACCATCAAGAACAATTTGAAGCCGCCAAAGAGCAACTTTTGAACACGGCCAGAGCAATTTCTCAAGCGGCGCCTTAAAGAAGCCACTAAAAAGGCCCCATAACGGGGCCTTTTGGTTACGCTATTCGGGGGGCGCAACAAGTGCAGCGCAAGACGCTACTTTTTGGCTTCAACACCAAACTCTGGGTAAGCATGCATACCGCATTCGTGCATATCCATACCTTCCAATTCTTCTTCTTCGCTAGCACGAAGACCCATGACTTTCTTAATTACCCAAAGGGCAATAATGGTTGTCGTGAACATCCACAAGAAAGTACACACAGTGCCAGTTAACTGACCGATAAAAGTGGCATCGTCGTTAGAAATCATCACGGCAAAAATACCCCAGATACCCGCAGAGCCATGGACAGAAATCGCACCCACTGGATCATCAATTTTCAGTCTATCTAGCATCAAGACAGAAAGTACAACGACGATACCGCCAATCGCACCAATGAAAGACGACATGCCGGCAGACGGTGCCAAAGGTTCCGCAGTAATGGCAACCAAACCCGCTAACGCGCCGTTAATAGTCATGGTTAAATCGGTTTTACCAAACAAAGCACGAGCTAACAAAGCCGCTGCGATCATACCGGCGGCGGCCGCCGCATTAGTGTTAACAAAGATTTTTGCAACCGCGTTGGCTTCTTCTACGTTAGAAATTTTAAGTTCTGAGCCACCGTTGAATCCGAACCAGCCCATCCAAAGAATGAACATGCCCAACGCAGCTAATGGTAAATTCGCTCCAGGAATCGCACGAATTTCACCATTTTTACCATAGCGACCTTTACGAGGACCCACCATGATCACCGCTGCCAAAGCCGCTGCCGCACCTGCCATGTGAACCACAACAGAACCGGCAAAATCTTGGAAGCCCAACTCATCTAGGAAGCCACCGCCCCATTTCCAGTAACCTTCTACTGGGTAAATGAAACCGACCATAACAACGGCAAAGATCAAGAAGGGCCATAAGCGCATGCGCTCAGCAACCGCACCAGACACAATAGACATGGTGGCTGCGGCAAACACCGCTTGGAAAATGAAGTCAGACATAGTCGAGTAATACGGAGCATCTGCACCGCCATTCACAACCGCTTCTACACTATTATCCGCACCCAAGAAAAAGCCAATACCTGGAATGTATGAGCTAATAGGATCCGCTGGGTACATAACGTTGTAACCCACCACCAAGTAGACAAAACACGCGATGCCATACAACAAAGCGTTTTTATTCAGAATTTCGACCGTGTTTTTACCACGCACCAAGCCGGCCTCTAACATCGAAAAGCCAGCCGCCATCCACATTACGAGTGCAGTACACATTAAGAAATAAAAGGTATCCAATGCGTAACTGAGTTCCATCACCATATTAACCATAAACATTATTCTCCACGTTGCGATCCATAAATTTACCAGTGAGAAATTTAATTTCTTACCAATGCTTAATACAGGTTTTAGGCCACTTATATCTAAGATACTGATTTAAATAGAAAAATTATTTATATTTTGATATATGAATACATAATTCATATATACATGTTTTCTTGATCTTTTTAGCACCAAAAAAGGACAGTCGAATATATTGGTGCACAAAAAAACCACGCCGTAGCGTGGTTCTTATAAACAGAGAAGTCCGGATCAATCAGTACTTCTGACCTGGCACCCAAGTCGTGCCCGCCAAAGGAACACGCGCCATGGCCGCTGACTCGACGGTCAAGGCCACCAAATCTTCTGGCTCAAGGTTACGCAAATCGTTCTTACCGCAAGCACGCGCCAACGTTTGTGCTTCTAGCGTCAATACGCGTAGGTAATTCGCCAAACGACGACCCGCTGCAACAGGGTCAAGACGTTTACTCAATTCTGGATCTTGTGTCGAAATACCAGCAGGGTCTTTACCATCTTGGTAATCATCGTAATAACCCGCAGCAGAACCAATGGCTTTATATTCGTCGTCCCATTTCGGATCGTTACATCCCAAAGCAACCAAGGCCGCTGTACCAATGGCAACCGCATCCGCACCAAGCGCCATGCACTTAGCCACATCAGCCCCGTTACGAATACCACCTGAAACAATCAACTGCACTTTACGGTGCATGCCCATCTCTTGTAGCGCTTGAACCGCTTGTGGAATCGCCGCCATGGTCGGAATACCGACGTGCTCGATGAACACGTCTTGCGTTGCGGCTGTGCCACCTTGCATACCGTCGACAACAATGACATCCGCGCCCGCTTTTACCGCCAATTTCACATCGTAATAGGTACGAGTCGCACCAATCTTGATGTATATCGGCACCTGCCAATCAGTGATTTCACGAATTTCTTGAATTTTAATCGCTAAATCATCAGGACCCGTCCAATCAGGGTGGCGACATGCAGAACGCTGATCGATACCTTTTGGCAGATTACGCATTTGCGCCACACGATCGGTGATTTTTTGCCCAAGCAACATACCGCCGCCGCCTGGCTTCGCGCCTTGCCCTAATACCACTTCGATGGCATCGGCTTTACGTAAATCGTCTGGGTTCATGCCGTAGCGAGATGGCAAATACTGATAAACAAGCTTGCTTGATTGACCACGTTCTTCTGGTGTCATACCACCGTCACCGGTTGTTGTTGACGTGCCAACAATGGAAGCACCACGACCCAAGGCTTCTTTCGCATTAGCCGACAAAGCACCAAAACTCATGCCGGCAATGGTCACTGGCGTTTCAATGGTGATCGGCTTTTTCGCAAAACGATCACCTAATACCACAGAGGTATTACAGGTTTCGCGGTAACCTTCTAGTGGGTAACGAGACATACTCGCACCCAGAAACAACAAATCATCAAAATGAGGCAGTTTACGCTTCGCGCCAAAACCACGAATGTCGTAGATACCGGTTTCTGCCGCACGGCGAATTTCAGCCATGGTACTGCGATCAAAAGTAGCGGACTCTTTCAAGCTAATATTTTTCTCGTTGCTCATAATAAAAACCTCTCAAAAATTAGTAAGCGGACGCGTTGTCGACTTTAAAGGTGTACAGCTGACGCGCTGAGCCGTAGCGTTTAAACGCAGAAGGGTCTTCATCAAAGCCCGCTTTTTCTAACAAGCCGGTCAATTCTGCGATGTGCTCTTCACGCATTTCTTTTTCGATACAGTCCGCACCAAGAGATTTCACTGTGCCTTTTACGTAAATGTGTACTTCATACAAGGAATCACCCAGCGCTTCGCCGGCATCGCCGCATACAACCAATGAACCAGACTGCCCCATGAAGCAGCTCATGTGACCAATGCTGCCTTTTACAACAATGTCCACGCCTTTCATGGAAATACCACAACGGGCACCGGCGTTGCCTTCGATGACCAATAAGCCACCATGAGCCGTTGCGCCTGCCGCTTGAGAGGCATCGCCCTTCACACGAACCACACCCGACATCATGTTTTCTGCCACACCTTGACCGGCGTTACCATGAATAGTCACCGCAGCTGTTTTGTTCATACCCGCACAAAAGTACCCAGCGTGTCCGTGGATATCGACAGCGATGTCAGCGTCTAAACCCACTGCGATGTTGTGCATGCCTTTTGGGTTCGTCGCCGCCCACTCTTTTTCAGTGACAATGTTTTTTTCATCGTGCAATGCTTGGTTAAATTCTCGTACCGTACTTACCGCTAAATCAAACGTTTTCATCTTCTTCTCTCCTAAACCTATTTGCGTTCCCAAATGTAAAAAGTAGCGGGCTCTGGTTCCCACACCTTGGCGTTTTCAATGCCTGGCAAGGTAGTCAGTGCTTGGTACTCTGACGCCATCGCAACATAGTCTTCGGTTTCTGCCATGACAGCGGGTTTACAAGCAATAGGATCACGCATTACTGCGAAGCCATCTTTGGTGCCTATGGTGAAGGTGAAAAAGCCATCAAGGTCTTTCAGCGCATGTTCCAAGGCTTCTTTTAGGGTTTCACCCTGATTCAAACGCCACGTCAAATAGCCTGCCGCCACTTCAGAATCGTTTTCCGTCACAAAAGTAATGCCTTCGCGCTTTAGTTTGTCACGCAAACGGTTGTGGTTAGACAAAGAGCCGTTATGAACGAGGCACAAATCAGACCCCGTTGAGAAAGGATGGCTACCTTCCATGGTCACAGCAGACTCAGTCGCCATGCGAGTGTGACCAATGATGTGAGTCCCTTTCATGCCGCTCAAATTAAATTTAGAGGCAATATTTTCTGGCAAACCCACTTCTTTGAGAATCTCAATCGATGCACCCGCACTTAATACAAGCGCTTCTGGGCAAAGCTCAAGAAGGCAAGCGCGTGCTGACGCTTCGTCGCTGTTAACTTTAAGCACGGCCACGTTGGCGTTTTGCATCCAGTCTACTTTGCAGTTTAATACGCTCGACATCTGATCCGCCAAAGTCGCCCAATCAAAGTCTTCTTCAACATGGCGTACGGTCAGTTTCACCCAACCTTCTGCTACTTCATCGCCATAAATAGCAAAACCCGCGCTGTCTGGGCCACGATCTGTCATGGCAATCAACATAGGTTCAAACAACTCACCTAACGAGTTTTGATATTTATCGTTTTTTAAATACAGTCCGACAATTCCACACATAGCAGAAACCTCTATAAATGTTTACATACACAAATTGATTGATTAAAAGAATTCAGCGTAACGCTCTACTTCCCAGCTCGACACTTGGCGAGAATATTCGTTCCATTCCGCGCGCTTCACTTTGACAAACTCCGCCACTATGTCTTTGCCCATGGCTTCGACGAAGATTTCGTCTTTTTCTAGCTCGTTAAGCGCATCGCCAAGAGACTGAGGCAAAATTTCGATGTTTTTAGCGATGATGTCTTCAAGAGAAAGATCGTATAAATTGATGTTCATTGGCTCGCCTGGATCCAATTCACGATTGATGCCGTCCATACCGGCTGCAATCAGTGCCGCGTGCACCAAGTAAGGGTTACAACCCGAGTCGGGTAAACGGAATTCCAAACGACCGTAAGGCACGCGAACCAAGGCAGATCGGTTGTTATCGCCGTAACAAACATAAGCTGGCGCCCAAGTGGCACCTGAGCTATTACCACCAACCACGAGACGCTTGTAAGAGTTCACTGTCGGTGCGGCAAAAGCACAAATGGCTTTGGCGTGTGCCAAAATACCTGCTGTAAACTGGTAAGCCAGTTTCGATAAGCCCATGCCATGCTTGTCAGAGTCATCGTTGAAAAGGTTCTTGCCACTTTCATCGGTAATCGACAAATGGAAGTGCATACCGTTGCCTGTTGCATCAGGAGCGGGTTTTGGCATGAAAGAGCAAATCATGTCCATGTCATTGGCAATTTCACCTGCCGCCATACGCACAAACGTAAAGCGATCAGCCGATTCCAATGCATTACCGTAGGTATAATTGATTTCAAATTGACCGTTGGCGTCTTCGTGGTCGATTTGGTAAACATCAAAATCCACCGCTAATAAGGACTCGGTAAGGCGCTCAAGA
The DNA here is from genome assembly GCF_018145875.1 of Marinomonas vulgaris. Taxonomy (GTDB): domain Bacteria; phylum Pseudomonadota; class Gammaproteobacteria; order Pseudomonadales; family Marinomonadaceae; genus Marinomonas; species Marinomonas vulgaris. The sequence continues at coordinate 173,718 of NZ_JAGSSV010000004.1, read as the reverse complement.
AATTCACGTGAACGAGATAGGCCTTTGTAGTCGTAGCAAGGCTTGTCTAGGGTGTCGGTTTTATCGACAGGAAGCAGCTCACCACGCTCGCCTTTTTTGAACAAGTAAAATTCTGGCTCAAGACCGGTGTTTAAAGTCCAACCTTTTGCCTCTAAACTTTTTAATTGCTCTTTTAGAACAACGCGAGAGCAATAAGGGTGTGGCGCATTGTTAACATAACCATCACACACCAATCGAGCGTAACCTGGCTGCCAAGGAACAATACTTAAGGTAGAAATATCACCGCGGGCAAGAAAATCAGGACCATGGGGTTCCATTGCCAATCCATTTACAGCAAAACCGGCAAAACCTGCGCCCTTTTCAACAACATCGTAAATATTCTTAGCAGGAACGGATTTGGTTTTGGCAACACCATGAATATCAACAAATTGTGCTAATACGTATTTGATATTGTTGTCTTTTAGAAAGTTTTCTACCGCATCTGATTGCATTTCTAATCTCCTAACATATTATGAACTTAAGGAATGTTCTAATTAGTGAGTCAAACATTCTTGGTGAAAGCGCATTTAAAAAGGTATTTAACGCCCTTTCGTTGTCATCAAATCTGATCTCACTCGTACTAGACAAAGCATCGAATAAAAACCGCTTTAGTTTCCTAATAGGAATCTTTATTTCCTTTAAAGAAAGCAATATCTTTGCCATATTTATAATCATCAAGAAAATATTTTTACTGTCAGTGTAAGTCTATGATTTTTATGGTGTAATTTTTAATTCTGCGATCAATAATCTATTGATGCCAAACATCAGGTACTGAATGAATGAAAGTTGATGCACCATCGCCACATGCTATCGCACTAGAAAGGGGCGATATTGTTCAGGAACGCAATACGTCGCAAAAACTAAAGCTTGAGGAATATATCGCCCTGCAAGTAAGGCGTAAACGGGTTGAACAAGCGCTAAAAATTGCCGACGTGGCGCGTATTGCCAAAGTCAGCCAAGGCATGATCAGTAAAGTAGAAAACGCTCAGGTGTCGACCAGTTTGGACACACTAAGCCGACTCTGTGACGCCATTGGTTTATCAATTTCACAGTTGTTTGCCGATTATGATCGACCGGAAGGCGGCGCTCAGCTAACCAAGTCTGGCCAAGGAATGGAAGTCGTACGTCGCGGTACAGAAAAGGGCCACACGTATCAATTATTGAGTTACAACAAAGGCAAGAAACAAACTTACGAGCCTTTCTTAATCACCATGGACGACGCCAGCGAAGTCTTCCCGACCTTTTCTCACCGCGGGCAAGAATTCATTCATTTACTAGAAGGTAAATTACTGTATCGACATGGTAATCATCTTTATAAAATGGAAGCCGGTGACTCCCTCTCTTTTGATGCAGAAATATCTCATGGGCCAGAAGTACTCGAAGAAGTGCCAATTAAATTGCTGTCTTTTATTATGCACGATAATAAAAGTTAACCCTCTTTTAAATAGAGACACACTTAACACAAAAAAGCAGTCGCCCCATTTTAGGACAGACTGCTTTTCATTCGTAACGATTTGAACTTTGTAATGGTTTTGATTAATAACTTGGTTAGCCATTTAAACCATTGTCAAATAAGAATCACTTAGCTTTCCAGAATAAGTATTCACCAGAATAGTTTACAACGACTTTATGGCCGATCTTATCCATGTTGCAGCCTGTTTCTGGTGCTGCGCCGCCTTTTAAGTTAATACGCTGTACATAAGTAACGCCTTCTAGCGCACCAGGGCGTGATGATGCGTTGGCTTTAACCAGTTGCATTGGGATGCTGCCTTTTTCAGAAGGTGACACTGCCAATTGCTTACCTGTAATAGAAGAACCGTCTAGAGATTCCCATGTTGCTGGTGGGCCAAAGTAAGAAACAAGGTGGTTACCCTTGTTATCACTCAAGATCGCACGAGGGCCGGCAAATGCCCATTTTGCTTGATCCATGTTTTTCGCATCAGCTTTGCATTCCCACGTAATGTTACCTTCTGCTGATGTAAACATAGCTACCTTGTTACCCGCTGGTACTTGTACGGAAGCTGGTAAGTTGTCTTGAGAAAAAGTCCAAGCGTGTGATTGCGCTGCTGTGACCATTAAAGCGGATACCGCTGCGATTTGAAGGCCTTTAAACATCATTTTATTACTCATTGTCGTTTCCTTTACTTAGCTAGTTTTAATGAAAAAACAGTCCGTTTGACGGTTTGTTATAAGTACAACAATCGAGATGATTGTTTGGATGCAAAATATTTAAAAAAAAATTAAAAAAGATTTTAAAAAAGATGAATACTTTAAAAAACACGCTTCTTGCCCCGCGTTTAATGACTTCAAAGAGTCAGTTTTGTACACTGGTTTTTTTCATTAGGTAGGATCAGCGTGTCTCCATCCATCTTTGACTACGAAACCACGCTCAAGCATTGCGCCGCCGGGAATCGTCGGGCTTTAATGCAGTTGTATGAACAAGAAGCGCCGAGATTGCTCACTGTGGTGCTGAGGATTCTACAAAATCGCCCACTGGCAGAAGACGTGGTGCACGATGCCTTTATTAAAATTTGGCAAAACGCTCAACATTATCATAGCGACCTGGGCTCAGCCCGCGGTTGGATTTATACCCTAACCCGCAATTTGGCGCTCAACGCACTTAAATACAGCAACCGACAAATTTTGTTTGAGCCTGAATTTTTGCTCGATCTGTGCGATAACCAATTGCAAGAAAACGAACATCACGCCGATGAGGTGGAAGCCTTAGCACAAGATCCAATGGCGCAAACCTCTCTCACCAATTGCCTAAATCACCTTGAGCCCGAGCGAAAACTCTGTGTATTGCACGCCTATGTGGATGGCTATACGCAAGATGAAATCGCCACCCTACTCGACAAACCCCTAGGCACCGTCAAGTCGTGGATCAAACGCAGCTTAAATGCGTTGAAGGAGTGCTTACAATGAGCCAACACACCAACCTATCAGACACCAACTTGGATACCCCAGACACCGACAGTAATCTTGCTGGGCAATATGTACTGGGGACTTTAGACAAAACCGAGCGATTAGCGTTTGAAGCCAGACTGACAGAGAGTCCAGCATTGCAAAAAATGGTTAATCAATGGCAAAACCATTTTGTTTCCATTACCGATAAACTACCACCACTGTCTGCACCTCAACCTTTATCGGCTCGCATAGAGCGCAGCCTAGATGAACTTGATCAACCTGCGAAGTCTAAACCTACTAAAGAAAAAACGTCATTTTGGCAAAGTTTGCCCATCTGGCGAGGACTAACCGGAGCAGGCATGGCGTTGGCGGTGTTTTTCGCGGTGCAGCTACAAACCATAGAGCCAACGTTAAGTGAGCCTACTTATATTGCGGTCTTGGTGGCGCCAGAGGATAAAACCCCAGGCTGGGTGATTCAGACCAGCCAATCCAATCAAATGCAACTGGTTCCCCTCGCAGCCATTGAAATCCCTGAAGGAAAAGCCTTGCAGTTTTGGACAAAGGCCGATGGTTGGGATGCGCCCGTCTCTTTAGGGCTCGTGAAAAAAGGCGAAACACTCAGAGTGGCGTTAGACAAGCTGCCACCACTTACCGAGAACCAGTTATTCGAGTTAACACTAGAACAAGAAACTGGCTCACCAACAGGTCGCCCAACCGGTCCTATTACGTCTATTGGTCGTGGTGTCATCATGCTCTAGTGCTGTGACTTCACGTATTTTTTGATAAGTGACTTAAGCATATGGCTTTAAAGAATAGAATAGGTAATCCTTCATGATAACTTGGCACTGCCAACCTTTTAAGCAACTCTCGGTCGAGACCCTGTACGACATCATAAAGTTACGTTGTGATGTTTTTGTGGTGGAGCAAAACTGTGTTTTTTCCGATTTAGACGACCTAGATAAGTTGTCCAATACCCAGCATCTTTATGCATTAGAAGGACAAAACATAGTCGCCTACGCTAGATTGTTAGCACAAGGTGACTCCTATACTGACCACACCAGTATAGGTCGGGTAGTGGTCGCCCCGTCCCACCGTAAAGCCAAGCTGGGGCATATTTTAATGCACCACGCCACTGCAGACATCGAAAAGCGCTGGCCTTCGTGGCCGATTAAAATTGGTGCGCAGTCGCATCTTGAAGGGTTTTATCAATCTCATGGGTTTATCACAGCTTCCGAACCCTACATGGAAGACGGCATAGAACACTACACCATGATAAAAAGCCTACCGGTTCAAGACCCCCCGTTATAAACCTCAACCCCATTAGCAAAACGAAAAAAAACAGCGCCTGTTGCCAGACGCTGTTTCTCATTACTTTTTTGAAAAGTAAAAAACTTAGTGCTGATGACCGCCTTCACCATGTACATGGCCATGCTCTAGCTCTTCGGCTAGGGCTTCACGCACATCAATGATTTCAACGTCAAATTTCAGCGTTTTACCTGCCAACGGGTGATTGCCGTCTAGCATGACGCCATCATCTTCTACCGCAATCACGGTAACTGGCTGCTGACCGCCTGGCGTTTGCGCCATAAACTGCATACCCACTTGAATTTCATCCACGCCTTGGAAGTTTTCAGTCGGTACTTTTTGGATCAATTCTTGATGCACTTCACCATAGCCTTCTTCTGGAGCCACAGACACAGCTAGCTTTTCGCCCGCTGTTTTGCCTTGAAGGGCTTTATCCAAACCGTCGATGATGTTTTGCGCACCGCTTAGAAACACTAATGGCTCTTGACCAACAGAGGAATCCAATTCCTGACCAGCTTCATCGGTCAATGTGTAGTGCATGCTCACAACGGCGTTTTCAGTAATTTGCATTGTATTCTCCTAAGTAATAAATAATAAGTTATAAGGGAACGAGCGTTTGATACAAGCAAACCTTAATCTCAATAATAAGCGCGACACTGCCACAACACGAACCCAAACAATAGTTGGTGGCAATATGATAACTTTCCATAAGCGCAATAACTACCGCATACTTTTACAAGATTGGTACGTTCAATGGTTTTTAAAGGGATAATGTCAGATTCCCTTAAAAAAAGTGCTCTGGTTGGGTAAAACACTCGATTTTCACTGGTTAGATAGCGTAAATTGGGACAAATCCAATGTATAAGAGCGACCTAACCAAGCACAGCCTTGGGTGTGGTCAAGGTAATCGTCTCCGGTTACTGGGTGCAAAAACACATCCAAAGTACGACGATTCAACATCAACCAGGTCACTATGTCGCCTAAATGCTCCGCCTTAAAAGACAACTGACAACTCCACACGGGATGAGGGCCAACCGCTTGTTGGTGAAAACGCCCCACTCTTATGTCAAACAAAACCGCGGCTTGCTCAGCAACGGCTTTCGCCATCTCAACGCCCTGCTCATCTTGGTAATAAAGATGGGCATGAAACGCTTTTACATTTTGTTGTACTAGTACTGGGTTCATTCCACTTCCTTTAAAATAATGGCCTTGTACTGCCACGACCTAAGTCGTAGAGGATTTTTACACTGGCTGTGTTACATTTAATAACACAAACAACGACCTTTCTGCTTCTCTCGGGTAATGCATTTCATGACTGTTTTCTGGGTTCTGTTAGCCATTTTATACATCTTTGGTTTGTTCTGGATTGCCATCTGGGGAGACAAAGAAAGCCAAACGGCTAAAAAACTGACCCGGCACCCTATCGTTTACAGTTTATCACTGGCTATTTACTGTACGGCATGGACTTTTTACGGCTCCATTGGTGAAGCATCGCGCTCTGGGTGGAGTTATTTACCCATTTTATTAGGGCCTGTTTTACTCTACTTATTTGCCTATCCCATATTACGCAAGCTCATTGCGGTGAGCCACAAACAAAACATCACCTCCATTGCGGATTTTATTTCATCTCGCTATGGCAAACGCCCTATTACCGCACCCTTGGTTATTTTAATAAGCATGTTGGCGGTGATTCCCTACATTGCTTTGCAGCTCAAGGCCATAGGTTCCAATTTTGCGCTGTTTGTTAACCAAGACGAATCTTCCGCCAGCTTGGTGGTTTTGATCGCGACGATTTCCATCGGCGTGTTCGCCATGCTGTTTGGCACACGCAAGGTGGAAGTCACTGAATACCGCTCTGGCATGATGCTCGCCATTGGCACAGAATCTTTGTTTAAGTTATTGGCCATCGTCGCGGTGGGCGTGGTTGCCGTCTTAATGACCCAAGATATAACCTTTACCGACTTGCAGCACAGCGAGCAACTGTCTGTTTGGAATACAAATACTCTGTTGTCTTTCTCATTTTTGATGCAAACCTTTATGTCAGCCGCGGCGGTCATTTGTTTGCCCCGTCAATTTCATGTGACCGTGGTGGACCATCAACATAAAAAACAATCCGACATGGCACGTTGGCTGTTTCCTTTGTACCTATTAATTTTCGCAGTCATCATTCCACCCATTGCCATCGCTGGACAGAGCCTGTTTTCAGCCGATATCAACCCAGATACCTATGTGATCCAATTTGCTCTGGCATCGGATAATTTGCCTTTGCAAATGCTTATTTTCCTTGGCGGTATGTCGGCGACGACCGCCATGATCATTGTGGCGACCTTTGCTCTAAGCATCATGATCAGTAACGATGTGATCTTGCCTATCATGCTCGCTAGAGCCAACGCTCAACATCAGGCTTTGCCCTTGTATCGTCGTCGTATTTTGATCATACGTCGCTTCGCCATGATGGGCATTTTGGCGCTGTCTTTTTTGTATTATCAAAAAATGGCCAATAACGAATCGTTAGCGGGCACGGGGGTGTTGGCGTTTTCTCTCGTGTTACAGCTTATGCCTGCGGTAATCGGTGGCTTATATTGGAAACGTGCTCATGCTTACGGCGTTTACACAGGATTAACGCTCGGCTTTTTAACCTGGGCCCTACTGATGACGCTCCCCCTAACCGGCAGTATGGATTGGGCCTTGGACAATGCGCAATCTCGCTCTGAGCTAATCAGTTACGGCGCTTTTATCAGCTTAGTCTCAAACCTAATTGGCTACATTGTGGGTTCTTTATTATCGACAGAACGCCTGATTGACCGAATCCAAGCCACTGCGTTTGTTAGCCCTACGACAGAACTGGAAAAAGGCTTTTTTAAGCCGAAAAGCAAAGCCACCAACAGTGACTTTATGGTGCTTTTAGAAACCTTTCTAGGCAAACAAAAAAGCCAACAGGTCATTTTTAACTTCGAGCGCGATTATGGTGAAACCCTGATCAACAACCTGTCGCCTAATCGCTTATTCATCGATTATTGCGAACGTATTTTGGGTGGCGTTCTCGGTGGCTCGTCAGCACGCACTATTATTAACTCCATCTTGGTGGATAAAAAAATCAAGGTCGAAGAAATGGTGACCTATTTAGATGAGACCACCCAAGCCATTCAATTCAGCCAAAACCTTTTGTTTGTGTCCATGGACAACTTGGATCAAGGCATCAGCGTGGTCGACAAAGATTTGCGCATCGTCGCATGGAACAAAACCTACCTAGCGCTTTATCCTTATCCAGAAAGCATGCTAAAAGTCGGGCTTCCTGTGGAAGAGTTAATTCGCTTTAATGCCAAACGTGGAGAATGCGGCGTTGGTGACATTGAAGATCTGGTCAACAAACGGCTTGAACATTTGCGCAAGGGCACCACCCACCGCTTTTTACGTCGTCGTGCCAGCGGGCGAGTCATCGAAATGGTCGGCAACCCTCTTCCAGACGGCGGCTTTGTGACCAGCTTCACCGACGTCACCGAACACATCGAAAGCCAACAAGCGCTCAAAGACGCCAATATCGACTTGGAAAAGCGTGTGGAAGCGCGCACCGAAGAGGTTCAAGGAGTAAACCAAGAGCTGCTGCAAGAAATTGAGCGTCGTAACCAAGCGGAAAAAGCCCTTACCAGTGCCAAAGCAGAAGCAGAACAAGCTAACGCGTCAAAAACAGAGTTTCTCGCCCTGGCCAGTCACGATATTCTGCAGCCCCTTAACGCGGCCAAACTCTACATGGGAATTTTGCAATCCACCAGCTTGCCCGATGACACCAGCCAAGTAATTGAACGCTTATCCGACTCGTTGGAATCCACTGAAGCACTGATTTCCACCCTATTGGAAATCGCTCGTTTGGACCAAGGCGCCATTCAGCCAAAATTGGTCGACTGCGATTTACAAGAGATTCTCGCTCCTATCGTGCAAGAGTTTGACGTGATTGCCGACAGTAAAAATATCCGTCTCACCACCCATTTACGCCCCTTTAGAGTCCATTCTGACCCGATTTATTTGCGTCGTATTATTCAGAATTTTGTCTCGAATGCAGTGAAATACACCAAAAAAGGCCGAGTATTACTGAGTGTAAGACCACGAAATGGTGTCGTGTATTTACAGGTTTGGGACACGGGTGTCGGCATACCCGAAACCGAACAAAAGAAAATATTTGATGATTTTTACCGTTGGGAAAATACCCAAGAACCGGGAATGGGTTTAGGGTTAGGCTTGGTTAGACGCATGCAAAAGCAACTCGGCTTGGCCACCGAAATTCATTCCACGCCCGGTAAGGGCAGTTGTTTTAGTATAGGGATCCCCCTTGCTCAGGGCGATCAAACGGTTGCCTTGGCAACAACAAACATTAGCCAGACAAAAGAAAGTAAATTAGCTACCTGCTACGTCTGGTGCATTGACGATGAGAAAAACAACCTAACTGCCATGAGCACCCTGCTGACCCATTGGCAATGTGATTGTCGAACCTTTAATCGTTTTAGCGATGCTATGGAAGCACAAGGGGAAGCTGAGTTGTTACTGGTGGATTATCACCTTGACGACAACAAGGACGGTTTGACCTTGATTAAAACCCTTCGAGAAAGAGCTGGCAAACCGCTTCCGGCTGTATTGATTACCGCCATGCGTGACCCTGAATTGATCGAAGAGTGCAAACGCCTAAACATTACCTATATGGCAAAACCAGCAAAGCCCGCAAAACTGCGGGCTTTGGTTCAACACATTCATCAGTTAAGAGAAAACGAACCCTAGTTGCTCGTTTTCTCAGGTAAACTCAGTCCGCAGCCCGTTAAAATAATGCCACTGATGGTATCGCCAATGCGGGTTAAATCATCCTCAGACAAGGACTCAATGCCACTTAACGCCAATACTTGCGCTTCAAAATCCGCGTAATGCTGAGTCGTTGCCCAGATCATATAAATCACACTGGCAGGATCACACGGACGCATTTTACCGGCGTCCATCCAACCTTGTAACAAGCTTGTACGAGACGTAAACCAAGGTCGCAGCTCTTCTTTTAAGTAGTCTCCGATGTGTAATGCACCGCCAATCACTTCCATCGCAAACAACCGAGAAGTGCCCGGTTTTTCAATGCTCTGTTTAAGTTTCACGCGAATAAAACGATCTAACACAACGGCTGGATCGTCTTCTAGTGTGGCGCGATCAAAGAGATCATTCCAGCCCATTAGTGTTTGATCCAATACTTGTTTGTATAGATTCGCTTTGGATTGAAAATAATAAATAATATTCGGTTTAGGCAGACCGGCACGCTCTGCAATGTGCTGCAAGCTGGCGCCATTGTAGCCCTTAAGTCCAAACTCCATTTCGGCGGCCTCGAGGATTTTCTCAAATACCTCTTCGCGGTGATTCTGACGCTTACTCATGGGGTGAATACATCCTTAATAATCTGTTAAGCCAATAAATCCGTTATTTCTTGGGCGGTGGACAATTTACCTTCGTCTTCAATGTTTGGAAACACGGCTAGGGTAATATTGTCTAAGGCAAGGCTTGGTAGCCATTCGGCTTTAAACTGCTCTAAAGGGACAGAGACCGCCTCGCAGTCATCCCAATCTTCAATCGCCCATTGGCTGGCAAATTCTGCATCGGGCCACACCATCACGCAGTCGCCATCGTCAGTTTCAACCATGACAAAACCTTCTTCGTTGCTCAAGCTCCACACTAATTGCGTGGCTTTCGCTTGTTCAACAAAATACGCTAATCGCTCACTGTCTGGCGCGACCAAGAGTTGTACGCGTTCGTCCATCGATAATTCTTTCATTATTTACTCTCTTATTAACCTACGAGCTTGTTATAAATACACGGGTTAGAAATATGCAACTTCAGCATCGGTTAAGGCACGAAACTCACCAACCGCCAACTCTGCATCTAACTCTAGCGGGCCTATTTGATCCCTATGCAATTCTTCAACCTTATTACCAACCGCCGCCAACATGCGTTTGACTTGGTGGTATTTACCTTCTTGAATCGTCAGGTAAATATCACATTCACTGAGACGCTGCGCTAAAGCCGACAACGTGGGTTGCGATTCGCCATTGAGCATCACGCCTTTTTCGAGTTGCTGTAGATCCTCGTCGCTAATCTGTTCGGCTAGCATCATTTTGTAACGTTTATTGCAGGCACTACGTGGCGAAGTAATACGGTGCAACCATTGCCCATCTGTGGTGAGCAACAACAGCCCTGTGGTGTCTTTATCAAGACGTCCGACGATCTTCAGGTCTTGCCCTAAGTGCGGCGGCACCAAATCCAGCACCGTTGGGTGATCAGCACCTTCAGTGGCACACACATAGCCAGCTGGCTTGTGTAGCATGTAATAACCTTCAGAGGGCCACGCCAACAGAGTATCATCTAGGCAAATTTGATCACCTTCTTTTACGGTGTAATTGGCCTTTTTGATCACTTCACCGTTCACGGTAACACGGCCTTTGGATGCCGCGATTTTCGCAGCTTTACGTGCCAAATCAGTCACGTGGGATAAATAAAAATCAAGTCTCAAGAGAATCGCCTATGGCTTTGTTTATATTAAGAAAATACTTCATGGGTAGGTTCGATTTCTTTATAAAAGAACGTCGAATTGTGCAGCATACCATTGGCGCTGCGGGTATAGCCGGGTACTTCGCCAAACGGAATATATCCCATGTTGACATACATATCATGAGCGATATCGTCGCTTCTTACTTCTAAAATCAGTAGCTGCCTCTGCATAGACGCTGCGACGCGTTCTACGCCTTGCATTAAAATGCCCCCTAAACCATTTTCTCGTGCTTGAGTGTGCACCATGAGTTTTTCAACGTCGCAGCGGTGTAAGGCATTGGCTTTTGGAGACATGCCGATTTGCACGCTACCGACCACTTTGTCGTCTTCACGCACCAACAATACTTGGCGAGAATTAGCTTGTAGATCGTCGTTGATACTCAACCAATAGGCTTTAGCTTCTGAGTCGCTCATGGGCGGCAAAAAACCGATGGGGGCCCCAGAATCCACCGCATCGCACAATAATTCGATTAGGTCGTCCATGTAGGGGTTTAGGTTGTCTACTTTGAGCAGTTCCAAGCGTGTTTCCTCTCACATTATGATGGTGCTCATAATACCTGAGCGCGCCGCCGTTAGGAAACGCCCGTGCCAATTACCCGAACGCAAGTCACAAAAAAGACGACCTAAGTCGCCTTTCATACTGTTTCGGTGATTATCTCGCGTGCTCTATACGTTGCCCATGTAGCGACCGGGTTTGTGGTTCACCGCGATGATCATATTCAACGCGATGGCACCCACAAATGAAATCAGGATCAAGGTGTAATCGACAACAAACACCGACAACAGCACTATCATGCAATCCACCGCCATTTGAAACTTGCCCATGGAAATCCCATATTTTTCAGACAAATAACGGGCTAGGATATTCAACCCGCCCAAGCTTGCGTTATGGCGGAACAACATTAAGAAGCCAACACCCATCAAAAAGCCACCCGCTATACTGGCGTAAAAAGGGTTCACTTGCTCAAAGCTGACCAACATGGGCGTTACGTCCGCGAAGACCGATAAGCAAAACACCGCCAAAAAGGTTTTGATGGTAAATTCCCAACCAAAATGCACAATCGCCAGCACATAAAAAGGCAGGTTAATTAAAAAGAACGCTTCACCAAACGTAAGAGGTGTAGAGTACTTCATCAAAAAAGCTAAGCCGGCTGAACCGCCTGTCAGCAAACCTGCGTGAGTAAAAAGATTTACTCCCATAGCAATGATCATGGTACCAAGAACAATGGCTTGGATATCTTCAAGACGAGTGTGTTTGCTCACTTTTGGTAATTCAACGGTCGACATGATGCTCTCTCAGGCTAATGGGATGAAACGGAAGTGGATGCTGTATGGCGTGGATTTTAGAGAAAAACCCTAGCCATACCAACACCTCAACCTAAAGCCATTTGACGCCCATATTCAAAAGTGTCTTGGTTTCTGTACAGTAAAGTAGCGTGCATCAATGATAAGCAGAAGCAGCAGGAGCACTCACCGCATTCGCTAAGGACAACATCAAGGCACGACTCTGTGCCGATACTTGTTTACTGTAGCTGGTGGTGAAAAGCTCCCATTCGAAACGAATATGAGTTGCGGTTCTCATGATCAAGTCCCGTTGATCGTCGGCCATATCTGGACGCGCAATCACCGTCTGCAAAAAGTTTACCGCGTTTTCAAATTGAGTATTGGCTGAAATGAAATCCCCCAATGCCGTGTAAGACTCGGCAATATTCAAGAAGCTCACCGCAGCGGCGGCGACAGCGGATTCAGCATCACGGTAAAAATCGTCATCGAAACTGCGTTCGACTTGCATTAATGCCTGACGATTCAGATCCGCCGCTTCTAAGTAATCCTGATTCGAATAGGCTCTATTAGCTTGTCTGGTTAAACGTTCCCAAGTTTGCATAGCGTTCTCCGGCATTGACTAGAATGAATTTAGTTAACGAGAACTATTATCAATAAAGAGCATAGGAAAAGCCAGCCTATTTGAGAATTAATCTCATTTTAATCGATTTGTTTTAACAACAGATAAAAAGAGTAAACAAACACTCAAGTCGGTAAAGAAGAAAGTCAAACTACCACTCGATCCCAACTTGCGCCTTTACTCCATTGGCAAAAGCATGTCGCTCGTTAGCAATTTTACTGTGGGTATCGACGCTGTCTAGCAGCACGCGTGGAGCTGTGCGGCCAGTCATCATCACGTTTTGATGAGCCGGTCTGGCTGCCAGTGCCGCTACCAAGTCGTCTTCGTTTAAGTAGCCATATTTGTACATGTAGGTAATTTCATCCAACAACACAAAGTAAACACTCGGATCAGACAAGGTCTGCTTGGCCAACGCCCAGGCTTGCTCAGCGGCTTGTTTTTCCAGTTCAGGGTTACGCGTTTCCCATGTAAAGCCGTGCCCCATAACATGAAAATCTACCAGCGGATGGGAGCCGAAAAACAACTGCTCGCCCGTGGCTTTGCGCCCTTTGATAAACTGAATAACAGCGCTTTTCTGACCGTGGCCTAAAGCTCGTGCCATGGTGCCAAAGGCGCTGGAGCTTTTGCCTTTGCCATTCCCCGTCAGCAAAATGGTTACTCCGCGCTCTTCTGTGGCGGCCGCGATACGTTGATCGACAATGGCTTTTTTCTGCAATAAACGGGCTTCATGTACCGCATCTTGATTAGGTTGCTCTGTATTCGATTGCTCTGACATAGTGTTTCTCGCTTTATCGTTTTTTGTACAACAGCCAACTTGGATAGTATAAATCCTTATGAATGGCGAATACCCTAAGTATAAAGACTAATGCCACTGCGTAAATCGAGTTGAATTCATGTGTAGGGATGTTATTTTCAAGCAAAACCAGCAAGAGAGCGCCAAGAAAAGCCGGCGTTGCGTAGAACTCTCGCCCTAACACCAAGGGTGGGCGATGGCTTAAAACATCACGAATAATGCCGCCTGCAACCCCAGTGACAATCCCCATAGTAATAGCAATCGTCGGTGGAAAGCCCATCATTAACACCCTTTCCGTTGCGACGACCGTGAAAAGCGCCAAACCGAAGGAATCGGCATAATGAAACACCGTCTGCTTGTCGTCGATAAAACGCACCGTAAAAAATGCCAACACAGATGACAAAAAAGCCACCCATAAATAAGAAGTATCTTTTACCCAGTACACGGTTTCAACCGACAATACAGTGTCGCGAATAGTGCCTCCACCTAATGACGTAACCATGCCCAAAAACACCACACTGAATAAATCCATATCCTTTTTGCCGGACGAAATGACCCCGGTAATCGCAAACGCCGCGATACCAAACATACCTAACCAATAGAGCAACATTATGTATTTTCTCAACTGAACCTAAGAGGGTTTAGTGAACACTAAACCGAATATCAAGCTAAACGACGATAATGAGTATTACACCCAATCTCCCGCTCCTAAACGCTTCAAAGCAACAAACTCACCATTGATGGCAAACTCTGTGACGCTGGTGAACCCCACATCAATGCGATGACACTGATTTAGTGGCCACTGACAAAGCAAACTTACAAAGACCTTAATCACGCCAGAATGCGCCACCACCACACAATGCTCCATCGGCGTGTCCTTCACCGATAACCACCAATGCCAAACTCGGTCAGCCACCACCTGCAAAGACTCGCCATTATAGGGCGCAGAATGCACAATGTCGTTAGCCCAATCGTCTATTTCTTGACGGGGAAGATTCTGCCAGCACTGCCCTTCCCAATCGCCAAAATCCAGCTCTTTTAAGGCGGTAACCGATTGAGAATGCCCGTCACTCAAATACTCGCCAAGCAATGCAGCGCGACTCAAAGGGCTATGAAAACACAGGGTGGAATCAGCACTAAAATCCAACGACAAAGCGTTTTTTAACGAATGTGCGCCGGTTCGCCAGCCTGCTAGCAAGGGCACGTCCATATCCCCATAACACAAGCCTTTTTCAACATCTGGCTGAGGGTGTCGAATCAAATACAGCTTCATGCGTAGGAAACCAGCAAACATAAGATAATAAAAATTTCGCCAACCTGTTCACTTGCCCCAAGTGTGTCGCCATTAAATCCAGCGATTTTTTTGTGTAGATACACATGCATCAGGGCGATTAAAACAAGGCTAAATAAGAAGGTCATCACCAAACCAAAAAGGCTAAACGCCACGATGCCGAAGAAAACACAGGGCACTAGGGCGACAATCCATTGATGAAGATCTAACTTGGCAATCATGCTTATTGCTTTACTTTTCCCTAAGGTGACGTATTCCAGTGTGGTCATTAGCGCCAAAGGAAACACCCGCGCCAATACATGCACCACGCACCAACCGCTCAAGGTATAAATGAAGCCCAAAAAGGAATCGGGTATCGCATCCAACAATTCGCTCAGCAACAGCCATTTCAACGTTAAAGAAAACCAAATAGACAAGGCCGCGTAACTGCCAATGCGCGAATCCTTCATAATAGTCAAACGTTGCTCTTTGTCCCATCCTCCTACCAAGCCATCGCAGCTGTCCATCAAGCCATCTTCATGAAACCCACCGGTCAACAAGACGGCGGTAAGCAACATCAGTAAGGCTTGTAACGACGAAGACAAATCAAACCACAAAGGCCAAGCACTCAACAGCGCCACAACGAGACCGATCCACGGCAAAAAGCACACTGGCGAAACGTGTTTTACCTCGTCTTGCCAGTTTACCCGCAACGGAATACGCGTGTAAGTCACCAGACTGCGCTTAAACCCTTGCCAATAGGGGCCGATTATCATGCCTTTGATCATGTGTGTTGCCTAACTCAAAAAAATTAAAGAAAAGAAACGCCGCTGGACAATGCTTCATCAGTCACCTTTGGCTTCTGTCACACCCGCACTGTCGAAGCTGGCCATCTTGTTTAAAAACACACAGGCGCTTTGAATCAATGGGTACGCCAAAATGGCGCCAGAGCCTTCACCTAAACGCAAACCCAATGACAAAATAGGCATCGCACCAAAATGCGCCAATAACTGTGTATGGGCTTTTTCATTGGACTGATGAGAAAACACCGCATAAGCCACCACATTGGGGGCAACTTTTTGGGCAAACAACAAAGCCACAGTACAAATAAAGCCATCGACCACAAACGCAGTTTGACGCTGCGCCGATTGCAGCATGGCGCCCGCCATAGCCAGAATTTCAAAACCACCCACCTGTTCAGCCAGGGTCTGAGCGCTCCATTGCGCCATAGGCAAGCCGGTGTCTCGCTCGGCTCGGGCCAAAGATTGCTCTATAATTTTCGCTTTATGAGATACACCAGTCGCATTTAAACCTGTGCCTGGGCCAGCGCTGTCTTCAGGGCTCACGCCCATTAAGGCCGCCATCATGCAAGAAGACACACAGGTATTGCCTATGCCCATCTCACCAAACATCAGCAAATTCACCCCTTCCTCAATAGCCAAATTCGCTTCATCGACACCCGCTTGAATGGCTTGCGCTAATTGCTCACTGGTCATGGCCGCTTGTTGACTAAAGTCTTGGGATGAAAAGGCGACTTTGCGCGACCCCAATAATGGGTGCGTTCCCAGTTCAGCGTTAACGCCAACATCAACGACTCGTAAAGGCACATTGTGCTGCTGACAAAATACACTCACCGCCGCGCCGCCCTGTAAGAAGTTCATCACCATTTGTGGCGTCACTTCTTGAGGAAACAAACTGATGCCTTGTGCCACCACACCGTGATCGGCAGCGAAAACAATCATTTTCGGTTTAGACACCTCTGGCGAGGTGGTCTGCTGAATATGACCGAGTTGAAAGGCCAGCTTTTCAAGAGACCCTAACGACCCAAGTGGTTTGGTTTTATTGTCAATTTTTTGCTGTAGTTCGGAATCTTTGGCCGTCAATGGCGCTTGAATAGAAAACGATGTAAACATGTTTATTCCTTAAACCTCTTCCTTAAATGTTTGTTTTAAATATTTTTATTGGCTTTTTACCGCTGCGGCACGCTGACGTACCACTTCGTACAAACAAACGCCTGTTGCAACCGATACGTTCAAGCTAGACACCACACCGGCCATAGGCAGTTTCACCAGATAATCGCATTGCTCACGCGTTAAACGACGCATACCTTCACCCTCTGCCCCCATCACGATGGCGGTTGGAATAGTGAAATCTTGCTCGTATACCGTTTGTGTCGCCTCGCCTGCGGTGCCAAAAATCCACACGCCTTGGTCTTGCAACTTCTTCATGGTGCGAGCCAAATTGGTCACCGCATAGACGGGCATACTTTCTGCCGCGCCACAGGCCACTTTACTGACAGTGGCGTTCAATGGCGCGGAATTGTCTTTTGGCATGACCACGGCGTGGGCACCAGCGGCGTCGGCACTGCGCAAACAAGCGCCCAGATTATGAGGATCGGTTACCCCATCAAGAATAATAATCAGAGGATTTTCATCGAGTCCTGCGACTAACGTGTGTAAATCGGCTTCGTTGCCAGCTTTGTTTAGCTCGGTATAAGCCACCACGCCTTGGTGAACAACGCGGTCTTTGTTTTTGGTAAACAATTGATCCAAGTCTCGACGAGGAACTAGACTAAAACGTACCTTGCTAGACTTACAAAGCTGCAATAAACGCTGCGTTTTTTTGTCGTCACGACCCTCTTGGAAGCGTACTTCCTTGATGCGCTCAGGTTGCTGGGTTAACGCATTTTCCACGGCGTGAATACCGTATATCCATTCTAAATCTGACATTCTCTACTCTATTAATTTGGGGGCTTACGCCCCCTTGTTTCTACTTATCTAACTTATGTGTCATTCAAACGCTTGAAAGATCAAGTGAGATCAATCTTTTGCTTTCGGTTTGGCGTTCGCCTTTTTGGCTTTTTTCGGCTTTTTTGGCTTCTTAGCCGCAGCGGATGCTGGCTTGCCACTGGCGTTCGCCGCAGAAGCGGTTTTCTTCTGGCGAATTCGCTTACCTTTGGAAATAGGCGGACGGCGCTTTTTCTTCGCCTTTCCGTCTGACTCTTTACCCTCTCCCTCTTTACCCACTTTCCCTTCTTTTAGAGGCTTAGCATCTTTAGATTTATCGCTCTCGGCTTTCGCCGCTGTTTTTTTCGCTTTCGGACGACCACCTAATTCAATCGGCGGTAACTGAGCCAGTTGCATTTCTAACTCGGTTTGGTCGTCGCGCTGCACTTTTTTGCGCACTGGACGCGCCGCCGCTTCATCAAGGCTCAAATCAATTTTGCGCTGTTCCAAATTAACGCTGGCCACGCGCACTTTTAGCTTGTCTCCCAAACGGAAGACTTTTCCGGTACGCTCGCCAATAATCGCTTGATGCTCCATGTCGTGAACAAAGTAATCTTGTCCCAACCCAGAAATATGCACCAAACCATCGACGAACAAACCTTGTAACTCAACAAACAAACCAAACGAGGTTACAGCGGTCACAACGCCATCGAAGGCATCACCAAGATGTTGCTCTACGTATTGGCATTTCAACCAGGCTTCCACGTCGCGTGTCGCTTCGTCGGCACGGCGCTCGGTTAAGGAACAAGAATCTCCTAAACCATCCATATCAGCATGATCATAACCATAAATCTTACGCTGTTTTAATTCTGGGCTGCCCGCCACTCGATGGGCTTGGCGCACCGTTGGGCGACCTTCACCACGAATCAAATAACGAATCGCACGGTGTACTAATAAGTCAGGATAACGGCGAATCGGCGAGGTAAAATGCGTATAAGCCTCATAATTCAAACCAAAATGACCTAAGTTATCCGCCTGATACACCGCCTGTGACATGGAGCGCAACATCATGGTTTGAATGCTACGCGCGTCGGCGCGGTCTTTAATGGTCTCTGATAACGCCGCATAATCCGCTGGCGTTGGTTTAGTACCGCCAGTCAATTCTAAACCGAGCAAACCAAGGTAGGTGCGCAAAGTCAGTAATCGATCGTCTTTTGGCCCCTCGTGAACACGGAACAAAGCCGGTAAATCAGCTTTGATCAATAATTCTGCAGCCGCCACATTGGCGCACAACATACATTCTTCGATTAGCTTATGGGCGTCGTTTCGCTCTACTGGAATAATGTGTTCAATTTTCGAGTTTTCATCAAACACCATGCGCGTTTCTATCGTATCGAACTCCATCGCACCCCGTTCATCACGGGCGCCTTTCAACACTTTGTACAAACCGCTCAAGTCGTCGATATGTGACACGATGGACGCATAACGCTCACGCAGCTCAAGGCCCTGCTCTTCCGGTTCAGCAGCGATCATTTTCGCGACCTTGGTGTAGGTCAAGCGGGCATGGGAGCGAATCAGGCCTTCGTAAAACTTAAAGCCGCGCATTTTGCCTTTGGTTGTCAGAGAAACTTCTGCCACCATTGCCAAACGATCCACATCTGGATTAAGGGAACACAAGCCGTTAGACAGCACTTCTGGCAACATAGGAATCACGCGACCAGGGAAATACACCGAGTTGCCACGAACAATGGCTTCTTCGTCTAAGGCGGTGTCTTTTTTCACGTAATGGGACACATCGGCAATGGCGACGAACAATTTCCAGCCACCAGGTGTTTTTTCACAATACACGGCATCGTCAAAATCTCGTGCATCTTCGCCGTCTATGGTGACAAACGGTGTGTCACGCAAATCCACACGATGAGCTTTGTCTTCGTCGGCCACTTCGGTGTTAAATTGTTTGATCTGCTTTTCAACGGCGGCAGGCCAAGCATTTGGGATCTCGTAACGGTGCATCGCCACTTCGATTTCAACGCCTGGCGCCATAAAATCGCCCAGCACTTTTTTCACCAAGCCTTGAGCGGGTTTGCCGCGTTCGGCGTAGCTGACGATTTCAGCCAATACATACTGCCCATGAGCCGGTGTTAGGCCAGATTCTGTGGTGATTAAAATGTCTTGTGCAATTCGAGGGTTTTCTGGCGTCACAAAAGCCACGCGACTTTCTTCGTAATATCGACCTACAAGCTGACTGTGTTTGCGCTCTATAACCTCAACCACAACACCATCTAAACGGCCTTTTACACTGCGACCAGACAAGCGGGCTTTGACCTTGTCGCCATCCATAACGTTTTGCATTTGGCGGGCGGACAAAAAAATATCGTCGTCGTTTTGACGCAACAAGAAACCATGACCCTCTTTATTACCCTGAACGTAGCCTTCTATTAGGTCACTTTCTAAAATCGGGGTGTACTCGTCATTTTGGTTACTGGTCATTTGGTTGTCTCGGCACATAGCAATGAGACGGCGGCGAAGGGCTTCGATTTCGTCTTCACCGGTCAGTGAAAACGCGTCACATAGATCAAAGTGACCCATGCTTTTATTTTGTGTGGCAAGAAACTCTAAAATGAATTCACGGCTTGGTACGGGGTTATCGTACTTAGAGGCTTCACGTTGTTTATGGGGATCGTTAATTTTTTTACTCAATGTGTTTTTATCCTTGGTTTTTTAATGAGGTACCCTCAATCAATTTCATTCTAAAAAGGCCTCATTAGGAAGTGCGCGCTTATCGTTCGTGTGTCACATCTGACGACTCTTGCGCGTTCAATTTATCGACATTATAGAGCATATTCTTGTAATACTCTGCATATTCGCTCGACTCTAAGCATTATCTACACACTTACCCAACGGGTATTTGGTAATTACACAACAAAACCCTCATTTCTGATGGTATTAATGACCGTTTTATAAAAACAGATCAGTCAGATTTGAACTAAAGAAGATATTTTTATTCCATTTTTGTCTAAATTTTGGGCAAGAAAGATGTATATATCGAATTATTCGATATATACACTCTGGCCACTTACTGCCTATGACGTACTAAATTCATCTCAGCCATCACTTTGGTGGAAATTTCTTCCACCGACAATTTGGTGGAATTTATAAAAGGAATGCGCTCTTGACGATACAAAGACTCCACTTCATCTACTTCATAACGACATTGTCGAGCCGAAGCGTATTTGCTCGCCGCCATGCGCCCTGTGCGAATCTCATGCAATCTCTGGGCCTCAATGGTTAAGCCAAAGAGCTTTTTCTTGTGCTCTTTCAATACCTTTGGCAAACCAGGCGAAGAGAAGTCATCTTCGGTAATCGGATAGTTTGCTGCCTTGATGCCATATTGCATCGCTAGGTACAAACTGGTCGGTGTTTTGCCTGATCGCGACACGCCTAGCAAAATAATGTCGGCTTCAGCGAAGTTTTTCACAGAAGCCCCGTCATCATTGGCCAGAGCATAGTTGATCGCATCCATACGCCCATCGTAAATACCTTCTTTCATGCCGTGGGCTTTTTGCGCTGTTGGTTGCGCTTTCACTCCCAATGCCTGCTCGATGGGCGACAATAAATCGCCAAATACATTGTAACAATGGCAATCGGATGACTCGATGATTTCGCGAATGGCCACATCAGAAATAGTATAAAACACCATCAAACCGGCGGCGTCTTTGACCTCTAAATTAATTTGTTGCTTTAGTCCTTCCGCCTGATCTTTTGTGCTCAAAAAAGGCACACTTTTGGTTTCTACGGCCACATCAAAAAACGATAACATGGCCAAACCAAACACTTCTGCGGTGATCGCTGTCCCATCCGAGACAAAATATATTTTCATGAAAAACGCCTCTATTTTGTTGTTATCTAACGACATTCGTTTTTTCGATTGAAATAAAACTACATCGAATAATCGATTTTATTCATAGTAACCCGCCTACATACAATGAACCCAGATCAAGCACTTTGACAAGTGTGTGATCTTGATTGGAACCAAACGTAAAAAAACAAATTAAAACGATTTCTGCTATTCATTTATAAAAAACTGGAGTCTCTTGTGAGCAAGTTTATAAAGTGGTTTAAAGATCTTCATATGGAAGATGTCGGTGAAGTTGGCGGTAAAAACGCCTCTTTGGGTGAAATGATTTCCAACCTGACAGACCTTGGTATTCAAGTACCAAACGGTTTCGCAACCACCTCCTATGCTTATCAAAGCTTTATTACAGAAAGTGGTCTGGACGAAAAAATCCACCAAACATTGGATGCTTTAGATGTAGACGATGTGCAAGCTTTAGCACAAACCGGCATTCAAATTCGTCAGTGGATTGAAGACGCCACTTTCTCAGCAGAATTCGACCAAGAAATCGAAGCCGCTTACGCTGTTTTATGCGAAGACAACGCTGACGATACTTCTTTTGCCGTCCGCTCATCGGCGACAGCGGAAGATTTGCCAGACGCGTCTTTCGCCGGCCAACAAGAAACCTTTCTTAACGTGAAAGGGTTAGCTGATATAAAAGCGTCTATTAAGCGCGTGTTTGCATCTTTATTTAATGACCGCGCTATTTCTTACCGTGTTCACCAAGGTTTTGAGCACCAAGGCGTTTCCTTGTCTGCAGGCATTCAAAAAATGGTGCGCAGCGATATTGGCGCCTCTGGTGTTTTGTTCACACTGGACACGGAATCTGGTTTTGACGAAGTGGTCTTCATTACCGCCGCTTATGGCCTTGGTGAGATGGTTGTTCAAGGTACGGTTAACCCAGATGAATACTATGTTCACAAGCCCACCCTAGCCGCTGAACGCCCTGCTGTTGTGCGTAAGAGCCTAGGCAGCAAAGCTCAAAAAATGGAATACGCAGAAGTCGGCAGCGATGACGAATTCGTCAAAATTGTCCCTGTTGCTTTAGACGATCAGAATCGTTTCGCTTTAACCAACGAAGAAATTGAAGATCTAGCGCGTCAAGCTTGCATCATCGAAAAGCATTACCAACGTCCGATGGACATTGAATGGGCAAAAGATGGCATTGACGGCAAAATTTACATTGTTCAAGCGCGTCCAGAAACGGTTCGTAGCCAAGGCAACGCGCAAAGCATGGAACGTTACAACCTGAAGAAAACCTCTCAGGTGATGATTACCGGTCGTGCTATCGGTCATAAGATCGGCTCTGGTGAAGTAAAAGTATTGTCTTCTATCGCAGACATGGATCGTATCCAGCCAGGTGACATCTTGGTGACCGACATCACCGACCCAGATTGGGAACCCATCATGAAGCGTGCTTCTGCGATTGTCACTAATCGTGGCGGACGTACTTGCCACGCGGCGATCATTGCCCGTGAATTAGGCATCCCTGCTGTCGTCGGTTGTGGCGACGCCACAGACGTATTAAAAGATGGCCAAACAGTCACTGTTTCTTGTGCTCAAGGCGACATGGGCTTTGTGTACGAAGGCGCATTACCTTTCGATGTGATCACCTCAGAAGTGGGCAATATGCCAGAGCTTCCGGTTAAGATCATGATGAACGTCGGTAACCCAAACCGTGCCTTCGACTTCGCAATGCTACCAAATGCTGGCATCGGTTTAGCGCGTTTAGAATTCATCATCAACCGCATGATTGGTATTCACCCGAAAGCCCTGTTGAACTACGCAGAAATGACACCAGCGCTACAGGAAGAAATCAATCACCGTATCGCCGGTTACAACAGCCCCGTTGAGTTTTACGTCGACAAGTTGGTTGAAGGTGTTGCAACCTTGGCGTGTTCTTTCTCGCAAAAACCGGTCATCGTTCGCTTGTCTGACTTTAAATCCAACGAGTACCACAATCTTGTGGGCGGGCCTTTGTTTGAACCGGATGAAGAAAACCCAATGTTGGGCTTCCGTGGCGCGGCGCGTTACATCGACGATTCTTTCCGTGATTGTTTTGCCTTGGAGTGTGAAGCGATTCGTCGCGTACGCAACGACATGGGCTTGACCAACGTACAAATCATGATCCCATTTGTGCGCACCCTTGAAGAAGCGCAACAAGTCACTGAACTGCTTGCAGAACAAGGCTTGGCACGCGGCGTCAATGGTCTGAAAGTCATCATGATGTGCGAACTGCCATCCAATGCCCTGTTAGCCGATGAGTTCTTGGAATACTTCGATGGTTTCTCCATTGGTTCTAATGATTTGACTCAGCTAACCCTTGGCTTGGATCGTGACTCTGGATTGATCGCCGATAAGTTCGACGAGCGTAACCCAGCGGTTAAGAAGTTATTAAAAATGGCCATCACAGCGTGCCGTGAAAAAGGCAAGTACGTGGGCATTTGTGGTCAAGGCCCTTCTGACCATGCGGACTTCGCTGACTGGTTGGTCGCGCAAGGCATCGAAAGTATGTCATTGAACCCAGACACGGTTGTTGAAACCTGGTTGCACCTAGACGACGTGTTGAAAAATGCGGATCAGAAAGACCAAGTGATTTAAGTACAAAGATATGATTGGGTCGATTAAACGACCCAATCATATACCCAGCTGTATCTCAGGCGTGTGCTGAAAGGCATATACTTGAATCAGAATGCTGTGTCAGCACAGCGCGTGACCTTATCGTGAGTCACTCCCTAGTTTGATAGCCTCGCTTTGCGAGGCTTTTTTTTGTTTTTTTACAACGTATTCCCTTTACATCAATCAAGGCGCACTTAAAGAAGCATAAATATTAAAAAAACATCACTTTCTCCATATTTAGCTCTAATATACGTTTTAGTATTAGCAAGATATGTATTTATCAAACATGTCCACGAGGCTAACATGCAACTATTACCGTACAAGTACCTTCTCTTTATCCCACTCACTGCGTCATTGGGATTTTTGTCAGGATGTCATGAAGTTAGCGAAGCAAATTCAACTCATTCTGCTTCTATGGCGACCTTAGACAAATCGACGCCTTCCGTTCGGTATGTGTTAACAGATACTCAGCAAGAAAACTGCTACGATAATGATGGCAATACCATCAATTGCCCAAGCATAGGCGACGCCCTGTACGGACAAGACGCGCAATATCAGGGAGTCCAAAATGCTTTTACAAACAATGGTGACCAAACCATCACCGATAAAAACACTGGATTGATGTGGCAAAAAACACCTGACTTCAAGCACCACTCTTATGATCAAGCCATTGCTTATTGCCAAAATTTAACCGTCGCCGGCTATCAGGATTGGCGCTTACCCACGATAAAAGAACTGTATTCTATCGCTGATTTTCGCGGTGAAATTGTTGACCCAAGAGACAAAACCAAAAATACGCCTTACATAGACACGCAATATTTTGATTTTCAGTACGACCATAGAATGGCCTACATAGGACAATACTGGTCAATCACTAAGTACCCAATGGGACCTTTGCATGACACGCAAAACGTTGATGCGGCATTTGGCTTTAATTTCGCCGATGGTCATATCAAAGGCTATGAAACTGGTTATATCTTCGGCACCAACAACTCGGGAGTCTTTGCACCAGGAAACTTTGTGCGCTGTACTCGTGGCGAAGAAAACGTCTATGGCGTGTCAGAGTTTGTGGATAACAACAATGGTACAGTCAGTGATAAAGCCACTGACCTCATGTGGCAACAGACCGACGATGGCACTCGTAGAGATTGGCAAGCGTCTTTAGCCTATGCTGAAAACTCTACCTTGGCTGGCTATTCAGATTGGCGTCTGCCCAATATTAAAGAACTGCAAAGCCTTGTGAAATACGAAGGTAGTGTAAACGGCTGGCCGGCTATAGATACCAACGTTTTCACCTTAAGCAGTGAAAACACTGTGGCAGACCCTATGTGGGTATGGTCTAGTACCACACAAGGTGATTTTAAATATTCTGCGGATTACATTTCATTTGGTAAGGCATTTAGTAAGAAGAACTCTTCCGCTCAAACCTACTACGACTGGCACGGTGCGGGTGCTCAGCGCAGCGATCCTAAATCAGGTACACCAGAGGATTACGAGATGGCATCTGAAAATGCGGCCGATCTGGTCATGACGAAAAACTACACCTTGATGGTTCGCTCTATTAATTAGACCATCAAGTTGTAAAAAAGCTGTCTTGTTGCCTTCGTGACGAATCTCACGAAGGCAACACATTAGATCGCCTTAAGTGACGTGAGTAAATCGTGAATTTCCGCTTTGAGTTGTTTGTCGATGATTTTATTACTGTGAATTTTAGCTTGCTCTAAATACGCAATCGCGCCGTCGGTATCGCCCAGCTCTTTTTTGAGCGTGGCCGCCGAAAAGCCAACAGACGATAGATAATCTTTTGAATTGATCGCTAAGGCTCTTGCAAGCGCTTTATCGTAGATCACAATCGCTTCTTCTAGATCGTCGGTAAAATCACCAAGGGTTTCCCACTGCACAGGATGATCTTTGTCAGTGCCGTCGTTTTCTTGGCACAACTCGGTCAGCTCTTGATAGTAACCATCAAAACCAGCTTGGTCTTTTTTGTGAGCGCAACTCATCAATTCTTTGGCAAGAAACAGTACTTCTTTATAGATTTTGGTGTTCATAATGTACTCAACATAGGCGTTAAACGAAATTTAATGCCTATGTTAGTTTTAACCGCGCCGTTATGACAGTTTATTGTGTCACTAGGTTGGACTTGTTGTGGCTACGAATTAAGCCCAATTCAGCGATAACAACCAATACCAGTATCAGCCAAGAGCCCATAATCACCCCACGCCATCCATCAGCTTGCCAGAACGGATCGAGATAAAAGCCACCTAAACTGGCCCCTAGATAGTAAAACACCAGATACAAAGACGAGGCGCTGGCTTTAGCGTGTGTTGCATTACGGCTCACAAAGCCGCTGGTGGTCGAATGACATAAGAAAAAACCAAAGCAGTTGACCAAAAGACCTAAAATAATCGCCAACAATGAATCGCCAAGAGTCACCAAAGAGCCCAGCATAAAAATCCCTGTACCCAGTATCATGATGGTCGGCTGGCTCCAACGCTTTGCCAGCTTGCCTGAAATCGCCGACCCCAAAGTGCCCGACAAGTAGGTAAGAAATAACAATCCCACGTATTTTGCCGATAAATTATACGGTGCCGCTTCCAGTACGAAGGTCACATAGCTGTATTGGTTAATAAAAATAAAAAAGCTAAAACCTCCGATAAAATAACAGCTAAGCAAACGACGATTCTGCAAATGGCTTTTCATGTTGGATACGATATGACCGACTCGCAAGGGCTTAGGCTCGAAGTGTTGAGAATTAGGAAGCAAAAAGAAGAACGCCAATAAACACATCAAACTGAGCACACTCATCACACTAAACGCCGCCGAAAAGCCAAGCCACTCGCCGACAAAGCCGCCAATTAAGCGCCCTCCAATGCCACCTAACGTGTTTCCGCTGATGTACAAACCCACTGCCACCAGCAAGGCTTCTGGAGTGTATTCGTCACCCAAGTAAGCAACCGCAATGGCGGGCAATCCAGCAAGGAAAAAACCTTGTAAGCCACGTAACGCCAACAAGGTTTCATAATTTTGTACTAGAGATAAGCCAAACGTGGTCAAGGTGATGCCGACCATGGTCATCACCATGATGCCTTTACGTCCTAGTGCATCGGAAATCGGCCCATAAAACAGTAAGGAAATACCCAGCGTCAGCGTCGTAATGGTAAAGCTGCCACTGGCCTGCAGCGGCGTGATCGCAAATTCATTGGCGATCATCGGCAACAAGGGCTGCGTCACATACACATTGGCAAAAATCATAAAAGACCCGATGACCAGCGCCAAGGTGCCTCGCCAAAAAACGCTACTGCCCACTTCGATCACAACGACTCCATAGGGATAAACCCAAACAAGATGAAAACAATGATGCCACTATACTCGCGCGCAATTTATCAATAAAATATATCTATCTTATTCAAACCATAAGGGTTATTGATGTATATTAAGCCACTGCGCTATTTTATCGCCATCGCGAAAACCGAAAGTTTTACCAAGGCCGCACTGCAATTGGGCGTTGCTCAACCAGCGGTCAGCATGGCGATCAAGAAATTAGAGCAAGATTTGGGCTTAACCTTGATTCATCGTGCCGATCGCAATATTGGCCTCACGGATGAAGGCAAAAAGTTGTTAGTGCACGCCGAAAAAATCCTACAAGCCACCGACGATGCTTTACTCGAAATGAGCGAACTTAAGGGGCTGAGCCAGGGGGAAGTCCGTGTGGGCATTCCCAGCATGTTGGGGTCTTATTACTTTCCGCCCATTTTGATGGCGTTTCGTCACCGATACCCTACTCTGACGCTAAAAGTCATTGAAGGGGGGACTTGGCAACTGCAAAAAATGCTCGAAAGCGGCGAACTGGACCTTAGCGTCATCGTTGCCGAAACCCTACCAGACAGCCTAGAAACCCAAGCCTTATTGCGAGAAGAAATGCTGGTGACCATAGCAACCGATCACCCTTTTAGCGCATTAGAGCGAGTATCGCCCGAGGCATTTTTTGATGAAGAA
Organism: Marinomonas vulgaris; assembly: GCF_018145875.1. GTDB lineage: Bacteria > Pseudomonadota > Gammaproteobacteria > Pseudomonadales > Marinomonadaceae > Marinomonas > Marinomonas vulgaris. The sequence continues at coordinate 145,692 of NZ_JAGSSV010000004.1, read as the reverse complement.
TTGGTGATGTTTAAAGAGGGGTTCTTCCACCGACGCATTGTCGATAAATTAGCCAAAGTCTGTAAACGCACGCCAAAAATTGGTTTTGAAACCAATCTCATCCCCCTGATTAAGTCCATTACCCAGCAAGGTTTTGGTGTGTCGACTCTACTCGCCATGGTGATTGAAGAAGACGACCAACTCATTACACGCTCTTTTGATCCGCCTATTTGGCTCGATCTGGGCATTGCATGGCGAAAAGACGGCTACTTGTCCATGGCGAATCGTGCGTTTCTCGATTTCGTTATTGAACACAGTCAACGCCATGCGTAATGATTTGCCAGTTAGTGTTTGCCGTTAACCCATAAGAAACACATAAAAAACCCAGATGACGCATCCGTCATCTGGGTTCTCATTGTTTATTCAAAACACGCGATGATCAGTGAAACAAGCGACGTTCCAACAAAGAAGACGCTTTAAAACGCTGTAAGCTTTTCGCCCCGGCCAGTACCGCAAGATCCAACACAGGCTCAAGCAGAACAACGCTCAAGTAAGCAACACCGAACGTTGCCACGGAAGTGAGGTTTTCAGCACCGAAGCCTTGTCCGTAAAAAGCCCAAAAAGCCACCCACGCCACAATGCCACCTTGGTAGGTCAAAGAAAGTTGCAGAGCTTGCTTGTAGGAAATGTCTACATACGCGGTATTTTCCGCAATAGTGCGACGTGCAATCGCAGACATCGTAAACAAAGGCAACAGCAAAGTGGTCACATTCATGCCATATTGAGGTAAGTCAAACTGTGCAAAGAACACCCCTTGAGTCAGTAACCCCAATATCAGACCAATAGACGCCGCCGCCGGCCCAAACATCAAAAACAAGGTTGAGCCTAAAATCAGATGAACTTCCGACACGCCGACGGCTTGATGAGGAAGCACTTCAAAAAAAGCAAACACCAATAAGGTCGTTAAAACGCTGCGCCCCATCAACGACATCATGCCGTCTTTTTTAATCATCTCGATGGACGCTTTTGCGGAAAATCCAAAAGCCGCCAACGCGGTGGCGTAACTCAAAACAATTTTTGCGCCGTCTACAACGCCTGGTTCAATATGCACAATGTGCCTCCAAAATAGATATCATACTCACCCGTATGATTCAGATTTAATGACTTCTTAGACAAGGGTTGCCTATAAAAATCGGATAATAAAGGCCGGTCTCCGGGCTCATCAATGTGGGTTAACACTGTGTTTTACGGCACTTATTCCTTCCCATACTAAGACAGTGGCAATAAGAACAAACACATCATTGATCTACCGTTGCGGGGGCAGCACAGGAATTGAGACATGGCTTGTACCTGTTTCCCGTTTCACTCAACAAAGAGCACCTTTACAAGAATGGATAAGTCGCTTAATTGGCCACCTATCACAGATATGAAGAGTAAGGCTTTACATAATGTTAAGCAATGTAAGTAGAAGAAATACTTATGAGCAATACAACGCATTTCATGCAAAGAAGAGACTCATTCATTGTCAGATAGTGTGTAGCTAAATAACCTACCTAAAAAGACGCTCAGACCAAACCGTTAATCCTGCTGCGACGCTACCAAAGTGATCTCCATCTAACACGGGGATATCACCAATGCGTTGCTGAATCGCCTGGCGGATTACAGGGGATTTTGCCGAGCCGCCCGTCATATAGATTAGGTCTGGTTTTTCCCCTGCTTGCGCAATGGCGGTCATCATCAAGTTCAGCATTTTTTCCAGTGGTGACGCAATGGAGTGCGCTAGGGCATCACGACTGATACTTGTGTTTAAATTGGTTTCTATATAATCCAATAAAACCTGGTGCTCTTGATCATCTGACAGAGCAATCTTAGCTTCTTCGGCACTTCGTACTATGTGGTAGTTATGCTTTTCTTCACGCATGCGCAGAAAGCGCTCAATCAATTTTGGCTGAGCAGCGTCTAAACGCATTTGCGCTATCTGGTTTTTGGTTTCCATGCTATTAAATGTCGCAATCGCCGACACATCATTGGTGGTAATGGCGTTCCAATACATTTGCGTCGGCATAGGTAAACCGGTTTTTAACAAAGAATCCATACCAAACAAAGGCATCAGATGTTTGCCGGCAATTTGAATGTCTAAATCGTTCCCACCGACTCGTTCACCAGTGTGCGCTAAAAAGTCGCTGCGTCTGTCGTCTTTTTTGACGTAACCCGGTCCCATTCGCACCATGGCACAGTCGGTTGTTCCCCCACCGATATCGACCACCAGCACGGTTTTGTTATCGGTCATCTTAACTTCAAAATCCAAACCCGCGGCAATCGGCTCGTAAAGAAATTCGATTTCTTTAAAACCCGCTCGCTTGCCCGCGGTGGTAAGAATTTCCAACGCTTGACGGTTGCTGACCTCAGCGTCCAAGCCCTGAAAGTTCACCGGACGACCAATAACAGTGTGGGTGATATCGGCCCCTAAACTCTTCTCGGCTTTTTGCTTAATGTTTTGCATCATCAAGGTGACAATGTCTTCAAAGAAATGAATATGCTCGGCGCGCAACCCTGTCCCACCCAAAAAGGACTTGGGTGATTTCACAAAGTAACCTTCTTCCGGCCACTGAAAATACTCTTCAAACGCGGCACGGCCGAAAAAGACGGTTTGATCCTCATCGGCAATGTCTTCTTCGTAACGGGCACGCTTGGCTCGCGTTAACGCGTTTTGCCTAAGATGAGCAAAGGATTGACGCGTATCAAGACCGGTCATATTGCGACCAACCGCTTCAGTGATTAGGTCACGATCTAACGCGTACAAGGTCGATGGCAAAAAAGCATGCTCGCCTTCTAGGGCCACCAAACGCACTTCTGAATCCTGTACCGTACCTAACGCACAGTTCGATGTGCCGTAATCAAATCCACAAATCATTTATTACTACCTGATATCACCAAGAAAAGGGGCGCGAAAGATAGCAGAATACAAGATTCAACAAAAGCCATCGCCAAAAAAACGCCCAATCGATACCATCGGTCGGGCGCTCTCAAATCAAACATAAAGCGTTATAAAAACACCGGCACACCGATCAAAGCTTGGTGTAAATGAAAGGCAATCAAAACCCAGAACACAACAGCAAACACTAGGGCGACGACATTAGGCAGCAAACTTGAGCCTTCCGATGTTTTGTATACCACGCCCATTTTACGATCACGACGACGGTATACAGCAAAGCCGATAATCGCCCACACTAAGAAGCTGCCAAAAAGTATGACATCCGCCAAGGTGCCGTTGCTCAACAGATGTGCCAAGGTCCACACTTTTATAGAAATTAAAAATGGATAGCCCATTTTATTTTTCATCGTCGTATTTTGAATGAAGGCCGAGCCAGCAAAGAACAAGGCCACCAGCATCAACAATGCCGATAAGTGACGTGTCCATATAGGTGGAAACCACAGCCAAGTTGGCGCAAGGCGCAGTTGTGCATAACCAATCACAATAAAACCTGTGGCAATTAAAGTAATCATGCCAAAACGTAACTTCCAACGCAGTGCCCCGTCGTGAGCCATGGCTCGTTCTCGCCATTGTGGGGCAAACATACGAATCGAATGCACACCAAAGAAAATCACCAAACCAATTACTAACACCAACATACCAAACATTTCCTTAACTTTGATTTTTCACCGAGTTTATAACATTTACTAGGGAATAGGTTTATGAACTACAAACAAAAAAATAGCCAATACAATTCCTGTATTGGCTATTTTTACTCTGTGTAAAAGACTTACATATAATGCTTATCACTGACCATATTCGTGATACAAGACATCACGCCTTTACTGGCTTCTTCTGCATCACGCACATTCTCAACAAGCTCATCCAGTACGGCATCATCGTTCATCCAACCCCCTTTGACCAAGGACATGGCCGCTTGAACACGCTTATGCACTCGCGCATGATAAGCCTCTAACTCCCGATAGCCGGCTGTATGATTGAAGGCGTCTTTACCCACACCCTCGTAGTACCATTTTCCTAATCGACAATTGAAGTGATCGACTTGGGTGGCTTCTGCTTCAGCGCCTTGACCGTTACTTTCCAAACCTATGTAGCCGTTTTGCATGTAAATCACGTGGTCAAGCTGAACAAGCGATGCAAAAGCTCGGTCCTTGGTTTGGGTCATCAGGGTAATAGTAGATTGGGAGGCGGTCGCTACATCGTCAAAGTTACTGTGAAAAGTATCAATTTCGCCGCCAATTTGTTTGGTTTGCTTACTGACCGTCAGTGTTTGTGTGACCATGGTGTCAATTTGGGCTCTTAGCTCCGTTATAACATCACTGATTTCTTCCGTTGACGATCGAGTCCGTGTGGCGAGATTTCTCACTTCATCGGCAACAACCGCAAAACCTCGGCCAACTTCACCTGCTCTTGCCGCCTCAATAGCGGCGTTTAAGGCAAGCAAATTGGTTTGCTCTGCAATGTCGCTGATGAGTTTAACGGTGTCGGCGATTCTGTGGCTCTGCTCTTCTAGCTCATGGGCGCTCACTTCCACACTGGCCATGCGCTCGTTAACGTCTCCTATCGAAGTACGTAAACTAGAAACGCTTTCTCGACCTTTTTCAGCACCGTCTCGACTTTCCGATGCAATGTTTAATACGTCGTCCATTTTTGATGATAATAAACTCAAATCGGATTGACTGTTTTTCAAGTTAACCAGCAAATTAGAAGTATTTAGGCTGTGAAGTTGGCTTAATAATTTATTTTGACGAGAAAAATTGTCCGCATCTTCCATGCCTTTAATAGCTACGTTGACGTTTTTCATCATTTTGCCAAACTCACCCGGCATACCGTCAGTCAGTACTTTTCGGTAAAAGTGCCTGTTGCTTGTGGCGTAAAAACTGTTCGATAATTCTTTAAAACTGCTTTCTACTATGTCTAAAAAATCGTTAAGCGCCCACGCCACCTCACCCACTTCACCAAGACCCTTTGTATCGGTCACACGAATATGAGTGTTGCCAAGCTTCGCCTCATCTAGCGTACTCTTGATGGTTTTAAGAGCGATAACTGGCTTACGGTGATCATTCCAAGCAATCACCGCAAAGATGCCAACAAGGATAGGAAATACAATGTCGGAATAATTAAAGCCAAATTGCCACAAATTTACGAGGCTGATTAGCACAGAAAGAACAAAAAATACCACACAGGTGATGGCGTATTTTTGTTGCATAAAGGGGATGTTTCTACTGATATGCCTGTTATTTGCCATTATTTTACTGCCTGAAACTTTGATAATGATTAAGGATAAATGCGTCGTAGCTCATTCCCGCTTTCTCTTGGCAATAATTGTTTAGCCATTGCCAGCTCTTTTTCGCGGCCGTGGTTTTGTCGCCGCTGGCCTCTATCTCTCTCATCTTTTTGTACAGATCTGCGACTGCAGTTAAAGCGTTTGGTGGCGCCACTCGTCTCACTGAGTAATAACCTACTTTCTGTTCACCAACGTAATCTGGCGTCACGTTTGCAAACACCCAATAGTAATTACCATCTGACGTGCTGTTTTTTATAAAACCAAAAAACTCATTACCGGCCTGAAGGGCTTGCCACATTCCATAAAATACCCCTCTAGGCATGTCTTGATGGCGAATCAAGTTGTGAGGTTGATTTAATAAAGCGCTCTCAGGAAAGTTACAAATCCGCATGAACGCACGATTTGAATAAGTGATTTTTCCTTTCAAATCGGTTTTGCTCACAATAAGCTCTTCGGGCAAAAAAGTAATTTCTTTAGACATACATACTACCGAGTCAGATACAGTTTCATTAAGAATAGCACTTTATAAAGTAGATATTATCTTAAAAAGACTTTTGATATAAAATCTTTTATTCATAACGGCTAATAAGCCTTTCCCGAGCGAAAATTACACTATGCAATTAGAAATGGCTCTTTTTTCAGCTCAACACTTGCCGAACTGATCAGTACCTAAATAACGATAAAACAGCACTAAAATACTTTTGTTAAAACTAGAAAAAGCCCCTGCCTTTGCTCTAGAATACTGCGTTTTGATACGCAGACAGGTCGCCATGATCAAGACACCTTATTACCTAATCGACAAAGCCGCCCTTCTCAAAAATTTAGAGAAAATTGCTTATGTACGTCAGCAGTCCGGAGCCAAGTCTTTACTCGCCCTTAAATGTTTTGCGACCTGGTCTGTATTCGACCTAATGCAAGAATACATGGACGGCACCACTTCGTCGTCTTTGTATGAAGTCAAACTGGGCAAAACCAAGTTTAATGGGGAAACTCATGCTTACAGCGTGGCCTATGCCGACGATGAAATAGCAGAAGTTCTCGATCACTCGGACAAGGTGATCTTCAACTCTATTGGCCAACTCAATCGCTTCAAAGACATCAGCCAAGACAAAACGAGAGGCTTGCGGGTCAATCCTCAAGTCAGTACCTCAGAGTTTCTAATTGCTGATCCAGCGCGCCCTTTTAGCCGTCTTGGCGAATGGGATCCTGAAAAAATCGCCACGGTTATCGGCGATATCTCTGGTTTCATGTTCCATAATAATTGCGAAAACGACGACTTTGCTCGCTTTGATGAGATGCTTACTCTGATCGAAACGCGCTTCGGCCATTTAATAGAGCAAGTAAAATGGGTCAGCTTGGGCGGTGGTATTCACTTTACCGGCGATGATTACCCGCTCGACCTATTTTGCCAACGCTTAAAAGTCTTCGCGGCAAAATACGACATCCAAGTTTACCTTGAGCCGGGTGAAGCCAGCATCACCAAAAGCACTACCCTTGAAGTCACTGTGCTCGACACCTTGTTTAACGGCAAAAATCTCGCCGTGGTCGACAGCTCGATTGAAGCGCACATGCTGGACTTATTAATTTATCGCGAAAATGCGAAAATGGCGCCTTGTGATGGCGAACATGAATACATGATTTGCGGAAAATCCTGCCTTGCTGGTGATATTTTCGGTGAATTCAAGTTTGATAAAACACTGCAAGTGGGTGACCGTTTGTCGTTTCAAGACGCGGCCGGTTACACCATGGTGAAAAAGAACTGGTTCAACGGCGTCAAAATGCCGTCGATTGCCATTCGCCAACTGGATGGCAGCATCGAACTCGTTAGGGAATTCGATTACAACGATTTCGAACAGAATTTGTCTTGATCACAAGTTAAGACAATTCAACACTTTTTTATTTGGAGATAGCGTTATTATGAAAAAAAATGTCCTCATTATTGGTGGCGGAGGCGTGGCTCAAGTTGTGGCCCACAAATGCGCCCAACACAATGACACACTGGGCAATATCGCAATTGCTTCGCGCAGCGTTTCGAAATGCGACGATATTGTAGCCAGTGTCCTCGACAAAGGCAGCATGAAAGTAGAGGGCCGCATTCAAGCATTCGCTCTTGACGCTCTTGACGTGCCAGCAACAGTAAAACTGATTCAACAAACTGAATCCCAAATCGTCATCAATGTCGGCTCGGCGTTCATCAATATGTCTGTCCTCGAAGCCTGTCTTGAAACTGGTGTGGCGTATTTAGATACCGCGATCCATGAAGATCCTGCGAAAATTTGTGAAACCCCACCTTGGTACGCCAACTACGAATGGCAACGCCGCGAGCGTTGTAAAGAAAAAGGCGTCACCGCTATTCTTGGTGTAGGGTTTGATCCAGGCGTGGTAAACGCCTACGCGGCGCTTGCTTATAACGACTACTTTGACAGCGTGAGTGATATCGACATCATCGACATCAACGCCGGCAGCCATGGTAAATACTTCGCCACTAACTTTGACCCAGAAATTAACTTCCGCGAATTTACCGGTCGTGTTTACTCTTGGCAAAACCGCGCTTGGCAAGAAAACAAAATGTTTGAAGTGAGCCGCACAGACGACTTACCTGTGGTCGGTAAACAAACCGCCTACATGACGGGCCACGACGAAGTGCATTCCATTTCACAAAACTTAGACGTGCCAAATGTGCGTTTTTGGATGGGCTTTGGTGAGCATTACATCAATGTTTTCACCGTACTAAAAAGCCTAGGCCTGTTATCGGAGCAACCTGTGAAAACCGCAGAGGGCTTAGAAGTGGTGCCATTAAAATTGGTTAAAGCGGTGCTTCCTGACCCTTCCTCTTTGGCACCAGATTACACTGGCAAAACCTGCATCGGCGATGTGGTAAAAGGCATTAAAGACGGTCAAGAGAAAGAAGTCTTTATCTATAACGTAGCCGATCACAAAGACGCCTACAACGAAGTGGGCAGCCAAGGCATTTCCTACACCGCGGGCGTGCCACCGGTTGCTGCCGCCATCCTAGTGGCGAACGGCACTTGGGATGCAAAAGAAATGCGCAACGTCGAGCAACTTGACCCAAAACCTTTCTTGGGCCTGCTAAATGACATGGGCTTACCAACCCGCATCAAAGACGAAAACGGCGACCGTCCTTTTACGCTTTAAATGTCATGCCATTAAGCGTTACCCAATAACCTCGCGCTGCGGGGTTATTTTTTATTTGGCAAATAGCCACAGAAGCTGATCTAAAGCCTTACAAAACTCATCCCACCTCTTTACAATCATTTGTATTGTTATTTCCTCCCCACACAGCTTAAGGAACATTGTTATGAAAAAGGAACCCCAATTAGCGGCACTAATCGCGGTCGCGACGTTAACGCTCGCCGGCTGTGCGAGCAGTCCAGATTCCGCGTCTAGTCTTGCAACAGACGCCGAACAAACACAAACCATCACTCAGATTGACGCCGTTAGAAAAGCCATTACCGAGGCAGAAGGTCAAATAAAACAAGCTACTGAAGAGGAACTAAGCTGGTTTGCTAGCAACGACATGGACGCCGCCAATAAAGCCTTAGCGGAAGCGAAAAAGTACTATGCTGAGTTCGAAATGGACCCGACGCAAGCCAATAAAAGCACTGGTTTTTTTAGTTCACAGACTAATATTAGCGCAACTGAAGACGCCATCGTGCAATTCAACACACATTTAACCAGCGCTAGAGACATCAAGGCAACGGCACTTGACATTCTTACCGATGCGTTTGACTACCGCACTCAATTAACACTTATCGATGCTCAAGAGTATTTTCCAAGCACTGTTGAAGAGTTAAACAAAACGCTTAAGAAACTGGTTGACCAAGTGGCCGATGGCAAAACAGACAGCGCCCTAGCTGCGCAACCTGCTTTGGTAGCACAACAACGCACACTGGAAGTCAAAACAGTCACGGCTATTTATTTAACCGATGCAAAATAAGCCTTTGATAAACTGCTTAAAACTGACGCACCTCAGCACGCGCCTAACGCTTTATCCCAGGTATCGGCCTCATTGACCTCAGCCACGGCCTTTATCGCAGCTCAGCCTCGTGCAATAGAGCAAATTAAGGCGAATACAGAAGAGGTTATGTTTTCCATCCGTCGAGCGGAAAACATCGCTGTGGCCGTCAAAACACTCAAGGCTCTGCCACAAAAAGATTATGAGAGCTATCTGGTTAATTACGAAAACATTCTGCTAAGCATCACTCAAGCTTTGGACGCAGAAGACAACCGTGATCTCACTTTCGAGCAACAAGGCAACCGCCTTGTCACTTTTATTGAGAGTAAATTGAGCGAACAACAAGCGGCAATCCAGGCACAGCAGACCTTAACAACAGAGCTCAAACGTCAAAATGCTTACAACGCCTTACTAGAGCAGAAAATCATTGCACTTACTGCAACAGAGAATACTGAAGAGGATCTGGATAACGTCGCTACAGTTGAAGAAAATGTTCGGGAAAACGATGAAGAACAGAATATAGAAACGATAGAGTAACAAAGATTTTCTTTAAATCATTGATAATGCGCCTAATTATACTAGCGGGCGCATTATCATTCCTTCCACACTCCCCAATACAGTAAAAAAAGGGATACCTTTCAAAATGGAAAGTTTTCCCTTTCATTTCTACAATTCTTATACGCTATTCACCAAATATGCAGTAAAATCAAAAGCGCTGTTAACAAAAAATTACAACAGACCTATTTCATCAAGTGCAAAGTATAAAGCTGCTTAAATAGCTAAGTACAAAGAGGCAGAAAAAGAATGGATTTCTTACAACGTAAACTGATTTACGTTCTAGAAAGCCCTTCACTGGATGTGGCGGCAGTAAAACACCCTACTCAGCTCAACACCACGCATCCGAGGCTCAAGCCATGCTGTTACGCAATAAGAAATTACTCAATCGAATCGATGAATTAGAAAAAGCACTGCTCTCATTTCAAGAAACGCAAGACGATTTACAACAAGAAATGTTGTATTTTTCGATGTCCTCAGAGGGCACTATCCTGTCTGCTAACGGGTTGTTTCTTGCGTCTTTTGACTCAAAAAAAGACGAACTAATTGGCAAAAACATCCAACAATTTATTGTTGGAAAATCTCTTCAAAAAGAACACTGCCAACGCATGTTGGCGAGCATCGTCGGTAAACATCATTGGCATGGTGCAATGCAGCTTGAAGGTAAAAATAACAAAGAAATGTGGTATCGCGCTATTATTCAGCCGAAAAAACTAGAAAACAACTCAACCGTGCTCGAAGTCTATTCAACCGAGCTGACCAGAACCATTTCACAATCTCGAGAAACACAAGACATGCTAACTGCCCTGAACCGCTCTTCAGCAGTGATTGAGTTCAGTTTAGATGGCATTATCTTAAACGCCAACGATAACTTTCTAAAAAGCATGCAATACACAAAAAGCCAAGTCATAGGCAAGCACCATAAAATGTTCTGTGATGCACAAGAGGTGTCATCACAAGCCTATCAGGATTTTTGGCATAAACTGCGCTCTGGTGCGTTTATCTCGCAGCGATTCAAACGAATTAATAGTGAAGGCAATGCGGTCTGGTTAGAAGCCTCTTATAACCCCGTACACGACGACAGCGGTGAATTATACAAGGTTATCAAGCTCGCAACCGTGATTACCGAACAAATGGATCGAGAGCTCGCTGTTTCTGACGCAGCACAGATTGCTTATGATACATCCATGAAAACAGATGAAAACGCGTTAAAAGGCATAGACGTGATTGCATCAACAATCTCTATTATGAATGAATTGACCGAACAGATGAAACACGCCAGCACGGGCGTATCTGAGTTAAGCACCCAGTCTATTAAAGTCAGTGAACTGGTAGACAGCATACGAGGCATTGCCGACCAAACCAACCTACTAGCACTAAACGCCGCCATCGAGGCAGCCAGAGCTGGTGAACAAGGCCGAGGCTTTGCTGTGGTCGCCGACGAGGTCAGACAGCTTGCCCTAAGAACCAGCACAGCCACTCAAGAAATCATTAACGTGGTCGATGACAACAAAACACTGACCGAAAATGCCGTATTGTTGATTGAGCGTGGCATGGATAAAGCGCATCAGGCACTCGACCTAGCGACCGATACTGGCAACGTTATGAATGACATTCAATTAGAGTCTCAACAAGTCGTCAATGCCGTAGGCCAATTCAACAAAGCGCGGTAATCACAAACCCCTTTACACAACCAACATCCTACTCACCATCACTTAAAGCAAGGCTAACGAAGCACTAAGCAAAAATCGTTTCGTTAGCGATATCTCTATTTCAAAAGCTCTTCAGGAATAATTCAATGGCTCGAAGCAACCCATTTGATGGACAACTTGCGTACAGACGTTTAGACGCTTAAAAGTCATAAAAAATTATTGATAAAGACCGGAATGTATTCGGAGAAATCAATTAAAAGGCTGAAAGATAGGAAATACGAGGGATTGAAGAGGATAACAAAATTAAGGCAAAAAAAAGGCACCATAAATGGTGCCCGGGACCGGAATCGAACCGGTACGCTCGTTAAAGCGCAAGATTTTAAGTCTTGTGTGTCTACCAATTTCACCACCCGGGCATATCTGATATTGGAGGCCGGAGTCGGAATCGAACCGGCGTACACGGAGTTGCAGTCCGCTGCATGACCACTCTGCCATCCGGCCTTCTATCAGATCATCTTTTGAATGGAGCGGGAAACGAGGCTCGAACTCGCGACCCCAACCTTGGCAAGGTTGTGCTCTACCACTGAGCTATTCCCGCGTCTCAAAAGACGTGGCCTATTCTATGTATTTGAGCTTTCACGTCAAGGGAAAAATTCAAATTAATTCATAACTTAGGCATTTTTTAAAAATCTGTTTACTTTTCAACCGACTCTTTAGGCATTAGCTCTGGCCATGCCGCTTTTAAATAAATATACATAGACCATAAGGTTAATAACGCGGCAGCTATTAATACGGCCTCTCCAATATGAGATTCAAAACTGCCAGGGCGACTGCCTAATAAAATGAAAATCGCCAACATCTGCATAGTGGTTTTCAGCTTGCCGATATAAGACACAGCAACACTGGCACGTTTGCCCATTTCGGCCATCCACTCACGCAATGCCGAGATCACAATCTCACGACCGACAATGACGGCACTGGCTAATGTCAGTAAGGGGTTTGAATAACTCGCCACCAGCAACACCAAAGCAATAGATACCATCAACTTATCGGCAACAGGGTCAAAGAAGGCTCCGAACGCCGTTGTCTGGTTGAGTTTTCTAGCCAAATAGCCATCCAACCAGTCGGTAACGGCTGCTAAGGCAAAAATAATAGCGCACGCATGAAAACGCCCTTCCCATGGCAAATAATACACAGCGACTAGAACGGGAATCATAAAGATTCGTACGGAAGTCAAAATATTGGGTATGTTCATTTTATTCCTAGTAATGAGTATGTGCACCGACACTTATTTAAGCGTAACGCTATGAGTTAACTTTTATGGAGATTAAGGTAAATCTCTTCCGCTTTTTTCACACTGATTCCTTTCACTTTTGCTATGTCCTCCTGACTGGCAGACAACAATTCTTGATAACCACCAAACGCCATCAGCAGTTCTTTGCGACGGGTCGGGCCAATGCCCGGAATATCTTCTAATACAGAGTGTCGACGCTTCTTATCGCGCCGACGACGATGGCTTTTCACCGCGAACCTGTGAGCTTCGTCACGAATATGTTGAATGAGGTGCAAAGCAGCCGAATCGGGTGGTAATACCACTTCGTCTTCTTTTGAACCTATATATAGGGTTTCAAGGCCTGGCTTTCGAGTATCGCCCTTTGCGACCCCAAGCAAAAATATATTCACTAGCCCTAACTCTCTCAGCACGGTTTCCGCCTGAGTGAGCTGGCCTTTACCACCGTCGATTAACAACACATCAGGCGCATCGAGCTCGCCACTTTTCACCCGTTTATAGCGTCGTGTTAGTGCTTGCTTCATTGCGCCGTAGTCGTCTCCAGGCTCTACGCCTTCGATATTAAACGATCGATAGCGCTTTTTATCTGGCCCATCTGGGCCAAACACCACACAAGAAGCCACCGTCGCTTCGCCACTGGAATGACTGATGTCGAAACACTCCATGTGAGCAGGCGGCTCATGAAACCCAAGCAGCTTTTGCAACGCCGTAATACGACTAAAATGATTACGTTTATCTGATAAACGAGCCTGTAAACCTTGTTCAGCATTGAGTCTTGCTAACTCAAGCCATCTGGCCCGCTGCCCTCTTACGTTACTGACTACTTCAATTTTTTTCTTCGTGGTTTCAAAAATACCCGCAACCAGTGCATCACCATCGTCTAATTCATGACTAATGATAAGCGTCTTGGGCAACTCTTGGATACCACCTAGATAAAATTGCGCTATAAAAGACGATAATAATTCCCCTTCGCTAATTTCAAGAGGCATTTTAGGGTAATGACTTTTACTGCCAACGACTTTACCCTTTCGCACCATCATCATATGTACGCAAAGGCCACCAGGTTGAATAATCGAGGCAATCACATCAGCGTCACCGGTTTGTCCATACACGTGCTGCTGCTCTTGAATGTGCTTGAGTTGGATCACTTGGTCACGCAACTCAGCCGCACGCTCAAACTCCATATCAGCCGCAGCGGCACTCATTTGTGAGGTAATTTCCGCCGTTAACTCTTGGTCTTTGCCCTGCAAAAACATTTTGGCATGGCGCACATCTGACTCATACTCTTCATCACTGATCAGCCCCACACAAGGTCCCGAACAACGTTTGATTTGGTATTGTAGGCAGGGTCGAGATCGATTCGCGTAGGTACTGTCTTCGCATTGACGAACTTTAAATACCTTTTGCATGGTAATCAGGCTTTCTTTCACCGCTGTACCGCTTGGAAAGGGTCCAAACAGGGTGCCTTTGTCCGTTTTATTACCGCGACGAAACAGCAAGGCAGGATGAAGATGGTTAGACAGCAATATATAAGGGTAAGATTTATCGTCACGAAGCAAAATATTATAAGGCGGCCTGTGTTGCTTGATCAGGGTCTGTTCAAGCAACAGCGCTTCGGTATCACTTTTGGTAACAGCGATTTCAATAGAGTGGATACGACTCACCAAGGCCATGGTTTTGGTCGTTAAACCAGTGGCGCGAAAATAGCTGGCCACTCGATTCTTTAGGTTTTTGGCTTTGCCAACATAAAGCAACACCTCCTGGTCATCGTACATACGATAAACCCCAGGACGTGTGGTTAAGTTGGCAACAAAATGCTTTGGATCAAATTCTAAATGGCTCAAACAAACCTCGTTTTTCGCCTAGCCCATACCGAGCACATGATAGCGAACCGCCAAACGAATTAATTCAACATCGCTTTCTATGTTCAGCTTGGTAAAAATACGCGTGCGGTAAGTACTCACTGTTTTAGGGCTCACGTTTAAATGATCGGCAATTTCAGTGGATTTTTTACAATCGACAATCATTTGCGCCACTTGCAACTCTCGATCAGACAATTGCCCAAGCGGCGAACCTTGTCCATCGATAGAGAACTTCGACAGTGCCATTTTTTGTGCCACACTTTTGGAAATATAGTGCTCACCTTTGGCCACTATCTGGATGGCCTCTAACAGCTCAGACGTGTTTGTACCTTTGGTAAGATAGCCAGATGCCCCGACTTCAAGTAACTTGACAGGATATAAGTTGTCATCCATCGCCGATAAAGCAATTACCTTGGTTTTTGGTAACAAGCGTTTAATTTCTTTTGTCGCGCCTAAACCACCAATGCCAGGCATGTGCACATCCATTAAAACGATGTCTGGCAGCAAGGCTTTTGTTTTCACAATGGCGTCTTCACCGCTGTGAACCACACCCACCACATTCACACCCTGAACGTCTTGCAATACGCGACTAATGCCATGGCTAACCACATCGTGATCATCAACAATAAGTACTTTCAACATAACAGCCTCACAAAATCTCTCCCTTCCTTGTTCATTTCAATCATCGATCGATTGAAGCATGCTAATGGCGTCCTGCCACCTTGAATTATGTTATCGAACAAAGACTCAAAACTCACCGTTATTCTGGAAGTTTTTCCTTATAGCCCATATCGAGTAATTTTTTTTCACTGATCTCTCGGTAGCGTAAACGAATACCCGAGCCTTGGGTTTTTTGTGTGTAGTACAAAAGAGGTAAAACCTGCTCTTCTGGCATATCTAACTGACTCGAAATATGACGAACCAGCTCGGTGACATTGAGCGTCTGTTTGTTTTCGATCATGGTCACTTTGGGAATTACCAAGCGCTCACCCGCTATAACTCTATCCACCACTTTCACGTAAGCCGCTTCAAACAAGGGCCAGCTCACCCGCTCCTCTTCTGACTTAATCTTGTACCAACCCACTTCTGAGCCAGCAAAAAATACCGAGGGATGGCTCCATTTATACATCAGCGGATCAGAACGGCAGGCACATGCTTCTAAATACGCAGAGCGAGGATCTGCCAAACCGTAGGCTTTATAAGCGGTATTGATCAGTTTTAAAAAGTCCGCAATTGTCGGCGGCCAAGGATGCACTTCTTTAGTACGCTCAACCGCATAGGCCAACAATGGCTCTTGAAAGCCTTTAAGGGCAATTGCCCATTCTCGTTTGGCGAGCTTTACCTCATCAGTGGTGCTGTAGGCCGAGGCAAATTTGTGTGTATAAATAGCTTTAAATCGAGCAAATAACATGTTGACCAGAACACGAGTCTGCTGTTCGGCTGCTGTAGGGCCTGATTCACGATGCCCCGCCCCCTGCTCACCAGTCTGTGTCGTGTATGTTGTTGAGGGCGTCGCTAACTTGTTCTCGAGAGGTTTTAGTAAATTTTGAACTGCCTGAGGTTCCTTCATAAGAAGATCGATCCGATTGTTTGTATTGCCACTGACGTTTTACGTATTTAAAAAATTCACTGTTCCAAGTTCTGACATTTTTGCGTTGTTCTTTGATTCGCAGCAAAAACTCAGTCTGCAAAGACAAAGCAAAATCACGAGCAATGCCAGCCTGTCCAATTTGTTCTAGTGTCGCTTCTTCAGGTTGCCATTGATCAGGCTGTCGAGCACGCTCTTTTTGTTCTAAATAGAGATCGAAATCCGTTACACCACGACGATCATTTACCACCGGCGGTGTAGAGGGCATATCGTACTGTCGAACTGGCTGCTTGGCAGGGTAACTTTTTGGTTGAGGGGTGAACTCCTCACTCTTTTCCCGCGATGCTTTTTGCAGCCGATCCATTTTCGCCATCAATGGATCCTCTTGCGTCATATTCGGCGACGGCTTTATTGTCTGTGCTGTCTTTTGTGCTGAAGCTAGCTGTATTTCAAGGATGTCATCTTGGCGCTGAAAACTGACCAGCTGAGCAATCTGCAAATTAGCCAAAAACCGCATCATTATAGGCACAGTCCAAAAGGGTAATTGAGCGCTCAATCGACTCATTTCGACACGCAATACAGACGATCCCGTCAAGTAAGTTTGTTGCTTCAAAAAAGTAAGCAATACCGTTTCTTCTAAGCCAATTTGCGTGGCCATAGAAAATGATATCGGCAAAAAGTAATCATTATCCAAGAGACATCTCGCTTCGTTTATTCAGTCTAATAGTCTACCAAAAGCCATACTTATAAGCACGATAACCTTCTGCTCAGCAATGGTTAACAATAAGATATGGTAACGAAATTAAGGCGTGTATGAACAGCAGCAGGCTTTACGCCTATTAATAAGAATCTTGCTTGAAGTTTGGAACTTTCAGCCGCATATTACGTCTATTGATCGTTATAAACCTTAAAGGAGAATTCCATGCGCTACACAGAAGCCCTTTCGACGCACTCGTCACAAGCGGCAAACAAAACGCTCCGTAATACCTACGGGCTATTGTCGCTTACCTTGTTGTTCAGTGCCTTCACCGCTGGCATGAGCATGGCGTTAAACCTACCTCATCCGGGCCTTATTATCACTTTGGTCGGTTTTTATGGTCTATTGTTTTTGACTCATAAATTCCAAAACAGCGCCGCCGGTATTCTTTGTGTTTTCGCACTGACTGGCTTCATGGGTCTCACCCTTGGGCCCATTCTAAGTGCCTATATGAATATGGCGAATGGCGCCAGCATGATCATGAGCGCCTTAGGCATCACAGGTTTATCTTTCCTTGGTCTATCTGCTTACGCTTTAGTGTCTAAGAAAGACTTTAGCTTCTTAAACGGCTTCATCACCGTGGGTTTCTTTGTATTGTTGTTTGCGGTTATTGCCGGTATTTTCGTCAAAATGCCTGCTTTGCAAATTTTCATCTCAGCCGGTTTCGCGCTTTTCTCTGCCGCCGTTATCCTGCTTCAAACTAGCCAAATCGTGCGTGGTGGTGAAACAAACTACATTGTAGCAACGGTTAACCTGTATGTTTCTTTGTACAACATGTTCCTCAGTATTTTGTCATTGATCGGCATGTCTCGTGACTAATGACTAACGTCTCTTATGAAAGGCCGCTGACTGCGGCCTTTTTTATGTGTAAAATTCATTCCATTATTTTTGAAGGCCACACTTACCATGCAATACACCTTGCTAATCACAGGCTCGCCTTACCAAAGTAAGGCCTGCCACTCTGCTTTACGGTTTCTAAACGCTGCTATGAAAGCCTACCCAGACAGCATTAAAGGGGTATTTTTTTATCAAGACGCCGTACTGATTGGCAACACATTAGCACAACCACCCAGAGATGAGATTAACCTCACTCAAGCATGGCAAGCCGCTGCAGAGCAACACAAGGTGCCGCTGTATTTATGCATCGCCGCCGCCGTAAGACGAGGCATAGTGAACAAAACAGAAAGCCAGCGCTACGAGCTAGATCAACACTCTTTGGCGGATGGTTTTCAACTAGAGGGTCTTGGTACCTTGGTAGATTTAATGAACAGCACCCACAAAATCATTCAGTTTAGGTAGCACCATGAAGCATACGTTGATCCACCTAGACAGCAGCCCTTACTCCAGTTTGGCCGTGAAAGAAGGACTCGACCTTGCACTGGTACTCGCGACCTTTGAGCAACCTGTCGACCTTTGCCTATCCGGCGCTGCTTTGTCTCTGTTGTCGACCCAGCAACAACCCGACTCCATGCAAGGCAAAAATCTGCATAAGTTGCTCGATGGTCTGGAGTTTTATGACATCGACAACCTATTTGTGGAAAGCGACAAAATAGCCCCAAATGGCGAAAATGTCTGGCCTGGCGTCACACCACTCGACACCGAACAATGGCAGACTCTGTTTTCACAGTACCAACAGGTTTTCCGGTTTTAATTTTTCACTTTTAGTTTTAACATTTGGTTTACATTATGCGGCTTCATCAAATCAATCAGCTCGATTACCCAGCTTCGGTGGAAGCTAACTGGCAAAACAGCCTACAAGATGGCGATCATATTCTTTTTATCGAGGCGGGAATTTTACGTTTAGTCCATCAAGTCAATACTGTGAAAGCGCTTATTGATGGTAAAAACATCGAGGTCTATTACTTACAAAGTGATGCCGTTGCATATGGCCTTTCCCCTAACATTGGTACGGCATTGTCAGACGAAGACTGGGTCAACACGACCTTTAACGCCGAAGCAAACATAAGTTGGTAAATCTAATGACAAATCACAGCCTGGTTTTGGACGAAGAAGGGTATTTGCTCAACCTAAGCGATTGGACACCAGAACTGGCCAATCAACTGGCGGCTGAAGTAGACATCGAGATGACGGACGCCCATTGGGAAATCATTCACTTACTGCGTGACTTTTACCAAGAGTATGAAGTGTCTCCCGCCATGCGCCCACTCGTAAAAGCCGTGACAAAAAAGCTTGGCAAAGAAAAAGGTCGCAGTATTTATTTGATGACCTTATTTCCTGGCAGTCCACCTAAACTTGCAGCAAAAATCGCAGGCTTACCCAAACCTGCGAACTGTCTATAACGAATTAATACTTACCGTACCACTCTAATTTACTTTGTAAAGTTACCACTTCACCGATAATCAATAGTGAAGGCGATTTGACTTCATTTTTCGTTGCTACATCGTAAATGTCTTTCATGGTTGAGGTAAACACGCGCTGCTCTTTGGTCGTGCCTTTTTCGACGATAGCGACTGGCATAGAAGGCTCCATACCAAATCGAATCAAAGATTGGCTGATCTCTTTCAATCCGGTTAAACCCATGTAAATCACCAAGGTTTGCGCCGGATGTACCAGCTCTTCCCAAGGTAGATCCGTCGTACCATCTTTTAAGTGACCCGTTAGAAAACGCACGGACTGGGCATAATCACGGTGCGTTAAAGGAATCCCTGCATAAGCCGCACAACCGGCTGCCGCAGTCACACCTGGCACCACTTCGAAGGGCACATTTTCTTCAATAAGCTCTTCTAACTCCTCACCGCCACGACCAAAAATGAACGGATCGCCGCCTTTGAGCCGCACCACCATATGACCTTGCTTCGCTTTTTCTGCCAATAAACTGTTGATCTGGTCTTGCGGAAGGCTGTGCAAAGATTTCGCTTTGCCTACGTACAGCTTTTCTGCGTTTTCAGGAATCAGGTCGATGATTTCCTTACCAACCAAACGGTCATACAGCACCACGTCGGCCATGATGAGCAAACGATGTGCTTTCAACGTTAATAACTCTGGATCACCAGGACCCGCACCAATCAAATAGACCTTGCCCGTCATAATATTCTTTTCCACTCATCACAAAAAAAGCCTCTTCAGAGGCTTTTTTTGTTTTAATTATTCGTTTGATTTTTGTGCCACTTATGCTTTTTTAAGCACGGTTTTGCCACCCATGTAAGGCACCAAAACATCAGGAACACGAACACTACCGTCAGCGTTTTGGTAGTTTTCCAGTACGGCCACCAAGGTACGACCTACAGCCAAACCAGAGCCGTTCAAGGTATGCGCTAATTCTGGACGGCCTGTTTCTGGGTTGCGCCAGCGTGCTTGCATACGTCTTGCTTGGAAATCCCACATGTTTGAGCAAGAAGAGATCTCACGGTACTTGCCTTGGCCTGGCAACCAAACTTCAATGTCATAGGTTTTATGAGCAGAGAAGCCCAAATCACCACCACATAAAATCACCGTACGGTAAGGTAAGTCGAGCTTTTGCAGAATAGATTCCGCATGGCCGACTAACTCTTCCAACACGTCTTCTGAACGATCAGGACGACACACGTGAACCAATTCGACTTTTTCGAATTGGTGTTGACGAATCATACCGCGGGTATCACGACCATAGCTGCCCGCTTCACTGCGGAAACAAGGCGTGTGTGCGACAAACTTTTTGTGTAAATCGGCGTCATTTAGAATTTCATCACGTACCAAATTGGTCACTGGCACTTCGGCGGTTGGTATCAAATACAAGTCATTGTTGCCACTGTCTTTGTCCACAGGCACTTTAAACAAGTCGGCTTCAAATTTAGGCAGTTGGCCGGTTCCCTTCAGGGAATGTGCATTGACCAAATACGGCACATACACTTCAGAGTAGCCGTGCAAATCCACATGAGTATTGATCATAAACTGTGTCAGAGCGCGATGTAAACGCGCTAGATCAGAGTGCATCACCGCAAATCGTGAACCGGTGATTTTCACCGCCGCAGCAAAATCCAACATCTCCATGGCTTCGCCAAGATCCACATGATCTTTCGGTTCAAAATCAAAGGCTTTTGGCTCACCCCAACGACGAATTTCGACATTGTCGTCTTCGGTAACACCTTCAGGTACAGACACATGAGGTAGATTTGGAATACCTTCAAGCAGAGTTTCAAACTCTTGCTGAACTTGTGTTAATTGCGCTTTTGCGGTTTCTAAATCATCGCCTAGTGTCGCCGTTTGGGCTTTCAGCTCAGCCGCTTTGTCTTTATCGCCCGACTTCATCGCCTGACCGATTTCTTTGGATACCGAGTTTCGGGCCTGTTGCAACTGCTCCGTTTCCATTTGAATGGCTTTACGACGCTCTTCTAGGGAAGAAAAAGTCGCCACATCCAACGCATAGCCTTTCTTTTTAAGTTGAGCCGCGATGGCTTCCGGGTCAGCGCGCAATGCTTTAATGTCTAACATTTCTGCAACAGTATCCTTTAAACAATAGATAAAAATAAATTTGGGCGATGTACGACGTGAGTACTAAGCATTAGAAATGCTTTTCAAAAAAGTCGAGTCAGCGTCATGCCGGCCGCTAAGCCCGCGATCCCCAAAACACAGCTTAATAATAAATAGCTTAACGCACTTAGCCAAGCTTGCATGTTGATTAGCGCGACAATTTCCAAAGAAAAAGTCGAAAAGGTTGTGAAAGCGCCTAAAAAGCCAACAATTAACAAGGGACGATATGGTTCAAGAGACGGCAGGCGCTCACTAATCAGCACAAACACCATGCCCATAAGCAAACACCCTAAAACATTGACCACCAAGGTGGCAAAGGGAAAATAATGGGACCAATAGTGATTTATCCATTTGGTTAAACTATATCGACTAAGTGCACCGAATGCACCACCAAAGGCAATCATAAAATACATCATGGTTTTGGCTCTTGATGTGACTCAACAAGTGGCTCATCGAGTGAATAACGCTGTCGCGTACTGTGTGTGTCTAGCTCATTCAACCAAGCTAATTTGTCGCGAATTTTTTTTTCGAGTCCACGATCGCTGGGACAATAGTACTGGCTGGTCGCCAGCTCCTCTGGTAAATAAATTTCCCCAGCCGCATAAGCGTGGTCTTCATTATGAGCGTAGCGATAACCTTCGCCATGCCCCATGTTTTTGGCAAGCTTGGTGGGTGCATTGCGTAAATGATTGGGAACCTCGTAACTTGGCTGTGCAGCCACATCCGACATAGCTTGGTTAAACGCCTGATACACCGCGTTGCTCTTAGGTGCACACGCCATGTATACAGCCGCTTGGGCGATGGCACGATTGCCTTCTCCAGGCCCAACTCGCTCAAACACATCCCACGCATTCAAGCCAATTTGCAATGCTCTTGGGTCGGCATTGCCGATATCTTCCGATGCAATGGCCAATAAACGCCGCGCAATGTACAGGGGATCACAGCCGCCATCAAGCATGCGCGCCATCCAATACAAGGCGCCATCGGGCGAAGAGCCTCGTACCGATTTGTGAAAAGCAGAAATTTGATCGTAGAACACATCCCCTTTGCGATCAAAACGACGCAAGCTGCCGCCCAATACGTCTTCTAGCTGTTCCTGTGTTACCTTAGTTCCTGGCTCAACAAGATCCGACAATATTTCCAAAAAGTTCAAGCCGCGTCGAATATCTCCATCCGCAGCCTGCGCTAAAATGAATAAAAAGGCTTCATCGATGTCAAACGCCTGTTCCGCTAAACCATTTTGATCGGACTGCAAAGCACGGGTCAGCGCCAACATGATTTCTTCGTCCGTGGGGGTTTTAAGGCGATACACGCGAGCGCGTGACAACAAGGCAGAATTCAATTCAAAGGCTGGATTTTCGGTAGTTGCGCCGATAAATAGAAAAGTGCCGTCTTCTATGAAGGGCAAAAAAGCATCTTGTTGAGATTTATTAAATCGGTGAACTTCGTCGACAAAAAGCACCGTTTGAGTCCCGTTCATCATCCGCATTTGTTTGGCTCGATCAACCGCTGCACGTATGTCTTTTACACCAGACATTACCGCAGAAAGCTCAATAAATTGCGCCTCTAACGCATGGGATAAAAGCTGTGCAAAGGTGGTTTTGCCTACGCCTGGCGGCCCCCAAAGAATAAACGAATGACAATGGCCTGTTTCCACCATGCGTCTTAGTGGCTTTCCTGGGCCAACAAGATGCGACTGACCGATATAATCGTCCAGCGTTTCTGGTCGCATCTTTGCCGCCAATGGCTGATAAGCCGATGCGGGCGCCTCAGAAAACAGATCCTTCATTACTGACCTTCTACAAGAACATCGACGTTATCTGGCAGATCCAACACAAAATTTTCTTTCGCAACGCCATCGTGAGCTTCAACGTTCTTAAATTCAATCACCGTCGTTTGACCTAACGCATCAAGAATACTCATGGCAGAAATGGTTTGATTACGAAACGATAAGATCAAGTTTTGAAATAAATCGTCTTCACCTTTTGGTTCCATACGAAATTTCTGCTCACCCAACACGGTGATGGTATAGTGAGGTAACACTTCAGCAGCGGGTCGACCCAACAATGCCGCTGGGGAATTTCCTACCGCGCCTGATAACGGCTTTTTCACCGCTTGCTCTAAATCCACATCCCAAATAGTGATGAACTGCCCATCAGAAATAATACGCTGCGCAAAAGGCGTCACGCTGTCCCAAACAAATTGATTCGGTTTCGCCAATAAAAACACGCCTTCACTGGCCTGCAACTGCTTACCCTTCTCATTATATGTGACTTGTCGGAATTCTCCTTCGATATCTCGGTTGCTTTCTAACAAGTTCTCAACGGTTTTGCTAATATCTTCCGCCTGAGCCGTTGCGGCGTGACAAATCGCAGCGACACACATAACCATCAGAGCAATTACTTTTTTCATTAGGGGGTTTCTCCAAAAATCGACAATACAACTCAAACATCTTCCACACAGTGCCGAACATTCACGGCACGTCGGCAACGCTACTCTGGTATTAAAATATCACGCTGACCATTCGTTCCCATTGGGCCAACCAGCCCGGCTGCTTCCATAGCTTCGACTAAATTCGCCGCTCTGTTATAGCCTATTTTCAAGCGTCGTTGAATAGAGGAAATTGACGCTTTACGGGTTTCAATGACAATTTTTACCGCATCATCGTACAGAGCGTCTTTGTCTTCACTGTTGTCATCAGACATCAAGTCTTCCGGGTTGACCACCACATCGTTAATATAATTTGGCTCCCCACGTAACTTCCATTCTTCTACCACACCATGGACTTCTTCGTCAGACACAAAGGCACCGTGTACCCGAATCGGCGTTGGCAACCCTGCTGGAAGGTAAAGCATGTCCCCCATTCCCAGTAGCTGATCAGCACCACCTTGGTCCAAAATGGTACGAGAGTCGATTTTCGATGACACCTGAAACGCCATACGCGTTGGAATGTTGGCTTTGATAAGACCGGTAATAACGTCCACCGAAGGACGCTGGGTGGCCAAAATCAAATGAATACCCGCGGCGCGGGCTTTTTGGGCGATACGAGCGATCAACTCTTCGACTTTTTTACCGACTATCATCATCATGTCGGCAAATTCATCTACTACAATGACAATGTAAGGCAAAGGTTCTAAATGTGGCACCGTACGCGCCACGCCGTCTTCTGAGAACATGGCCATTTCAGGCTGCCATAAGGGGTCTTGTATTGGCTCGCCTGCGTCTATCGCATCGCGCACTTTTTTGTTGTAACCGGCAATGTTTCTCACGCCAAGCTTGGACATTAACTTGTAGCGGCGCTCCATCTCGTCCACCGACCAACGCAAGCCATTGGCGGCGTCTTTCATGTCGGTAATCACTGGGGTTAACAAGTGTGGAATGCCCTCATAAATCGACAATTCCAACATTTTAGGGTCAACCATGATCATACGCACTTCGTCTGGGGTCGATTTGAGCAACATGCTCAAAATCATCGCGTTCACACCGACCGATTTACCCGAGCCAGTCGTACCCGCCACTAACACGTGAGGCATTTTTGCCAAATCGACCACCACCGGCTCACCAGAAATGTCGTGACCAAGAGACAAGGTAAGCGGCGATGAAGATCGATCATAGGCCTCACAATTAATCACTTCTGAAAAATAAACCGTGTCGCGTACTTGGTTAGGAATTTCGATGCCTATGGTGGATTTACCCGCAATGACTTCGACTACGCGCACGCTCATCACACTCAAAGAGCGAGCCAAATCCTTGGCCAAATTGGTAATACGCGAGACCTTCACCCCAGGCGCGGGTTGGATCTCAAAGCGAGTAATCACTGGGCCAGGGTTCACTTCGACCACATCGGCCTTGACCCCAAAATCCATAAGTCGTTGCTCTAAAAGCTCAGACAGAGACAACAATTCGTCTTCTGAATAGCCGCCCTGTTTCGGTTTAGGCTTAGTAAGAACAGAGCGATCCGGTAACGAATAGGTTTCTGCGGTTTTTTTTGTGTTCTCTTCATGGGAGTGCGCACCACCGAGAGAATCCAATTGTTTGGCTTCAGACAGCGTTCGAAATGCTGGCTTAGATGCTGGCGGAATTTGTTCAAATTCGCTATGTGAAGGCGCGGCTTCTGTTGGTTTTGCGTTATCTTCTTGGTCAAAAAGCCGTGCATTCGCACTATTAGGGGTTAACTCTTGAGAATTATGGTTTGGCGGAGTGACGGCTTTTTCTTGTGCTCGCTCTTCTTTGGGCGCTTTTTTGACCTCTTTACCTGACCAAGGCTCATCGATATAAAGCGTGTCGCCAAAATCCACCTCATCATCGTCGATGCTCAACGCATCTAAACCGCCAAAGCTCGGCTCTTCATGAACAGAGGCTTTAGCCTCAAAAGGCGCATCATCACTAAAAGTATCTTCTGTTTTGCTGTCTTTCTTTTTCGAAAATAAAGACGATAAACCAAAGCGCGCTTTCTTAGGCGTTTCCTCTATGTCTGGCTCGCTCTGAACTTCAGCTAAAAAGTTAGGATCGCTGGTTGTGTTGGTGGTTTTGATCGTTGCTTTGCGCCTTTTGCGGACGATTGCCGGCTCTTCTGCTTCATCGTCAAACACATCCAACGTATCAGATTGGTTTTCTTTGCCTGCATCGGTTCGTACTTGTTGCTTCGCAGCTTGACGCGCCGACCATTTTTGCTTGATTTGGCTGCTGTAAAGATAGACTCGCTCACCTAAACCATCCATGAGGTTCAGCCAATTAAGCTGAGATAATAAAGTAAAGGCTAGGATGACTAAGGCCAGACTCACTAAGGTAGCACCATCGTAGCCGATGGATGAATACAATAATCGTCCTAACCCACTGCCTAAAATACCACCGGTACCATATTGTAAATTGGCTTCTCCGACTGTGTGTAAAAAGCATAATACCGAACCAAAAGAGAGATACAAGATACTGCCAATGGTACAAAGTAAGGCGTTGTTCAGTGGCAATAGAGCATGTGGGTTACGCCATAGAATGATTGCAACCCAACAAAATAAGGGAGGTAAAGAGTAAAATAAAGAACCGAAGAAACTGGAGGTTAAATCTGTGATGGTGGCGCCAATGGGCCCCATAGAATTTTGAATCGCGGCGCCAGTTCCTGAATAAAACCAACCAGCATCATTGGCATTATAGGTGTAAGTTGCTAACGCAAAAAAAACAAAAAACAACATGGCCGCAATAAAGGCCGCCTGTTTGGCAAATAATTCCCAAATTGGTGATCGTACCGACTCACTCACTTTTTCTGACAAAACGTCTCTTCCCATTTCATACTAATCAAGACAAAACTCGCTTCATAAAGAGAAGCACTAAGTTTGCCAAGCTTACCATAAAAAAAGCCAACCCAAAGGGTTGGCTTTCGCAATTACTTAGTAAGATTTACAGTCATAAACAATGGGTTATGACATTATCTTAACGTGACTGCCTTAGAAAGAAACAGTCGCGCCAATTACAGTGTAGTCAGAATCTTTAGCTTCTTTTGCAACGTAAGTTGCGTAGTAAGTTACGTCACCTACTGCATAGTAAACAGTTGCTTCAGTAATACCTGCATCAGATTTATCTTCTACCAGGTTGTTTCCATTTGCATCTGTTACAACATCGTCATTAGCATCTGTCTGATATTGCTCACCGCCCTCAGTATAGTACTGAAGTGCTACAGACAATTGCTCAGACAACGGAAGGTCAATACCAACGCCTGTGTTCAATACATCTCTGTCAGCATCAGAACCTACTTGAACGAAAGTAGACATGGTTGCCATGCCTAAAGGAGCACTAACACCAAGAGTTAGGATTTTACCTTCTTTCTTGTCGTCACTAGAAAGGTTGAATCCACCAGATACACCAAGTGTCAAACCAGCCATTTCCGTTTCGTAAGCAAAAGCAAGACTACCGTCGTTTTCGCCTTCAACAATCTCTGCAGAAACTGATAACGCGTCATTTACAGCGTAACGTACACCTAGATCGTTACCTAATGTGTATTTAGCGTCATCGATATCTTCCCAAACACCAGCGCTGTAAGCAGCTGAATCAATCAGAGAACCATCAAAATCACCAAATTGAACAGCGCCTTGAGTTATGTAAGCTTCATCAAGATCGAATCCACCGTCCGAACCATTTTCCATATCAAGGTCAAAGTAAACAACACCAGTATCCATGATGATATTTACTTCACCATCAGAAGAAGCTGAATCTTTTTCTCCTGCTTCTTCATTTGAAGTGTAGTAAAGACCAGCAGAACCAGAAAAAACAGGCTCAGCAGCTAGAGTCGTAGTAGAAACAGCAGCCGCAACAGCTGATACCGCAAACACAGAAGCAAGTTTAATCGCTTTCATTCAAGATTCCCCTTTATATTATATTGTGTGGTCTTGTAGACCGTATTACTGATTTTTTAACTTTAAAAAAAGCTTTAGTAACCAAGAAACGTTGCTAAATCAACGACTCATGTATCTTAAAACCGATCAGTTTCACTTTTGTGACAATTACCAAAAAAGCAAATTATCTTGTAGTTCCTAACACGATGCTCACTTATGCTTTGAGCTACCGTTTAAGACTGCATCGATTAAAACCAAGTTTTCCATAACCGGTCAAGTACTCCCTGCACTTTTTTTCTTTTTTTTTCCATTTTGCCCTCTTCCTTGATCGAAAAACACCCAATAGAGAACAAGATGGACACCGTGCTTATTATTTCTATGCACATTCCAATGAATTAAGCATAACATTGTGTCAGCAAGTCGCAAGGTGAATATTTTTTCTTCCTTAGTTTTAATATCGGTTGAGGGTTGGGTTTCTTTACTTTTTTTTGATTTTTTCTTTTCTGCGATCGTTTTCTTTTTTAAACCGCTTATAATTTGCCTATTATCTTGTCACTTACATGCTTCACCATTCAGGATTCTCTTTCCTAATATGTCCAATACTTCACACGATGAGCAACACGAACTGGTGTTACTGACAGAGTCGCCCTATGACACACCTGATCCTCACAAAGCACTGGAAGACCCTGAAGGCTTGTCTGCCGTAGGGGGGGACCTTTCTACCGACCGACTTTTACATCTTTACAGTAAAGGTTTTTTCCCTTGGTTTAGCGACCCAGACCCTATTTTGTGGTGGCACCCTGGTGAACGCTGCACTCTGGTGCCCTCTGATTTTCATGCCTCAAAATCGCTCAAAAAAGCGTTAAGAAATGGAAACTGGTCTTTTTCCGTAAACCAAGACTTTGAGACAGTTATTGACCACTGCGCGGCGCTACGAGCCGATAAGGAAGGCACTTGGATTTCAAACGACATCAAACAGGCCTACACTCAGCTTCATCGTCTCGGATACGCTCATTCCATTGAAATATGGCAAAATACTGCCTTGGTGGGAGGGTTTTACGGCGTCGCCATGGGCAATCTCTTTTTTGGCGAGTCGATGTTTTCTTTGCAGCCCAACGCCTCCAAAGTGGCATTGAAAGTGTTTTGCGATCTTGCTCAAACGTGCCAAATACAGCTTATCGACTGTCAGGTGGAATCTGATCACCTGCTGTCTCTTGGTGCAAAGAATCTGTCACGAGCGCAATTCTGTGATGCTTTAGATCGCTTAATCCCCGAACCAACTAAAAACTACATGCTCATCGAGATAGGTGAAAAACAGCAAAAGCAGCCTATCTAATAGAAAAATAGCCCGTGTAAATGCGCAAGTGTATTTGCCTTACGGCGCTTTTTTAGGCAAAATACGCTCGATCAAAATTCAGACGTCGCTAAATACACCGTAATGATGTAGACATTTAGCGCTCATTCGACCAAGAGGAACACTTTTCTTCTTCGTCTGTAGACCTTCGAATATGACATGGTCGGCGTCTACTAAACTATAGAAAGTTAACACCATAGGACACATATTGTGGCAAAAGAAGAAGGCTTAGAAATGGAGGGCACTATCATTGATACGTTGCCTAATACCATGTTCCGTGTCGAGCTAGAAAACGGACACGTTGTAATTGCACATATCTCTGGAAAAATGCGTAAAAACTACATTCGTATTTTGACTGGCGACAAGGTAAAAGTTGAATTAACACCTTACGATCTTTCAAAAGGCCGTATCGTTTACCGCGCTCGCTAATTTGCTTTATTGCCTAGCAATAGTGTAAGCAGAAGACATAAAAAAACCGGATTCAATCCGGTTTTTTTATGTCTTAAACAATCAGCCCGTTAGCAGACTAATCAATGAACAACCGCTTCTTTGATGACATCAAACAGTAACTCATCGCTCTTCTCATCTAGCGCCACTTTCACATGACCACCTTCGCTTAAATCACCAAACAAGATAAGATCCGCTAAAGGCTTCTTCAGATGCTCTTGGATCACACGAGCCATAGGTCGTGCGCCCATTTGACGATCGTATCCCTTGTTCGCCAACCAACCACGAGCCGTGTCAGACACTTCTAACAACACACCTTTAGGGTCCAACTGCGCTTGAAGTTCAACCAAGAACTTATCAACCACATTAAAGATAATGCGTTCGTCAAGTTGCTGGAATTGAATCACCGCATCTAAGCGGTTTCTGAACTCTGGGGTGAAAGTACGATTGATCACTTCCATACCATCCGTTGAGTTATCCTGACTAGAGAAACCAATCGAGCGGCGGGCCAGTTCTTCTGCGCCAGCATTCGATGTCATCACCAAGATCACATTACGGAAATCCGCTTTGCGCCCATTGTTGTCTGTCAAGGTACCGTGATCCATTACCTGCAAAAGCAAATTAAAGACTTCTGGATGCGCTTTTTCTATTTCGTCCAACAAGACCACACTGTGAGGATTCTTAGTGACCGCTTCTGTTAATAAGCCGCCTTGGTCAAACCCCACGTAACCTGGTGGCGCACCGATAAGACGAGAAACCGCATGACGCTCCATGTATTCCGACATATCGAAACGAATAAGCTCCAAACCAAGCTGCTTTGCCAATTGCTTGGTGACTTCGGTTTTGCCCACCCCAGTAGGCCCAGCCATTAAGAAAGAACCAATCGGCTTCTGTTCGGCTTTTAAACCTGCTCGTGACAATTTAATCGCCGCAGACAAGGCATCAATGGCGTTATCTTGACCGAACACCACCATTTTTAAGTTGCGCTCAAGATTAGACAACACTTGTTTGTCGTCGGAGTTCACCGCTCGTACTGGCACACGAGCAATCTTAGAGACGATGTCTTCAATGTCCGCTACGGTGATGACCCCTTTACGGGAATCTGCTGGCTGAAGACGCTGAAAGGCCCCTGCTTCATCGACAACGTCAATGGCTTTGTCTGGCATATGACGATCTGGTACATAGCGTTGCGCCAATTCCGCTGCCGCAAGCAAGGCTGGCTCTTCGTATTTTACCTGATGGTGATCTTCAAAGGCGCCAATGATGCCTTTGAGGATTTGGTAGGTGTCGTCGACGCTCGGCTCATTCACATCAACTTTTTGGAAACGACGCGCCAAAGCATGGTCTTTCTCAAACACACCACGAAACTCTTGAAACGTCGTTGAACCGATGCAGCGCAAACCGCCAGAGCTTAATACTGGTTTAAGCAGATTAGATGCGTCCATCACACCGCCCGATGATGCACCTGCACCTATAATGGTGTGAATCTCATCGATAAACAAAATCGCATTCGGTAGTTTTTTCAACTCACCCAACAATTGTTTGAGGCGTTTTTCAAAATCGCCACGGTATTTTGTTCCAGCAAGCAAGGCACCCAAATCTAAGGAATACACCACGCCATCGGCGATCACATCTGGCACTTGTCCGTCTACGATGCGTTTGGCCAAACCTTCCGCAATAGCGGTTTTACCGACGCCAGACTCACCCACTAACAATGGATTGTTTTTACGACGACGAGACAAGGTTTGAATGACTCGCTCTACTTCGTATTCACGACCAATAAGTTTATCGATCTTACCGGCTTTGGCTTCTTCATTAAGGTTGGTGGCGAATTTTTGCAAAGGAGCGGTTGTAGTTTCATCCGTTTCCTCTTCGCCTTCCATGTCCTGTGAAGCCCCATCACCTGATTTAGAAATACCATGGGCGACGAAATTCACCACGTCGATACGAGCAACGCCGTGGCGTTTAAGCAGGTAAACGGTTTGACTTTCTTGTTCACTAAAAATAGCCACCAGCACATTGGCGCCCGTCACTTCACGCTTACCAGAAGATTGCACATGAAACACGGCACGTTGCAGAACCCGCTGAAAACCCAGCGTCGGCTGAACTTCTCGTTCGTCGTCATCGTCTGGAATTAATGGCGTAGTGCTGTCGATGAATTCTTCAAGCTCTTTGCCCAAAGTGTCTAGATTCACGCCGCACGCTTTTAACACACTAGAAGCGGCGTGGTTATCGATGAGAGCCAGTAATAAATGCTCTACTGTCATGAATTCATGGCGCTTGTCACGCGCCGCTTTAAACGCTGTGTTTAGGGTTTGCTCTAGTTCTTTATCTAACATTGCTATTCCCTCGCTCTGAATCAGTCGACCTTTTGTAGGTCACACATTAAGGGGTGCTCATTTTGCTTCACGAACTCTTGTACCATGGCTACTTTTGTTTCAGCAATATCAAAAGAATAAACGCCACAAACGCCTTTCCCTTTCATATGTACTTCTAACATTACCTGATTAGCCTTCTCTGCATCCATAGAAAAAAACCGTTGTAACACAAATACGACAAAATCCATTGGCGTATAGTCGTCATTAAAAATCACTACTTGATACATAGATGGCGGTGTTAACTCTATCTCTTGTGGTGCAATCGCAATGTTTGAATGGCCGAATTGGTCATCGTCTTCAGATACGAATTTAATTAGTTGATCTGTAATCATCCCATGCCTCTGAGGCTACTTTTTGTCCATAACAAGCTCAAACTGAGCTGTTACTACTTATGTACGTGGTTTTCTAGCTTAAAGATTACCATTTGAATTTTACAAATACGAAAAGGGCTTCTACGCTCTTTTATAGAGGCGTTCAAATGTGTAATCAATGTGCTTAGATGAAATTCTAACACCGATTTGCTCAAAACAGTTTGCACCTATTTTGTAAGCTGCACCATGAAAACGACGTTTACTGTGCCGAATGAATAAGGAGTCACTCATGCATCAAGGTTCTGTGAAATGGTTTAATAATGCTAAAGGTTATGGTTTTATCGTGTCTGAAGAGTTCAGTGAAGATTTGTTCATCCATTATTCGGCCATTAATATAGAAGGCTATAAAACCTTAAAAGCGGGTCAAGTCGTGACATTTGATGTGGAACCAGGCGACAGAGGCTTGCATGCTATAGGGATTAATCCTACTGATTCTTAGTTGCACTGACTAATAACGCCAACCAAAAGAACAATGCGCTGCACTGATAAAAAGGCGCATCGCCAACTTCGAGCGAATTTGCTATCTTATTTCCTCTGTGAGAAGTAAGACGTTGCTTGTCGACTTATTTCCCAAACAGCTTATTTTTACCCATTTTTATTCGACCCTTTGTAGAGTGCATGTCTTCTCCATTAATTTTATTTAACAAACCCTTTCGCGTACTCAGCCAATTTTCGGCCGAAGGTGACAAAGAGACGCTGGCATCATACATAGAGGCGCCGAATTTTTACCCTGCAGGTCGTCTCGATTACGATTCAGAAGGCTTGCTGTTGCTCACCAACCAAGGCGCTTTTCAGCACATCATCGCATCGCCCGATTTTAAGCTGCCTAAAACCTACTGGGTGCAAGTGGAAGGCGAACTGTCTGATGAGGCTCTGACACAACTTCGTCAGGGCGTCGAGCTAAAAGATGGCTTAACCAAACCCGCCATAGCAGAACGCATGGCCTCTCCTCCCGTTTGGGACAGAGTGCCGCCCGTACGTTTTCGTGAAAGCATTCCCACCAGCTGGCTATCGTTGCAAATTCGCGAAGGCAAAAATCGTCAGGTGCGCCGTATGACGGCCGCCGTCGGCTTTCCTACGTTAAGACTGATTCGTTACGCCATTGGCCCCTACACCATCGACGACACTGCCGTGGGCGAATGGCAGCACATTGCCCCCACCGACCAACTCATCAACGAGGTTAATCACTTTGAGCAACAAAGAAAGAGGAAGACTGCCTCATCTGACCGTCGCCGCACTGATCAAAAAAGACGGAGCGACACCCCAAGAAACACGGTATCTCATGGTCAAGGAGTGGCAGGACGGCAAACTCGTGCTCAACCAGCCCGCCGGACACATCGAAAATAACGAAAGTGCTATAGAAGCCGTAATACGCGAAACCAGAGAAGAATCTGGTTGGCTCGTCAAACCCGTCGGTTTACTAGGACTTTATGCCTTTACGCCATTTGAAGGTGCAGACACTTACCATCGTTTGTGTTTTGTATGCGAGCCGCTTAATGAAACCAACGAGCCACTGGATGACGATATAGTATCTAGCCATTGGCTTACCTACGCTGAAATAATGGCCCTACCCCATCGCAGCCCATTAATTAAAACCTGCATTGAAGATTCGCAAAACAACCCCATTATTGCCTTAGATTTTTTGTCGGACCGTTATTTATCTCCCATGCCGACATCGTAAAAATACAGTACAATGCGCCATCCAATTTACCGAGGTTCGTCCTCTTCGCTTAATGAGAAATAATCGGTCATGAATGAAAACCAATACCTAACGAATCAACCAGCCAATCACGATAAAAAAGTCATTGTGGGCATGTCTGGTGGTGTCGACTCCTCTGTCTCAGCGCTTATTTTGATGAAACAGGGCTACCAGGTGGAAGGTCTTTTCATGAAAAACTGGGACGAAGACGACGGCACGGAATACTGCACCGCTAAAGAAGACCTAGCCGATGCACAAGCGGTGTCTGACAAGCTTGGCATTAAGTTGCACACGGCGAACTTTGCCGCTGAATACTGGGACAATGTATTCGAGCATTTTCTGGAAGAATACAAAGCGGGACGCACCCCTAACCCAGATATTTTGTGCAACAAAGAAATCAAGTTCAAAGCCTTTTTAGAGTACGCCATGGCATTAAATGCCGATTTTATTGCGACAGGTCACTATGTGCGTCGTGGTAAAAACGAACAGGGCGAGCCCTTGTTACTCAAAGGCCTAGACGGCAACAAAGATCAAAGCTACTTTTTATACGCCGTCGGCAAAGACGAAATCGCCAAAACCCTATTTCCAGTAGGCGAATTAGAAAAGCCAGAAGTAAGACGCCTAGCCGAAGAATACGAGCTGATCACTCACAACAAAAAAGACAGCACCGGCATTTGCTTTATCGGCGAACGTCGCTTTAAAGACTTTTTAGAGCAGTACTTGCCAGCTCAACCTGGCGACATCGAAACCCTCGAAGGGGATAAAATCGCCCGTCACCACGGTTTGATGTACCACACCATAGGTCAGCGCCAAGGCTTAGGCATCGGCGGTTTGGCCAATTATTCCGACGACCCTTGGTATGTGGTGGAAAAAGATCTCGATCGCAATGTCTTGATCGTCACCCAAGGCGGCCAGCATGAATCCTTGTTCAAAACTCACCTGATTGCCGATGGTTTTGACTGGGTCGCTCGCGAGAAACCTTCCCTACCACTGACCTGCAAAGCAAAGTGTCGTTATCGCCAGCCAGACCAAGAATGTACCATAGAAGAACTAGCAGACGGACGCATCGAAGTGTCTTTTGTCGAGCCACAGCGCGCTGTGACACCAGGTCAATCGGTGGTTTTCTACCTCGACGACATCTGTCTTGGTGGCGGCATCATTAATGTGGCGTTTAATAAATAATCAACCACCTTACCCAAAGAGAACGAGACATGAGTAGCCGAGAAAAAGAGCAAACCATCGCCCTATCCGCCGTGTTTCAGGCGGCTGAATTGGTCGCCGTGTTGGCCAAAACGGGACAAGTAGACAATGCCAGTTTAGAACCCATGCTGAACAGTCTACTGATGGTTAATGCTTCTTCTACCGAAGACATTTACGGCGGCCAATGGGATTGTCAAAGCAACCTAGCCCTAGGTCGCAATATTGCTCGTGATGCGTTGGGCAAAGAGCGCAGCCGCGTCAATCCAGACACCTTGCGTTATGCTCTAAGTTTGATTCACCTAGAAAACAAACTGTCAAAAGAGCCTGATATGCTGTCCACCATAGGGCAGAGAATCGCTCAAATTGAACAGAAAAAAGCCCACTACGACAGTGTTTTACACGAAAATATGGTGGCGTCTGTGTCTGGAATGTATCAAGACACCTTGAGCAAGTTATCTTTTCGTATTCAGGTTCGTGGCGATAGTCGTCATTTACAGCAACCGCAAATCGCCAATCAAGTTCGCGCGATTTTTATGGCTGGCATTCGCGCTGCTATGCTGTGGCGTCAATTGGGCGGCAAGCGTTGGCATTTGATTTTTAAGCGCAAAGCCTTATTGGCTGCGCTCGATGCTCGTCGCTAAACCAGTGTTTGTAAATAATTACTTTCACAACAAAGAGTTAATATCAGAACAAAGAAAATACTAGCGAATAATTCAAATCAATTTTGAGTATATCTGAGAGCCGATATCTCTATCTTGCTTTTTTAGGTAGTATATCGAGCAAATTTTTGGCCTGATCATGGCGACGTGAACAGGTCATGTACAGCAGCGAAAGGCGACTAAAAGTCATCTTCGATTCAATGGGCCAACAGCCTGAAATGTTAGGGGAAATACATGTCAAAACAAACCATCTACTATACATTGACCGATGAAGCACCAGCATTAGCAACCGCATCCTTGCTTCCTATCTTTAGCGCTTTCGCAAAAGAAGCCGACATCTCTCTTGAGTTGACCGATATTTCTTTAGCAAGCCGTATCCTTGCTGCTTTTTCCGATCGCCTACCTGCTGACAAACAAGCAGAAGACGGCCTAAAATTCTTGGGTGATTTAACCGCTAACCCTGAAGCGAATATCGTGAAATTGCCAAACATCAGTGCTTCTTTGCCACAACTTTACGCGGCGATTAAAGAACTGAACGCACAAGGCTATGATCTCCCTAACTACCCAGAAAACCCACAATCAGACGAAGACAAAGACATTCAGGCTCGCTACTCAAAAGTGCTTGGCTCTGCAGTAAACCCAGTTTTGCGTCAAGGTAACTCAGACCGTCGTGCGCCAGCGGCAGTAAAAGGCTTCGCTCGTAAAAACCCACACTCTATGGGTAAATGGAGCAAAACGTCTATTTCTCATGCCGATTATATGCGTGATGGCGATTTCTACTCTTCTGAGCAGTCTGTCACCATGCCTTCTGCTCAAACCATTAACATTGAATTCGTTGCCAAAGACGGCTCTGTTGATGTGAAAAAATCTTTGCCTGTTCTTGAAGGCGAAATCATCGACAGCATGAAAATCAGCTGCACTAAGTTGCGCGCTTTCTTTGAAAAATCCCTAGAAGAAGCCAAAGCAGACAACATCATGTGGTCTGTTCACTTAAAAGCCACTATGATGAAGGTGTCTCACCCTATCGTCTTTGGCCACGCCGTTACCGTTTTCTTTAAAGATGTGTTCGAAAAATACGGTGATTTGTTCAAAGAAATCGGCGTAAACCCAAACAACGGTTTAGGCAGCGTTTACGATAAAATTCAAAGCTTGCCTGAAGCGCAGCAAGAAGAAATCAAACAAGCCATCGAAGCCTGTTACGCTACTCGCCCAGAATTGGCGATGGTTGATTCTGATAAAGGCATTACTAACCTACACGTACCAAGCGATGTCATCGTTGATGCGTCCATGCCAGCAATGATCCGTAACTCTGGTAAAATGTGGGGCCGTGATGGCAAAGCACACGATGCGAAAGCGGTTATTCCAGACAGCACTTACGCACGCATTTACCAAGAAACCATCAATTTTTGTAAAACCAATGGTGCTTTTGATCCCGTTACCATGGGCACGGTGCCAAACGTTGGTTTAATGGCACAAAAAGCAGAAGAATACGGATCTCATGACAAAACATTCGAGTTGAAAGAAGACGGTGTGATGCGCGTTGTTGACGCTGCAGGCAACGTACTAATGCAACACGATGTTGAGAAAGGCGACATCTGGCGTGCTTGCCAAACTAAAGACGCACCAATTCGCGACTGGGTGAAACTGGGCGTAACTCGTGCTCGTCAATCAGACACTCCAGCGGTTTTCTGGCTAGAAGAAGAACGTGCACACGATAATGAGCTTCGCAAGAAAGTCGAACTTTACCTACAAGAGCATGACACAAATGGCCTAGACATTCGCATCATGAATTACAACGATGCTATTCGCTTCTCTATGGAACGCATTATTCGTGGTAAAGATACTATTTCGGTAACCGGTAACATCCTACGTGATTACCTAACAGATTTGTTCCCAATCCTAGAATTGGGTACCTCTGCCAAAATGTTGTCTATCGTGCCTATGCTTGAAGGCGGCGGCATGTATGAAACAGGTGCAGGCGGTTCAGCACCTAAGCACGTTCAGCAGCTTATGGAAGAGAACCACCTACGTTGGGATTCTCTTGGTGAGTTCTTGGCGGTAGCTGTGTCTTTTGAAGAGTTGGGCATCAAGCACAACAACGAAAAAGCGAAAATCTTGGCCGCTTGCCTAGATAAAGCAACAGGCAAACTATTGGACACTAACAAATCACCTTCTCGTAAAGCCGGTGAATTGGACAACCGTGGTAGCCATTTCTACCTAGCTATGTACTGGGCTCAAGAGCTAGCAGCACAAACTGACAACGCTGAACTTGCAGCGAAGTTTGCGCCATTAGCAAAAGAGTTGGCTGAGAAAGAAGCGGCGATTGTTGCTGAATTAGCCGCGGTTCAAGGCAAACCTGCCGGTCTAAGTGGCTACTACCACATCGATCTTGCAGAAGTAGCTAAGATCATGCGTCCAAGTAACACCTTCAATACAGCACTAGCGTCACTGTAATACCTAAGTAACGCCGGTAACACCAAGCCCAGACTCCGTCTTTCAGACAGAATCTGGGCTTTTTTTATCTCAATACCTTTCCCTCTTCCCTGTATTACCTTGCCTCTTTTGCCTATAATAGCCGCTCCCTGAAAACCATGTTCGAGGCGTTATCTCAATGGAATTAACTAGCTTAAATGCAATTTCCCCTATCGACGGTCGTTACGGATCGAAAACCAATGTACTGCGTCGCTCAGTGAGCGAATACGGTTTGCTACGTATGCGAGTCATAGTCGAAGTTCGCTGGCTGCAGGCTCTTGCCAACCACCCACAAATCACCGAAGTACCTGCGCTAAGCAGTGATGCCAGTGCCCTACTGGATCAGCTAGCCGATAACTTCAGCGAAGCCGATGCACAAGCCATTAAAGACATTGAGAAAACCACCAACCACGATGTCAAAGCCGTTGAATACTTCATCAAAAACAGCATGGCAGATAACGCTGAATTGGCTGCGATCTCTGAATTTGTGCATTTTGCCTGTACTTCAGAAGACATCAACAACTTGTCCCACGCGCTTATGTTACGTGAAGCTTTAGCGGAAGGCATTTCCCCAGAGTTAAACAAAGTGATTACGGCCATTCAAGACCTTGCGATTGAACACGCTGAACAACCTATGTTGTCTCGTACCCATGGTCAAACAGCGTCCCCTTCAACAGTTGGTAAAGAAATGGCCAACGTGGCGGCGCGCCTTAGCCGTCAGCTTAAGCAAATTGAACAAGTGGAATTTTTGGGTAAAATCAACGGTGCAGTGGGCAACTACAACGCTCACCTTTCAGCGTACCCAGATGTGGATTGGCAAGCTCACGCGGAAGCCTTTGTTACTTCTTTGGGTTTGACTTGGAACCCTTACACCACGCAAATCGAGCCACACGATTACATCGCAGAATTGTATGATGCCATTTGCCGCTTCAACACCATCTTGATCGATTTCGACCGCGATGTGTGGGGCTACATCTCCATGGGCTTCTTCAAGCAAAAAACCATTGCTGGCGAAATCGGCTCTTCTACTATGCCGCACAAAGTAAACCCAATCGACTTTGAAAACTCAGAAGGTAACTTGGGCATTGCTAACGCCATTATGGGGCATTTGAGTGCTAAACTGCCTATTTCTCGCTGGCAGCGTGACTTAACCGATTCTACGGTATTGCGTAATCTTGGTGTTGGCTTAGCGCACAGCTTAATTGCTTACCAAGCGACATTAAAAGGCATCAGCAAACTAGAAATCAACGCGCCTCGCCTAGATGCTGATCTTGATAACGCATGGGAAGTCTTGGCTGAACCTATCCAAACCGTGATGCGCCGCTACGGAATTGAATCGCCTTACGAAAAGCTAAAAGAGCTAACTCGTGGTCGTACTATTGACCAAGCGACCATCGAAGCTTTCGTTGATACGCTCGACATGCCAGAGCAAGCCAAAGCAGAATTAAAAAAGCTGACACCTGGCACTTACATCGGTAATGCCGTTGCTCAAGCCAAAGCCATTCGTAATTAATTTAACCCTTTACGAAACGGTTACCGCAGAAAAAGAGCCGATTTATCGGCTCTTTTTTGTCGGCTTTACCCTAATGCACTAACCCTTTTATTTCTTCTTTTAATGAGCATCCCATGACAGACCTAACGACGCCGCTTACTATTCTTGGTGGCATGACAGCGCAAACCTTTCTTGATGAATATTGGCAGAAAAAGCCCCTATTGATTCGAGGCGGCTTGGTGGATTTTACTTTGCCGTTGGAAGCCGACGAATTGGCTGGCATGGCGATGGAAGAAGAAATTGAGTCCCGCATTGTAATCGAGCATGGCAAAACGCCATGGGAAACCAAACAAGGGCCCTTTACTGAGAAAACTTTTGCTAACTTGCCTGAAAAAGAATGGACACTACTGATCCAAGCCGTCGATCATTGGGTGCCAGAAGTACAAGCCTTAAAAGAGCAATTTGAATTTTTACCGAGCTGGCGCTTAGACGATGTGATGGTCAGTTACGCCACCGAAGGCGGGAGCGTTGGCCCCCATTACGATCAATATGATGTATTTTTAGTGCAAGTCAGCGGTCGTCGTCGTTGGCAAGTATTGGCACCAAACGAATACCAAGATTCTGCCATTGAAAACATCTCGCTGCATATTTTAGATAACTTTCCCGTGAATACTGACATGGATTGGGAATTAGAAACCGGTGACATTCTTTATTTACCGCCGAATTTTGCCCACAATGGCCGCGCTTTAGACGACGATTGCATGACCTACTCCATCGGCTTTCGCGCTCCAAGCATGCAAGATGTGCTCACCGGCATTCGTGACAAACTATGCGAAATTGACAACGCCAAAGACCGCTTTGCCGCACCAGAAACACCCGCTCGTCAACACAGCGCGCACATCAGTAAAGACGATATCGGCTATCTTCAGACTCAATTGGCTCGCCTGATCAATCAGCCCGATCAGTTGGCGCAATGGCTCGGTGAAACCATGAGCGAAAGCAAATACCCTGAATTCTTAACGCCACTTAACCAAGACGACGTAAACGAATGCTTCGCCAATGCAATCCAAGGTCACACCTTTGTACGACCCGGCGACGCGCGAATTTGCTATTACACACAAGAACAAAACCTTGAACACCCTAACGCTGAACAAGGCGAAATAAGGGTGTTTTGTAACGGTGAGCACCTGCTCGTC
Source organism: Marinomonas vulgaris (assembly GCF_018145875.1). GTDB lineage: Bacteria > Pseudomonadota > Gammaproteobacteria > Pseudomonadales > Marinomonadaceae > Marinomonas > Marinomonas vulgaris. The sequence continues at coordinate 104,686 of NZ_JAGSSV010000004.1, read as the reverse complement.
AATGCTGCATTAACCGGTTTTGTCGAAGCGGTTTGCCATCAAGTAGAATTTGATTTCTCTGCATTAGACCTTTCACAAGACGCCGAACTTGAACCCTTATTACGCTTTTTCATTCGTCAACAAGGGCTGATCGAGCTGATCGCACCAGAAGAATAAACAAACACAAGGGCTAGGATATGAAAATACTCACGTCGGACTGGAACAGTAGCAAAGAGCAAATCCGCTTTGTGCGAAAGCAGGTGTTTATCCTAGAACAAGGTATTGATCCAGAAGATGAATGGGATGACATCGACCAAGAAGCCGTACACTTTGTGTCTTTTGGCACCACAGCAGTGCCCACAGGCACCTGCCGATTAGATGAACAAGGGCAGATCAGTCGCTTAGCGGTGCTGTCTTCGTATCGTCATCAAGGCTACGGCGAAATGTTGCTTAATCGAGCGATAAAGGTGGCGCGGGAGATGGGCATTCGCCGGGTATTTTTGCATGCACAGGTTGACGTACAGCCTTTTTACGATAAACAGAACTTTACCACCGACGGCAAGGTTTTTTTAGAAGCCGGTAAAATGCACCTGAGGATGGAACGAGATATTTAAGTCGACGCTTGGTCTTCAATAAAGGCGCAAACATAAAAAGCGAGCCATCCAAACAGGGTCGACTCGCTTTTTATTGTGCTGCTTAAACAGGCTGTTCAATATAACGCCGTGTTTATTGCTCAGCGGCTTTTATTACACAACGGCAATAAGCTCAACATCAAACTGCAATACAGAGAAAGGCTGAATCATAGCGCCTGCACCTTGTGCACCGTAAGCCAATTCTGCTGGGATAGTTAGACGGTATTTCGCGCCTTCTTTCATCAACTGTAGACCTTCAGTCCAGCCTGCAATTACGCCAGTTAGAGGGAATTCAATTGGCTCGCCACGAGCGATAGAGCTGTCGAATACTTGACCGTCGATCAAACGACCTTCGTAATGAACACGTACTGTGTCTTCACGTTTTGGTGTCGCGCCAGTACCCTCTTCAAGTACTTCAAATTGCAAGCCACTTTCCGTTACTTGAATACCATCTTTTGCTTTGTTTTCAGCAAGGAAAGCTTCGCCTGCTTTAACGGTTTCTTCAGAACCGGCACGCGCTTTTTCTTCCATTTTCGCTTGAAGCTCAGCAAAAGCCGCTTCCAACTCTTCACCGGGAACACGCATTTCTACGCCGTTTAGGGCGTCTTCGATCGCAGCAAAAAGGTGCGTTAAAGACAATTCACCTAGATCGCTACCGCGAAGTTGATCACCAATTTGACGACCAATACCGTAAGCGATTTTTGATTCATTCGAATCGAACGACAGTTCTGACATGTTTACACTCTCTTATTCATTAACGAAAAAATTGAGCGTTAAGTGTAACATAGGCGCCCTTAGATGTGCTTTTTGTCCTCCGTAAAAATAATTGAATAAAAATCAATCGCTCTCATAGATTTATCAAATGATATTCATTATCATTTGATAAATAGGCATCATTACGAGGGCATCACAATGAAAACCAAAACTTTTATACCTGCTAACCCAAACAAAGCCGATCACAAGAAAATCGACTACTGGGGTGTTTTGTTCGTCAGTTTTATCTTTGTCTCTTCGATGAGCTGCTTTTTATTTGCCAACAATATCGATCACCCAGATGAAAACACTCTATCGGACAGTTCAACTGTTATCGATGCTCCATTGTTCAGTTCGAACCAATATAACGACGAAGAAACAATCTAATCGTTTGTTTCGATTCATAAGACGCTGGTCAGCGCGCTTTGCGTTCGATACACTTACTGTATATATGAAAGGGCTATCCATTTAGAGCAACCAATGTCAATATGTAGTGATGAACAAAAAATCTTCTTCACTCAAGGCGGGTATTGATTACCCTAAAAATTGGAGTCAATTTGTTGACTGGTTCCACGATGAGCAAGCTTGTCGTGATTATCTGTACACGCTTCGCTGGCCTAATGGCTTCATATGCCCAAATTGTTTGGCCCACAAGGCACCTTATAGCCTTGCTAAAAATAAACTTAAATGTACTCAGTGTCGAAAGCAAACGTCTGTCACGGCAGGCACTATTTTTGATAAAACGAGAACACCTCTTAAAGACTGGTTTGCTGCGATTTGGTATCTTACAAATCAAAAAAATGGAGTAAGTGCGCTTGGTATACAGCGCTTACTTGGACTTGGAAGCTATCAAACAGCTTGGTCGATATTGCATCGATTACGCTATGCAATGATCAATCCTGAAAGAGATAAGTTATCAGGAATTATTGAGGTAGATGAAACCTTCATAGGTGGCTTAGTTAATATAAATCAACAAGATAAGAAGAAGTTTGTTGTGTTGATCGCAATAGAGTTAATTGAGCCAAAAGGGTTTGGTCGTATCAGATTACGACAGGTAGATAGAGCGACGAAAAGCAACATAGAGCAATTCATAGTCGATGTTATTGAACCAGGTAGTCAAATTCATACAGACGGATCTGCGGCTTATGGTTCCATTGATAGCATGGGATACTCAAGAAAAAAGACCGTACATCTTGGTTCAAATATACCTGCTCACGAAACCATGCCAGGGGTTCACAGAGTAGCCTCTTTACTAAAGCGTTGGTTGTTAGGGACCTATCAAGGTGCTGTTCAATCTAAACAGCTCGACTACTATTTAGATGAATATACCTTTAGATTTAACAGAAGAAAATCGCGGTCTAGAGGGCTATTATTTTATCGATTACTTGAGCAATCTGTGACAACAAAACCCCTAACCTATAAAGGCATTAGAGCTAGATAAACACTATATATAGTGTCTGGTCGCTCTAAATGGATAGCCCTTATATATGAACAGTAAGTGTGATTATGATTCTTTATATTGCCGAAAAACCTAGCCTTGCCCGCGCTATTGCGGCCGCACTGCCTTCTCCACAGAAAAAAGAAGATGGCTGCATTTGGTTGCCTAATGGTGATTGTGTCAGCTGGTGTATTGGTCATCTGCTCGAACAAGCCGAACCACATCAATACAACCCAGCCTATAAATCATGGAGCATGGATCACTTACCCATTATTCCAACCGATTGGCAATGGCAAGAAAAAGCCAACACCAAAAAGCAGCTGGGCGTTTTAAAAAAACTGATTAAAAAAGCCACTGTGCTTGTGCACGCCGGTGACCCTGACAGAGAGGGTCAATTGCTGGTCGACGAGGTGCTGCACTATACAAAAGTACCCGCGCAGAAACTCAAAGCCACCCAGCGCTTGTTAGTCAACGACCTAACCCCATCTGCGGTGAATAAAGCCTTACAGAATTTACGCCCGAACAACGAGTTCTCTGCTTTGTCGCGCTCGGCACTGGGTCGTGCAAGAGCAGACTGGTTATTTGGCTTAAATCTTACTCGTGCCTACACCATCAAAGGTCGACAAGCAGGCTATCAAGGTGTGCTGTCTATTGGTCGGGTGCAGACGCCCGTATTGGGGCTGGTTGTGGCACGCGATAAGGAACGAGAGGCTTTTGTCGCAAAAAATTTTTATCAAGTATGGGCGCATATTCAGACGCCTCAAGGGGCCGTATTTCAGGCTAAATGGCTACCCAGTGAGGCCTGCTTGCCTTACATGGATGAAGAAAACCGGGTGCTCAGCTTACCGCTCGCCAACAATGTTGCCCAGCGTATTACCGATAAAGCCGCCACCGTCGCCGATGCCCACTACAAACAGAAAAAACAAGCCGCGCCCTTGCCTTATAGTTTATCGGCATTACAGATTGATGCGGCCAAAGCGTATTCGTTGTCGGCACAGCAAGTGCTGGATACCTGCCAAACCTTGTACGAGCGTCATCAAATGATCACTTACCCAAGATCAGATTGCCGCTACTTACCCACACAACAACATAAAGACGCACCTGCAATCATAGCAGCGCTAACTCGTATCGATTCAGACAGCCTAGGCAAAACACTTCAGCAAGGCGCTCTGAATGCAGACGCCAAACGAAAAAGCAAAGCTTGGAACGACAAACAGGTCACGGCTCACCACGCTATCATACCGACAACCCAAGCACACAAAGTCGCTTCCCTGTCGAAAACCGAAGCTCTGGTGTTCAGTCTCATTGCCCGACAATATTTGATGCAGTTCTACCCTGATTACGACTATCTGGCTTCTTATATAAAACTCGACATTGCAGGGGGCGTATTTGAAGCAAAAGGAAACACACCGTTATCACTGGGTTGGAAGGCTTTATTGCCGGTGAAAAACAAGCCACAAGACGGCGATGAAGACAGTCAAGCTGAACTGCCTAAGCTCAAAAAAGGGGACGCTTTGTGGTGTACAAAAGGCGAAGTGAAAGAAAAAGTCACCACGCCTCCCGCCATGTTTACCGATGCTACCTTGTTGGCCGCCATGACCGGCATCAGCCGATTCGTCTCTAATAAAGACATTCGTGCCATATTGAAAGAAACCGATGGATTGGGGACCGAAGCGACTCGTGCCAGTATTATTGAATTACTGTTTAAACGAGGCTTTTTAGCAAGACAAGGTAAAGCCATTCAAGCTACCCAAACCGGTCGAGCTTTTATCGACTGCTTACCAGAACAGTTAGTCACTCCCGATATGACAGCGCAGTGGGAGTCGATACTCAACCGTATCAGTTTAGGGGAAACAAGCTATCAGGTGTTTATGGACGATCTAGCAGCTAACCTGCACCATTTGCTCAAGGCATCAAAAGACATTCCTACTCACGCGCTGCAGAATTTACCCGCGCCCAGTAAAAAAGCCTTTGCTAGAAGAAAAAGCCCGCAAGGAAGTAACAGCAAAAGAACCACGAGAGCACGTAAAACTACTCGATCAAAAAGTTAACCGGCAGCTAGCCAGACGCCAACCCCAATCATCAGAGTACCGGCAATACGATTCATAATACGCACATTACCGCTTTTCATCAGAATGGATTTAAGAGTTCGGCCACCCGCCGCGTATATCAGCAAGCAGCTCCACTCTAGGGTCAAAATAATGGCGATTAAAACCACTAATTGATTGGTGAGTGGTTGTGAAGAATCTAAAAAAGGAGGCAGTAAAGCAACAAAAAAAGCCCAGCCTTTTGGATTAGCAATGGCAGTAACAAAACCCTGTGAAATAAGCTCAAGGCGCGAGGCAGGTCGGCTGCCTTCTTTGTCCATTTTAATGGCCATCTTGCCTTTTGACAGCCACATTTGCAGGCCAACATAAGCAAGATAGGCACCGCCTAGGTATTTAAGCATCATAAAAACACTGGGATAATTAAGTAATAAGGCCGCCACACCAATAGCAGACAAGGTAGCGACAGTCGCTACGCCCGTTAATTCACCCAGCATCATCCACAATGCTCGTTTGACGCCGATGGTCATGCCCATCGTCATGGCCAGCGTCATACACATACCAGGCGTTATAGACACAAAAAAGAAAGTGGGAATAAACGCCGAGAGTAATGCCAAGTTCATACAATTCCTTTTAGATCAACAGAGGTAAAAAGAAGCTTACCTTAACAGATTAAAAACGCTTTTTTTGTTGGAACGATTCGCTATTTATATAATTTTCCCATTCATTGTCTAATTCAGCTTCTTTTTTTACATCCTCGTGTTTCGCGATTTCAGCTTCGGCTTTTTGTAGGGCAATGTCTTCAATAATTTCATGTAAAAGATCTTTGAGTTTTGCCACCGCAGGCTGTGCCTCTATAGTGTCTTTTACGGGATTTAATTGCGCCAACGCTTCTTTATATAATTCGGTAGATTCATCAAACTGGCCACTTAAAAACGCTTTCCTTGCCAGGTACGCATGGTAATCTGAGCTAACTTTAAAATGGTAAAAATGCAATAACCGATTATATCTGTGAACGACGTCCGAGCTTATGGTTTTTTCTGTTTTTGAAGACATTAAAAAGGATTTGAATGAATCAAATAAACGCCGAATATCGAGTATCATCAATTCATCACTAATAGGTTTTGCTCGTCGTTTTTGCTTGCTGGCTTGAAACGTCTCCATTTCTTCGGCCAAATTATCACGTCGGCGAGCCATTGTGCCATCGGCTTGGAGAGACAGTAGCTTTTCATAAAGGGCGATTTTACGAGACAATAACCAAAGCCTCATGTCCTTGGGTTGATACTGTGGTGGCATGTCATCAAGGTAGCGACGTACTTGGCGAATTTGATTGTTAAGGGCCGCTATTTGACGAAGTTTCTCAATACGAGCCTGCTCTTTTAACTGCAAAATCGTTACGACAGTAATAAAGCCAACAATCAATAATATCAGTACGGTTATGGTAACAGCTGTCATAAAAAGTGTTGTTTACCCTAATATTGTTTGTGGCCGGACGTCCATTAAACCACGTTGCGAATAAAGTGAAGCTATCGTTTATTATTCCACGCGACTTTCGCTGGGTTCTTTCTTAAACAGCAAAGTCTCTACGTCTTTTATCATTTTCTTCAGTCTTACTTTTTCTCGCTTGGAGCTGGCAACCGAGCCATTTTTTTCGATTAACGCTAAAGCATCTCGATACTTCTCCAGTGCCTGACTTTTCCTATCGTTATCTAGATCTTGTCTGGCTTGCCTAACTAATAAATCTCGATACACCAAAGCGTTAGCATAACGAATCAGTAACAAATGATGCCTCACTACGGAACGACTCACACCAAAATTGTCTGGCATTATACGTACTTCTTTCAGCAAATATTCTAGCGCTTCATTAGTTTGATCAAGCTGCTCTTGATTGGCAACCATATCTTTCGAAGTTACTTGCTGACCTAAGCTAAGCTCAGTTGCCATACGAACCAACTCTTCTTTTCGCAGTACGAAGCTAGACTCATAGTTGGCTTTTATTAATTCAGAAATAACAGAAATAACAGAAATAAGATGGTCTAATATGAAGATTTTCGTGTCTCGTGTAAGGTAGCGATCCGACACCTTGTCAAGTGCATTAAGAATGTTGTCACCTCGTTTAGACAAACGCGAAAATAGCTTTTCTCTACGCTCTTTTTGTTCTCGTCGCCACTTTAAAAATGGCAGAACGGACACACCAACGATGAAAACAATAACACCGAATACAATCCACATACTGGTTCCATTGGTTAGGCTTAACGGACTAATAAGGCGTGATACTTCACCAAAATCTGGCAATCAAACGAGCAGCCATGATTCTTATAACATAGAAGCGACGTTAGAAACAAAGAAAGACCAGAGAACTGGTCTTTCTTGTGTTATGAGATTGGGGTTATCAAGAAACAGAAAAGCCCAACAACATGTAAAACAATACGGCCGACAATGTTGCAGAGGCAGGCACAGTGATCACCCAAGCCGCGGCAATTCGCAATAAAGCAGAACGTTTAACCAATTCCTTCTTGGTGGCTTTTTTCAATCCTTTGCGTTCTCTAGACGAAATAGGAGAAGCGGCTTGCGCTGCTTTTAATTCTCGCAGAATGGCACGCTTTTCTTCGACATCAGCTAACTTAAAGCGCTTAACGAACTCTTGGGTCTGTATGCCATCGTGACCGGCTGACTCAGAGTGAGACACAATAGACGCCAACTTCTTATCATAAGACAGTTTTAGATATTCACGAAGGAAGCCTACCCCAAAGATCCCACCAACGGCAATGTGAGTAGAGCTCACCGGCAGACCCAATTGAGATGCAATGATAACAGTGATCGCAGCAGCCATTGCAACACAAAACGCACGTGTTTTATCCAACTCGGTAATTTCTGAGCCTACGGTTTTGATCATCTTAGGGCCAAATAAAGCCAAACCAAAAGCGATACCAATGCCACCAATCAACATAATCCAAAGAGGAATAGACGCCTTACCATGCACAATCCCTGTCATCAAAGCATCGTTAATCGCAGCCAAAGGCCCTATAGCGTTCGCTACATCATTTGCGCCATGGGCAAAACTCAACAACGCCGCAGACACAATTAATGGCAAAGTAAATAAACTATTCACCGAGTCTTTGTCGTTTTTCAATGCCGAAGCGGCTTTGTCAACCATAGGTCTAACAAGAAAATACGCCGTTAAAGCAATAGCAAAGCCAACCAGTGCAGCCGTAATAAAATCGAGTTGCCATATTTTCTTCAAACCTTTAAGAATTAGATAGGTTGAGAAAGACCATACCATTACGCCAACCAACAAAGGCACAACTTTTTTAGCGGCATCAATCATATCGTTTTTGTAAGTAACAGAACGCTTGATGTACATTAGAAATAAAGCGGCAATCACACCTCCCATTACAGGTGAAATAACCCAGCTTGCCACAATGGCGATCATTTTATCCCAATTGGCGATATCCCAACCGCCCGCGGCAATTCCCGCTCCCAGTACACCACCTACAATAGAGTGTGTGGTTGACACAGGGGCGCCAAGATATGTCGCTAAATTAAGCCAGATAGCTCCTGCCAATAGCGCAGCCATCATAACCCAAACAAAGGTTTCAGCTTCACCAATGGCATTCGGGTTAATTATGCCATTTTTGATAGTTCCAACCACACTCCCGCCAGCGATCAATGCACCAGACGCCTCAAAAATCGCAGCAATCAGTATGGCACCGCCCATAGACAAGGCTTTGGAACCAACGGCCGGACCAACATTGTTGGCCACGTCATTCGCACCGATATTGACAGCCATATAAGCGCCGATCGAAGCCGCAATCGCCAAAATTGACAAATTGGAGACTTCCATTCCACTCATTGAGGCATAAAAGCCAGCAGCAAGCACAAACGCTAAGGCAATTAAAACACGAACAAATTCATTACCATCTAATAAAGAGGTTTTATCTTTAGGGTTATTTGTAAGATCCATTAGGGCTCTTCTTTCAATAATTTAACTATGCCAAACCGTTGGCTCACTACTGTTTGATCAGTAAAGCACAACGAGATGCTATTCCTCGCACTAAATTGTATTTGGCTCTCAATTCGTCCCGTCACATATTTGTAATATGTTAATTTCGCGTCATTCTACACTGGGACTCTATAGATAAAAACCCCTGATAACGTTTGACCAACAGACTAAAAATATGTCAAAAAAAGTGCCTCTAAAAGACACTGAAAACAAAATATACTACATTTTTATGACAGAAATGTTACGAGAAAAATACTACTCAATTCGCCACACTTTTTTAGCACTCGATCACATTAACGGCTAAGCCACCACGAGACGTCTCTTTGTATTTATCGTTCATATCCTTACCGGTTTCACGCATGGTGCGAATAACTTTATCAAGGGAAACATAATGGGTTCCGTCACCACGCAACGCCATGCTGGCGGAATTAATAGCTTTAATCGCTCCCATGGCATTGCGTTCAATACAAGGCACTTGTACTAAGCCGCCTATTGGGTCGCAGGTTAACCCTAAATTGTGCTCCATGCCGATTTCTGCGGCGTTTTCCACTTGTTCTGGCGTTCCTCCAGTAGCGGCTGCCAAACCTGCCGCTGCCATAGCGCAAGCAGAACCCACTTCACCTTGGCATCCAACTTCTGCACCAGAAATGGAAGCATTCTTTTTAAACAACATGCCAATCGCTGCTGCCGTAAGAAAAAAAGTAATCACTCCTTCTTCGCTAGAGCGAGGACAAAACTCCCAGTAATAGTGCAAAACCGCTGGAATAATCCCTGCTGCACCGTTCGTTGGTGCGGTTACCACACGGCCACCTGCCGCGTTTTCTTCGTTTACTGCCAAGGCATATAGGTTGACCCAATCCATTGCGCCTAACGACGGCGTGATCATGTCCATTCTCGTTTTACTGCTTAAATCTTGATACAAGCTGGCCGCTCTGCGCTTCACTTTTAAACCACCCGGCAAAATGCCTTCATTTTGCATACCGTTTTGCACGCACTCTTTCATGGTCGACCAAATAGACAATATGCCTTGCTTGATCTCGGCCTCGCTGCGCCAGTGCTGTTCATTTTCCAACATAATTTGTGCAATGCTTTTATCATGCTTTTTACAAAGCTGAATCAAGGTTTCTGCGTCATTGAACTCATACGACAACAAGGTGGTATCTTCTACCAAAGCTACTTTACCGTCCTCGTCTTCTTCGACGATAAAACCACCGCCCACGGAATAAAACGTCGCCTGATGAAGAATAGCTTGTTGCTCATCAAAAGCGACTAACACCATACCATTGGCGTGAAAGTCTAATCGATCGATTCTGTGATATATCAGGTCCTCTTGAACCTGAATTTCGATTGAGTGAGTAGATAACAAAACCAACTTTGAAGCCTGTTCTATATCTTGTACACGCTGATTAACACCGCTTGGATCAATGCTTTCTGGTAATTCGCCCTCTAACCCCATCAGTACCGCTGTTCCCGTGCCATGTCCTTTTCCGGTTGCCCCCAAGGAACCATAAAGATCAACCTTGATTCTATTGACTTCGTCGATCAGACCACGTTCGAGTAATTGATGAGCAAACTGGTTCGCGGCAACCATAGGCCCTACGGTGTGCGAACTTGAAGGTCCAATTCCTACTTTAAAAAGATCAAATAAACTGATGGCCATACGAATTTCCTCTACAACAAGCGTTTATGCCCGTAATTTAAAAAAACAGCGAGTAACAACTGGCTTAAAAATTATCATTTATGAGATTAAGTTTCCAATAGGAAACTTATTTTTTCTCTGTGAAATCAAATCTAAGTGAGCAAACAGTCAAGTAAATGCCGCAACGAGGCTAGTCGAGTAAGGCCCTCAGCGTGATTGACCTTTGTTCAGCACAAAAAAAGCCAAAAGACGATTGCTGTCTTTTGGCTTTGAACAGTTTTAAGCTGTTTTTAAAAATAAGGCTTAAGTGGTTAGAAGAAACCCAACGGATTCACATCGTAACTGACCAGCATGTTTTTCGTTTGTTGATAATGCTCAAGGGCAATTTTATGGGTTTCACGACCGACACCGGATTTTTTGTAGCCACCAAACGCAGAGTGCGCTGGGTATTGGTGATAGCAGTTCATCCATACACGACCTGCTTCTAAGTTGCGTCCCATGCGATAGGCAAGATTAGTATCTCGTGTCCACACTCCTGCTCCCAAGCCAAACTCACTATCGTTGGCAATCGCCAGAGCTTCCGCTTCGTCTTTGAACGTCGTTACACTGACTACTGGGCCAAAAATTTCCTCTTGGAAAATACGCATATCATTGGAGCCTTTAAACAAGGTAGGCTGCACATAGAAGCCTTTATCCAAGCCTTCTATGGTCTCAACGCCACCGCCAGTTAACAACTCGGCACCTTCTTCTTTACCAATATCAATGTAGCTCAGGATTTTTTCATATTGCTCTTGCGATGCTTGCGCACCTACTTGAACATCGGTATCTAGTGGATTACCACGTTTGATGGTTTTAGTACGTTCTACTACCAACGCCATAAATTCGTCGTAGATGGATTCATGCACTAGGGCACGAGACGGACAAGTACACACTTCTCCTTGGTTGAAGAAGGCTAATACCAAACCTTCAACACACTTGCTGACGAACTCTTTCTCGTGATTCATAATATCGGCAAAATAAATGTTTGGCGACTTACCACCTAACTCAACCGTAGAAGGAATGATGTTTTCTGCGGCGCATTTTAGAATGTGTGACCCTACTGGCGTAGAACCGGTAAAGGCAATTTTGGCGATGCGTTTACTGGTTGCCAAAGCCTGACCCGCCTCTTTGCCGTAGCCATTGACGATGTTTAACACACCTGGTGGTAGTAGATCTTGAATCACTTTGACCAATTCAAGAATCGATGCTGGTGTTTGCTCTGCAGGTTTAAGTACCACACAGTTACCAGCAGCCAAGGCGGGCGCCAATTTCCAAGCAGCCATTAAAATCGGGAAGTTCCAAGGGATAATTTGCCCCACAACACCCAATGGCTCATGGAAGTGATATGCGACTGTGTGTTCGTCCAGCTCGGCGGTACTGCCTTCTTGCGCACGCAGACAACCGGCAAAATAACGGAAATGGTCTGCAGCCAGTGGAATATCGGCGTTAAGGGTTTCGCGGATCGCTTTACCGTTGTCCCAAGTTTCGGCCACAGCCAAAGCTTCTAAATGCTGTTCGATACGATCGGCTATTTTCAATAAGATGTTAGATCGATTGGTAACCGATGTTTTGCCCCATGCCGCGCGAGCAGCGTGCGCGGCGTCTAGCGCTAGGTTGATGTCTTCTTCGGTAGAGCGAGGAATGCGGCAAAATACTTCGCCATTCACTGGGCTGATATTATCAAAGTACTCGCCTTTAACAGGGGCGACCCATTCGCCTCCAATAAAGTTTCCGTACTCAGCTTCAAATGAAATCAGGCTTCCATTAGTACCAGGCTGTGCGTAAATCATATCATCATCTCCATTATTGTTTTTTTTATATCAAGGTTTGACCTTGTCTATAACTGTAAAACATAAAATGAAAAAAACTTGCCTGTGAGTCCATGAAACTTGTCTCCCTATCCATTTCTATTCGCCTGAGAGTCTTGACCCCAGCACAAACAAGCGTGATTATGTTTGTATAATAATGCACCACGCCAAACAATAAGATAAAAAGAGGTGGGTAAATGGATACATCTGCATCGACAGAAAGAACGCTGTCAGGTTACAAACGCGCGCCCATTCAGTTAGTGGAAAATCGTGTGTGTTTTGCTGGGCCCAATTCTGAGCTCAGTATTTATGATACCTACGAACAAGCTCAAAAAGTCAGTCTAAAAACCGATACATTATTGTATTGCGGTATGGTGACAGGAGCTAAGGTAATGCACACCCAAGCTCATGATAATATTCCTTTTTTGCCCCATGAATCTTTTATTTTAGCGCCGCAAGAAGAAGTCTTTATTGACTTCCCTGAAGCCGATTACCATAAACCAACGACCTGCTTAACCATTGCTATATCGAAAGAAAGGGTCGCACAAATTTGCGACCGCATGAACGACATAATGGTTAATAGCCTACCTACCAATCACATTATCGACCCAAACCAGCACCTACACACATTGCACACGCAAGCGACTCAACAGGTGATCGATCGACTCACCAGCGACTTCATTCGTAACGACCCAGACCGTGATCTTTTGGTGGACTTTGGTGTGAGTGAACTGGTAACGCGGATTCTTCGACACCATGGCCGAGACGCACTATTAAGATTTACTCAAAACGAGCCCGATGCCAGTGGTTTAACCTGCGTTCTGCAGTGGATCGAAACGCACTTATCACAACCACTCGATACCAATGAATTGGCGAAAATGGCCTGCATGAGCCGCAGCCGCTTTTATGACAGCTTTAAAAAGCAACTCGGCTGCACGCCCGTAGAATATCAACATCAACGTCGTATGGGACGCGCTTATCAGCGACTACAAGAAAAGCGTTCGGTAACAGAGGTGAGCTATGAATTGGGCTATTTAAGCTTGAGCCATTTCAGCCGACGCTTCCATCAGCATTTTGGCGTATCACCAAGGCAAATCTCAGCCCAGAAAAAGCAAGTATCTTAGCCGTTGCTATTTAAACAAGCGGCGTTTCTTTTTATCGATGGCTTTCCATTGCCAATTCGGCGCTTCGCCTTTCCAGATATACATTAAAATCAATAATGCCGTGCTAACACCGATTGATATAGACCATCTCGTCAATTCCACTTTAGGGTCAATAACATAGCTTAGAATGATGATGGTTACCAAGTACACCACCATGACCAGCCAACCTTGCCATGCGCAAGGTTTACCCCACCCCCAGCCGTTTTTCTTTGCTGGAAACCACACGTTTTTGTTCTCTGACATAGTCGTTCCTAAAACCTATTTTTAAGCCAAACAAAGGCATTTGATGTTCATAGGTCGTATTGTGTCATTCCGTAGGAGATTTGCACATAAAAAAAGAGCCTGTAAAAACAGACCCTTTTTTGACAATCCAATACATCCACTCGTGAATATATTAAGACATTAAGAATTCGCCACGGGTTTTGTCACTGCGCTTAAATAAGCCACCTAATGCTGTGGTTTGAGTCGATGAACTGGCGTCCATCACACCGCGTGCTTTTACACAATAATGCACAGCACTGATGCTTACCGCCACGTTGTCGGTTTCTAGCAAGGTTTGCAGTGTAACTAAAATTTGTTGCGTAAGACGCTCTTGTACCTGCGGACGCTGGGCAAAGAAACGCACAATACGATTAATCTTAGACAAGCCAATGATTTTATCTTTTGGCAAATAAGCGACTTTTGCCAACCCATCGATCGTAACAAAATGATGCTCACAAGTACTGGTAAAGCTGATATCGCTGACTTTTACCATTTCATCTACTTTCATTTTGTTCTCGATCACAGTGATCTTTGGAAACACACTGTAATCTAAACCAGAGAAAATCTCTTTGACATACATTTTAGCAATACGATGTGGCGTTTCTGCCAAACTGTCATCGGTTAAATCTAACCCTAATGTGGTCACCACATCTTCAAAGGCGTTTTTAATGCGCTGATATTTTTCTTCAGTGGTTAAACCGTTGTCTATCATCGGTGTTTCTAAACCACTGTTGATCAGTGCATTGCGTACTTTTTCCGCCTCATCAGACAACACAAGACGATTGATGTTAATTTGTTCTGCTGTATTGGCTTTCATTTTTTGTCCTACGTTGCTTAACCCTGCCTCATGATCTGGAGGCGTTTAAAAAGGAAATGACATTTGCTTCACTAAACCAAATGTCTGCCTCCATCCAGTGACAAGGTTCTACCTGTCATATAGCGACTATTTAATATGTATTGCACGGCGAGAACGCCTTCCTGTTCACCGGGCTCTTTGCGCAATAAAGACTTATTCAAAGCTTTAGTGCGATATTCTGGTTCGTCATCGTGATTAAACATCAATAGCGAAGGCGCAATCGAATTAACACTTATGTGTGGAGCAAAACGTTTGGCAAAAGACAAAGTCAAATTGGCTAAGCCCGCTTTACTCGATGCATAAGCAATATGCTTATCGCTGCCTTTTTCCACCACATAATCAGTCATATGGATGATGTCTGCTTGACCATCTTGGGTTGCACCCGCACGTAGTAATGTCTCAAAAGCAAGATTTATACGATACGGCGCTAAAACATGCACTTGCCACATTTTTTCCATCAAAAGCGCAGTGTCTGTACTGCTCTCTTCTGAATCCCATTCTGAAGCATTGTGTATGATACCACCCAACGCCGTGTATTGGTTTTGAATCTGTTCGATAAAAGCATCAACACCACTTAAAGTAGAAAAATCAGCAGGTATACACACCACACCTAAACTTTCTAATACGTGAATGTCTTCGCGTTTCTTACGATAAGTGATTATGACTTGGTAACCTTTAGCTACCAAAGCCTTGGCACTAGCAAGGCCTAATCTTTGTCCCGCACCGGTAATAATAATGGGCATTTTACGCGTCATCACTGTCCCTTCCTATTGCGCTCTATTTATGGGGTAGATGAAAAAAGGCAATCACGTTAAAGCCTATTAATTGTCATTTATTACTGATAGCTTTGGATACGCGATGATATTTGAAAAAGATCAATAAATGTCATCTCTGCTTGCTCTTACTTCGTATCAATTCAGTTATAAAAGATAAATAAGTTCTAATATAAACAAGGCGTTACTTATTTTTATTCCGTTTTTTACTCACTACGAAAAGAAGGATATGCAATGAATTTACCAACAGATCAATCTCATAATGAAGCCGCTACGGTGAAAGCCATCCCTCAAGAAGCCTTCGATTGGTACGACGAATATGCTCATGGTGATATAGACCGTCGTACTTTCCTTTCCCGTCTTGGCACGTTAAGTGTAACAGGATTGACTCTGTCTGTTGTGGCCGGTGCGCTCACGCCAAACTACGCGCTCGCCGAACAAATTTCATTTAATGATCCAGATATCACTGCCAGCTATGTGGAATACGATTCGCCAAATGGTCATGGTAAAGCACGTGGCTATTTGGTTATACCAAAAGGTGTAAATGTAGATAATAAAGCGCCTGCGGTACTCGTTGCTCATGAAAACCGTGGATTGAACCCTTATATTGAAGACGTTGCACGACGTTTGGCTAAAGTAGGTTTTGTGGCCTTTGCCCCCGATGCCCTATTCCCACTCGGCGGTTACCCAGGTAACGACGACCAAGGTCGAGCCATGCAAAAAGAACTCGATGGTGCCAAAATTGAAGGTGACTTCATGGATGCGGCCACTCTACTCAAAAATCATGAACTGACCACAGGAAAAGTCGGTATGGTAGGATTTTGTTTCGGAGGGTATTTAACCAACGCCTTAGCCGCGGCCATGCCAGACACCATTCACGCCGGCGCACCTTTTTATGGAACCCCAGCAAAAGGCAATTTAGACCAGATAAAAGCCCCGCTGCAATTGCACTTTGCCGAGCTTGATCAACGAGTGAACGCCACTTGGCCAGACTACGAAAAAGCGCTCAAAGCCAACAAGGTAGATTACACAGCGTACATTTACCCAACGGCGAACCATGGTTTCCATAACGACTCGACAGCTCGTTATCAAGAAAAAAATGCTGAACTGGCGTGGGATAGAACCGTAAGTTTCTTCAAAGAAACGTTAAGCGCTTAATACAGCGTCATAACATCGCTTTTACAAAATTGACTGTAAAGCCTTACTGCCTGAACACTAAGCAGTAAGGCTTTTTATTGGACCCGACTTAGCGGGTTTGCTTGCTAATGAAGGCGCTAATGAAAAATCGATGCCACGTACATTAGGCGTTTGTTGCCACAAGGATTTGCATAAATCGGCTAAGCTGACGTCGTAACCAGACTGTAACCAATCGACAACCGCCGCGGCGACGTTCGGATAAGTAATCTGCACTACTCGACTGGTTTCAAGCCAGTTGGCAATAATGGTGTCATTAAGTTTATTGGTGGTGCTGCCAATACCCAGTTTTTCCATCGCAATCGCATTAGAATGTTGCTCAATCTGACCTTGTAACGGCTTGGCTAAAATTCGACGCCCTAGCTGCAAGGCTTCAGAATTTAGTTCAAACCCTGCATTGCACAAGACGGATTCGCATTCACTGAGGTTTTTCTGGAAAATCTCCCGATCAAAAGGAAAGACTTCTATGTTGTCGTACACGCCCGGCTCGATGTCTTTGCAGTGCACTCGAAAGCGATAATCGGGTACAGCTTCTAACCACTCCAGTACCGCTTCGCTGTTTTCAAACGGCAGATACACTAACACTGACGAAGCATCGGGCGCGTTTACCAGAGACGATGAATGAATCAAAGGAGGTAAAATTGGGTGTCCGAAATGGTGCCAATGAGCGCCCAACTGAGTCACGGCAGGCGCAAAATGAGACATAACCCATTGCGCAATAAGATTTTTTTTGTAGCGTGGAATGTCGTAAGCAAAGGCATATTGGTGCCCAAATCCAATACAAGGAACACCCTGACGTTTTGCCGCCCATGACACAATAGGTTCATAATCGGTTATGACTAAATCGTAGCCTCGGGTGTTCAAGGCTCTCACGTCTTGATAAAAACGCCTAAAATTGGCTTTTTTAACGGTGGCATACAAGTCCAATTGCCCATTTCGCGCGACAAAGCTCAGCCCTTGGAATGTCCTATATTCGCCAAACACAGACATGTCAAAATAATCCTGTGGCGAACGCCCTGAGAAAACAAAGTCCACTTCCATTCCAACACGATGCATTTCTTCGGCCATGGCTCTCGCCCTAGTGATATGACCATTGCCAGTACCTTGAACGCCATAGAGTATTTTCATACCAGAACCCCAATGGCAACCGCCGCACAAAAACAGCCCAACAGTGCGCCAATAACCGTATCGGTAGGGAAATGTACCCCGAGAAAAATACGAGACAAGCCCACATTAGCGGCCCAAAAATACAACATCAGGTTCATACTAGGGAACCATTCACTTACGCAAAAAGCCATGAAGAAGGCACCCGAGGTATGCCCAGAAGGAAAAGAGAATTGATCGGAAGGAATGATAAAACTGCTAAAATTGTCCAGTGCATCAGCAGGTCGATTGCGCTTAAAACCCCGTTTTAAAATAAAATACACAAGGCGCTCAAGAGAAAAGCCCATCAGTAAGACCCAAACCAGGGTATCGTAGCCAAGCAACCAAAACGCAAAAGCGGCCAATGCATACAAGGGGCCATCAGCCGAGAAAGACACGGTTCGTCCGATTCGGGTAAGCAGCATTCTGCGTTTGCGTGCCATACACCAATAAAACGTTTGCACATCAAAGGCGTGGATATTTTGCAGTATGTTCATCACGGTCACCCTACTGTTTTGTCGTTATTTCAACATAGACCAGTAAAATGTCCGTTCCGTGTCACTCTGATGACAACTCAGTGACAGAAATGGAGTTACAACCAATTTGTCAGCATAAGACCTACACCCAAGGATTGCGTCTGATGATCGTAGTCTAATAACGACTGTCCGTAGCCATTAAAATACTGAACATACCCTCGAGTTTTACCCCATAAAGGGAAGGTAAAACCAAGCTGAATGGCACCACGGTTGTCATCGGCTTTTAGGTTGTTTCGTAACATCACTTCAACCGTGTAGTCGTCGATCACATGAATAAGGTTAAATTCCCCATAGCCATAATAGTTTTCGATATTAGGGTTGTCGTCTATCTCAGCGCTCTCTGGAATACGATACCAAGGCTTGATGGAAAAAATGGTGTCGCCCTGCTCAAACATGAAATCCACATAAAAACGATTCCAAGATCGAGACAACTCATCGGTTTGACCATTGGATTGATGGTTAAAACCATAGGACACATAACTGGGTTTGATGCCCAAAAAGCTGTGCTTTGGTTTGGTCACGATAAAGACTTCAGGCTCGTGATTGGTATCACGAAACGGCGCGGATATATCACTGTTGTACGCCTGCCAATAGGCTTGCTGCGTATAGGCAAACCAAAGACTGGTGTTGCGGCCCACCACATCGTAGGCCACAGGAAATTTCACACTGAGTTGAAATTTAAATTCTATGTTATCTAAACTTTCTGTGCTGTCTGCATCACCCAGAAAAGCTCGATCGTTTGGGCTAGAGGTATACGCGATGGGTAAAAAATAATTAGGCTTATGAGGCGTTAAAACAAACGGATTGCTCACTGTGGCAATCTCTCTGTTTTCTCGCTGCTGAAAAAGCCCATTGGCTGCACGAGCACGCGTTGCAATCGAATCCGGCACTTCGGGTTCTTCTGGCGAATACTCCTCTTCAGCGCTGATGTCTGAAGATAGCTCTTCCCCAACAAGGGTGTCGTTCTTGCTCGAAAGGAATTCATCACTTTGTGATGTTTGTAACGCTGACGCTGTATCGACAATGTCACTGGAGTCAACTTGCGCCCAAATCAAACTTGGAAGAAGCATCATTGAGCACAGAATGGTTTTCATTATTTACGACCTTTTTGGTGAGTGTTAGCACCATTATTATTGGGACAGTACAACCTGTTTTGCGTAGGTGGCTCTATCCATGTCACACACCTCAACGGACAAGCTTACATTGTTCAGTGAAAACTGTGTTAAGGCTTCTAGCACCAAATGAGAAAGTTGCTTTTTTTGCTCTTCTGTACGGCCAGATAACACTCGCAAAGTGACGTGAATAAAAGCATCTTCTTGCCCCACCGAAAGAAAACTTTTAAAAGGAAAACTGCGCAGTTTAATGTCTTGAGGGGAAAACAATGCCGAAGCAATACACGCTTCTTTTACCGCTTCGAGTAAATCCGCTGGTGGCACTTCTTGCTCTAAATTTTGGCTGTATTCAACAATACAATGTGGCATATGACGCTCCTTTATTAGACTTATTTAGATGAAGATTCGTTAAAAATACTCAATATCCGCGTGAAAAATCCACTGCGTCGGGAACAATACCCGTAAGACGATATTGACGGACATTCGCCGCCACTCTTTCGCTGGCACTGCCCGGATGAGAAGGCGCAGAAATGTGAGGCAACACGGTCACCGATTCATGTTGCCAATAAACGTGTTCTTTAGGCAAAGGCTCATGCATAAAGACATCCAGCACGGCGTGGGCAATAGTCCCTTCATCTAGCAGCTGAAGCAAAGCTCCATCGTCGATAATGGGACCGCGGGCAAAATTGATTAACTTGGCATCTGCTGGTAACAGAGCCAATCGATCGCGATTTAGCAAGCCTTCGGTTTGCGGCGTTAACGGCAATAAGCACACTAAAATATCCGACTGGCTTAACATGGCGTTTAAACCATCTTCCCCATCAAAACAGTCAACGCCCTTTAGTGTTTTTTTAGTGCGACTCCAACCTGATACTGAAAAGCCATTGTCGACAAGACGCTCGGCACTGGCTTGCCCTAAGGCACCCAACCCCAAAACACCAATTCGACGTTCTTTCGCGAGCACAATCGGATGTTGCACCCAAGCGCGTTCTTTTTGCTGTTTTGCATAAATCGGCATTTCTCGGTGCAAATATAAGGTCCAAGCAAGCACGGCTTCAGACATGGTGTTTGACAGGTTCTCATCGACTAAACGCACAATCGAAAATGGCGCTGAGGGCATCTCATTCACCATTCTTTCTACGCCAGCCCACAAGCTGTGAACCCACTTAAGCCCGGGTAAAGTATTTAAATCTTTGGGATCAGGGTCTGCCACAATCGCAAAATCGCAATCTTGCTTTTGCGCTTGCGTAAGGTCCGAGAGGTGAACAATGGTTTCTTCCGGCATAGCAGCCGACAAGGTCGCGATCCAATGACGCTGCTCTTTATCGTCTGCACGGCTTACAAAGGGTATAAGGTGGGTACTCATGAATCAACCTTAAAAAAAATAGCCTTCAATAGTACGCTGATGGCATTCAGTTATAAAGGAGTCTTAAGTTGATTCGAGCCTTGAATGAAAGCGACCTCAAACTCGCTGGGGGGCACAGGACGACCAAAATAATAGCCCTGATAATAGAAACAATTTACCTCACATAAACGCTCAAAATGCGCCAATGTTTCCACACCCTCTGCTAAAACACTGATATGTAGAGCTTTAGCCATGGCAATCACAGCGTGAACAATGGCTTCATCACTTTTATCAGTTAATAAATCTCTTACAAAAGACTGGTCGATTTTCAAGCGATCTATAGGCAATGATTTTAAGTATTTCAGCGATGAATAGCCGGTGCCAAAATCGTCAATGGAAAGATGCACTCCCATGCCTTTTATAGCGTGCATTTTTTCAAGAGAAGAAGATAAATCATTGAGCAGCATATTTTCTGTAATTTCTAGGTCCACACAGCTTGTTGGCACCTTGTGTTTACTTAACTGCTCTTTGAGCATAGGCAAAAAGCCCGCTTGCTGGAACTGTATCGGGCTAACATTAATCGACATACGCCAGGAAGGGTGCCATTTTCCTTCTTTAAGCCAAATTGCCACTTGAGATAACGCTTGATTGAGCACCCAGTGACCAATCTCAACGATTAAGCCAATTTCTTCCGCCACAGGAATAAACTCAGCAGGGGAAATAAAGCCTCGTTTAGCGTCTTTCCAACGTATCAAGGCTTCTGCGCCAATCAGTTCGTTTTTGTGGTTCGTTTGAGGCTGGTAGTAGAGTTCGAATAACTTGAACTCAGTAGCATGGTGAAGGGCTTTTTCCATTTCTAACCGCGCATCCGACACGGCCTGCATTTCTGCTTTATAAATCGCAAAGGTATTTCGTCCAGACTCTTTTGCCCGATAGAGCGCAGTGTCGGCTTGTTTTAAAATAGCTTCAGCGGACCTCTCAGTATCTATGAAAATCGTTGCCCCTAAACTGGCAGTAATATGTACTTCGTGGTGTCCCGCTTTTTTCACTTGCTGACAAGCAAACATAATACTGTCGGCAAAACCTTTCACGTCTTTTTCGACCTGCTCCCTGTTACTGCCTAACTTAGTAAGTAAAAAAGCAAACTCGTCTCCGCCCATGCGCGCAAACACTATGTTGTCCTCTAAAAGAGACGATAACTGGGATGCCACGCTTATCAATAACTGGTCCCCTACATTATGCCCTAAAGAATCATTGATGGTTTTAAAGCGATCAAGATCCATAAAAATCACTGCGGAGCAACTAAGCGATGACTTCCCCTGTTTATTGTGCAAAGTGGCTTCAAGTCGCTTAGCCAAATATTGACGATTGGGCAATCCCGTCACCGAATCATAATAGGCAAGATGATGTATGTGCGCCTCGGCTTCTCTGCGTTCAGATATATCGCGAATCAATAGCAGAATTTCTACTTTATTTTGCAATTGATATTTCGCCAAGCGAATCTCTACGGGCAATTCAATCGCTTCAATTTGATAAGTGGCTTCGACAGTTAAAGGCTGATCGATTTTTAGTCCACTTAATACATCTGCAAAGACAGGCCAAGTGTCCGTGGTGTGTAAATCATTTAGGGAACTGGATTGAAACTCTGCGCTGTCCCGCTTTAGCATCGCCTGAGCGGCACTATTCGCTAAGATGATGTTGTTATGTTCGTCTAACAACAAAATACCATCCGCCGCGTGTTCTATCATGGCTTTGGTATGGCTGTCGCTGCGTTCTAAGTCACTTAACGCGGTGTTTAGCTTGCGCCACATAGCATCGAATGTAGCATGAAGATTGCCAAGCTCGTCAAACCTGTGTTGACGATGGAATGAAGCAGGTAAGGGTAACCCCTCATTACGTTTCACCTTAGTTAAAGAATCGGTTAAGCGCATTAAAGGAAAGGTAACAAGAAAATAAAATACAAAAGAAATGAGCGATGCAAGTAGTAAATCCTTGCCTAAATTATAAACAAGGATATGGGAATGCTCACTAAATATGGCATCGAGTAAATGGGGCTTATATGGTGTGATCGCTAAATGCCCTGCTTGAAAAGTAGGATTGACTACACGCAATTGACGTTGGTAAAGCGGCAAATCTGACAAAAAATAATCGCTTAAAAAAAGGCAGGTAGAAGAACAAGATTGATCAATCGAGCCTGCTTTTACGAACAGTAAACCAGCATCGTCAAACACCTCTACCTGAGCAATCGAAGGAATGATAATGAGACTGTCAATTTGCTGTTGTGCGTATTCAATGTCTAAACGAAACACGGCTTCTGATAAAGGCTTTTCAACAACCGCTAACAACTCTTCAAAATCTTGATTTATCTGAGTTTTTTGTAGTTGTGCCCCTTCAAAAAACTGAATAGCACTGCTAATTAAGCTCAACACAACAGCAAGCACCAGGGTCAAAGCAGCCTGTTTTAGAAACAACGATTTAGAGAATACAACACCCATTAATGCTCGCTTGTCATTTTAATTCGTTAGCCCTTTGTGGTACTCACCAAAAAAGTACACACCAATAGAGGTAATCTGCAAAAAAGATACATAGATCGTCAAAACATTGAAAACAGAAATGTTTCTATATGTAACACACACGTTATCAAGACTGGTCTACTCTTCATAGCAAAACAAGAAGTCATAAATATATTTTATACCTTTCTATGATGTATATCAGTGTATTAAACGCAAATATGTGAACATCAATAAACGCATTCGCCCTTAAAACCTCGATATACCATAAAAACCGCACAGTTATTTCGTTTGCTAAGACGCATAAACGAAAAAGCTGGCACGATGCATCGTGCCAGCTTTGAAACATACTCTGTTGTAGGAAAGTTACCCGATTACAGCACCGTCTTCACGAGAAATAGCAATCACACTGGAACGCGGTACAGTCATACCGCCATTTGGCCAATGGGAGTTACCTTTTTCACCAGGATGCTGAACACTAATAAACATAGTCGTGCGGCTAGCATTCCATGCCGCACCGGTAATTTCACACTCTTTTGGCCCCACAAGGAAACGACGAATTTCACCAGTTTCAGGATCGCCCACCAACATTTGGTTATTACCTTGGCCTTTAAATTCTTTCTCGTTTGAGTAGTTGCCGTCGGTTTGAATCCACAACAGTCCCTTCGAGTCGAATTTCAAACCATCTGGTGAGTTGAACATGTTGTCTTGATTCAAATTGCTAGAACCAGCGTAGGCATCGTCATATACGGCTGGGTTACCCGCCAAGACAAATAAATCCCATTTGAATTCCGTATGAGTATGATCGCCACTCATTGGCATCCAACGCACGATTTGTCCGAAGTTGTTTTTCACACGAGGATTCACACCAGAGGCTGGCGTTGCATCACCACCCGCGTTTGGTTTTACGCCGCGGTTTTTGTTATTCGTCAATGAACAATACACTTCTGCTTTATGAGGATGAGCAGCCACCCACTCAGGACGATCCATGGTCGTCGCGCCCACTTTAGACGCCGCCATACGAGTATGAATCGCAATTTCTGCGTCTGTCATACCGGTAGTTTTAGGTGTCAATGGCAACCATTCGCCGCGATTATTATCGTGGAATTTAGCCACATACAAGGTGCCCTCTTCCAATAAATCTAGGTTATTACCACCGGCTAAATACTTGTGTTTAGACACAAAACGGTACAAGAACTCACCGCGCTCATCATCGCCTAAATACACCACAACATGGCCATTTGACGCAATGGTTACCTCAGCGTTTTCGTGTTTAAAACGACCGAGTGCCGTACGCTTTTTTGGACGAGAAGTAGGATCCATCGGATCGATCTCTACCACATAACCAAAGCGGTTTGGCTCATTCGGCTCTTTAACAAGGTCGAAGCGGCTGTCTGCCATCGCCCAATTATAACGTCCTTCCGTGCTGATACCGTAGCGTTTAAAAGCGTCTGGCATCACATAATTCTTATCATTGGCGGTGAAGTAACCATTGAAGTTCTCTTCACACGTCAGGTAAGTGCCCCAAGGGGTTTGGCCATTACCACAGTTGTTCCAAGTACCTTTTGCCACAAGACCTTTAGGGTCTTCAGAGGTTTGCATCCACTTGTGACCACGAGCAGGCCCAGTAATGTCCATTTCTGTGTCGGCGGTAATACGACGGTTGTAAGGCGAATCTTGAACAATGCCCCATTTGCCACCGCGTTGATCGATTTCCACAATAGACACACCGTGCGCGGCTTTGTTTTTGCGCACATCATCCGCTGTGGTTGGCATACCGCCATCACGATTTGGATGAAGCGTAAATTCATTGGTGTACTCGTTGTTCACTGCCAATACTTGCTTACCGTTTTTAGCAAAAAACGCCATACCGTCGTTGTGATCGCCAAACGCCAATTCTTGAGACGCACCAGAACCACCGGTCATGCCATTAAAAGCTGGCGCATTGCTGAACAGTGGGTCACCCCAAGATGCCACTAGGTCCCACTTATAACCGGTTGGTACTGTAATGGTGTCCAGTGAGTTGGCTTTCACCATGTCAAAAGCAAGACGAGACTCTGAGCTGCCCGCTGCCAAGGCGTTACTTGCCGCTAAAGTAGTAGACCCCATCACGAAAGCGCCGGCACCAACGGCCGCACCGCCACCTAAAAAGCCACGACGAGAAACCATTTTGTTCGCCACTTGCTCAAATTCAACCACTTCGGGTGCTGGACGGACCAATTCATCTAATTCATCAAAACCTAATTTTGCATGCACTTTAATGCTCATAACACTGCCCTATTATCTTTAAGAGAGAGCCAACGAATGGCTGAATTTTTTGTATGAAATACGAGTCAATTGCTCCCCCCTGCAAAAGGAAGCTGCAGAAGAATTTACTGGTACAAGATGACATTGCGATTACAATGAGATGGCAGTTAAATGGCAGAACGTTGAAATAAAAAAACCGCTGACAACATAACGTTATCAGCGGTTTGATACAGCGAATAAAATAAATTCGATGATTAACCTTGGTGAGCAAGGTACTCATCGTAAGTGCCTTGGAAGTCGATGACTTTCTGGCCTTTGATTTCAATCACACGGTTTGCCAAGGAAGACACAAAAGCACGGTCATGGCTGACGAAAATCAGCGTGCCGTCAAAATCCATCAACGCGTTGTTTAACGCTTCGATCGCTTCCATGTCCATGTGGTTGGTCGGTTCGTCCATGACCAGTACATTTAAATCGGCCATCATCAATTTGCCAAACAACAGGCGGTTCTTTTCACCACCAGAGCAAACGCGTACTTTTTTGTTGAAGTCATCGGCAGTAAACAACAAGCGACCCAACATGGCGCGGACTTTTAGATCGTCATGCTTGACGGTACGCCATTTAGACATCCAATCGAACAGGGTCAGATCACAGTCAAAATCCTTCGTACTGTCCTGAGGGCAATAACCAATGACCGCGTTTTCCGCCCATTTGATTTCACCTTGCTTAGCTTCTAACTCGCTCATTAGGCAACGCAAAAAGGTGGTTTTCCCCGCGCCGTTTTCACCGATGATCGCCAAACGCGAACCCGCTTCCAGAATCATGTCGCCACCAGAAAACAAAAGTTCATCGTAACCGTGACCTAAATCTTCCAAAATCAGGGCATGACGATGCAATTTTTTGTCTTGCTTGAAGTTCAACGACGGTGTCATACGGCTTGACTGTTTAACTTCCGACAACTCGATTTTCTCTAACTTTTTCGCCCGAGAGCTGGCTTGTTTGGCTTTTGAAGCATTGGCAGAAAAGCGGTTAACAAACGCCTGAAGATCGTCCATTTCGGCACTTTTCTTCGCGTTTTCAATCAACTGCTGTTCACGAATCAAAGACGAGGCTTCCATGAAATATTCATAGTTACCCGGATAAATACGCAGCTCACCAAAATCGATGTCTGCCATGTGAGTACACACAGAATTCAAAAAGTGACGGTCATGGGAAATAATGATCATGGTGCATTTACGCTGATTCAATACACCAGCTAACCAATTGATCGTATGGATGTCTAGGTTGTTGGTAGGCTCATCAAGTAACAAAATATCCGGATTAGCAAACAACGCCTGCGCCAATAACACACGCAATTTCCAACCTGGCGCAACTTGACTCATTAAACCAAAGTGAAACGCTTCTTCGATGCCAGCTTCAAGCAAAATATCGCCAGCGCGACTTTCTGCACTGTAGCCGTCCATTTCAGCAAACTCGGCTTCCAATTCACCCGCGCGCATGCCGTCTTCTTCGCTCATTTCTGGCTTGGCATAGATCGCATCGCGTTCTTGTTTGACTTTCCAAAGGGCCACATCGCCCATGATCACAGCATCCACCACGGTGTATTCTTCAAACGCAAACTGGTCTTGGCTCAAAGTACCGACTTTTTCACCCGGCGTAATCGACACATTGCCAGACGTTGGTGTAAGCGCACCGCTCAAGATTTTCATAAAGGTGGATTTGCCACAGCCGTTAGCGCCAATTAGGCCATAACGATTACCGTTACCAAATTTTGCTGAGATGTTTTCGAACAATGGCGTTGCGCCAAATTGCATGGTGATATTTGCCGTGGAAATCAAAAGAAAGCCTTAAAAAAAGAAAAAAAGTATAAACATAAAGTGGGGCGAATATAGTGATTTAGCGCCGAAAAGTCGAGGATTGACCCCGGCTTATTTGAGTTTGGTCACTAAAAGTTGCTCAACGCGAACCCCTTCCAAATCCAACACTTCGAATTTATAGCCCTCATGGACAAAAAAATCCGTGCGTTTTGGCAAGCGTTTCAGGCTATAAGTAATAAAACCGCCCAAAGTTTCGTACTGGCTACGATCGGGGAACTCTTCAATATCAAGGCGGCGCATCACATCGTTAATTGGCGTTAACCCTTCAATCAACCAAGAGCTTTCGTCGCGCTGTACAATTTGTTCCTCGTCGTGTGGCGTTAGCAAGCCGCCCATAAAGCCACCGAGTAGATCTTTCACCGTCACAATGCCCACAATGGTGGCGTATTCATTAACGATCACCGCAAAAGCCTGCGGCGCGACGCGAAACGCGTTTAGTGCTTCCGACAGAGTGAGTGTCTCCGGTAAATAAAACACTTCCTTATCGACTTTCTCTGGCTTAATTTGCGCCTTCTCGCCTTTTAACACCAAACGTAGAATTTCTTTCGACTCGATAATCCCTTCAATTTTATCCAAACTGCCATTACACACTAAAAAGTCATTGTGTGGATGATCGATGATTTTCTGGCTGATCTCTTCGCTGCTATCATCAATATCAAAATAAATAATCTGATCACGTGGCGTCATGGTGCTGGCGATATTGCGTGTTTCGAGCTCGAACACATTGCCGATTAATTGATATTCCTGACTTTGTAAACTGCCATCCTCCGCGCCCGCGTCCATCATGGCAACAATGTCTTCTGTAGTGACAATTTCTTCACGCTCAATTGGCACATTAAACAAACGTAAAATCATATTGGTAAGGCCGTTGAACAAGAACACCACGGGCGTTAATAAAAAGGTCACCCACAGCATGGGCGTGACCATTCGAATCGCCACAGCTTCGGGCATAATAATGGCCAAACGTTTTGGCAGTAAATCCGCAAACAAAATAAACAAAGAAGTAAGGCTCAAAAACGACAACACAAAACTGATTTGCTCTAACAAAGGGCCGGAATACACCAAAATCACCACTTGCTTGATGTAAGGCGTGAGTGTTTGTTCACCAATAATACCGCCCAAAATCGCAATCGCATTCAGTGCGATTTGAATCATCGCAAAAAACGCGCCCGGCTTTTGCTGTAACTTTAGTACGGCTAAGGCTTTGACATTGCCCTCGTCTGCCAACACTCGCAACTTTATTTTTCGCGCTGCGGCCATGCCGATTTCAGACATGGCAAATAAAGCACCAGCAATGATTAAAAAGCCGATACTGAAAACATCACTCATTTTGATACCACTTTGCCGCATTGGGCTGAATTGACACTCTATTCAAGGAGAGCGGATTAAGAAGAGAAGTGCTGCCGTCAGCACCTCATAAAAGTAGGCGCATTATAAGAGGAAGTCACATGGATACAATGGTTATTTTCTGATCTTTTAACAACGCAAATAGACGTTGCAAAAAAGCATTCAACACAGACTTCGATCGGCTTTAACAGTCTTCGATCGAAAAGAGCACACATCAATGGTATGCTGTTTTTATTCGTCAATAAGAGTCATTTTATGCAAATTAACAATTCGGCACTTACCTATAGCCAGCAAGGCTTACAACGCAGTCAGCAAAAGTTGGATCAGGCGAGCCAGCAGGTTGCCAGTGCGTCTTTGCCAAGGGCGAATCAAGCCAACGAAATGACAAATACAGACGCCGATATTCGCAATGGTCTACTCGACGCCAACAGCAGCGTGACCGAAGCGCAAGCCAATGCCAAGGTACTGGGCTCATACGACAAAACCCTCGGCAGCATCATCGATATTATGGCGTAAGCGCCAACAAATCCCTCACTTCTTGTTCCGTGGTACAACGCACTAACCGTCCTATTTCTTCTCCCTCTTTTAATAAAATCAAGGTTGGCCACAATTTGACGCCAAACTGTCGCCCCAAACGCTTGCCTTTGCCATCAAAAACTTTAATGTGCACCTGTTCAGGGTACTGAGACAACACCGCTTTTATCGCCGCACTCGCCGCCTGACAATGACCGCACCAAGGCGCACCGAACTCCAGCACAGCTACGCCTGCTAAGGCCGTCACCTCGTCAATACTGGGCGCGTCTTCGGCGTATTCTTCGTTAAATCCCATACTCATGGCTTGCATCTTTTTGCCTCTTTTTTGTATTTGAATAAAGCTTGGTCCTGTGCGATAACAAGACGCTCAATGACAATAATAACGAATCATTTTAATACGCTCGCTAAGAGTAAGGATAAGCCACTATGTTCAGTCACATTATGCTAGGCGCCAACGACCTTCAAGCATCGCAAACATTTTACGACGCTACCTTTAAAGCCTTGGGTTACAAAGCAGGCACGATTGATCGCAAAGGTCGATATATTAACCAAACCGATACTGGCTTGTTTATGATCACCAAGCCACTCAACGGCGAAGCGGCTACACATGGAAACGGTTCAACCATTGGTTTTTCTGCCGCCACACCAGAAATGGCCGACGCTTGGCATAAAGCAGGACTTGAAAGTGGCGGCACGGCTTGTGAAGACGCGCCGGGCGTTCGTGACCTAGGCCGAATGAAGCTTTACCTAGCGTATTTAAGAGATCCTTCTGGTAATAAAATTTGTGTCCTTTGTCCGGTCACTGAATAACCAATTTGTGACACCTCATCCGGTACGTCGTGCCGACACACCGGATGAGGCTTATTACCGAATTACATTAAATTCGTCTTTGCATTCATCTGACCCCATTTCAAACTCTCGACAAATCCATGGGCGATTCTCATAAATCGTGCAGCGAAAAGTATCTCTGTCCACCGCAGAACACCACCCATCCTCGAGGCGTAACATGGTTTCGCCGCCCCACTCGTCGACTGAAATGTGTTTGTCTGGCACACCCGTATCGGTGATGATCATCACCTCCAACCGACAACAACAGGCCTGACAGTTTGAGCAAGTCACTTCGACCGCACTAACGTCTTTTAACGCGATGGTCATGGGCATATTTGTGGTGCCTGATAATCCAGTTTGAGTAGGTCAAAATAGTTCTGCCCAAGGGCAATATTCCGAAACGCGTTGTCGTCCAAGAACTGATGAATACGACTCGTCGCATTTAGCTCTTGCTGATACACATGAAAATTATTACCCCGAAAAGCAACAAAGTCCGAACCAGGCAAAATACGCTCGGAATAGTCATTCATAAAGGCCACGTACAAATCCTGATTGCCTCGTTTACTAAAGTAATAATCGTCCAAAATACGCCATGAAATATCGATCATGAGATTCGGATAGGCGTCTAATAAGCGCGACATAATCCCAATGTGCTGAGTCGCCTTCATGGTCGTCAATTCGTGAGACATCCCCATGTGCGCCCACACAATTTTGTTATCTGGATACAAAGCCAGCGCCCTTTCCATCAGGGGCAAATACATCGTGGGGTCATCGTCATTGCCTAAATCCGAATGAATGGTGATGGGGTCGTTTCTCAAGCGTAATTGCGCCATAAAACCTTCCCATTTGGTGATGTCTTTGGGCGTTGCGGCTTGGTGACGATTAAAAAATTGCGCCTGTTTCACCAAGTTCACTTCACCCATCCAATGAAATAGCCCTGGGTATTCTTTGTCGTAAAACTCCATCAGCGCGACCGTCGGTTCAGGGTTAGACAAATCCGTAAAGGTCATCGACAAGGTAAGATGCAATCCTTCTGGTTTATGCTCGATCATATTAGCCGCGTTGACAAAATCGTTGCGGGTGGTTGGCGCCACCGGCGTGCCAGGACATTTTAAATAATTGGAACAACTGGAGTTCGACGGCAACATCTGGCCGATGCCATACACATTAGCGAACCGCACCGTAGTACGAGACAGATAATCGTTCATTTCGTTAAACGGGATAGCGCGACCATCAAAAGGGCGATAGTGCAAATGCGTGTCTACCACGGCGGTGTAAGGTTCCGTTTTTCGGTCATAACAAGCCGATTCACCCTTAAACGACGCCAAAGAGCGATGCTCCGACACGTCGTCTGAAAAAGCGCATCCGCTAGTAAACACCGATGCCAAGATGGCAACACACAAATAACGCCCCATAACCCAAGATCCCTCATCAATGCTGCACATACGCAGCTAAAAACCCATTACAAAGCATAGATCGATGTCTGTAAACCGCTATTGTGGCTCAATGTGTCTTTTGGTGTTTTTGTTTAAAACCGTTAACAAACAGCGATTTGATTTTACTCGGCCCCCACCTATCACCGATAATTGTCTTTACCAACTCATGACACACCATCGCACTCAAACTCATGAGCCGCACCATCGCCAATTTTGTGGAAATACTATTCAATGGAAATCAATGTTAACTTTCTCGACAATCTCAGACTGGAAGCCAAGTTTGATGATTTTACGGTCACCGCCGACCAGCCTATTCGTTACAAAGGCGACGGCTCAGCCCCCAGTCCATTCGATTATTTCCTCGCCTCTTCGGCGTTATGTGCAGCGTACTTCGTTAAGGTGTACTGTAAATCTCGCGACATCTCTACCGATAACATTCGCCTGTCGCAAAACAACATTGTCGATCCTGAAGACCGTTACAATCAGATTTTTCAGATTCAAGTCGAATTGCCTGACGACTTATCCGAAAAAGACCGAACCGGCATTTTACGCTCGATCGACCGTTGTACGGTCAAAAAAGTCGTGCAGACTGGCCCTGAATTCAAAATCGACGCCGTCGCCAATTTAAACGCCGATGCCAATGCCATGCTCATGGGCCAACCCGATGGCGCTTCAAGCACCTTTATTTTGGGCAAAGACTTACCGGTCGAACAAACCATCGCCAACATGACCGCCATGCTGGCCGATCTTGGTATGAAGATCGAAATCTCCTCGTGGCGCAACATCGTCCCCAACGTCTGGTCGCTGCACATTCGTGATGCGGCCTCGCCCATGTGTTTCACCAACGGCAAAGGTGCCACCAAAGAAAGCGCCTTGTGTTCTGCCCTCGGTGAATTTATCGAACGCTTGAGCAATAATTTTTTCTACAACGACCAATTCTTCGGCACCGAGATTGCCAACAGCGATTTCGTGCATTACCCAAGCGAAAAATGGTTTCTCCTCGAAGACGACGACGCCTTACCAGCGGGTTTGTTAGACGATTACTGCCTCGATATTTACAACCCTGACGACGAACTTTTTGGCTCGCACCTGATCGATACCAACTCAGGCAACGCCGAACGGGGTATTTGTGCGATTCCCTACACGCGTCATTCCGATGGCGAAACCGTGTATTTTCCATCGAACTTGATCGAAAACTTATTTCTTAGCAACGGCATGAGCGCGGGCAATAATTTGCAAGAAGCCCACGTACAATGCTTGTCAGAGATTTTTGAGCGCGCCGTAAAACGCCAAATCATCGAAGAAGAAATCGTCTTACCTGATGTGCCCATGTCGGTGCTGGAAAAATACCCCAATATCCTCGCCGGTATTCAAGGGCTTGAAGCTCAAGGCTTCCCGATTGTCGTCAAAGACGCCTCTCTTGGCGGCCAATTTCCCGTAATGAATGTCACCTTGATGAACCCTAAAACCGGCGGTGTGTTTGCGTCTTTTGGTGCACACCCAAGCCTTGAAGTAGCTCTTGAACGCAGCTTGACGGAACTCATGCAGGGTCGCAGTTTCGAAGGTCTAAACGACGTTCCCAAGCCGACCTTTAACAGCATGGCGGTGAGCGAGCCGGAAAACTTCGTCGAGCATTTTATCGACTCAACGGGCGTCATTTCGTGGCGCTTCTTTAGCAGCAAACACGACTACGAATTCTGCGAATGGGACTTTTCTGGCAGTAACGAAGAAGAAGCCGCCGCACTGTTTGGCATTCTCGAAGAGATGGGCAAAGAAGTGTACGTGGCAGAGTTTACCGAGCTGGGCGCATCGGCGTGTCGTATTCTGGTGCCGGATTACTCCGAAGTGTATCCAGTAGAAGACCTTGTTTGGGACAACACTAACAAGGCGCTGGACTACCGTGAAGACATTCTCAATCTCCATATTCTAGACGACGAACAGCTGACAGACCTAGTCAATCGTCTTGAAGAGAGCCAGCTGGATAACTACACCGATATCCCAACGCTGATCGGCATCGTTTTCGATGAAAACACTGTGTGGGGTCAACTCACGATTATGGAACTGAAAATCCTCAGCTATCTGGCCTTGGGAGCACACGAAGACGCCATGGAACTGGTCGGTGAATTCTTACAATTCAACGACAATACCGTCGAGCGCGGTCTGTTTTATCAAGCCATGAGCGCGGTGCTAGAAGTCACCCTAGATGACGAATTAGAACTGGACGACTTTATTCACAACTTCCGCCGTATGTTTGGCGATCAAGTAATGAATAACGTGGTCGGCTCCGTTAACGGCACAGTTCGCTTCTACGGATTAAGCAAAACCAGCATGGCACTAGAAGGCATAGAACCTCATTTGCGTTTAATAGAAAGCTACAAAAAACTGCATCAAGCGCGAAAGGCATCTATACAGACAAGCTAGCAACACTAGATTAACTTTTAACAGAACGACAAAAAAGACAGGTAACTTTAAACATGTTAATGATAAAAACTCGAACCACCGCCACGCTCACGGCGAGTTTTCTATTGCTCACATTAACCGGCTGCCAGTCTTTGCTGTCGTTCGACTCAGTCGAGTCCGTAAATCAATTGTCTGATCAGGTGAAAAGTGCCGACGATCTAGACGACCTCAAGGCAATCGCCAAACAAGCAAAAATCACCCAAAGCTTCATCAACGCCGATATCAAGATGATTCGCACCCTATATCGCAATCTTGGTGACGAAGTGAACCAACGCTGGGGCAAAAACAACGCCGCGTTACCAGCCAAAAAACAGTACGTAAAATACACCAACAATTACCAAGCCAGAACCATAGTGGATTTTGACGGCGGCACCGTTCAGGTTGAAACCTTAACCACCAATGGCTCAAGAGACGCTTTAGTGGACGCGGTGACCACCACATTGCTCACCACTTCTGATCCAAGCAAAACAGATATATTTTCCAGTTCAGCACCCGATGTGGATGGCGTGCCTTTTTTGTACCCACAAGTCATGGATCACGACGGTAAGTTGGTAAAATATCGCTGGCGCGCCGAACGTTACGCCAAATACCTAGTAGCAAATCGGCTGAAAACCAGCCAAGAAAATGGCAAAACCGTGTACTCGGTACAGTTTAATTTGGTCGAACAGCATCAGCATTTGCGTCAAGAAAAATACAGCGACTATGTGATCGCCGCGGCGAATCGTTATAACCTGTCGCCCGCACTGATTTACGGCATCATAGAAACAGAAAGCTCGTTCAACCCTTACGCTGTAAGCCCCGCTAACGCCTATGGATTAATGCAAGTCGTACCCGCCACCGCCGGCAAAGATGTGTACAATTTAGTGAAGAAAAAATCCGGCCAACCCACTAAAGATGTGCTCTTTTCCCCTGAGCAAAACATCGACATCGGTAGCGCCTACCTATACATACTGCAAACCCGCTACCTCGCCAAAGTTAACAACAAGCTCAGCCAAGAATACTCGATGATCTCTGCTTACAATGGCGGCACGGGCAACGTACTCAAAACCTTCGACAGCAACCGCACCACCGCCATGAGCAAACTGAACAGAACCTCCACCAGCGAAGTCTACCGAAAACTGCGCTACGACCACCCAAGAGCGGAATCACAATATTATTTAGAAAAAGTCACCAAAGCGAAAAAGAACTATGAGTAACCCATCCTTGCCTTTTTCAGCGACCTAAAAAAAGGCATTCTTCCTCGAAACTTCCGCCTACCTCGTCGTAATGCCTTTTTTCTTATTTAACCAGCAAACCCTCTCGCCAAAGCACAGGTTGCTTTGGCGTTTTTGATTTTATTTAGTATCAATTCTGGTTCTGTGTCGTTTGTTTTGCTAGCCACTTTGTGAGCTGCTAGCAGAGCGGCGGATTCGGCCACGCCGTAGACACCAACTGTCTTATAAACATAGTCAGATCGCGTGCTCAGCAGGGGTTCCATCGGAGTAAGTTGCTCAGTACTGTAAGTCTGAAAAGGCCAGTGGTATTTTTCCGCTAAGGCGATTAAGTGGGTTTCGTCTGCTTTGATGTCGATGCTATTGAGTGACTGAATGTCGGCTGGAGTAAGGTTTTTTTGCGCTAACGCATCGAGCATCAGAGATTCTAAAAAGTCTAATGGACAATCTCGTTCGCAACCCATTCCCAAAGTATAAACAGGGTTCAGGTAAGGCTTGGCTGTGGTCACCACCAATTGTGCGCCAAGATGACTCGCCACTTGTGCGCCCCACTCATTGGCGCCGCCTTCATGGCCGGATAACAGCGGAATCACAAATTTACCTTCTTCGTCTAAAACCAAAACAGGCGGGTCTTGATACTTGCTGGCAATCACCGGCGCCAAGGTGCGCATTACGATGCCGGTAGCACAAATAAACACCAAACGCTCGCCCCGTTGAAACGCTGCCTGCACGGATTCAGCAAACGGCTTTGGCTTGTAATCTACTTTGGCTTCTAGCCCGTTAAGGTGACAATAGTTAGCTTCTATACGTTGAGCAAGTTGATGACCTGCGGGCGTCAGGGCAATAATGCGTATCACCGTGTGCCTCGCTCGCTTTTCGTCACCACAAACAAAGAAAAGTACGGTCCCGCTTTGTCTTCCAAGGTGGTGACATCACGCACAATGCGCTCGTTGTCGCGGCCAATGTATTCTAAATATTTGGCGTCTTGCACACGATTGGTTTTGCGCAGCGCGGCAAGAATACGAGGGCGCGCCCGACCCGCTTTCATAATCACCACGCTGTCATGCTGTTCTAAAGCGGTATCAATTTGCGCTGCAGAATGACGACCACTGACCACAGCAAAGGATTCTTTCAACACGGTCAATGGATGATTCAATGCGGACGACGCGGCATTAATAGACGACACACCCGGCACCACTTGGCATTCAAAATTGCCTTCCAAGCGCTCTAATAGATAGGCAAAAGAGCCGAAAAATAATGGGTCGCCTTCGCATAAAAACACCACATCACGCCCATTGTCCAACTCAGCGGCAATGGCCTTGGCACCGCCATCATAGGCTTCATTCGCTTGGGAGCGATCGGTCGACATGGGCATCACAATAGCAATATGCGTTTGTTCGTGGGTGACACCATCAAAGGCTTCCACGGCAATATTCTTAGCTTGAGAGCCTCCTTCTGCATTGGCAAGATAACTCACCACAGACGCTCTTTGAATCAGGCGCAAGGCTTTTAAGGTGATCAATTCAGGATCACCGGGGCCAACGCCCACACCAATGAATCGACCTGTTTTTTGTACTGTCACAGAGGCACTCATTGTGCGTTTTCCTTATGGTTTGTCTTGATAAAATGATGAAGTGTCACAGGCAGATTAGGGCGAAATACGCGCTGCCCTGCCAACCGCTCGCCTTTGGCAACGGCTACTTGCAGGCTTTGTTCCTCGGCGTCTTGGGCGCTTTCGCGTGTTTGCGCAAATTGCATCACCTGATATTTGGTGTCCTCGGTCACCGCGCTGACCATCAAGCCACCGCCAAGGGGCAATAGCGCCCAGACTTGTGCCATTAGCTGCGCCAGTTCACCGTCGCTGCCGCCGATAAAAACCTTATTAGGACGATACTTTTGATTGGCAAGTACATCGGCAAAGACCTCTGGCGCTCGACCTGACACGATCGACAAATTCTGCATAACGCCAAAACGATCTTGGTTCGCCGCCAAACAGGCTAAACGCTCAGGGTGATGTTCAATGGCGACAATCTGACTACGCGGATGCCAATAGGCGAATTCTACGCTCACGCCGCCACAGCCCGCACCTATGTCCCACACCGTATCGCCTTGCTCGATAGTCATGTACGACAAAATCGCCAACCGCACTTCGCGCTTGGTAATCATGCCCTTTCCTTCGCCCTTGTCGGTCACGAAAGATCCATCAGGAATGCCCACCGAGCTGGGATAAAATGACTTCTGCGAACTGGTTTTTACCACCACAACATTGAGCGGATCGAAGTCGAATGTCTCATCAAGCAAGGTTTTAACCAAAAAAGAGCGTACTTTTTCTTGCTCATAACCCAAGGCTTCACAGACCGATAACTCACTTTCACCCAAACCCGCTTGCACGCATTCTTGTGCAATATGATGGGGTTGGCTGTGTTGGTCGGTCAGTAGCACCAGCGTTTTGTTGGATTGCAAATACCGACGCAACGTCGCCAATGGACGACCATGCAAACTCACCACTTGCACGTCTTGCAAAGATAAACCTAAACGATGACACGCCACTTGCACGCTAGACACATTCGGATAAAAGCACAGGTTCTCTGCCGCAAAGGTGCGTTTAAGCCAAGCGCCAATGCCATAAAATAAAGGGTCGCCCGACGCCAACACCACTACCTGTCGAACCCCTTCTTGATGCCACTGAGCAAAATGGTTGTCCAACTCACTCAGCTTAGGCAAATCACAAGATTGCGCCTGATGTTTATGCTCCACCAAGGTTTCGTGCTGGCGAGGCGCACCCAGTACTATGTCTTGAGCAGACAAACTGGCCAACACAGCCTGTACCATCGCATCTAGGTTGGCGTGTTCATTGACCCCAAGGCCGATGACATGAATTTTCATGCTTTCACCCTTGAGAATCATTAATAATATTCACCCAGATTACAGCGCAATAAGGCGTTGCAACTGGCCGAAGTGACCGCGCTGCCGCCCATTCGTCCCAGTAAGGTGATGCACTCAACCCCTAACTTTTCATGGGCCTGCCACAGGGCGTCTTTCGATTCAGCCGCGCCAACAAAACCAACCGGCATGCCGATAATTAACGCTGGCTTAGGAGCGCCCTGTTCAATCATTTCCAACAAACGAAACAAGGCTGTCGGAGCATTACCGATCAACACCACGCTACCCGCGAGATCGTTTTGCCACAAATTCAACGCCGCCATAGAGCGAGTCTCGCCCTGTTGTTTCGCAAGATTCGCTGTGCGTGGGTCGTTCAAAAAACACAAAGGCTCTTTCGTGATCATGCGTTTGGTCACGCCTTGTTTCACCATTTCCACATCGCACAAAATCGCTTTATGGTTCGCTAACGCCTCTCGCCCAGCTTGAGTCGCATTGGCGCTAAAACGCACTTGAGTGGCCACATCAGGCAAGCCTAGGCTGTGCACGATGCGCATGACCACTTGCTGCTGATCTTGGCTCCACGCCGACAAATCGGTTAAAGCGCGAATTTGACGAAAGCTGTCTTGCTCGATGGCTTGCGGGTTGTTTTCGTATTGATAATGGCGGGTGGTTATGTCTGTTTTTATCATTGTTGACTGTCTTTTTGTTGGCGTTGACGAAGAGAAGCCGAGCCCCAAGCCGCTAAACAGGCTTGCAGGCAGGTTTCTAGGTCACTGAATTCTCGATCCGCCGCTGGCAACACCGGACGACGCTGTAACAATACGGGAATCGACAAGGCACGGGCGGCCTCTAATTTGGCGAACGTGGCTTGGCCGCCGCTGTTCTTGGTGACGATCACATCAATGCCCTGTTCTATTAACAACTGGCGTTCATCGTCTAAGGAAAACGGCCCAATGGCTTTTATCCACGTGATGTTATCTGGCATAGAAAATGTCGGAGCCACAGCCGTTCGCCATACAGCACGCTTAATACTGGGTAATTGGATAATCTTTTCAAGTAAGTCTTCACTCATTTGACCTGCACTTAATAACGGCACTCGGTAATGGGAAAGCTGTGCTAAAACATCCTCGTCGGTGTTGTATTCTGTCCAATTGTCTTGCGCTTCTTTTTCCCAAGCAGGACGATGAAAACGCCAGCAAAGAATGCCCACTGCACAAGCGGCATCGACGGCTTTTTGGCTCATGGTTTGGGCATAAGGGTGGGTTACATCGAGGATAGCGCCAATGTCGTTGTCTCGTAAATAGGTTGCTAAACCACCAAATTGCGTAAAACCGCCGACCACAAGCTGACAGTCCACTTTGGGAATACGAACCAAGCCCGCTAGGCTATAAATGACCTGCAAACCGGTTTGGTGTAACCCGTCTTTGTGTAAAGCATCGACCAAACGTCGCGCATCGGCGGTGCCACCGAGCAATAATACTTTCATTAATCTGACTCCTGGCCGTTTTTTAATTCGCTGTCTTTTGGCTGACGGTCGGTTGCAAAGCCCACAAAACGCCCTTTTCGATCAATCGCCCACACCTCTAACGCCATGTGCGCTGGAATGTATTGCCGTGCAAAGTCGCAAGCTTGCTGACACACGGCATCGGCCAGCGGTATGGCTTCCTCTAGAGCAAAAGCAAGCGCTTCCACGCTGGTGTTGGCGTGGCTCATGCGTGCTTGCAGTTCAACGCTTGCGCCTAAGCAGGCGGCCAATTCAGCCAACGCCCCCAGATCAATACTCGATACTCGGCTGTTTAGATCCATATGATGTTGAGCAAGCTTGCTGATTTTCCCGAAGCCGCCGCAGAGGCTGAGCTTGTGTAACTGAATCGAATGGGCCTGCTCAACTTTTCGAATGTGCTTCAACACAGCGCCAACAAAATCCCCCATTTCAATCAGCGCCATGTCATCGAGCTGATAATGGCGCTTAATGGCGTCTTCACTGGCGTTGCCTGTGGTGGCGGCCAAATGCGTTAATTTATTCGATCGTGCCACGTCGATACCCTGATGAATCGAGGCAATATACGCCGCGCACGAAAATGGTCGCACTATGCCCGTAGTGCCTAAAATCGACAAACCACCTACAATGCCAAGCCGAGGATTCATGGTTTTTTGTGCGATCTGTTCGCCATTCACCACGCCCACCGACACGTCAAAGCCACCTTGATACCCGTAGGTGGCAGCGAAACCTTCTAAGTGTTCAGTCATCATTTTGCGCGGTACGGGGTTAATCGCCGGTTCGCCAACGTCCAGTAATAAACCCGTGCGCGTCACAGTTCCTACCCCTTCTGCCGCATGAAAACGCACGCCTTTTTCTGCCGCCAGACGAAGTTCAACAAACACCGTTGCGCCGTGAGTGGCATCGGGGTCATCGCCGGCGTCTTTAATAGTCGCTGTTTTTATGGCTTTTTTAAGCTGTGAATCGTCAAGCGGTTGATACAAGATAATAGGCAATTCGACGATTTTACCTTTGGGCAAGGTCACACTTACCGTGGTCATTTGTTGATCGGCAAAGAGCGCCTGAGCCGCTGCCACGCAACAGGCGGTTGCGCAGGTACCTGTGGTTAAACCACTGCGTAATGGGGCGGGCGTTTCTGCGCTTTCAGGCCACATGAGTATTAGTGCGCCTTATGACTGGCTAAGAAAAGCTTCGCCGTGGCGTCAAGATTGGACGGGAAAAACAAATGCAGATAGCTCGCGGTTAAGCCTTTTTGCTGATAAATCGCTTCCCCCGGTGCAGGATGACGCTGGCGACGGCCGTAACCGACCGGCTCTGGCGTATTGGCACTGCGAGATCTGTGATGGGCATGACCGCGAATATCCCCTTGCGGCAAAACCGCGGTTTGCATGCCTTGGCAACCGCGTTTGCCGCGCATTGCTCCTTGACCGGGCAAGATGCCAACCATGGGGTAGCAAGCATCGTCTAAATCGGTCAGATCGTCCAAGCTGTACAACATGCCGCCGCATTCGGCCAAAATGCCTTTGCCAGTTTCATAAAACGTGTGGATCGCTGCGCGCATCGCTGTGTTGTCCGACAAGGCTTTGGCGTGTAGTTCAGGATAACCGCCCGGCAGCCAAAGGGCGTCGGCCTCTGGTAAGGCTTGGTCTGTTAATGGTGAGAAAAACACCACTTTAGCGCCCATGTTTTTTAACGCTATGAGATTCGCATCGTAAATAAAACTGAACGCCGCATCACGAGCCACAGCAATGGTCTTGCCTTTTAATGCGCTTGCTGCGTCGTGATTCGATTCCTCTTGCTGCTGAGCAGGATAAAACGCCACGGGAGCCGGCAAGGTCAATAAGCCGTCATCGCGAGTTTCTTTTAGCCATTCCACGGCGGCTTCAAAACGAACTTCAAGCTCGTCTTTCACTTCTTCCGCTTGCACCAACCCCAAATGACGTTCCGGTAAGCAGATCTCTTCATCCCGTTTAAGCGTCGCTAACAGTGGCAGATTCGCCGGTAACGCATCGCGGATCAATTCCGCATGGCGTTCGCTGCCGCAACGGTTGGCAATTAACCCTGCCACTTTGACATCGTCGCGAAAATTCGCCAAGCCAGTAGCAAGGGCGGCAGCGGTTTGCGCCATGCCTTTTACGTCCATGACAATCGCCATGGGAATGCCAAAACGCGCCGCTAAATCGGCGCTCGACGGCTCGCCATCGAACATGCCCATGGCGCCTTCGACTAAAATCAAATCCGCGACCTGCGCCGCTTGATAAAGTTTGTCTTGGCAGTAGTCGTCCCCCGCCATCCAAATATCGAGCTGCTCAACTGGCTGTTTCGACGCTTGAGCAAGAATTTGCGGATCAAGGTAATCAGGCCCGGTTTTGAACACCCGAACCACCTTGCCTTGATGGGTGAAGTAACGCGCTAACGCCGCTGTGATGGTCGTTTTACCTTGATTCGATGCCGGCGCCGTTAAGAATAACGCGGGGCAATGGGCAACAGTAGCAGTCATAAAGCAGTCTCTAAAAGCGAAGTCAGTGATACATATTGAGCGCCCAAATGCTGGGCGATGTCTTGGCCGCGACCGCGTTTGATCGCAGCCTGCTCTGTGTCGATAAGCACAGTGTGCCCTGGTAAATTCAAGTCGGATACGTCCGCTTGGGTACGCCCATCGGTCAATAAATAGGTTTGGCTGTGAAGTTCAGGGCTGGTTTTGTGTTGCTTGATTAAATACTCACTGGCATTTTTTATAGCAACACGAAACGGCGTACCGCCACCGGCTTGTATATTATCAAGTAAATCGGCGATGTCTTTGGGCGCGCGTACCTTGGGCAAAATCGACGACACATTGTCTTGGCCAAAGCCGATAATCGCCAACTGCTCCCGCGCCAAATACGCGCGCTGAGCGATGTCTAAAATTACCCCTTTGGCGTTAGCAAATACCCCTTGGCTCAAGGTCGAAGCGGACGTATCGAGCAACACCAAATGCAAGACACTTTGACCCGTTTTCCCTGGCTTGTAAGCGAGGTGTTTCGGCGGCCAATCCTGCGGCTGAGTGATCACGCTACGAAACCAATCAACGCCTTGACCTTTTGTTGCGCTATCCGGTCGATAACCTCCCATCTGATGCCCTTTACGCTTTCCCGGCGTCACCTCGCCCAATCGATTCTGGCTTAATGACGTTTGTTTCGGCTCGTTGACTGATACGGTAATCGGCGCACGACTAGCCATGGTTTGCGGCGGCATATTCCCCCAATCCCCTTGGCTGGCTTGTTCAGACTGATTTGACTGCTCTGAAGGAGTCGGTGAAGGAGAAGGCGGCTGCGCTTTACTCGCGTCAGGACGACGTGACGGCGCTGGGCTGAGTGGTGGCGTATTTTGTGGCGGCGTCTTTACTTGACGACGATGGGCTAAGACAAGGTTTTCCACTGCGTTCACATCGCTCATCGATACCGCCGCCGTTCCACGCCATGCGGCATGCGCCATGGCGGCACGCACCCAAACGATGTCGCCGCGAACGCCGTCGATATTGGCCGCTTGACAGCGCCGCGCAATGTCCATGCGCAGTTCGTCACTGCAACGAAGGTGGCGAAGTGCCTCTCTTGCCAAGCGAATGCTGTTTTTTAGATTACGTTGTTTGTATTTAAACGCCTCGCAAAATGCGCTCGGATCTTGGTCGAATTCTTCCCGCAAACGCACAATCTGGACCCGCTCTTCCAAGCTGTATTGATTGCTCAATTCAACCATTAATCCAAAGCGATCTTGTAACTGGGGGCGTAACTCCCCTTCGTCAGGGTTCATGGTGCCGACCAGCAAAAAGCGCGCCTCGTGTTGATGACTGATGCCATCGCGCTCAATGCGATTCACACCGCTGGCCGACACATCCAACAGTTGATCTACTAGATTGTCAGCGAGTAAATTCACTTCATCCACATACAAAACACCGCCATTGGCTTGGCTTAATAAACCTGGTTTAAACACCGTTTGCTTGTCTTGTAATACCTGCTCTAGATCTAGAGAACCGAGCAACCGATCTTCGCTCGCCCCCAAGGGCAAGGTCGCAAAAGGAACCGCTTCACCGTCTATAGTTAGCGCTGGCATCACACCAGATAAACCTCGCGCTAACGTGGTTTTCGCAGAACCACGGGGACCGCTGATTAACACACCGCCGATGTGTGGGTTAATCGCGCATAAAATCAGCGCCAATTTGAGGGTGTCCTGCCCCGCTACCGCAGTAAAAGGAAAGTTGCTATGGGCGAGACATGTCATGGGGCTACCTGCATCCTAAAGTCGAGAACAAACGCTTGAAACTAAACGTAAAAACGCCTCTATTGTAGGCGTTTTCCTTGGCGGTTGTCTTGTTTGACTTTATTTAAAATAAATAGCGAACGATAAAAAGCTAACAACGAAAAGTCGCTACGATATGGTTTTGAGCTTATCGCCGTGTACTTGCAGTTGAAGCTCGTGCGTTAATCGCCGCACTTCTTTTAATTGATCAAAAAGCGATTGTAACTGCGATTGCACAAAATAATGGCGCTCATCTTCTTCTGCAGCACCGACTTCTAATTTCGCCTGCCATTCCTCGAACACGGCCAGATTAAAGGTCACCAAGTGTTTGTCTTCTAAGCATTGGGCTATGTCTTCCAAACTCTTAACAATATAGGCGCTGGCCTCTGCCAAAATGCGATTACTTGGTTGCTCGATCAACTTGCCACGATGTGCGCTAAAAGCCGCAATGTAATTAAACAAGGTGTGGCTGCGGATCACCAAGCGCTGCCACAATTCGGTATCGGTACGATAATGACCCGGCTCCTGTTGCATGTTCACCAGCGTCGAGGTGAGCAATGCATCAGCGTTGTAAGCCCGCCGGCGACTGCGACGATATACCTGCTCGTCAACACTGTCTTCTTGGTAGAAACGCATCAGCTCTCGTAGATATTCCGCACTACGACGCATGCCTTCGGCAAAGGTCATCGGCAGTTGTCGGTAAGACCAATCTGGTAAGATAAAGAACACCGCCAGCCAAGAAATGGTGCTGCCAATCAGGGTATCGATAAGGCGCGGTAAAATCACATCATAACCATCCGACACTTGGTTAAAACAACAAATGACCATGAGCGTAATAGCGGCCGTTGCCAACACATAGCGATTCGTTCGAGTCACGAAAAACACCACCCCCGCCACTACGGTCAACACCAACTGAACCGGTTGCATGGGAAATAAGGTAATCAAACACCAGGCCGCGACCAAGCCC
Organism: Marinomonas vulgaris; assembly: GCF_018145875.1. GTDB lineage: Bacteria > Pseudomonadota > Gammaproteobacteria > Pseudomonadales > Marinomonadaceae > Marinomonas > Marinomonas vulgaris. The sequence continues at coordinate 59,891 of NZ_JAGSSV010000004.1, read as the reverse complement.
ACGACCGTGCCCGCAATACGTTCATATAAGCGTTTTCGCGTTGAACCAAAGGTCGGCAGACAAACAAATAAGGTGGTTAATAGCACCCAATAACCCACATCGATGTCCACGTTTTGAATAATGGCATAACCGCATGTTAGGGCAATGGACATGCGCACAGCGTGTCGGAACACTTGAGATTTAGGTGTGAATTGGTCGGTTATTTGCGCCCAGATGGATCGTAATGTCACTCTCGGCTGAGGGATTTGCACTGACGCGTCGGTCAAGGATTCATCTTCTAATTTCGGAATCTTATCAAGCTCTTGTTGCAATCCCACCACGTTGTCGGTCAATTGCCTTAACGAACGAAATAAACGCCACTGAACTGGCTGCGCCTCACGCTCAAGGTATGCCATCGATTTCAACACGCCCGCCACTGCTTCTTCGCTGTCTCGTAGATCGATCGCGTGTTCGCCTCGAATTGCTTCGCCTATTTTTCGACAACTGGTGCCCGACTCAGACAACTGGCGCTGTAAACGAAACAAGATATCACTGTGAAAAAACGTATCAGCCAAATCGGCATAATTATAATGGGAAGAGCTCGCCCGCTCATGGATGCTTTGAGCGATGAAATAAAAGCGAATATAGCGTCCCAAACGCGGATTGCCTGGGCTGCTGCCAATGCGACTGACTAAGATTTCACGCACCTTATTGAGCGCCACCACGACTTGACCGTGCTGCTGCGCCAATTCCAGTCGTAACGTATCCACTGCAGCACTGGACGGCGGAGGAAAGAATTTCGACTTTAGCTTCAGGTATAAACCAATCTCCACATAGAGCGATGACAGAGCCTGACGCAAGGTAACGTGGACAAAAAGCGCGGCCCAGATAATCGACAAAATCCCGTACCACAAAGCCCCTAGCGTCAACAACGCAGGCTCATACCATATGGGCATCTCGTGGGTGGCTTGGTTCAAACCTATCATGGTGTAAACTGCCAAAATCAGCGTTGCCTGAGCAATCACCGAATAATGCCGACCCAGCGCCCCGGTCATAGTCAAAGAAAACGCGACGACGGCAAGGCAGCTGCCAAAGGCCCACGGATAAGGCATTAAGGCCTGCACGCCAAACGCAGTTAAAAGGAACAACACCAAGGTGATTAAAAGAGTACGAACACGTGCCTGCCAACCGTCTTCGGTTTCCGCTAAAGCACTGGCAATAACGCCTAAAAAAAGCGGAATCACCCAATCAATTTTGTCGATACTCCAACTCAACGCCATCGCGCCGCACAGGGCGATAAAAACGCGAATACCGTAAGATAACTGGCTAACACCACCGATTTTCTGCAGAGTTTGTGGAGAAAATATAAACGATTTTTTAGTCAAATTGCGTCTCCTAATCGACGGCAATTAATGGCGCGTGTTCTCAATGCCAAAGCGACTATTAGTCTATCCCACTCTTCCAGCATGAGAAATGGCTACGTGAAAAAACAAGCATCCAAGGTGTTTTATTAAGCAGTATTGTGAACTGTCGAATATGTGGTTGACTTTGCTTGTCCTTGCTTAATGAACAGCGCCAGTACAATCAGCGCCATAGCGGTTAATTCAAATCGATCCAAAGGGTCACCTAATAACAACGCCCCGGTTAGGAAAGCGACGACTAACTCAAGTGATCCTGTTAACGCATTTCTATCCGCGCATGACCTTGGCGCTCCCAGCATAAACAGTATCTGAGGCAACGCTGCCGCTAATAAAGCGATACCAAACACAGAAACAACACCCACCATGGACACAGGCAATATTTGTTCTGGCTCATGCCACACCGCAATGGGAAAGAGCACCAACACATGACCCATGGTAATCCAGGCTACTCGACTGCGTGTTGGTATCGTTTGCTTCGGATTCGACAAATATTGAACTTGTGTCGCCACCGCCACAGGCGCCAAAAAACAAGCAGCAACTGACAACCAAACCCCTGCTGGCAAAGACTCCGGCCTTATGGTTAATGACACTGCAATCAGTATTAAAGCAGCTGACACCAGCGTGTTTTGCGATGGCGTTCGTTTAAAAAGCCACCAGCCAATCAAGACACTAAAAAAAGGATAGCTGTAGTAAATTAAAATCGCCGTAGCCGCAGGAATCGTTTCTAGGGCATGGAAGTAACCAAAAATCGCCACACCACTCGCCACCCCCAATACCAGACTTCTGAACACCTCAAGTCTATTTTCTCGTGGCGTACGCAAACAAAACATGAAGAACAAGGCCGGCAAAATAAAACGATACAAACTGACCATTGCTGCCCCCAATCCATCTTCAAACAACTGCTGGGCAAAAAAGGGATTCAATCCATAAAAGCAGGCCGACAGCAGCACAAAATATTGGCCACCTATGTTTGATTGATTTTTCATATTTTTCGTATTCCATTTGGTTAATGGCGCAACCATAATAGAAAGCTGATGAAGAAAATAATGAATAATATAAGATATTGATTAATAGTATTCATGTAAATCTCATCAAACCCATATCAAATGAAGAGTCGAATAAAACGAGATAAGACAATGAGACTTGATATAAAACACTGGGAAATGCTCAATGCGATCGATCAGACTGGCACTATACGACAAGCTGCCGATGCACTTGGTGTCACACAGTCCGCATTGAGTCACAGACTTGCTGAGGCGGAGAGACGTTTGGGTGGGTTACTATTTGAGCGCGAAGGTCGTCGCTTAAAGCAAACACCTTCTGGCCGTGCTATGACACAAACGGCCAAACAGATTATCCCAGCATTACAACGAGCGGAGTTCGATTTCCAACAAATGGCGAGCAATAAAACCACCGTTGTTCGTATTGGCATCGCTGCTTACAGCTGCTATCACTGGCTACCCGCGTTTTTAAAAATGATGTCGGAAAAAGAACCCCACATTCAATTAGAATTAGTGGCGTCTGCAACGCAAAATCCGCTCCGGAACCTTCAACATGGCGACGTAGATGTGATTTTAGCTCCAGGGCACTTAGCAACACCCAGCATCGACTCTGTTCCCGTTTTTCAAGACGAGCTTGTTTTAATCACTCACCCGACACATCCTTTGGCAAGCAAAGCCTTTGTAGACGCAACCGACCTAGAGAGTGAAGACTATTTAACTTACAGCAAAACGGCCCAACCAGGTTTTGAATATGAACGCTTCATTCGTCCCTCTGGGGTCGTTCCGCATTTAGTCACAGTGGTTGAAGTCACCGACGCGGTCATCGAATTAATCGCGTCCAACTTTGGCGTGAGCATTTTATCTCGCTGGGCGGTTCAATCAGCGATTAAAAACAACACCGTCATGGCCGTTAGTTTGGGAAAAGAAAAGCTCACCTTAGATTGGTCAGCTTTAATTCGTGAATCTGAAGCACATGACGCGGCTGCACGCTTAGTCGCTCGAAGACTAGCACAATGGTTTAAACATTGACTTTGGCAGTCATGAGAAAGAAGTTAACTCCACTTATCCCTTTAGCAATGCTGAGGATAAATGGAGTGACGCCTGATTATGACCTATGAGCAAACGCTGTTTTGGTGCAGTCGCCGTCTATTTTGTGCTTTTCTTCTTCTAGAATCTCATCGGTGAACTGCCCCATGAAGCAGCAGCAAATGCCTTCGCCGATCATAGTTCTTGGTCCCATTGGGTGGCCAATGTGTTTGTAAACACCATGACTGTGACCATGAGAATGACCGTGTGAATGGCTATGGCCGTGCGAATGATCGTGACTGTGTCCATGAGAATGTGAATGGCCATGCGCACTAAGAACAGACGATGGCTTGTTGTCTGTCGCAGTGAAGGTGGCGTGTTTCGCATCAAAGTCGGATAAGCCCTGCGTGTCGTCTAGTGGGTCGACAAATTCCGCGTGGTGATGATGAACGTCTACTTCGCCGGCGGCTAAGCGGCGTTTAAATGAATTCATTAAGGTTTCTTCACCGGTCGGCTCTTCACCCTGCATGATTTCTTCCACACGATTTTGGAAGGCATCGATGACTCTTGAATGGTCGCTCAAATAAGGCGTTTGAATAAATTCAATGGCCGGATTCGCCTCGGCCACCTTGTTCACATAACCTTGAATACGCTTAATCAATCGACCGGTAAATAAGAAATAAGGCGCAATCACGATGCGTTTGTAGCCCAGTTTCATGAGGTTCTCTAAACCAACACCCACCGATGGGTAAGTCACGCCAGAATACACGGTGTCGGCCCAACCAAAGCCCATGTTTTCATTAACAATGCGGGTCAGTTTCGCGGCTTCTGCGTTGGCACCTGTGTCTGATGTGCCGCGGCCAACCACGACCAACAAGGTGTCGTATAAGTTGGCGGGGGGATTCTCTGGATCTAAGCCAAGGGATTCATAAATACGCGCTTGAAACGCTTCGATCATGTCGTCTTGCAAGCCAAGCTCACGGCCGTAAGTGACGGTCAATCCTGGGTTCTTTTCTTCGTAGGTGGTCAATACGGAAGGAATGTCGTTTTTTGCGTGGGTCGCCGCGAACAACATACCCGGCACAGCGTAAATTTCTTCTACCCCTTGCTTCAATAAGCTGTCTAACCCCATGTGAATGTTCGGCGCGGAAAACTCTAAGAAGCCATATTCTACTGGCAAATGGGGAAAACGCTCTTTTAGTCCTTTTGCCACCAAGCCGAATTCGCGTTCGGCGTCTTTGTCTCGGCTGCCATGACCACAAATCATGATGCCCTGTTTTTTGACTGATTCTGTCTTGCTCATTGTCTCTCTCTTTGTCGACTCTGATCGGCGTTCAACTACTGAATGCCCATAAGGTTACCAGCAAGCCTCTGCCCAAGGTTACTGACGTTTATCTTCTTGCTCCTGCTGCTGATCTAAATCAAGCAACAAGGACTGTATTTTTTGACGATGTATTTCGGCGTTTTGCCACATACCGCGCTGAATCGCTTCTAATAAACGCTCGCCCATTTCTTCTAACGCATGAGGATTATTATCGCGCATAAACGCCTGATTGTCTGGATCAAGCAATAAGCGATCGGTTACTTGCTCATACTGATAATCCGCAACCAAGTCCGTTGTCGCACCGTAAGCGAACAAATAATCTACCGTGGCGGTCATTTCAAACGCGCCCTTGTAGCCGTGGCTTTGCATAGCGTCGATCCATTTCGGATTCAACACCCGCGAACGCACCACGCGATTCAGCTCTTCTTTTAAAGTACGAATTTTCGGTGCGCTGGGATTGGAATGATCGCTGTGATACACGCTCGGCGCTTGGCCGCTGAATTCCATCACCGCGTTGGTCATGCCGCCTTGAAATTGATAATAATCGTCGGAATCTAAAATATCGTGTTCACGGTTGTCTTGGTTTTGCACCACGGCATCAAGCTGAGACAAGCGTTCAACAAAGGCGGATTTCGCTTCCACACCATCTTGCTCTTTATTGTAGGTGTTGCCATCGTAGGCATAGCCGCCCCAGTTTACGTAGGCTTCCGCTAAATCGGCTTTGGTGTCCCAGCAGCGTTCGTCAATTAAGCCTTGTAAGCCTGCGCCATACGCACCGGGCTTGCTGCCAAAAACACGATACGTCGCTTGACGGTTCGCGAGCTCTTCGTCCATGCCTTGATCAAGCAAGGTTTGTTTGCGCGCTTGTACATTGGCTCGAATGGTGTTGCCTGTGCCCGGCTCTTCAAAGTCGACAATGGCTTGCACCGCTGCGTCGTAGAGTCGCATGACATTCGCGAAAGCGTCACGGAAAAAACCGGATACTCGAAGTGTTACATCTACTCGCGGGCGACCAAGCTGCATACAAGACAGGACTTCAAAATCGGTCACACGGTTTGACCCCGGCGCCCAAATCGGACGTACTCCCATCAGTGCAAACGCTTGTGCAATGTCGTCGCCACCGGTTCGCATGGTGGCGGTTCCCCACACGGACAGCCCTAAATCTTTCGGGTAATCGCCGTGCTCTTGAAGATGCCGCTGAATCAGGGCTTCGGCAGACTGTTGGCCAATCGCCCACGCCGCAGGTGACGGAATGGCGCGGTTATCCACGGAGAAGAAGTTACGCCCGGTTGGCAAGGTATCCAACCGCCCTCTTGTCGGCGCGCCACTGGGGCCGGGAGGAATAAAACCGCCTTCTAATCCGGTTAGCAAAGCATGAATTTCGTCATGAGCGCTTTGTTCTAAAGCGCGCAAAAGAGTTTTTTTACTGTGCGATAAAAGTATCGCTGTTTTTGGGCACTCTTGAGCTAACGACGCTATGGCTCCATTACCCAATAAATAACTCATAACGAGAGATTTAGCGAAAAGCTCTAACCGCTCTTTGGTGTCGGCATGAGTTCGCCATGGAGCCTCACTGATCGCTGATAACGCGTCTGGTTGCTTGCCAAGCCAAGGAATGCGTAGGCTTTGCATGGGATCAAAATCGTCTTGCGATAAACTCAAGTCTTCTACCAGCGCATGAAGAATGCCCTGGCTGGTCGCCTCTTTACCACGAGGTAAACGCAACAAGGCCACCAGCGTATCAGCCAGTTTGTCTTTCTCTGGTAATTCGCCAAGGCGATGCAAGCCGTGGCGAATTTGCGCTTCTTTTATCTCGCACAAATAGGTATCTAAGCCTTCCAGCACCGAATCGTCATTGTCCGATTCAATACCGATTAACTCTTCCAGCAAATGCGTCGTTTGGACTTTTTCAAGAATTTGTTCGCGCAACCAAGTTTCTCGACGAATATCCATACCCATGGCTTGATAATATTCGTCCACCAAGTTTTCCAGCTCGGCCATGTCACCGTACGTTTCGGCGCGTGTCATCGGCGGCATTAAATGATCAATAATGGTGGCTTGTGTGCGACGCTTGGCTTGTGCGCCCTCACCTGGATCATTAACAATAAAAGGGTAAAAATTCGGCATGGGCCCCAAGGCGATGTCTGGCCAACATTGGTCGGATAACGCTGTGCCCTTGCCCGGCAGCCATTCTAGATTGCCGTGTTTGCCCACGTGCACAAAGGCATCTACTTTATAAACATGACGCAGCCAGAAATAAAACGCCAAATAACTGTGGGGCGGAATCAAATCTGGATCGTGGTAATTGGCTGCCAAATCGAGGTTAAAACCCCGCGCGGGCTGAATACCAACAAAGGTTTCGCCAAGGCGAATGCCCGCCAACATGATGCGGCGTTCGCCGTTTTGCTCGCGGCATTTGTGGTCGTTTTCTGGCGCTCCCCAACGATCCCACACCGCGTTTTGGCTTTCTAATGGCAACTGGTAAAAATAGTGAAGGTAATCGTCCAACGCCAAACTTTGCCAGCACCCTCTTTCGTGCAAGGTGTTTGGGTTATTCGTTACCGCGCCAAGCAAGGCTTCAATTAAGGCGTTGCCATGTTCTGGCACATCGGCGATGGGATAACCGGCGTGTTCCAACGCCTTGAGTAAATTGATTGTCGAGGCAGGCGTGTCTAGCCCTACGCCGTTACCAATGCGGCCATCTTTGGTGGGGTAATTCGCCAACACAAAGGCGATGCGTTTTTCATGATTAGGCTTGATGGCGAGGTTGGCAAAACGCTTGGCGAGTTGTGCGACAAAGCGAGCGCGCTCTTCGTGCAATTCATAGCGCACCAAGTCCACTTGTGCGGTGTCGTTGTAATGACTCAACGCTTTAAAACTGATCGCGCGGGTAATGATGCGTCCGTCCATTTCGGGCAAGACGATTTGCATCGCCACGTCTCGACTGCGCAACCCTTGAGTTTGTGCTTGCCAATCTTCTTCAGTGCTGCCGGATAGGATCAGCTGCAGTACGGGAATCGGCGACGCAAAGGCCGACTGAAAATCCGTCGGCTCCGAGGCCAAATCGGGGCTGCCCACTCGATTTGCGGCAAAGCCTGTGGTGTTCAGAATCACCTTGGCATGGGTTCGTTCCACCAGCGATTCAATCAAGCCCACCGACACATCGTCTTTTAACGAGCTCACCGCCACCGCCAACGGCACCATATTTTCTTGCTCTAGCACGCTTAGCAAACCATCGAACATCTGGGTATTACCGCTTTGTAAATGAGAGCGATAAAACGCCACAACCACCACAGGAAGACCGTTTTGGATCGACTCGGCGTAATGCTGTTGCCATGTTAAAAAGCTCGACGCGTGACCTGCGTGGTAGATCAATGCACTGGGCAAAGGCGCAGGCTCTTGCCACTCAGTGGACAGATTAAAATACTGATCCGCAAGGAAATGAAACAGCTGTAAGGAATTGGCTTGGCCACTTTCACGCAAATATCGCCACACCCGATGCACGTCTTCAGGCTGCGCAGTGGAAGCCTTGGTTAAGGAAGGATCAGGAGCGTCGTCACCGGGCACAATAATCAGGGTTCGATCCGGTTTGGCCTTTGCCCAATACTGCAATTGTTGGAAACCATAGGCCCAGTAATGCTCGCCACCTAACAAGGAAACGACCACGACGCGAGCGTGGTCGAGCACCTTGTGCTCATACAAATCGAACGCAGCGGGTTTAACCAACTGCATCCAATTGGCCAGTCGAACACTCGGAAAAGCGCCTTCAGATAAGGTATTGATGCCATGATCTAAGGCGCTACCGAGCGCACCAAGAACGCTGTCGGCCGCGGCCAAGATCACCAAATCGGCCGGCGTTTGCCCTAAATCGACAATGCCTTCGTCGTCAACAAATCCACCCGGTTTGGCGGCTAATAAATGCACGAAGCAACTAAGCGCTTAACGCGTCGTGTAATACGTTTTCAATTTGCTCTTTTTCGATGCCTTTGCCGATAAAGACCAATTGCGTTTTACGCACTTCGTCCGGCTGCCATAAACGATCGAAATAACGATCTAAACGGGTTCCGACCACTTGAAAAACCTGACGCATAGGCTTGCCATGCACGGCCGCAAAGCCTTTGATACGGAAAATATTGTTCTTCTCCACCAGCTCCGACAAGGTTTCTTGCAACAAGTCCGATTGCACTTCGCCTAACGTCACGACGAAAGAATCGAAATGGTCGTGGGCGTGATCGTGATGTGCACCATGAGCATGATGATGATCGTGATGGTTGTGCACTTCGTCGATGCGGCTTTCACTTTCGGCGTCTATGCCTAACAAAACATCCAGCGCTGTTTCGCCATTTTCGATGTACACGGTTTTCACCGTATCGGGTACTTCATTAGTGATGATTTTTTGCACGCGGGTGCGTTGTTCATCGTTTAACAGATCGTTTTTGCTGACGACCACTAAATCCGCGGCGCTTAACTGATCATCCAGTAGTTCTTGCAAACTCGGGTCGTGATCTAGACTTTCGTCCGCTTGACGTTGAGCCTGCACCTTGTCTTCGTCATCGGCAAAGCGACCGGCGGCCACGGCGGCGCCGTCGACTACGGTAATCACCGCATCCACAGTACAATGCTCTTTAATGCCTGGCCAGTTAAAGGCCTGCACCAAAGGCTTTGGCAACGCCAAGCCGCTGGTTTCAATCAGAATATGATCGATGTCGGCGCGGCGCGCCACGAGCTGTTGCATAACGGGCAAAAATTCTTCTTCTACCGTACAACAAATACAACCGTTTGCCAGTTCGTAAAAGCCGTCGTCGCTGCGTTGACCGCCTTCTTGGCCATCATCGGCGCAGTCAATCGGACAAGAACGTAGCAAGTCTGAGTCTATGTCTAATTCGCCAAATTCATTGACGATCACCGCGATGCGTTTGCCTGCGGCTTGCTTAAGCACATTGGATAATAAGGTGGTTTTACCACTGCCCAAAAAGCCAGTAACTATGGTCGTAGGGATTTTATTCAGCTGCATAATGAATCCTTGCTCTTATTTTTGTTCGTCACGATGACGATGAATTTTTCGAAAAATGTGCGCCTGACTTTTATCGTAAAGATAAGAATCGGCGAAGTCGTCAGTATCTAACACTCGGCCGACCAAAATAAGACTGGTGCGTGTAAATTTTTTCTCACGTACTTTGACCACAATATCCGCCAAAGTGCCCACCACGTAATCTTGGTCTGGCCAACCGACGCGATAGCACACAGCCACTGGGCAATCTGCGCCATAGTGTGGAAGCAATTCGTCGACGATTTTATGTATACGGGTGATGCCCAAATGTATCGCCAAGGTTGCACCACTTTGCGCTAACGCCGGCAAGCGCTCGCGCTCAGGAAACGGTGTTTTGCCTTCGTAACGGGTCATAATCACAGTTTGCGACACACCCGACAAGGTCAATTCTTTGCGCAACATGGCGGCAGAGGCAGCAACAGCGCTGACGCCAGGAACCACTTCGTAGTCAATATCCAAACCCTCAAGGCGACGAATCTGCTCGCCAATCGCTCCATACAAAGCAGGATCGCCAGACTGCAAACGCGCCACGTCTTTGCCTTCTTGCGCGGCCTTTTCGATCACGGCAGTGGTTTCGTCTAGGTTCATTTGTGCCGTGTCGTAAATGGCTTCGGCTGAATGACGTACGCTGTCGATAATTTGCGTGGGAATCAAAGACCCCGCATAAAGAATGATGGGGCATCGCTCTATTAACTTAACGGCTTTTACCGTCATCAAGTCTGGGTCGCCCGGCCCTGCGCCAATAAAATACACTGTCATACTATTAACCTTGCTCAATATTTATAGCTTTTTCGAGTAACCGCGAGGGGTGTAAATCCAAGACTTGTCGCCATTGACGATGTGTTTGGTGTCTGAATTTCCCACACTGACCATGGTAAACATATCAACGTCTTTGGCGTCGAGTTGGCCCAAGGTGGTAAAGGTAATGACTTCTTCAGGACGTGTTAATTGACGACCAATCATCACCGGTGTGCTGGCAGGACGATATTGCAACAAGACATCGCGAGCGTGATTCAATTGCCAGTCGCGCTTTTTCGATACGGGATTGTAAAACGACACGACAAAATCCCCTGCGCCGCAGGCGTGCAAGCGCTTGTCGATGGTCTCCCATGGCGTTAATAAATCGGATAAGGAAATGGTGCAGAAATCATGGCCTAACATGGCACCAACGCGGCTGGCACCGGCTTGCATCGCCGAAATTCCAGGGATCACTTCAATGTCTACATTGAGCCATTCTGGGTGGTCTTCTTTGCCTTGCAATTGCATATCAAGCAGTTCAAATACCAAGGTTGCCATGGCGTAAATACCAATGTCACCACTGGAAATAAGCGCGGTATTTTTACCCTGCGCAGCAAGGTCTAACGCCAATCGAGCACGACCTATTTCTTCCCCCAAGGGTAGATTATGAAAGGTCTTACCTTCGCTGAGTTCACCTAATAAATCCAAATAATAACCATAGGCAACCCAATCGCTACAAACCGACAACGCTTTGGTGGCATTGGGCGCAACCAAACCAAGGTCCCCAGGCCCCATGCCCATTACAAATAACTTACTCATACTGTCTCTACAATTTGCTCAGGCGCCATTTAGCGCGAATGGTGCCATTGTACACGGATTGCAAAACCGGCGGGATGAAAACACTGGGATTTAAGATGAGAGCTGTTCAGGACGATTTAGGAATTTACTTGGATCAGCTGGCACGCTTGCTTGTTAGCATGATGAAAAGACAACACAGCATGGTCGCCATGCACCCAAAAAGATAAGCCTTCACCCAGAAAATACGCACCTGATGCGCTGACCGCTTGGGTCAAAAAGTACTCGTCGCCCTGCCAAGAAAGCTGAGCTTGATTGCTATGAAAATGAATATCAAGAGTTTGTCCGTCACAGGAATAAGCAGCAACATTGGTTTGATCTAGATTAGAAATCTCAGCGATTTCTTCAGATATAATAGATTCTACTGGTGAACCTTTCTCGATGACGCTGCACGCGGACAGCAACAAACAACTGCCAAGAACAAGCATTTTAGCAATTGGACGCTCTATTGTACGCTTTAGTGCCTGCTCTGTATAAGACCCCATTCTCACTCCGCTGTTGATTCATTAATGTTGAACGGCTGTTTAATATTACAACAAGGGTTTGTAAAATGAATAGGGTTAATTTTACCAAAAACTCGCTTTGACAGGCGCCGCAAAAAGCGAGTATATTGCGTTTGTCGGTTTATTCCGACTTCGTTCTCGGGGCGGGGTGAAATTCCCCACCGGCGGTAAAGATGATGGCTAAATAGCCTCTCTAAGCCCGCGAGCGCCTTCAAGGAGTCTTCCTTTTAGGGTCCAGCAGATCTGGTGTGATTCCAGAGCCGACGGTTACAGTCCGGATGATAGAGAGCGCGTCAGACAAGTCCTCAGCCACTCGCTGTTTTTCAGTGTGTGTCTATTTAGGTATCTCATTTAATCGTGGGGTTTTTGCCTGTCCGTTCGCCCTGATTCACCTTAGTTACTTTAGGATTACACAATGAATCAGAGCTCAACGAATATTGAATTCACACCAGCAACAAAACGCATCGCTATTCTTCACGCCTCTTGGCATGAAGACATTGTCTTAAACTGTGTTGAAGGTTTTAAAGCCGAGTTAATCGAGCGTGGCTACAGCCTCGATTTAATCGATGTTATTCCAGTTCCTGGCGGTTACGAAATTCCATTACAAGCCAAGCTATTAGCGAAAAGCGGCCTTTACTCAGCCATTGCCGGCACGGCCTTGGTAGTAGACGGTGGTATTTATCGCCATGATTTCGTCGCTCAAGCCGTTTGTAGTGGTTTGATGCAAGTGCAACTTGAAACTGAAATTCCTGTGCTAACAGCCGTTTTAACGCCACATAACTTCCACGAACACGACGAGCACAAAGAATACTTTAGCCGTCACTTCGTGAAAAAAGGCATAGAATTGGCCAACGCTTGCGACCAAAGCATTCGCTTGACTGAAAAAGCCAAAAGCCTAGCGTAAAACTCATTTCTTTTTAAAAGCCCTGTCATGCTATTTTATAACAAGTGGCCGACAGGGCTTTTTTATTCTGCTTATTAAATCTGCAAATCCGCTTTCTCACTTAAGGTGCGATAAGCCTCGCTTTGTTTGTCTTTCTCAGCGCAAATACTCAGCATATCATCAATAAAGAAAGCCAATGCACGACGCTCAACCCGCTCTATGCCCAGCTGCCGCTCTGTCGATAAATTGCCGTATTTTGACGCCGCACCAAAGTCGCCAAACAACACATGCCCTTCTTCGTTGATTAAGGTGTTATGGGCGTATAAATCTCCGTGGCTGACTTTTTGTTGGCAAAAATGCGCAACAAGATGTTCAACCTGCTCGACAATGCGGGCAATGGTTGCAATCGATAAAATCTGACCTTCTGCAAACGTATCCCGTGTGCACGACGCCAAACTCGGCGGCAATCCCAGATTGGTATAATGGGGCGGAATCAATCCCATTACCAAGGCAGAACAATCCGGCTTATGCACTTTCGCTAACGGTGTCACCAAATTCTCGTGATAACCCACAGCCAAACAAGCGTCTAACTCGTCTTCAGGGAAGCCGTCACTGGTGACTTGACCTTTGAAAACTTTCACCGCGACCTTGTCATCAAAACCAAAGAGGTTGCGCTGCCAAGTGGCTAAGGAAATCACCCCCGAAGCGCCCTGCCCTAATACCTGATGCAAAGCCAAATCCCCAAAGGCGACGGTTTTGAATTCATCATGTGAATCGCGCGGCGCACAAAAAGGGTTGCCAGAGAAGGCTAGCCAAGCCAAGCGCGGTAGCGTCAGTAAAACATCGGGGAAAGTGGCAAATTGATTAGCCGACAAGCGAATCAACTCCAAACGCTTACAATCGACCATACTGTCGGGCAATGCTTGCAGTTGATTTCCTGCCAACGCCAATTTTTGTAATCGCGTGAGTCGACCCATATCATCGGGTAAGTCGGTTATTTGATTATCCGTTAGAATCAACCAGCGAGTGTGTGTTGGTAACGACGACGATGAGACTTGTGTGATTTGATTGCTTTTAAATCCAATCATCTCAAGTTGTGGACAACGCCCTAGACAAGAGGGCAATTCGGTAAAAAGATTGTTCGAGCAGAACACAATGCGCAGTTTTTTGAGTCGACATAAATCGTCAGGTAAACGGCTCAAGGCGTTGTTTGACAGGTCTAATACTTCCAGCGAATCGGCAAGGTCATAGATTGCCTCAGGGAAGTCGGTTAAATTGTCACTAAGTTGTAGGCGAACAATGCCCTTTAGTTCGCCACGGTGTAATTGGTCAAGTGTGTGCAAAATTACGCTCTTTTTACTGGGTAAAAGGTTATGAAGATAAGTATCAAAACAGACTTTATAAGCAAGGTGTTAGACTAAACGAACTGGCAATCAAGAAACTATTTGCTATCGTCCGAGTCTATTGATTCAAGTTTTTGCTGGAAATCGCGCAATACAATGGTAAGCGCATCCACCGCCACACTAGGCGCGATGTTATTCTCTTCAAGTAGCTCAATTAGATCCACAGCCAATTTAATGTGCTCTGGTGCTTGGTCTAAAGACATAATAATTCCGTAATGAAAACGAATAGAATGGGTGAAATAATGGGTCTAATAAGACTCAACATTTAGCGCTAAGTCTAGCACCCTTTTGATCCAATAATCGACGACGCGGGTTTAACAAAACATAACGCCACAAATAATGAGGTTAGCGTGATTACAAATGAATTTTGGCTCGACCGCTGGAAAGCCGGACAAATTGGTTTTCATAAAGACGACATCAACCCTAAACTCATCGAGTTTTGGCCTACATTAGCAAAAGGCAGCCGTGTGTTAGTGCCTTTATGCGGCAAGTCGAACGATATGATTTGGCTGGCAGAACAAGGCTACCAGGTAACCGGCGTGGAGTTGTCGTCACTTGCTGTGGTGCAATTCCTAGGCGATAACGATTTCACTTATGAAACGCACCATGAAGGCGACTTAAAAATACACACGGTAAACGACCTGCCATTACGCATCGTTGAAGGGGACTATTTTCACTTCACCGAAACCGACTTTGATGCCTGCTATGATCGCGCCGCCATGGTCGCCATGCCCGACAGCAAGCGGGCGGATTATGTGCGTCATACTCAAGCCCGTTTATCGCCTTCTGCTTGGGTGCTGTTGATCGGTTTGCATTATGATGGCAATCAGCAAGGGCCGCCTTTTTCCGTACAAAACGACGCTATTCGTGCCATGTGGGGAGACAGGATACAAAAAATTGCCTCTGAAAACTTGGCCCTCACCCATGAACGTTATCAAGAGCGCGGCCATAAGGTATTTGAAGAAAGTGTGTGGCGCATCTCGCCTCTTCATCAATAATCCTAAAGCCAACAGAGTCCAAGATTAGGCTGTTTACCCCAGACGTTTTCTGGGATAATACGGCACATTTTTTGACCGATACGCCATGTACCACTTTCGTGGCAAACCGTGATTCTCTATTATCACAGCCAATACCAAGAGCACATAATGACCAAACGACATAAAACCGCCAAAGAACTCTTCTCTTATCCACTTTATTGGGCTGAGTGCTACGGGGTTTCGCCTTTTTTACCCACTACCCGAGAAGAAATGGACATCTTAGGTTGGGACAGTTGTGATGTAATTATTGTGTCGGGGGATGCTTATGTAGATCACCCCAGTTTTGGTATGGCAGTACTGGGTCGTTTATTAGAATCAAAGGGCTACCGTGTTGGTATTATTGATCAACCCGATTGGCGCAACACAGAAGACTTTATGCGTCTAGGTCGCCCTAATCTGTATTTTGGCGTGACCGCAGGCAATATGGATTCTTTGATCAACCGCTATACGGCGGATTTAAAGGTCCGTAACGACGACGCTTACACGCCTTATGGTGTGGGTGGCAAGCGCCCTGATCGCGCGGTGATTGTTTATTCTCAGCGTTGTAAAGAAGCTTTCCAAGATGTGCCTGTGATGATCGGCGGCATTGAAGCCAGCTTACGTCGTATTGCTCAGTACGATTACTGGAGCGACGAAGTGCGCCGCTCAGTGCTAATCGACTCCACGGCTGACATTTTGCTGTATGGCAACGCCGAACGTGCCATGCTGGAGGTAACACACCAAATGGCCATGGGCAAAAACCTTGATGAGCTTACCGACATTCGCGGCACCACCATTGTTCGTAACACCCCACCTGGCGGCTTTACTGAGATCGATTCAACCCGTGTCGATTGGCCCGGTAAGGTCGATCAAATTTACAGTCCATATGAATACATTCCAGAAGGCAAATGCCAAACCAAAGACGACGAAGACTCGGATGTGATGCCGATTCGGGTCATTCCCGCACCGTTACGCCGCGGCGAAAAACTCGATCCAGAAAAAACCTACATCCGTTTACCATCGTTTGAAAAGGTCTCTAAAGACCCTGTACTATATGCCCACACTTCGCGTATTTTGCACCTTGAATCCAACCCGCATAACGCTCGTGCGCTCATCCAAAAACACGGCAAAAAAGAAATTTGGGTAAACCCACCACCAATTCCATTGGAAACACCAGAGATGGATGGCGTGTTTGATCTTCCCTACGCTCGTGTGCCGCACCCAAAATACAAAAAAGCGCGTATTCCAGCTTACGACATGATCAAAACCTCGATCAACATCATGCGGGGTTGTTTTGGTGGCTGCACTTTCTGCTCAATAACTGAGCACGAAGGTCGAGTGATCCAGTCCCGTTCTCACGAATCCATCCTCAACGAGATTGAAGACATTAAGGCGAAAGTGCCAGGATTTACTGGTCATATTTCAGACCTTGGCGGCCCGACGTCGAACATGTACACCTTGAACTGCAACGACGACGAGGTCCAAGCCTCGTGCCGTAAATTGTCTTGTGTGTACCCGACTATTTGCTCAAATCTAAACACGGATCACAGTCCGACCACAGAACTCTACCGCAAAACCCGCGCGATAGAAGGCATTCATACCGTATCGATTGCCTCTGGCTTGCGTTATGACTTGGCCGTGGAAGACCCAGAATACGTGCGTGAGTTGGTGACTCATCATGTGGGCGGCTTGTTAAAAATTGCCCCTGAGCACTCCGAGAAAGACACCTTATCGAAAATGATGAAACCGGGTATGGGCACCTATGACCGCTTTAAACGCATGTTCGATAAGTACTCAAAAGAAGCCGGCAAAAAGCAGCACTTGATTCCCTACTTTATCGCGGCGCACCCGGGTAGCTCCGACGAAGACATGCTAAACCTTGCCGTATGGTTAAAAACCAATGACTTCAAACCGGATCAGGTACAAACCTTTTATCCGTCACCGATGTCGCTGGCCACCGCCATGTACCACTCGGGCAAAAATCCACTCAAGCCAGTTACCTACAAAAGCGAAGACGTGTACACGCCAAAAGACGCCAAACAGCGCACGGTGCAAAAAGGCTTTTTACGCTATCACGACCCAAGAAACTGGCAAGATCTGCGCAATACCTTGATCAAGATGGGTCGTACTGACTTGATTGGCTACGGCCTTAACAAGCTAGTGCCCGCGGAAGAAAAAGACCGACAAGTTCGTCAGCGTCCACAAAAAGCCAAACCAGGCCAAGCGACAGGCGCGTCTCATACCTCAAACCGTCCGACTATCGAAAAAAATGCGGTGGCAGAAAAAGCCCGTCGTAAGAATCATCATTCAGGCAAACCCGCTGGTAGCCGAGCCACAGGTGAACAAGCCGCACCCAGCCAAGCCAAACGCCGCAAATCAAAAGTGAAATCTCGCTAAACAGCGACGTTTCTGAGCCAGAAAAGATCTGAGCCATAAAAAAACCTTATGTGGTCGCTTCATGTAAAGCGATTTCATAAGGTTTTTTTCGTCTATTAAATGTCTATTTAGGTTAATGCTTACTTAAGCAATTACTTAGGCGTGTTTCGCCATGAAGTAAGGTGATTTCTTCTTACTGTGAAGTCGAACACAGACTAACGTTAATTCCACTGCTGCAATCACAATCAATGAATAACCGAAGGTTTCAATGCCTTCTTCAACAATGTTTTTCACGACTCGCATATAAGAGTCGCCCATCACTGCCTGCCAAAAAGAACCCCGCCCCATCATGCGAGAAAAGGCGACAACCGCCACAATCCCAGCGACAAAAATGCCAAAGCTAGGCTGCATGGAATACGCTTTTAGTGACTGATAAGCGGCTGGGATACGCCCCCACACAAACACAATCGCGTAAATAATAATCAAGGTAACAATAAGCTGCCAAGCACCATCAAAAACATGGGCATCTAAGAAGGCATCCGATTCACGTACAAACATCATCGCCATCAGACAAGCTAGCAAGGTGGATGACATATGCAGCCTCTCATCCATTTTCGCTGCAATAAGAAACAACACACAGCTTAATAAAGTAAAGCCGTCTTGCAGGTACTCCGTTAAGGAATGTTCTGAGTATTGAGCATCGGACAAGAGCTGATAGCCCTCCAACGAAATGAGATGTGCGATACCCGCCATGCCGAAAAGGTAAATAAGACTACGTAAAATAAACATGATGCTTCCCTGAAGGTTAATTCAGGGAAGTTTAATGAAAAATAAATGAAAAAAACACGTTCAGAAAGCAATGACAAGATTATTACTTTATTCGCTTATTTTGCCTTTATATATCCACTTTTAGAGCAGGTAAACATACAAGTTATGGCAAAAATAGCATAAAGGAATTACCTTTATGCTCGATAATAACTACGACAAACCTTGATCCATCAATTCGTCTTGCATGGTTTCCACGTGCCCAGCCACTTCATCGGGTGAGGTAAAGTGAGCAATGTGATACATGGCTTCGCCTTCTTGCACCAAAGGAATATTTTGCTTGCCAATGATAATACCGCCATTTTTACACACGACCTTGTCTAAAATAGCGCCATATGGGTCTTTGATTTCAGCCAATACATCGCCCGCTTCCACCAGATCCCCAAGAGCCTTAATGTGAGACGTAAAACCGCTGTCAGTGGCTCGCACCCAGCTACTGCTACGAGCAATTCGTGGTTCGGATAAGGACTTTTTACTACGCGATTTTGGCAACATGCTCAAATAACGCATCACCCCGACCACGCCTTTCACACCAGCACGGATTGACAACTCATCAAAGCGCAGCGCTTCACCGGCTTCGTATAAGATTACTTTTGCGCCCACGTCGTTGGCACATTCTCGCAAAGAGCCATCACGTAGGTTCGAGTTCATCAAGACCGGCACCCCAAAGGCTTTCGCAATGGCTAGGGTTTCCGCGTCATCCAAGTTGGCTCGCACTTGTGGCAAATTGGTACGATGCAAGCTGCCAGTGTGAAGGTCGATGCCATAGTCCGCTTTTGAGACAATTTCACTTAAAAAGCGATCGGCAACGCGTCCTGCTAATGACCCTCTTTTAGAGCCAGGAAAAGACCGGTTAAGATCTCGGCGGTCAGGTAAATAGCGGCTTTGGTTTAACACGCCATAACCGTTCACCACAGGTACCGCAATCAAGGTGCCTCGAATATTTTCTAGGGATTTGCTCTGAATGATGCGACTGATGATTTCGATGCCATTTAACTCATCACCATGAATGGCCGCACTAATAAACAAGGTAGGGCCTGGACGTTTGCCGCGCTTCACAAACACCGGCATGGACATATTGGTGTCGGTGTAAAGTTTCACCATCGGCAGTTTAATACGCGCTGTACCACCCAGTGGAATCTCAACGTCACCAATGGTTAGAATATCGTCGCTCATCAGCCTTTTCCTTTGGTCTTGGTGCTACCCTGCAAGGCGGATTTCTCAATGTGTTGAATAATCATCTCAGCAACGTCTTTGCCTGTGGCGGTTTCAATCCCCTCTAGACCAGGTGACGAGTTCACTTCCATGATTAAAGGCCCGTTGTTGGAACGTAAAATATCCACGCCACACATGTTTAGCCCCATGACCTTGGCCGCTTCAACGGCGGTGCGACGCTCTTCCGGCGATAAGCGAATCAGTGAGGCCGTGCCGCCACGGTGTAAGTTTGAGCGAAACTCGCCTTCTGCTCCTTGTCGTTTCATCGCCGCGATCACTTTACCACCAACAACCAAACAGCGGATGTCGGCCCCACCGGCTTCTTTGATGTATTCTTGCACCAAAATGTTGGCTTTTAACCCCATGAAAGCTTCGATGATCGATTCAGCGGTTTTATTCGATTCCGCCAATACCACACCAATTCCCTGTGTTCCTTCTAGCAACTTGA
Source organism: Marinomonas vulgaris (assembly GCF_018145875.1). Lineage (GTDB taxonomy): Bacteria > Pseudomonadota > Gammaproteobacteria > Pseudomonadales > Marinomonadaceae > Marinomonas > Marinomonas vulgaris. The sequence continues at coordinate 39,828 of NZ_JAGSSV010000004.1, read as the reverse complement.
TCACTACAGGTGCACCACCGACGTTTTTCAGCAAGTCGCCAATTTTATCAGGATGATGAGCAAAACCCGTTTTAGGCAAACCTAAACCTTTACGAGACATCAACTGTAAAGAGCGCAGTTTATCGCGAGAGCGACTGATCGCTACCGACTCGTTGATACTGTAAGTGCCCATCATTTCAAATTGTCTGACCACAGCTGTACCATAAAAGGTCACAGACGCACCAATTCGTGGAATCACCGCATCGTATTTTGGTAAGGGTTTACCATCGTATCGCACTGATGGATTGCTGCTGGTAATGTCCATGTAGCAGTGCATTGTGTCGATGACATCCACTTCATGGCCAAGCTTTTCACCTGCCTCAACCAATCGACGGGTAGAGTAAAGTCGAGGATTACGAGAAAGAATTGCGATTTTCATAGATGTCCTTTGAACAAAAGAAGAAAGCGAGAACGCTTCAAAAAAACGGGAATGTCCTTGGCGCGAGAATAGTAAATAACCTTACAATTAGAAAGCGATTTTCTATATTTATGTGCAAAAAACACAAAAAAATCCCCAAGGGCTTAGTTTAGAAAAGCCATTGAGGATTTTTATGACGCACTTAAAAGCACGCTGCTATTGAGTGTTATTTTTTAGGTGCGTATGGGTTTTCAGACGACTTAAATTCAAACGTAATCGGCGTGCCAGTAATATTGAGCACGGTACGGAATTTGTTTTCCAGATAGCGTTTGTAACTGCCAGGCAAAGAATCTGTCTGATTGCCATGCACCACAATGCGAGGCGGATTCGACCCACCTTGGTGAGCATAGCGCAACTTAATACGACGACTGTTGACCATAGGCGGCTGATGCTCCGCCACGGAATCTTCCAAAATCCGCGTTAAACGGTTGGTTGACCATTTGGCATAACAAGAGTCGTAAGTGCTTTGAATAGTATCGTACAAATCGCCCACACCAGTACCATGTAGAGCAGAAATATAATGCACTTTGGCATAAGGAACAAAACCTAGGCGGCGTTCTACTTCGCTCTTAATGTGTTCACGGTCGTCTTTTTTCAGGCCGTCCCATTTATTAATGGCAATGATCACGCCGCGCCCCGCGTCTAACACGTAGCCAATCATGTGCAAATCTTGCTCAACTAAGTCTTCATGGGAATCGATCACCACAATCACCACATTGGCATCCTGGATAGCCTGCAAGGTTTTGACAATGGAGAATTTTTCCACCGCTTCTTTGACATGCTTACGACGACGAATACCCGCTGTATCAATCAAAGTATATTCTTTGTCGTGGCGAATATAAGGAATATACACACTGTCTCGTGTGGTGCCCGGCATGTCGTACACAACAACACGGTCTTCCCCTAACATGCGGTTCACCAAGGTGGACTTGCCCACGTTTGGACGGCCTACCACGCCAATACGAATACCTCGTGACTCCAGACTGATTTGACTTTTCGCCTCCTCAACCTGTTCGGCAAAAGGCAACATAACCTTATCAATCAGAACATGAACCCCTTTACCATGTGAGGCGGCAATTGGGTGTAACTCTCCAAAACCAAGAGAGTAAAAATCGGCTAACGCAATGTCTTCGTTAATACCATCGGTTTTGTTAACCACTAGAGAAATAGGCTTATTGGAACGACGCAAATGATTGGCAATCATTTCATCCGCAGGATTCAAACCATGACGACCATCAACAAGGAACAAAACCGCGTCGGCTTCTTCAATCGCCAATAAAGACTGTCGAGCCATTTTTTCGTCAATGCCCTGCTCATCACCGCTGATACCACCGGTATCAATTACAATGAATTCATGTTCTCCAAGCTTACCATCGCCGTATTTACGGTCACGGGTTAAGCCTGGATAATCGGCAACCAAAGCATCACGGGATCTCGTCAATTGATTGAAGAGCGTGGATTTGCCAACATTGGGTCTACCTACCAATGCAATAACTGGAATCATTTTTTTACCTATAAAAATACCAAAGCGGCCACCATCCCTTTCACAAGAGATGGCAGCCCCTTTAAAAATTCGCTATATGAAAATCAAGACTGATTTCAATAGCTCAATGCCGTCACGTTAGCGCTCGGCGTAAGAATAAACAATTTTTTATCACTGGCCACCATTCGGCTTCCAGGCGGAACATCGTTATCAGCCATTCTGTGGTCAGCGATTTCGCCTGTGATCAGGTCAAGTAAATGCACATAACCACCACGATCCATCACAGCCACGTAGTCTCTAAAAAACGTCGGCGTAATCAAATCGCGATCCACAAGCTGGGTATTTTCCCATACTTCTGTGCCATTTTTCGCATTCAGGGCCATCACATTGCTCTTCATATCGACGGCAATCAGCAACTCGCCCTCTACCGCTACACCAACAGAACTGGATATGCTGCGTTGCCACAGAGGTCGACCGCTTTCGATGGATAAAGCCACCAAGGTGCCATTATAAGCGACCGCATAAACAACGTTTTCTTTTACGACCAAACGACCATCAATGTCGCTTAATCGCTCAATTTCATAACGCCCTTCTGGCTTACCCACCTCATAACTCCAGAGAGTGCGGCCATCTTGCAAGGAATAGGCATTCAATTTGCCATTGGCAAACCCAGCCATTACCTTACCTTGTGCAATAACCGGTGCGCTTGTACCACGAACTGTTAGCGAAGGCAAATCTTCCTTTGCACGCCATAGCGTTTCTCCTGTTGTTGCGTCCAGCACATTCAACCAACCATCAGCCGTTTGCACGGCCAATTTACCTGCCGCGTAGGTGGCTTCAGACAAAATTTCTGAACTGAGCGTTTTTTGCCATAATATAGTTTTATTAGACATTGATACCGCAAGCAATTGAGCATCGTATGTACCAAAGTACAGAGTATCTCCCTGGCGCGTCACTCCTGAGCTGGCATTGAACCCGGTTTCATAAGTGTCTTTTTCCTTGCCTTTCTCTTGGCCAAGTTCGTAAAGAGTACCCTCTTGCGTGACCAAAAAAAGCGAGCCGCTTTCAGCCACTAGATTAAAGCGTTCACTGGTCTCACCAAAGTCACCATCAACACCAGTACGCCATGACTTTTTCAAGTCCACCTTGCTTTCTACAGAAGGTGGTTTTGGCAAATCAGGACGAGCATTGGAACAACCTTGGATCGCCAGAGCGGCAAGCAGTACGACAGAAAACAGAGACTTGCTCATCATTAGCCTTTCACCAAATCCTTAAGTTTAATTTCAAGTAGAGGATGACTAACACCTGCACCCAATGCTTGGCTGGCTTTTTCATAAGCGACACGTGCACCATCACGATCGCCTTGTGACAGTAATACATCACCAATCAACTCCTGCTTTTGCACAGTAAACTCATCGGCAGATACTTTCTCGACTCGTGACATGGCGTTATCGTACGCTTCTTTTTGCAACATCAGGCGAGCAACACGCAAGTTAGCAATAGACACAAAGGTCACATCGTCTGTTTTCGCTATAGCGCTATCTAGTGCGTCAATCGCTCCATCAAAGTTACCTTGCTCTGCATCCACTCGCGCTAGAAACAATTGCGCAAACATGGCATAACCTGTATCACCATAGTCTTCAGACAGTTGATTGGCGATAAAAGTAACCGTTTGTTGGTTGTCTTCATCGCTTAAATCCGCCGCGGCTTGTACCAAGTTCTGGTACAAAGAAGACGCCTCACTGGTATAGTTCTCTTGACTGGCTTTCCATGCTTGGAAGCCAAAATAACCACCTAAACCAAGCGCGATAGCGATCACCAGCATGACACCGTTTTTCTTCCACCAAGCTTTAAACGCTTCGATTTGTTCTTCTTCTGTCTTCAAATCAGACACAATTAATTCCTCATTCAAGGCGCCGCTTATCCATAAACAAACAGCGCGCTATGCTATCCAATTATAGCGTTAGCAACAGGTATTACAGTTTGCTGCGAATGTACTCAACCACGCTGTCAAGCGGCTGTGTTTGTTGCTCTCCGCTTGACATATCTTTCACCTGACACACTTGCTGCTCGACTTCATCTTGACCCAAAATAATAGTGAAGCGTGCAGCCGATTTATCGGCCTTTTTCATTTGGTTCTTAAAATTCCCGCCACCGCAATGACGCAATACCACCAAATTAGGAATGGCATGACGCAACTGCTCAGCCATTACAAAAGAAGCCAACTCAGCGTCGTCACCCATGCTGATTACAAACACGTCGGTTGAGAATTTCGCTTCATCAGGGATCAAATTCAGCGTATCTAATAACAACACAAGGCGCTCGACGCCCATGGCAAAACCCACTCCCGGTGTGGCTTTACCACCTAACTGCTCAACCAAACCATCGTAACGGCCACCGGCACATACGGTCGCCTGAGAACCGAGATGCGTAGTTACCCATTCAAAAACCGTTTTGCCGTAGTAATCAAGCCCACGCACCAGACGACGATTGATCACGGAAGCAATGCCGTTCGCCGCTAAAATAGCACGCAAACGCTCAAAGTGCGCTTGAGATTCTTCGCCAATAAAATCTTCCAAATTAGGCGCTTTTTGCAATACAGCTTGAGTCGCCTCGTCTTTAGAATCCAAAATGCGCAGTGGATTTGTGGTCAAGCGGCGCTGACTGTCTTCGTCTAACTGCTCTTTGAACTCAGTTAAATATTCCACTAAAGCCGCTTTATAAGCTTCACGCTCAGAGGCTAGCCCGATGGTGTTAAGTTGCAACTCAACATGCTCCAGCAAACCCAGCTTTTTCCACAAACGCGCCGATAAAATAATCAATTCCGCGTCTATATCCGCTGATGCGATACCAAAAGATTCCACACCAATTTGATGAAACTGGCGATAGCGGCCTTTTTGCGGACGCTCATAACGAAACATAGGACCCATGTACCACAAACGTTGTGTTTGATTGAACAACAAACCCGCTTGATCCGCCGCACGCACGCAACTTGCCGTGCCTTCAGGCCGTAAAGTCAACGACTCACCATTGCGGTCTTCAAAGGTGTACATTTCTTTTTCAACGATATCTGTGGTTTCACCCACGCCACGTTTAAACAAATCCGTATTTTCAACTATTGGAAAGCGAATTTGCTGATATCCATAAGACTTAACCACTTCCGCCACGGTTTTTTCTAAATACAACCAAACCGAAGATTGATCAGGCAGAATGTCGTTCATGCCCCTGATCGCTTGAATTTTACGAGCCACAATGGATCCTTAATTTTTTACAATAATATTGGCCAATTCCTGTTCTTTAAGGAGGGCCTTTTTACGAATCATTTTTTCTAAGTCATCAACCAATGTTTCATTTTTGGTTTTGCTGTTCGGTTTGCCGTCTTGGTAGATTAAGTTATTTGGTGAGCCACCAGCCAAACCTATATCGGCTTCTTTGGCTTCGCCTGGACCATTCACCACGCAACCAATAACAGCCACATCCATGGGAATGACGATGTCTTCTAATCGCTCTTCCAGCTGATTCATAGTCTTGATCACATCAAAATTTTGACGTGAACAGCTCGGGCACGCAATAAAGTTAATACCACGATTACGTAGTTTCAAACTGCGCAACATATCCCAGCCAACTTTGATTTCCTGAACAGGATCTGCGGCAAGAGAAACTCGTAACGTATCGCCAATGCCATCCATGAGCAGCAAACCAAGACCAATGGAAGACTTCACTGTACCGGAGCGTAAACCACCGGCTTCGGTGATGCCAAGGTGCAAAGGGTTATCAATCTGATTAGCAATTTTCCGGTACGCGTCTACTGTCATAAAAATATCTGACGCTTTTAAGCTAAGTTTGTACTCATGAAAATCCAGCTCGTCAAAATACTGTATTTGACGAAACGCTGATTCAACAAGCGCGTCCGCGGTAGGCTCACCGTATTTCTTTTGCAGATCTTTTTCGAGCGAGCCAGCATTCACGCCAATACGAATAGGGATATTCTTATCACGGGCACAATCCACAACCGCTCGAATACGGTCTTTATTGCCAATATTACCCGGATTGATACGCAAACAATCCACACCGTATTCCGCTACTTTTAAAGCAATTTTGTAATCAAAATGAATGTCTGCAACCAAAGGGATAGACACTGACTCGCGAATTTTCTTAAAAGCTTCCGCCGCCTCCATAGATGGAACAGACACACGAACGATGTCCGCACCAGCATCAGCAATGGCGCGAATCTGCGCCACAGTAGCATCCACATCACAAGTTTCTGTGTTGGTCATACTCTGAACACTGATTGGCGCGCCACCACCAACAGGCACATTCCCAACCATAATTTGGCGTGAATGTCGGCGTTTTATCGGGGATTCAAAATGCATAAGAGTCTCTACTTGAGCTCAAATCGAGCTAATCCATTGCGGGTAAAAGAAGAAAAATCAAATTCTTCGCCTTTGTAAATCACAGAGGTCACACCATCGGTATAACCTAATACTACGCGGTAAGGGGCTTTACCAGTTAACGTCAATTCGTTACCAGCTGTCTTCACACCAGAAAACAAGATGCGCCCGCTTGCATCGCGTATTTCAGTCCAGCAGTCCGCCTCAAAAGCAATGACAATATCTTCAGAATACGAAGGTGGTGTAGGTTCCATAGGAGTGGGTTCTGGCGCCACTTTTGCGGTTGCACGCACGACTTCACTTGGATTAACCCCAGCTTCTTCTAAAATCGCCATGGTCTCGGCAGAAAGTCCCGTCACGACATCACCATTATCAAGCAGACTCAATGGCTTACTGGGCGCTAATAGGTCACTATCGAGCGTTTCACTACCTTGACTTTCGACAGCCGCGTTTGATTCAGTCAGTAATGTTAAGTCTTCCCCCTCTAAAGCAAGGTCATCAGTATCCATCTGAGGCTCCACTGCCTCATTAATTTGCTCTGAAGCTAAACCAGACTCACTGCTTTTTGTGGTTTGAAATGGCCACCAAAAAACCAAAAAGACCAACACGGCTACAATGACCACTGAGATCAAAATCACAATGGGATCACCCAAATTGGTTTGCTTGTTTACTTTGTCGACGGGTTTTAATGTGGTTTCAGGCGTTTTTTGTTCTGCATCAAAGGCTTCCAATATGGGATTAGAATCAATACTGAGCACTCGGCAGTAGCTTTTTAGGAAGCCGCGAGCAAAGGTTATTGAGCGAAAATAATTAAACTGGTTGGCCTCAAGGGCACGAACTTGATCAAGTGGAATTTTCAGTGCCTTGGCAATGTCTTCTTCGTCTAGTTGTAATGTTAAGCGCTTCTCTTTTAGCGTATCACCAATATTTATCGCGTCAGTGTAGAGAGCATCTATAGAAGAATCCGTTTGTGGTTCAGTTGTCATGTTGTTACCTTGAGCCGTTCAGGCATGTAAAATAGCTCGCAGACGAATACAGTGTAAGGTCAGTCTCGTGTGCTATTAAGTGCCACGACAGACAATTGTATTCATCGAAATGCACCGATCCTCGGGCAATTTCTTTATCAGCCTGGATGTTTTTAAAAAGTAGGCGAGCATTGTCAATATTGCCCTGTATTAAAACAAGATTGAGCTCCGTCATCAAACCAATCAGGGGCAAATCGGCAATTTCTTTTGCGTGTTGTAGATAGATTTCAGCTAAGTTTACGCGTTCCTGACGCAGTGCGCAGCGTGAAAGGTTAATTTGTACCGATTGACGCTTAAATGCGCTATTTTTATTGGCGAATTCAAACGCCTCGCAAGAAGCTTGCCACTGTTTTTGCTCTCCCAATACGACCCCATAATTATTCCATAGAAAGTCGTCATCAGGGTATTTTTGCAACGCCGTTTCATGAACTGCAAGCGCTTCATCGTATTGCTTGACACTCAACCAATACAAACTCAGCAACCGCCAATAAGACGCATCCTGGCGGGATCGCTTTATTCTGTCTAATTGACTTTTGGCCAGGGACCATTGCCCTAATAATAAATGCGCTTGAGCAACCGATAATCGCTCGGATTCGTCAACATTTGAAGACCGAGCAGGCACGGTTTGATACGCACAAGAAACACATAGTAGGCTGAATAATAACAGCACCCAACACTTAAATCGCATACAGACATCCTTGTCTTACACAGAATTATAGTAAATATTTACACTAGCTATTGATCTCTCTTAGTTCAATGTATTTTTGGCTGCGGCGAGTTTTGTCGTGAAAGTCCCCAACCAATTGACCACATGCTGCATCAATGTCATCACCACGGGTAGTTCTTACCGTCACAGTATAACCAGCATCGGCCAGAATCTTTTGAAAACGACGTGTGCGGTTGTTCGATGGCTTTTCATAACCAGAATGCGGGAAAGGATTAAACGGAATTAAGTTGATTTTACATTCCAATGTTTGCAACAATTCCGCCAACTCATGAGCTTGCTCTTCGTTATCGTTCACACCAGACATCAAGGTATATTCGATGGTGATGTGACGTTTGTCTGGCAGATTCGCCAAATAGAACTGGCACGCTTCGAGTAATTCAGCAATCGGGTATTTTTTATTAATTGGCACCAATTCGTTACGCAGAGCGTCATTCGGCGCGTGTAAAGATACCGCCAGAGAGACATCAGTACGTTTGACCAATTCATAAATTTTTGGCACCACTCCAGATGTACTCAAAGTCACACGGCGCTTGGACAAACCGTATGCATGATCGTGCATCATTAGAATCATGGCATCGACTACGGGTTCAAAATTCATCAAAGGCTCACCCATACCCATCATTACCACGTTGGTCACACGACGAGGGCCATTGGGGTCCATAGGGCCGAAGGATTTTATCGCTATCCACACCTGACCAATGATCTCAGCAGGGGTCAAGTTACGGTTAAACCCTTGTTTACCGGTTGAGCAAAAACTGCAATCCAATGAACAACCCACTTGAGACGACACGCACAAGGTCGCTCTGTCTCCATCAGGAATCAGCACAGCTTCAACGCAGTCGTTTTTGTCGCCTTCTGTGCGAATAATCCATTTACGGGTGCCATCCGCGGAAATATTTTGCGACACCACTTCTGGGCCACGAATTTCACAAATTTGCTCTAACTTAGCGCGCAGAGCCTTACTGACATCGGTCATTTCGTCGAAACTCTCCGCACCTTTTTGGTGAATCCATTTAATCACCTGAGTCGCGCGGAATTTCTTTTCGCCAATGGATTCGAAAAACTCGATCAGTTTTTCTGGGGACAAACCTAGTAGGTTTATTTTTTTGATGTCAGTCATAATTCAATGTCGCTTGCTGTGTATAGCGTTAAGTGTAAACGAAAAAAGCCTCTGAAAAGAACGGTCTTTTCAGAAGCCTCTGTAAAAAAGCGGGCTAACGCCCGCTTTTACAAATCAGTTCGGACATAAAGGTCCTAGCTGTCAATTACTTACCGAAGAAGTAAGCGATTTCACGAGTTGCCGATTCAACAGAATCAGAACCGTGAACAGCGTTTGCATCGATAGACGTTGCGTAATCTGCACGCAAAGTACCAGCAGTCGCTTCTTTAGGGTTAGTTGCACCCATTAGTTCGCGGTGACGAAGAACAGCGCCTTCACCTTCAAGAACAGAAACAACAACAGGACCAGACGTCATGAAAGCAACCAAATCTTTGTAGAAAGGGCGCTCTTTGTGCTCAGCGTAAAAACCGCCAGCCAATTCGTCGTCTAGTTGAATCATTTTCGCTTCAACGATTTTAAAACCAGCACGCTCAAAACGAGTGTAGATTTCACCGATTACGTTTTTAGCAACAGCATCTGGCTTGATGATAGATAGAGTACGTTCTAACGCCATGGTATAACTCCAAAATAAGTAAAAAAGAGACACGCTTTGCATGACTCAGGACATAAAACTTTAGCGCGCATATTATACGCAGCTATTTATGAAAATTGTACGATCTAACGAAGATTATTTATCTTCAGTACGATAAAAAGCGTATTTACCTTGTCACTTCGTTGCCCTTAAGGCCTTGACGGCGTTTTTAATGGTGTCTGCCGCAAAATCAATTTCCTCTTCTGTGGTAAAGCGCCCAACAGACAAACGCAACGAGCTGTGCGCTAACTCATTTGATAAGCCAATCGCCCGTAGTACGTAAGAAGGCTCTAAGCTGGCCGATGTACAAGCAGAACCCGAAGACACCGCCACATCACTCAAAGACATCAACAAAACTTCGCCATCCACGTCCGCAAAGCCCACATTGATCACACCCGCCACTCGATGTTGCGCATCGCCGTTCAAATGAACACCTGGCAATTCACTTAAAGACGACCATAGACGCTCACGTAGCGCACTAATTCGAGCAGAGTCTTCTGTCATGTGTTTAGACGCTAAATAAAATGCCTCACCCATACCCACAATTTGATGGGTGGCTAATGTACCAGAACGCATACCGCGCTCATGGCCACCACCGTGAATTTGTGCCTCAAGCTTCACTTTTGGGGCACGTCGAACATACAAGGCACCAACGCCTTTTGGCCCATAGGTTTTATGGGCGGTCAAGGACATTAAATCGACCTTCATGGCGTTCACATCGATAGCCACCTTACCTGTGGTCTGCGCCGCATCCACATGGAAAAACACACCACGAGCTCGAGTCATCTCACCAATTGCTGCAATGTCTGTTAATACACCCAATTCGTTATTGCCGTGCATCAAGGACACCAAAATAGTATCGTCGCGCAAGGCCTCTTCAACCTGACTTGGTGAAATCACACCATGCACATCTGGCCGTAAATAAGTGACCTCAAAACCGTCTTTTTCAAGCTGTTTACAAGGGTCCAACACCGCCTTGTGCTCGATCATCGAGGTAATAATGTGTCGACCTTTTTGACGATAAGCATGCGCCACACCCTTAAGCGCCAAGTTATTAGCTTCGGTTGCCCCTGATGTCCAAACAATCTCACGGGAGTCGGCTTTGATAAGATTGGCGACCTGCAACCTAGCCTCTTCTACCGCTTCTTCCGCACGCCAACCAAACAAATGCGAACGGGACGCCGGGTTTCCAAAGTTCCCATCTTGGGTCAGGCATGCCATCATTTTTTCAGCAACCTTTGGGTCAACCGGCGTAGTGGCAGAATTATCAAGATAAACCGGGGTGTTCATGTAACGCTCTCCAAAACAATCTTTAACACAGAAAAACAGCAAGCCATCAACAGAACCCTTACACCGCGGCTTGTGCGATACCTTTTATACGATTCACAATTGAACGCAAACCATTGCCACGGGTTGGGCTAAGGTGTCTTTCAAGATCCAATTCCTCAAAATACGCCGTTATATCAAAGTCCAGAATCTCCTGTGGTGTTTTTTTGTTCAATGCCGCTAACACTAAACCCAGCAACCCTCGAACAATGATGGCGTCACTGTCAACTGAAAACACCAAGACTTCACCCTTGAGCGGATCTTGTTCGTTACCAGGTTGAATCCACACGCTGCTTTGACAACCTTTAACCAAACGCTCTTGAGTACGCCATGCTTCATCAAATTCAGGTAAGGATTTTCCTAAATCAATGATGTACTTATATTTATCTTCCCAATCGTCAAAAAATGACAAATCGTCTACGATGTCTTCCGTACTAGGTAACGCCATGAGAACCTCTTTTGCACTGAGTCTATTCAAACAAAAACGGCACTTAGCAAACCACTAAGGCCGTTTATTATTGTATGCGATTTTAAGCAATGACCGAAGCGATCAAAATGCGACCACTAGAAAAAAAGTCCGGCTTCCAGTTGCGCTTCTTCACTCATCATTTCACGAGACCAAGGTGGATCAAATACTAAGTCTACCGAAACACTTTTCACATTCGGCACTTTAGCAACACGGTATTTCACATCACCTACTAATACAGGCCCCATGCCGCAGCCTGGTGCGGTCAACGTCATATCGATGCCGACCGTATTTTCCACTTGATCAACGGACACTTTATAAACCAGACCAAGGGACACTAGGCTAATAGGGATTTCAGGGTCATAAATGCTGTCTAGAGCTTGCCACACTTGCTCGACATCAATCGATCCTGTGCCTTTATCTTCAAAATCTAACACTTCTGGTTCTTGGCCAATGGCTTCAGCGTCGGTGCCATCGATGCGCAGCATATTACCTTGCCAAGTAACGGTATAATTACCACCTAGGCTTTGATTGATTGTAATAAACTGACCTTCTGGAATGCTCGTCGGCTCACCGCTGGGCACTCTTCGCGCTGGGCAAGCACGATTTGTCACTACCATTTTTTGCATGACTTAACTCACACTAAAGCTTTCGCCACAGCCACATTCAGCTACAACGTTAGGGTTTTTGAATTTGACGACTTCGTTTACGCCCTCGCGTACCAAGTCAATTTCGGTGCCTTGCAACATGCCAACAGACTGGGACGCTACCGCAAGATTGATTTCACCAAAAGCCAACACTGTGTCCTCTGGTAAAGCGGCGTCTACGATGTCCAGCACATAAGCAAACCCTGTACAGCCACTTTCTTTGGTACTAAGTCGGATCAATTTACCGGGTTGTTTTACTAGCTTTGAAGCAAAATATTTCTGTGCAGAAGCGGTTAAAGACACGCTAGAGACAGGATCAAATGTTGCGACTGTCATCATACTCTCCTAAGCCAACATGGATCGCACTTTTCTCAATGCGACAAATAAGGCATCAACTTCTTCTATTGTGTTGTAAATAGCGAAAGACGCACGAGCCGTTCCAGGCACATTAAAGCGCGCCATAAGCGGCTGCGCACAGTGATCGCCCGTACGCACGGCAATACCTTGGCGGTCGAGCAGAAAACCAATGTCCGCAGGGTGGCCTTGGTCGAGCACGAAACTCAATACACCAATTTTTTCTTTGGCATTACCGATAATCGTCAGACCATCAAAGTCTTTTGCTAATGCCGTAGCGTGATCCAGCAAGGCTTCTTCATGAGCGATTACCGCATCATGATCAAGAGCGCTAAACCAACGAATGGCTTCACCTAGGGCAATGGCATCACCCACATTTGGTGTGCCCGCTTCAAAACGGTAAGGCAATACATTCCATGTAGACTCTTGCAAGGTCACAGTAGCAATCATCTCACCACCAGTGCGCCATACAGGCCAACTTTCAAGAACGGATTCACGCCCCCAAAGAATACCAACACCCATAGGGCCATAAAGTTTATGGCCAGAGAACACATAGAAATCACAGCCAATGTCTTGAACGTCTGCCCAACCATGTGCCGCGCCTTGTGCGCCATCAACTAAAACCCAAGCGCCCACCTGCTTCGCTTTGGCGGTCATGGCTTTAACCGGATTCACAGTGCCCAATGCATTGGATACATGAGGAAAAGCCACGAATTTAGTTTTATCATTGAGTAGCGCGTCGTAAGCCGCTTGATCAAGCTCGCCATCGTCGGTTACTGGTACGGTTTTTAAAATCGCACCAGACGCCTTACAAGCTTGCTGCCATGTCACCAAATTAGCATGATGATCCATGCCCGTAGTGATGACTTCATCGCCTGGAGACAACAACTGCCCCAAGCCATTGGCCACAATATTAATACTTTCCGTGGTTCCAGAGGTCCAAATCACTTCTTCACGCTTAGGGGCGTTCAAGAAGACTTTCACAATGTCACGCGCATTTTCAAAACGACGTGTTGCTTCATCCGCCAAACGGTGAGCGCCACGGTGTACGTTCGAATTACACGTGGTGTAATAATCCACCAGAGCATCGATTACACATTGTGGTTTTTGTGTTGTCGCCGCGTTATCGAGATACACCAAAGGTTTACCATCGATCTCACGCTTCAAAATCGGGAACTGTTCACGGATAGCCGCTACATCAAAACTCATTCGATTCTCGCCTTAGTTAACTTCCATTTGCAGAAAACGTTCGCGAATCATAGGACGAACCCATTCCGCTAACGCTGCATTTGGCATTAAATCAATCAACTCGTTAATGAAGCCAAAATTCAGCATAACTTGTGCTCTAGCTCGGCTTACACCACGGGTTTGCAAGTAATACAACGCCTGCTTATCGATTTGCGCCACGGTAGCACCGTGGGCACATTTCACATCGTCGGCATAAATTTCTAACTCTGGCTTGGTATTGATTTCTGCTTTGTCAGACAGTAACAAATTACGGTTATTCAGCTCAGCCAAGGTTTTTTGTGCATCTGGGTGAATGTGGATACGACCGTTAAACACAGCACGGGCACGGTCAGCTACGATACAACGGACGTTTTCTTCCGTGGTGCCATTCGGACTGGCGTGCTCTACCGTGGCGTGCAGGTCAAATAATTCTTTGCCGTCAAGCAGATACATGGCATTCAGCTTAGCATCGGCGTATTTTCCCGCATGAATAATGTCGGTATCCAAACGAGACAAATCACTACCAAACCCTACGATGGTACTGTGCATTTTGGCATGATCGAGAAGATTAAAATGACTACCACCAATGGCAATATTGTTGCCGGTTTGCAAGGCAAAACGGTAATGCTCAAGTATGGCATTGGCCGCTACCTGATACTCAACAAACGCGGTAAGCAAACTGTCGCCATGGGATTGCACGTCTTCGATAACGGTTAACGAGGAGCCTGCCGCCAAATTAACTTGTACTCGGGTATGAGATTCAGCGCCTTCGCTTAGCAAACTGCTGATGCGGATAGGCTGGTCAATTTGTACGCCTTCGGCCACAGAGACAACCAATACGTCTTCTGCTAGCGCATCATTCACCAAACCAAAAATATGACGCTCTGGCTTGATAGTAGAAAATACACCTAGCGCGGCAGACTGTTCTGCTTCTGTCAGATCACGACCTAAGGATACGGACAAACCTTCGGGTAGGTTTGACTCCAATTGTGAAGCGTCAAACCTACCATTGGCAAACACCAATTCAATAGCAGAAAAGTCTGCAATGGCAGTAGGCAACAAGGTAACCGTATCAGTAATTGCTTTGGCCGTTGAACGCTCAACAGGTCGAAGCGGCGTGTAACGCCACGCTTCTGTTTTGCGTGTTGGCCATGAAGTCTTCGCCAAAAGGTCAAGGGCGTGGGCACGCTTTGGTGCTAACCAATCGTCTATTCCCTGCGCTCGAGCGATGGCGCTGTCTAACCATTCACTCATGCTTTACCCCTCAAGTTCGTCTTCGGCTGGCTCTTTTTGCAACCAAGCGTAACCTTGCGCTTCTAGCTCAAGCGCCAAAGAAGCATCGCCACTTTTAACGATTTTGCCATCGGATAATACGTGCACAAAATCGGGCTTAATGTAATCCAACAGACGCTGGTAATGGGTCACGACGATGAAACTACGATCGGCAGAACGCTGACTGTTTACCCCTTCGGCAACCACTTGAAGAGCATCGATGTCCAGACCAGAATCAGTTTCATCAAGAATACAAAGCTTTGGCTTAAGCAATAACATCTGCATAAGCTCGTTGCGTTTTTTCTCACCACCTGAAAAGCCTTCGTTAACGCCACGCTTTAAGAAAGACACCGGCAAATTCACTTGTTTGCAAGCGGCTTTGGCTTCTTTCAAAAATTCTGCAGAGGTAATAGCATCTTCGCCACGGGCTTCTCGCTGAGCATCTACAGACGCTTTCAGGAACTCTAAATTGCTTACGCCTGGAATCTCAACTGGGTATTGAAAAGCCAGAAACAAACCAGCGCGAGCGCGCTCTTCGGTTTCCATCTCTAGCAGATCTTTTCCATCTAACGTAGCAGAGCCACTTTCAACGCTGTAACCATCACGGCCGGATAACACATAGCCTAGTGTACTTTTGCCGGCGCCATTTGGCCCCATAATGGCATGCACTTCACCAGCTTTTACATCTAGGTTCAGACCTTTAATGATCTTCTTTTCTTCTACGCTGGCGTGCAAATCTTGTATCGTCAACAAACTCTTGGTGTTCGACATTTTTAATAATTCCTTAACCTACAGAGCCTTCAAGGCTTATTTCTAGTAATTTGCCCGCTTCAACGGCAAATTCCATGGGCAGTTCTTTGAATACTTCCTTACAAAAACCGTTCACTATCATGGACACGGCTTTTTCAGGATCAAGACCACGCTGACGACACAAGAACATCTGTTCGTCGCTTACTTTAGAGGTAGTGGCTTCATGCTCAATGATCGCCGAAGGGTTACGGCTTTCCACATAGGGGAAGGTGTGAGCACCACATTGATCACCAATCAACAAGGAATCACATTGAGTAAAGTTACGTGCTCCGTGTGCGCCTGGATTCATTCTGACCAATCCGCGATAACTGTTATTACTGCGACCTGCCGAAATGCCTTTGGTGATAATGGTGGATTTGGTGTTTTTTCCTAGATGGATCATCTTAGTACCGGTATCGGCTTGCTGGCGTCCACGAGTCAAGGCGACAGAATAAAACTCACCGACGCTGTTATCGCCTTTTAAGATGCAGCTTGGATACTTCCAAGTCACTGAAGAACCGGTTTCCACTTGTGTCCAAGAAATTTTGGCACTGGTGTGACAAATGCCACGCTTGGTCACAAAGTTGTAGATACCGCCCTTGCCATTTTCATCGCCAGGGTACCAGTTTTGCACGGTCGAATATTTGATCTCGGCGTTGTCCATCGCCACCAATTCAACCACGGCCGCGTGCAACTGATTTTCATCACGTTGAGGGGCGGTGCAGCCTTCAAGATAGCTGACATGGCTGCCTTCGTCGGCAATAATTAAGGTGCGCTCAAACTGCCCTGTGTTTTGCTCATTAATACGGAAGTAAGTGGACAACTCCATCGGGCAACGAGTGCCTTTTGGAATATAAACAAAAGATCCATCCGTGAAAACGGCGCAGTTAAGCGCTGCATAGTAGTTGTCTTTTTTAGGCACGACACTGCCAATGTATTTTTTGACCAAATCAGGGTGTTTGTGAATCGCTTCTGAAATAGGACAAAAGATGACACCCGCTTCTTCTAATTTCTCTCGGAACGTAGTCACAACTGACACAGAATCGAAAACAGCATCAACCGCAATACCCGCCAGCATTTGTTGCTCAATAAGCGGAATACCTAGTTTTTCATAGGTACGAAGCAATTCAGGGTCTACTTCATCTAACGATTTAGGCTTGTCTTTCATGCTTTTAGGGGCGGAATAATAAGAAATAGCCTGAAAGTCGACTTTCGGGTAATCCACCAGCGCCCAATCAGGTTCTTCCATTTCGAGCCACTCACGAAACGCACTCAAACGCCACTCTAGCATCCACTCAGGCTCACCCTTCATGGCAGAGATACGTCGAATGACATCTTCATCTAGACCAGGGGCAAAGGTTTCTGATTCTACATCAGACACAAAGCCCGCTTCGTATTCCCGTGCCAGCGCTTTATCTATCTGCTCAGTCATATAAAAACTCACTTATCAAAGGAACGAACGCACTGTGAATTCAGTGCATTATGTTCAATTCATTAATTCTTTACTCAATCAAGGATTGCAGCACTGATTTTGTCGCTCTCAATACTTCGTTGTCGGTTTTCAAATTGTTGCCGCTCAGCAACCTGGCGTACATCACTACGACGCACTAGCTGTTCTAGACTGATTTGATTTAAAAAATCGTGAATCTGGTCGCTCAAGTCACACCAAAGATGATGGGTCAAACAAGTATTGCCGCTTTGGCAATCACTGCGCCCTTTACATCCGGTTGCGTCGACAGACTCATTCACAGCATCGACTATTTGTGCAACATAAATGTCACTGTTAGAGCGATTCAATCGATACCCACCACCAGGACCTCTAACGCTGTTCACCAAAGACTTTTTACGAAGTTTTGAAAACAACTGCTCAAGGTAAGATAAAGATATTCCTTGGCGGCTTGAAATATCAGATAAAGACACGGGGCCTTGATCTGAATGCAATGCCAGATCCAGCATGGCGGTTACCGCATAACGACCTTTTGTTGTCAGGCGCATAAGCTATCCAATTGAGATTATTCTGTTGGAACAAATAGTACACAAACCCTACTGTTTTTATCAAGTATTTACCCGACTAAATTAGTAGGTTATTCATCTTTTTTCACATTACTCCGAGAAATCGTGCGCTATTTTACGTGGACTTACGCCAAAACAAAACTGTGAACATCTTATATAAAAAAATCAGAAACACTTTGCTGATATAAAAGCCTTGTTCTTTTTAAGTAAATAAGGACACAATTACGACAGAAATTGAGTCCAATAAAGGGGGAAATAATATGGCATCAAAACCTGCTGTCGACGAAAAACCAGAAGACGACACACCCAAAAAGAAAAAGTCGCTGATGCTACCACTTGGGTTTGTACTTTGCTTTTTGTTGAGTGTTGGCGCCTCTTCTGGGGTGACTTTCTTTTTAATGCAACCCTCAGCAAACGCCTCTCCTTTAGAAATAACAGTCACTGAACAAGGTGAGCTGCTCACAGGGCTCGAAACCTCGATGGCACAACAAAATAAGAAAATCCAAGCCATCGAAGAACAGAATGACATTTTAAAGCTTTATTTGAGACACAGTAGCGCCACGGCGCTTAAAAACATCTTAATCAATCAAGAGCAAAACATTCAGGCGTATTTAAAAGTGATGAAGTCTTCCATGGAGGATTTATCAAGCTTGGTGCCAAGAACCACAGACTGGAATAACGAATACCAGTATCAACTGGACTTGGCATTAAAAGGCAGTATTCAACGAGAAGATTTGCTAGCCATTCTCAAAACCGGCGAGCCAAACGATACAGCATCACAGTAATATCTGTGATGCTGCTCGCTAACCCTTCTGCTAATGGCAGATACGGCTAAAGTTCAAGAGCAAGCAAGGTGCCTTGCTTAATCGCGCGCTTGGCGTCTAATTCAGACGCCACATCCGCGCCACCGATGTAATGCACTGGGCTTGCAAGCGGCTCACCTAAAGTCTTGTTGGGTAACTGCCCAGCACAAATCACCACATTATCGACTTCTAAACACTGGGCTTCACCCGCTACCAAAAGATGTAAGCCCTGATCGTCAATTTTAAGGTACTCGCAGTCGGACAACATGGTAACGCCTTTTTTCTGTAGTTCGGTGCGATGAATCCAGCCAGTCGTTTTACCTAAGGTCGCACCGACTTTTTTCTTTTTACGTTGCAGCAAAAACACTTCACGCGTAGCCGGTTTAAATACCGGCTTGATTCCTTCCATACCGCCACGAGCCGTCATCGTCATGTCGACACCCCACTGGTGCATAAAAGCTTCTATAGACGCGTCTTGCTTGTTGGCGGAGTGGATCAAGTATTCAGACAGATCAAAACCAATGCCACCCGCACCAATAACCGCCACACGCTTTCCAACTGGCTGCCCCTGCATGACATCAAGATAACTCAGCACTTTAGGGTGATCGATACCATCTATACTTAATGGTCTTGGCACTATGCCCGTCGCCATCACTACCTCGTCAAACGCCAAATCAGCGAGCAAATCCGCATCCATCCGGGTGTTGAGTTGTAGCTCTACGCCCGTCAATTCAATTTGACGAGCAAAATAGCGCAGGGTTTCGTAAAACTCACCCTTGCCTGGAATGCGTTTGGCGATATTAAATTGACCACCAATCTCTTCAGCAGCATCAAACAAGGTCACATGATGACCGCGTTTCGCCGCGTTGACCGCAAACGCCAAGCCAGCAGGGCCAGCGCCGATAACGCCGATGCGTTTTGGCGTATCGGTAGGCGTAAGAATAATTTCGGTTTCATGGCAGGCTCTGGGGTTTACCAAGCAAGACGTCATTTTGTGATCAAACACGTGGTCTAAACAGGCCTGGTTACAGGCAATGCAGGTGTTGATTTCGTCGGCTCGATCTTGCTCGGCTTTCACAACAAATTCAGGGTCAGCGAGAAAAGGTCTAGCCATAGACACTAGATCCGCATCGCCTCGAGCCAACACGGCCTCTGCCACTTCTGGCATGTTAATTCGATTAGAGGTGATCAGCGGCACATGTAAAGCTTGTCGTAATCTCGCCGTCACCCAAGTAAACGCTGCTCTTGGCACCTTAGTCGCTATGGTCGGAACGCGAGCTTCATGCCAGCCAATCCCGGTATTGATCAAAGTGGCGCCGGCTTTTTCGATTCCTAGCCCCAACTCAATCACCTCGTCCAAACTGCTGCCTTGCTCAACCAAATCCAGCATGGACAGACGATAAATAATGATAAAATGCTCGCCCACCGACGCTCGAATTCGTCGTACTATTTCTAAAGGTAAACGGATACGATCATCGTAATCGCCGCCCCAATCGTCGTCTCTTTGGTTAGTGCGTGTGGCGACAAATTGGTTAATCAGATACCCTTCTGAGCCCATCACTTCCACACCATCGTAACCCGCTTTTTGAGCCAACACTGCCGCACGAACAAAATCGTCAATTTGTTGCTCTATCTCTTCAGCCGTCAATTCATGAGGTGAAAAAGGGTTAATGGGAGCTTTTAAGGGCGACGGCGCAACCAATTTAGGATTGTACGCATAGCGCCCGGTATGAAGGATCTGCATACAAATTTTTCCATCTTCGGCATGTACGGCGTCGGTAACAAGACGATGACTCTTCACATCTTCATCACTGACCATCAAAGCCGCCCCAGCATACACGCCGCCTTCTGCGTTCGGCCCAATACCACCCGTGACAATCAAGCTCACACCGCCTCTGGCACGCTCCGCATAGAATACAGCCATGCGCTCAAAGCCGCCTTTTGCTTCCTCTAGGCCAAGGTGCATGGACCCCATGATGATACGATTTTTTAATTGCGTAAAACCAAGATCGAGGGGCTGAAAGAGATGCGGATAAACAGATGGTTTCATAATGAGGCTCGCCTTATTTATTGTTTTTAGAAGGTCAAAATGATGTTTTTTATTATGTTGACACCGTCAAGATAAATATCAATTTTGACATTGTCAAGATTTGTCGCTTTAATCGCTGCATGACGACATCAAAGAAAAACTATCATCATGGTGATTTGACCACCTCATTACTTAGCGCAGCCTCACAGATCGTTAAAGAGCAAGGTGTTGAAAGTCTTAGTATGCGCAAATTAGCTGATCGAGTCGGCGTATCTCGTACCGCGCCCTATCATCATTTTAAAGACAAAAATGCTCTGCTGTGCGCATTGGCTGAGATGAGCTTTCGTGAACAAGAGCAACGCTTGCTGTTGTTACTGAACCAATCTCAATTGAGCGCACAAAACTCAAGACACGCCTTCGAACACTATGTAGCAAGCTATTTAGAATACGCTCTGGAGAACAGTGAAACTTACGATTTAATGTATGGCAGAACCCTGTGGAAAGCAGGAGAACCGAGTGAATCATTAAAAGCCGCCTCAAAGCAAACCTTTAAGACATGGTTAGAATGGGTAGCAGAATTACAAAAGGAAGCGGTTCTTCCCAGCGACAACACGCCCCTGAGAATCGGTCAAACCACGTGGGCGAGCCTGCATGGTTTGGCTCGCCTGTTCATTGATGGTATCTATTTAGACCAATCTGATTTAGTGCAAATGCGCGAACAAATGATCAAAAATCTCTGTGCGGGGAACTAACCCGCACTTAAATTGGCTCGTGTATTGGTCATAGATTGACTTCTGCGGATGCGCCTAATGTCCTGGTGGCTCAAATACAACAGAGGCAGAATCACGAATAAAGAGCCGATAAACACCGCCCAATCTGGGGTTTCACCGAACCACCACCAGCCAAGCAAAAAGGCAAAAATCAAACCGGAGTATTCCGCGCTGGTAACTTGGCTTGACGCCACATAACGATACCCAACCAAGCATGCCACGCTGTACGAAATAGAACACACCGATGATAGGGCGGCGAAGATGAGAATATCAGGGTCAAAGCTCGCTCCTTCCCACCATGCCAGTGCACCCGCCGATGGCAAGGCAAACAATTGAGTGATGCATAACCCATACATCATGCTCTGCTCTTGCGGTATTTTTTTGATCAACAGACTGTTTGCTGCTAACACCACGGCAAACAATATCGCGCTGATCATGCCAAAGGTGATCTCAGTAGGCCTTAAAATGATCAAGATACCCACAAAGCCCAGCAATGCCGCTGCGATCACATGAATGCTCAAACGTTCTTTGTAGAAAAAAGCCCCCAGCAACATGATAAAAATAGGCGCTGTATAAAATACCGCATTGGCGGTGGCAAGTGGCAAAGCGGCCAATGAAATCGTCAACAGCACACCAGCTAGTACCCATAAGTTACCACGTAAAAAATGCAGTTTAATGCCTATGAGCGCCGTTGATTTTTCCATTCGTTGATATTTAAACAAAGCGATTGGAAGCAAGATCATGCACATAAAAACGGCACGAAAAAACGTCAACTGAAACACAGCGACATCTGGGCCTGCCATTTTGATAAAAACATCGCACAAGGTGGCAAAAAAGCTGCCTAATACCAACACTAAAATAGCGCTGCTGACGGTACGACCTGACATTGTGACTCTCCTTCCTATTGCTTTAATTTGCGTGCAGTCTAGCCACTTCTTTTTATTAGATAAAATGATATATTTACATTTAGTATTAGTTATTTGGATAATAAAAATGCTCCCTCCTTTGAAAACATTACCCATCTTTGAAGCTGTTGCTCGCTTAAACAGCTTTTCCCTTGCGGCGTTAGAGTTAAACGTCAGTCAAAGCGCGATTTCGCACCAGATACGCCTGCTAGAAAATCATCTTGGGGAGAGCTTGTTTCACCGCCAAGGTCGACGTTTGGAGCTCACAAAGGAGGGAAAATACTACCTGGATTCCATCAGCCATTCTTTGGCGCAAATTGAAGACGCGACGAACCGAATGAAAGGGCAACAAAAAACCCAGATTCGCTTGGCGGTGTACAGCTCTTTTGCCGTGTATTGGTTGATTCCAAGGTTGCCCGACTTAAAGCACTTATACCCACACTTAGAACTGTGCATCGAAATGAGCCACAGCACGCCAGAATTGTCTGATCGCACGGCAGACTTTTTTATCACCGTCGATACAGAAAAACGTGGCTTTAAATTTGAGCCTTTTTATGTGGAAGAATTGTTTGCGGTCTGCAGCGTGCCTTTTTATGACATGATCAAAAGCAAGCTGGGGGTGACCACAGATCATGAATTATCAGAGGCCTTAAAAGAGTCACCTGATTTACTGGCTCAATTTCCACTGATCACTTCATACAGTATTTATGATCGCCACATTGAAGATTGGAAACGCTGGTTTGCTAACATGAACCTCCCCCTACCAGAGCAGATTCAATTCCATCGTTTCAGTCACCTTATGCTGGCTTATGAAGCGGCGAAGCACTCACTTGGCATCGCCTTGGTGAACGACTACATGATGAACGAAAAAAACGACGAAACGCCGCTGATTAAACTTCCCTGTCGCGCTTATAGAACCAATGTTCGCTTTAATCTTGCCTATAAAGAAAGCCGAAGGAACGAGGACGCCATCAGTCAACTTAATCAGTGGCTAACACAAGAAGCGCGCACCCTTCCAAAGCACGGTGCGCACTAGCACTGCTAACACAAACAATCGATTTATTTAAATACGATAGACTTATTGTTGTGCATGAAAACACGGTGTTCAAGGTGCATTTTCACTGCCGTCGCTAAAGCCACGGTTTCGGTATCACGACCCACGGCCACCAATCGTTCTGGGGAATAGGTATGATCCACAGGCTGCACAGATTGCGCGATGATTGGCCCCTCGTCCAGATCCGACGTTACATAATGAGCCGTTGCGCCGATCAGTTTTACCCCGCGCTCATGGGCTTGATGGTAAGGCTTCGCACCTTTAAAACCGGGCAAGAAAGAATGGTGAATATTGATCGCTCGACCATTCAGTTCGCGACATAAAGAATCGGACAAGATTTGCATGTAACGGGCAAGTACCACCAACTCAGTGCCTGTTTCGGCGATTATATCCAGTAGGGCAAGCTCTTGTTCACGTTTATTTTCTTTGGTGACAGGCAAGTGAACGAAACGAATGCCTTCTCGCTCTGCCATCGGACGTAGATCTTTGTGATTAGAAACCACTGCTACAATTTCCATGGGCAATTCACCTTTGCGATGGCGGTATAACAAATCGTCCAAGCAGTGATCAAACTTACTCACCATGAGCAACACCTTCACATGCTCATTGGTATCGTAGATGTTCCATGTCATGTTGAAGGACGTTACGTGTTCATCAAAATCGGCTTTGATCGAGTCAATGGTCTGCTCATCGCCTTCAATTCGACACACAGCACGCATGAAAAAACGTTGATTTTCTTCGTCATCGAACTGATGCATTTCAGAAATATAGCAATCATGCTCCGCCAAATACGTGGACACCGACGCCACAATACCACTGGTTGCATCACACGATGCTTTTAAAATGAACTCTTTAGAAGTCGACATACCATCCTCATTTATTCGTTACTGTTGTCTGTATATGGGTATTTATTCTCATCTTTTAAACGCCAACTTGTGGCGATCTAAGATCTTACTTTTGTTCTTTCTGGATCATAAAAAGGCAAACCAGTAACAATCGCTTTAATACGCTTTTGCTGTCCGTCTAGCTGGCCAATTTCTAGCTCTGTGCCGACTTCAGAAAAAGCAGGCGAAACTCTGCACATGGCTAATTGGCCTTTCAACAAAGGCGACACCATAGAGCTGGTGACTAGCCCAACAGGATAACGCCCATTGAATACTTGATCACCGTGGTGAACTAGGTCGTTACTTTCAAGCCGCAAGCCGACCAGCTTCTTTCTACTCGCTGGACTTTGCTGCTCAATAGCCGCGCGTCCGATAAAGTCCTCCTGCTGTGTTTTTAGCGGTGTGGTAAACCCAATGCCGGCCTCAAAAGGGTTGGTTTCAGGACAAAATTCATGCTCAGCAAAAATAAGTCCCGCTTCGATGCGCAGCATATCCAGAGCGTCAAACCCTAATGGCGCAATATCAAACGCTTGCCCTGCTTGCCAAATAGCGTCCCACACTTTTGTCGCGTGATCAGGATGACACCAAACCTCAAAACCCAACTCTCCGGTGTAACCCGTTCTTGACACCATGAGTGGGATACCGTCTGGACCACCCAATCGACCAATTAAAAAATGAAACCATTTAAGATCAACAAAATCTATCTGCGATTCCCGTGTCCAAATGAGCTTTTGCAACAGCTCTCGACTACGCGGACCTTGCACAGCAACATTATGAATTTGGTCGGTCGACTCTTGAATACTGACGTTAAAACCTCTTTTCTCGGCAAGTTCTCGCAGCCAAATCGCACCGTATGAATCACCGCACACCCAACGAAACGTTTGCTCGCCAAGACGAAATAAGGTGCCGTCGTCAATCATCCCACCTGTTTCATGGCACATGGCTGAATATACAATTTCGCCCACCGATACTCGGCGCACATTGCGAGTGAGCGCTAACTGCAAAAAATCTTCCGCATCTGGGCCACGTATTTCCAGTTTGCGCAGCGGGGATAAATCTATCATGGCCACACGTTCACGACAGGCAAGATATTCGGCTTTCGCCCCCCAATTATCATATTCTGATGCCACCCAGTATCCACGGTACTCGGTAAATTGTTTGGTTAATTGCGATGTACTAGGGTGAAAACCTGTTTGCTTGGTCATACGAGGTAGTTCCTCTGGAGTGAGTCTGTATCCAATTGCACGAGGAAAATCGTGCTCCGCGCCATAAATGCGAATGTGAATGTCTGTTGGGTTCCAGCCATTTGAAGGATCAATGTCATCCGGGCAGGCCGTCGACACACAGAGCATGTCTCGACTCGCGCGCACTAATACATAATCGCCCGCTCGAGAGTAAGGTTCGGCAAAACCAATCGCACCACACTGGCTAGCGACGGTATTGAAGAAAAAGTTAATAGCAGGCCAGCCAAAGCGCGATTTAACGCCGAATGGTTTGAGAACCCGATTGATGTTATCGGTGCAATTAGCGTGGCCAAAGTAACCACTTTCTTCATAAAACTTAGCATTGCAAGCGTACATAAAGGTATCATGACGACCTACCGTATCTTGAACCAGCTCCATCATATTTTGTTGATATGGGTCTGTGAATTTAGAATAAATACCAGGCAGCGGCGTGCTTCGTCCGGTGTCGCTTCGTGTTCCGACCTCATCTAATATGATTTCTTTGCCTTGCTGCAAAGCCTGGTAATCCAGTGCCACAAAATCAGAACATTGTCGTCCTTCTACATCGATAATTTGTATCCACTCACCGGCTTTTACTTGATAACTGACGGCATTACAGCGCGGAACGCGATACTCATTTTTCACCTCAGCTAAGGGAGCGGGTAAGTCATTGTTTCGATCACTTGACCCGTGTTTTACATACAGCTCAGTCACCGGTTGCTGTTCGTCAACTGGCATATTTTCGCCACAACACAACACAATAAGCGCGGTCGCTTGATCGAATATCATGTTGGGTAACTCATTGGCATCAAAACAGTAAGCGCTTTCAAGATGCGCATCAGTGATGCCCCATGATGACAGTTGAGTCGACAGTTGTTGCGCACTGGTTGATTGTTGGGCTAGCTGAGCACGAGCACGACTCGCTGGCGCGGTTGGGTGCTCGGTGAAACACGTAGGCAAAATGCTCTCTGGTATCAGCAGAATTTCACAGCCTTGCTGACGATCAGGGGAAGTGATCTCGATACATTCACCCTGCTTGATGGTCAGCCTTAAAGCTTCTTGACCCTGCACACGATACACTTGGTGGCGTTCTTTTGGTTCCATAAGCGCATTTTGCAGCTTATCCATGGTGACACTCCAAACAATAGACACGCTAAATAGAGATAGTTGCATTGATCATATACTGGACGATTCAAGTGCAACTCAGCTTAAAGAGAACACATTTGGTGCATTTCAATGATGCTTCAAAAAAAGCGCCGCCATATTCTCTACAGTGAAAAATTTTTACTTATAGTGTTTTTTTGTGCAATTGTCAGAAAGGGGTATTCCTTAGGGAGTAATCGATCAAAGGCCGCCAAGGTTGCAGTACATTGGCACACTCTCTGCTACTCATTTGAATCAATATGATTAGACTTTATTCTTAACCAAGTGTTCTAACAAATGGTCTTCAAAATTATGGCGAATTCTTTTTTATCTTGGTGGCATGGCCTTTCTTGGTGGTTCTTCAAACCGATCGTCCACAACCACAAACCCAGTGACGATGTCACCAGCTTGATTTTGGAATTGGCGGTGACCACCGATGTAGACGCTACGCTCAGGAACGCGTTGACCAATTGGCAAGTCATCATTAAAGAAACGCTAAATGGTGATCTCTATATTGTGTCGCCTTCTAGTAGAAAAGAGCACACCCAACTTCTACACGCTAATCAGCTCAATCCATCGCCGTCTCTGCTCCAAAAAGTGCGCTATCAATTAACTCACCATGCGGCTGATCGCCCTGCTCCATTATCAAATTCGCCTATGCATGTGCAGAAAATTCCTTGCCAAAATACCAAACAAAAGTTGAGTTCAAACGCTTGGTTGATCGTATGCTTTGATCAGGCCACACCATCCAAAGAAAAGATCGACGCTTGTTTACAACCCTTAGCGATAGCACTGGAAAAAGGGCTGACGATTTGGCAACAGCACCAAGTGAGCATTGAGCATGCTATTGATAAAACTCAGACCTCCCATGCGGCAGAGTTGCATGATACGCTGGCACAAACCTTAAGTTATCTTAGAATCAAATCTTGCCAACTAGCTGACCTTTGTGACGAGCAAACCAACCCAACAGCCAAAACCATCAGTGACGATATAGCCACCCAGGTGAAGCTAGCCTATCGTCAGTCTCGAGACCTAATTGCAACCTCTCGACTTAACTTACAAACAGGACAGCTTATTCCATCCATTTTAATCGCGGTGGAAGAATTCGAACAACGCTCCAGTATTGTCTTTGAAGTGGATAACCGCGTCAGCCATCACACCCACACCGCTGCCGACATTCAAGTGCTTTATATCATCCGAGAAGCCTTAAGCAATGTGGTACGCCACTCTGATGCGAGCCATGCTCGTCTCAAAATCACGCAATCCCCTCAGAATGACCTCATCATTAGAATTGAAGACAACGGCATAGGGATACCCAAAAACAACCAGCACAAAGGCCGCTTCGGTATGCTTATCATGCAAGAGCGAGCAGATAAAATACCGGCGCAACTGACTGTTACAGCGCGAAAAAACGGTGGCACTTCCGTAGAGCTCTTAATCAAAGGGTCAACATTGTGAGCGAGTTAACAGAATACCAAATAGCAAGCCAAGTCGTGGTTGTAGACGATCATCCTTTATTTCGTCGCGGTATCGTAGCGCTTTTAAACGACAGTCCGGCTTTTCGAGTCATTGCAGATTTTGATAACGGCCATGATTTTCTAGACACCATGGCGTCACTGACTATTGATCTGTTGCTCCTTGATCTTCACATGCCAAAATTGTCTGGCTTGGTATTGCTAAAAGAAGCTAAGGCGCGAAACAACGCTCTCAAAGTAGTCATTATTACCGCATCTGATGACAGTAATGAGCTTTTTGAAGCGATTACCTCTGGAGCCGATGGCTATTTGCTAAAAGATTCTGACCCAGATGATATTTTGCAAAAATTAGAATCCGTAATTCTTGGCAATATTGCTATTGATCCGGCTGGCGTCACCATGCTGGCAAGACATATTTCAGAGGCGGCTCCCGTTCTACAGACAACCTCCAGCACTGGCGATTTAACAGAAAGAGAACGACAGACACTTTTGTTAATAGCTAAAGGCATGAGCAATAAATTGATCGCCAGAGAACTGGGTATCAGCGATGGTACGGTGAAAGTTTACGTCAAAAATTTACTGCGCAAACTGAATCTTGGTTCACGTCTCGCATTGGCTGCTTGGGCACATAAAAATGCTGACTTTTCTTTGGAATAAATTAACTTTTGGTAAAGGCTTTTTTAATCAGACAACAAAACCATCTAGTTTTGGCTTTGAACCGGATCGTATTCTTGATAGCTTAACCGACGCTGTACTAATGCTAGATCAAGACTCGGTTATTCATTACAGTAATGATTATTGGAGACAACTCAGTGCTCAACATAAACTGAACGCCACAACTCGTTTTACCGCCTTTCTTCACCCAGACGATCATCAGAAATGGCAGCACGCCATTGATAGAATGACTCAACCCCAGCACTCAAAACACCACAGTGTATCCAAGCTGCTGATTCGGTTATTGGTCTCTGATGGGGACATAAAATGGTGCGAAATACACTTACAGCACTCATACAATACTTTTTTTGGCTCACTCACCGCTACACTCAGAGATGTCACGACTCGCATACAAAAAACTGAAATAGGTAAAGCCAATCATCGGAATTTGTCTGGTTTAGTTGACCGTATGCCCGCCATTTTGTATCGCGGAAGAAACAATCATAACTGGTCAATGGAATACATCAGTGAAGGTTGTAAAGCATTAACCGGCTATCAGCCTAGTCAGCTGATTAATCAACCACAATTATCTTTTGGTGACCTAATCCACCCAGAAGATGCCGAGAAAGTCTGGGGGAAAGTACAAGTCGCTTTACAAGAATGTCGTTACTTTGAGTTACATTACCGCCTTCTGCATGTTGATGGTCATTACTTGAATGTCATTGAAAAAGGCCAAGGTATTTATTCCGCAACAGGGGCTGTACTGAGTATTGAAGGGGTAATTATGGAGACGTTATGACGGTAAAATAACCGGAAAAATCGACACAATATTATCAGAAAACACATCATATTAACCCGTAAATTTAGACTACCCCTTTTGTTGTATTCTCTTTGAGGTGTTTAAGACACACTCATTTATTGTTACCCTTATGTTATTCCTCGAATCAGAGAATGAAATCGCAACCAACTTACCGTCGGAGAAAAGCATGAAAAAGCGTATTGCCATTATTGGCGCAGGCCCAAGTGGCTTAGCACAATTACGAGCCTTTCAATCAGCAGAAGCGAAAGGCGAAGCCATCCCTGAGCTTGTTTGTTTCGAAAAACAAAATGACTGGGGTGGGCAATGGAATTATACTTGGCGTACCGGATTGGATGAAAATGGAGAGCCTGTTCACAGCAGTATGTACCGCTATCTTTGGTCAAATGGGCCAAAAGAATGCCTTGAATTCGCAGACTATAGTTTCGAAGAGCATTTTGGCAAGCCCATAGCGTCATATCCTCCACGAGAAGTATTGTGGGACTACATTAAAGGTCGAGTTGAAAAAGCCGACGTCAGAAAATACATTCGCTTCAATACCCCTGTACACAATATAACCTTTGATGACACCACAAAGCAGTTTACTGTTACCGTACATGACAATAACAAAGACGTGGTGTATTCAGAAATATTTGATAACGTGATCGTTGCTTCTGGGCACTTTTCAACACCACGTGTGCCCTCTTTTGAAGGATTTGAAAGCTTTGGCGGTCGTATTCTTCATGCCCATGATTTCCGTGATGCACTTGAATTTAAAGACAAAAATTTATTGATCGTTGGCAGCAGCTACTCAGCGGAAGACATAGGGTCTCAGTGCTACAAATATGGCGCTAAATCGATCACATCTTGTTATCGCTCCGCCCCAATGGGTTATAAATGGCCTGAAAACTGGGAAGAAAAACCGCTTTTAACTAAGGTTGAGGGTGATATTGCACACTTTGTCGATGGTACAAGTAAGCAAATTGACGCCATCATTTTATGCACGGGTTACTTGCATCACTTCCCTTTCTTAGAAGAATCTCTACGCCTAAAAACAGATAACCGCCTATGGCCTCTTGATCTATATAAAGGCGTAGTGTGGGAAAACAATACGCAAATGTTTTATCTTGGTATGCAGGATCAATGGTATACATTCAATATGTTTGATGCTCAGGCTTGGTATGTGCGTGATATCATCATGGGTAAGATTGCCTTACCGACATCTAAACAAGACATGATTGATAATAGTCTGGCATGGCGTGAACGAGAATTAACGCTGGAAACAGCAGAAGAAATGTTCACTTTTCAAGGAGATTATATTCTTGAGCTTATTGAGGCTACAGACTATCCCACTTTTGATATCGAGGGTGTCCGTCAAACTTTCCTTGAATGGAAGCACCATAAGAAAGACGACATTATGAACTTTAGAAACTACTCTTATCGTTCATTAATGACAGGAACCATGTCACCACCTCATCATACACCTTGGATTGATGCGTTAGACGATTCCTTAGAAGCTTACTTATCCGACAAATGATTTAACTCCCTTCCAAAAGTGCTAAACCATCATTAAGAATTGGTTTAGCACTTTTCATTAAATAATTACAATCAAGGTCACTTAAATATCTCAATTTATTTCTTATCTATGGTTTAATAATAGGAATTATATTTACATTATTAGTCATTAATGAGGATAAATAAAATGCGTTTATTTGGCCCATCAAAACATTCCCTTAATAGTTTATTTGAAAAAATTGACTCACTTCTTCCTCCAGATTACCAAACCCAAAAACATGAAAAGCTAACTCTGTCTTATTTAGAAAAAAAGATACAACAGCTTTCTCAATATCAAAAAACAAAAGCAGAAGACGCTAATAAAAAAAACCTCATCGATAAACAGGAAAAAGAGCAGCGACTGAATGAAATTCGTTATTTAAAAGCACAACAACAAGAGCAAGAAAATAATAACACCAAGCTACAGCATCAAATTCAAACCTTGATTCAAGAACAGGCTCGTTTATCTGAGCAGTATCGTATTAGTACGCAAAACCAAAACGCTTGGACGCTGGCACAGACTGTTATCTCTGAGGGGTACTGGGATCTTAGCGTCATTAATGGTGACCCCGATCACGAAGATAACGTCATTACTTGGTCGTCTAAATTTCGCGAACTTATTGGTTATAACGAGGCAGAATTTCCCAATGGCTGGGATAGCTACTTTGCCGTAGCTCACCCCGATGACCTTGATGCAACCATGACTGCTTTCGGTCAACTCATGCAAAGTGATGACTCTAATTATCAATATGTCACGGAATACCGTATGAAACACAAAGCTGGCCACTATATTTGGTTCAGAGAGTGCGGTGCTTGCCTTCGTGATAAAAACGGTGTTTTACTGAGAGTCGTTGGTAGTGCACGGGATATTTCTACCGAGAAAAAAGCCGAAGTAGCTCAGCAACAAGAATACACAAACATGCAAACTAACTACCAAGAAATATCCCATATAGTTGAAGTCATCACCCATATATCGAGCAGTACAAATTTACTCGCGTTGAACGCCGCCATTGAAGCTGCCCGAGCCGGTGACGCAGGTCGAGGCTTTGCTGTTGTAGCTCACGAGGTCAAAAAACTGGCTTTGCAAACTCAAGAGGCCACACAAAAAATTCAAACCATGTTAGATAACAGTCAAAAAAATCTAAGCAAATAAATCACTTAACGATATTAGAGATAAAAAAAGGCCTCATATGAGGCCTTTTTTGTATCTATCTATACTCTTATAATAAAACACTCTTATTTATAATCAATATAGGTTTTATTTTCATGAACAACACTGGCAACAATGATGCCAAGGGTTGCTAATATCGATAATGTTAAAATAATAGAAATGGCCGTTGGGTTATTCGCAAACGTAAAGTAAGCCGCTACCCCTTCCCATGATGTAATTGGACTTGCATTCATATAGTTCTCCTTATTAAGCGGTAACTGTTGAAGTTGGTTCTGTAGGTGCAGAAGTTGGTGTTAACGTATTGTTTTTAGATGAAGGATTAGATTCAGGGTACGCTTCTAATGGAACTTCTACTAAATCAAGACCTGCCACTTCAGCTTTAGGCGGTACTCGTAACATGCCCATTTTCGCCATTACATACGACAACCCAAATCCAGGAACAAAACCAAGAAGCGCCATAACTACTGCACTCATTAATTGTCCTGAGAAAGAAATATTTGGCGTTCCTTCTGCAATATTAGGAAAACCGCTGAATATACCTAATGCCACAAGACCGATAAAACCACCCATACCATGGACAGCAAATGCGCCAACCGCGTCATCTAACTTAAATCGTTTCGTTAGGAAGCGATCTGTTAATGGGGCAATCATACTGGCAATCAAAGCGATTAAGAAAGCAAGGGGTGGGTAATATAGATCCAAGCCTGGAGCACAAGACACAACACCGACCAAAGCACCGGACATCATCCAAAATGGTTGACGCGTAATAAAGTAAGCACCAATAATACCGCCAGACGCCGCCATTAGTGTATTGAAGCTAACTGCAGACAACGTAACCGGTGTACCGAAAATCGTTGTCCATTCACCGCTGCCGTTATAAATCATACAGCCGCCAAGGAAACCAAAGAAACCAACAATAATAAGCATCAGACCGATTACTGTCATGGGCATATTGTGCCCTTTGATATCAACCGGGGTACCATCTTCAGCGAAGCGCCCAATTCGAGCCCCTAGATTCATGGTGACACCTAATGCAAAGAAACCGGCCACCATATGAACACAACCAGCCGCACCAAAGTCATGGAAACCCCATTCTGTGGTTAACCAACCATCTGGGTGCCATCCCCAAGATGCACCTAAAATCCAAACAACTGAGCCAAGGATAATAGCTAACACAAGAAAAGAGCTCATTCTGATACGCTCAATGACGGCACCAGAAAAAACCGATGCTGTGGTCGCAGCAAATAGCACAAATGCACCCCAGAATATACCACTGGCGTGATCAGACATATTAGGACCCATCGATGTCGACCAAGGCAAACCACCGGCCCCTGCTGCGAAATCTGGCGTAAAGCCATTGTACATAGCTAGGTAGATCCACCAACCGAAAAAGAAGAAGGTAGGAATAATAAAGGCAAAAGCCAGAATATTTTTAACACCAGATGCGAGCGTATTTTTTAATCGTGACGCTCCCATTTCATAAGCTAAAAACCCCACATGGATAATGACCATAAAGGCGGTACACCACCAATAAAAGACTTCCATATTAATTGTTGTTGTCGTCTCTATGAGAGCTTGCAACTGTTCGATTGTTGGAGCTGTTGGTTCCATTACACATACCTCTTAAGCAATTGTTTGTAGGTTTTTGTGTTGCTGATCTGTTTCTTCTTAACTGGAAATTATTAAATAAAAATTCATATCAGTAATTTTTATTTCTTTTAAAGAATAGCATTTTTTATGCCAATTATAAAAAGTCACAATAAATCAAACACTTAAAAGTAAAACGATGCCATGACTTTTAAATAAAGGAAAAAATACTTAATTAATGGTCCATTATGGACAAATTAATGACCACTCGCCTTCAAGCCTGCCCGTATTGTGTGCTTTATAATCAAGCGAGTTTTTTAGGACGAAAAAAAACCGCCCTAATAAAGACGGTCGATAAGCAACAGTTAATTCGTATATCTCAATACAGTTAGCGGTCAAACTGTGCAAGATAGTCGACAACAAGATGGTGATAACGAGTCAGGCCTTTATAGTCAATCAGTGGCTGAGGTAAGGTTTTCATTGCTCGGTGCATACGCTTCGCCCATTCGGGATTCGTCGCAATGTCTTCTAAGCTAATGAGATAAGTACGAATAACGAACAAGAGTGCATTACTGCGTGGCATGCGGTCCATAATCTGTAACTCGACTCGCAGATACACTTTTTGAGCCACATTCTCTGCGGTTACCGTGGTTCGTTCATGCCCCCAATCTGGATACTTTTCAGGCGACGTATCCATTCGTGCGTTCACTGTTAATGTCCAATTGAGACGTCGAGCAGGACTACCAATAGGAATAGCAGTCAGATATTTTAATGCTCTATCGAAAATACCAGCACTGTGCGCCATGGGAACTGGCCCATGCCACTCGCTAAAACTCATGCCGGCGTCAAACGCCAGTGACCAGTCGGCAGGACAGGTAATCATGCCGGCATCCATGAACAGATCGTTATCGCGCTGATCAAGCAAAGCAAAATCGCCCTGTACCTGACGCCCCATATAGTCCAAAGGCGACATTGGTAACGTGCTTTCATCACCAAAAACAAAGTCTTGCTGAATATCGAGTAACGTATTTTCCCAATGCCATTGGTCTTTATCACGACGTAAAGAGAAATACTGAGGGTAGTCGGTTGATAGAGACACCATCATTCTTTCAAGAAAATCCCAGCCCGCCAATGCCATGTGACCCATAGACAAACAGCGTCGCGGATTCTCTTCTAACACAATGGCTCTTTCCGCCATCTCAGAAAGATAATGCTCGTCAATATCAATAAAATGTTCATAGATAGAATCGGTTCCGCCTTTGGGCGTGTGCGATTCGATGTTTACCGAGTAACGATATTCGTCTTCAACAAAAGGAAACGGAAAGCGCTCTATTGCTTCGTCACTGTTACTGTAAGTGAAATCATCTCGGAAACTTTGAACTGGTTTTGGTGCTACTCGCATGACCTGTTTACTCCTAAATATCTAAGATAATTCGTTCGCTGTTGGCACGAGAGACACAAGGCATGACCATGGCACCCAGTGACTTTTCGCTATCGGATAAATAATTATCTCTATGATCCAAATCACCTTGTTCAACAGCACAGCTACATTGCCCACAGACGCCAGCACGACATAAGTTGGGAATAGCCAGTCCAGCCGTTTCCAATGCTTCCAACATGGTGTCTTGCTCACCAACTTGAACAACCTGACCGGTTGATTTAATTTCCACTTTAAAAGGTGTGCCTGGCTTTGGCGCCGCAAAGGCTTCAGAATGAATAACAGACAGAGGAATGCCTAACTCAATGGCGGCTTGCTCAACCCCTTCAACCAGCTTTTCGGGTCCACAAATGTATACATGTGTCCCCAATGGCTGACACTTCAAAACCTCTTTTATATCACATCGTTGCTCTTTATCAGCATCGTAAATGAACAGTGTCGTTTTCAACTCTTGCTGTAGAACCTCTTGGTATGCGCCGGTTTGTAATCCTCTGAACATATAGTGCAATTCACAGTTCACTCCCTGTCTAAGAAACTCAGGAATGTAAGACATAAAAGGCGTAATACCCACTCCGCCGGCAAATATCAGATGTTTCTTTGCATGCCACAATGGTGCAAATAAATTCATCGGAGGTGTAACGGACAACACATCCCCTTCTTTTACTGATTGATGCATATAAACAGAGCCACCACGAGACTCATCTTGCAAGCGCACTGCAATTCGATATTCGCTAGAATCCAACGCGTCATTTAACAGTGAATAGGCATTACGGTAAGTTTTCTCCTGCCCTTGCATTTCTACCATGACATGAGAACCAGGAGAAAACTCAGGCAAAGTTCGGTTTACACCGACAAGAGTGAATTCCTTAATTTTAGGGGCAACATCAACGATTCGAGTTACCTTGACTTGTATTTTATCGGCACTCATCACGTCAACTCCTGCACTTGGGGAACATCATTTGGGTCTTCAGCGTTTACCTGATAACAGAAGTACGCTGCGTGGCGTTTTGAAAAGTGATCACTCACATGCAATAAGCGGCCACAACCTGAACAAGGCGCAACGGTTGTTGTTACATCGTCTGTCACACTAAAACAATGCGTACAAAACAGGCTTCGCTTATTACTAACGGGGGATTGCATATTTATCTGCTCTGCAACCATCCCCTGTGCTAAAAACATACCGTATAGTCGCCACATAAAAGGCTCAGAACCTTCTAAATAAACTCGACTTCTTAGCGTCATTGGCTTTACAAGTGATGGTAAAGAACCAAGAAAATCGCTTATTTTTTGGAATTTTATTGGTTTTTCAGCCACACCATCGACAGCGATATCAGTATCATCTGATGTGATACACAGAGCAGTCTTAGCTGGGCATTTGCTTTTTAAATACAAGGATTGCATCTGCTCTGACATAAGGTTTTCACAAATGAAAACATCATTGTCGGAACAGGAATCAATAATAATGGGAGCGTAAACAGGTCGACTTGTCACTGCTGATGGCGCTTCGGACTGCATGATCATCCTCCTCTTCATAACATGATCGAACGATAAAATAGAAAGTCATCGTCTATTGGCTGTCATTCACAGCCAATAGCGTGAAGAAATACCACTCCGCAAAATTACCCTTTCACGGTGCGCTTTTTCTTATCTGGATCATCAAATGGCAAGTTATGAGCAATTGCAGGTACATTTAGACTGCCTTTCACCTCTAGAACTTTACCTTGCTCAGCGTAATCTATATCAAAACGAGCGATGGCCATCGATTTCTTAGTCAACCCTGAGTACATCCCACAGGTAATTAAGCCAACTTGCTTTCCATCTGCCCAGACAGTATCGCCAGCTTGAGAAGCCGTAGAGCCTTCTAACAACACACCGAATATTTTAAAACGCTCTTTATTTTTTAAGCGAAAATGCTCGGTTGCACCACGGAACTCTGTTTTATCTTTGGACACAGTAAAGTCCAAACCAAGCTCCCATAACGTATCGCCAGCAGGTTCATCTTCAAAAGCAAATGTTTCAGAATTATCATCAGGGAAGAAAAGAAGAGAACTTTCAACACGAAGCATGTCCAACGCCATAAAAGCACATGGAATAATGCCAAAAGAGGCACCTTTTTCTAGAATCGTATCCCAAAGAAGACCAACATCCGCCGTCTTGCAGAAAATCTCATAGCCGCGCTCACCCGTATAACCTGTTCGAGAAATCATCACAGGGCAACCAAATAAACGCGTTTGCGTGTGATGAAAGTAAGGTAAGTCACGAATGCCCTCGACGTGTTCTGCAAGAAAGTCTACTGCAGCAGGGCCTTGCAAAGAAATATCGTGCATATCATCATCAAACAACACTGCTACCTGTCGACCTTGAGCAGACCGAATCAGCATTTCATAACCTGTACCTGCACCATGAACCACCATAAAAGCATTAGGTCCAGTGCGATAAACAATACAATCGTCAATAAACTTGCCGCTCTCGTTTAACATGGACGCATAAACGGATTTGCCTGGATATAACTTAGATATGTCGCGTGTCGTCGCGTAATCAAGCAGGCTCTCAGCATGAGGCCCTACATAATGAACTTTCTTTAGCCCTGAAACATCCATCAAACCTGCTTTCGTTCTGATTGCCTCATGTGAAGCAGCAAGATCAGTGTTATAAGTCCACGCTGTACCCATGCCATTCCAATCTTCAAGATTAGACCCTAGCTGTCGGTGTCTCTCTGCTAATGCTGAATAACGCCAAGATGTTGCCATGTTCTGCTCCCTGTATTGTTTAAAAATTCACAACTAAACCAGATCGATAGACTTCAAGCCCACGAAACTGAAATTTCATTACACTCGTAATACCTTCAATAAGCACAAAAGAGTTACCTAAAAGGAATATTAATTTCTTTATAAGAAAGCAAAAACTCTGCCAAATTCATTCTTTAAGAGAAATTAAAATTCTTTAAAATTAAGAGACTGAAAAATATGATTTTTTTAAACTTTAAAAAATCAATAGTGATGTAAATTTGATAGGAAAGAGAAAAAACGCACCGGACTACGGCCATTCGCCCTGAATTGATGCGAAATAATGCGGTTTTTAGTGAGCCATGCTAACTTCACATTAGAATATAAAGACAGAATAACGTGATTGAGGGGAAATAAAAAAATAAGAAGTTATGAAATTTATTGTCATAACTTCTAGAAAATAAGAAAAGAAAAATGGCTAGGTCTCGCCTATAAGCTGCAAACCTACAATACCGCCAACTATCATTAACAAACACGCAATGCGAGCAATGCCTGCAGGCTCTCCCATAAACAGCATACCAATAACAACCAACGAAGTTGCTCCTATCCCAGTCCAAACAGCATAAGCCATGCCGACGGGAATGGTCCTCATGGCCAAGGAAAGTAGAAATAAACTTACTATGATTAATACAACGCTAATTACTGAAGGCCAAAATTTTGTAAAACCATTACTCTGCTTCAAACCAATTGCCCACATGCACTCAAGCACACCTGCAATCAACAAATACATCCATGACATACGCAACCCCAACTTCAAAAATGAGTAAAGATCAGAGCTGATACAAAAAATATGCCTACTTTAACCAACACTAAGATATTCCTCCCCTCATAGGTTCATTAAAAATTAAAATTAATGTGGACAAAAAGGTCAAATATCATGCAAAAAGGTATTGTATTTGATGTTTTATTGTACTAAATTATTTCTAGACAGA
This sequence comes from Marinomonas vulgaris, assembly GCF_018145875.1. Classification (GTDB taxonomy): domain Bacteria; phylum Pseudomonadota; class Gammaproteobacteria; order Pseudomonadales; family Marinomonadaceae; genus Marinomonas; species Marinomonas vulgaris. The sequence continues at coordinate 756 of NZ_JAGSSV010000004.1, read as the reverse complement.
GGGCAAAGGGATTTGCGATTCCCCCAGGACGGGGGCTCTGTCCACTTTTCATGATGAACCCGAGCTGCATGGATGCAGCGGAAAACCTCCCTTGCACGACCAAACTGCTCTCATCGCACTTAAATAATCTTATTTGTTTAATATACCTACGCATCAAATCAGGTCAATAAGCCTCTGACACTGACGCAATTGGAACAACCCAGCTAGCGTGCCTCTTGTTATGTCATTTACTTGCGCCTGCCTCATTCCTCAAGGTCATATGAGACAACCACTGCCGAGCTTCTTGTAATGTCATTTACTTGCGCCTGTCTCGTGCCTCGACGCGTCAGCCTAAATAACACAACAAGAAACTCGTTCATAAGAATCACATCGAAAACAGAATCATTGAGAAATTACACCTATGACAACAGAAACGTCTCTGCTCTGAGGCCTTGCGCCGACACAGATGGAACCACCCATCTCATCTGATAAGCCTCTTACTCTGCCAGTGACGCCGACGCGTCGAGGCACGAGACAGGCGCCAGTCAATGGCTGAGCAAGAGGCGAGTTACCTGCATAGGATTATTTCAGGCATAAAAAAACCCCACACAGCGTTGGCTATGTGGGGCTTCTTAGTATTTAAAGCTTGAGACAACCTAATGTCACATGCTTGTCTGCAATAAAAAACCCCACACAGCGCTGGCTATGTGGGGCTTCTAGTGTTTAAAGCTTGACGACGACCTACTCTCACATGGGATCTCCCACACTACCATCGGC
>NZ_JAGSSV010000049.1 GCF_018145875.1 Marinomonas vulgaris | reverse complement strand
GAAATAGGTGACATTTTGCGCTTTTTTAGCCGAGTTAGAAACACTGGCTACTGTTCAACTTCTTAATCGCAGTTTCCTTAACCGTTATTATGGTTGAAATTACCAGTGCCAATATGGAAACGGAAGTGTTGCTGTATCACCGTTTGGTAGATATCTCTATCGGCAGTACTATTGGTACTATTGGTATTATTGGTGGCACAATCTTTCATCGCACATCTTTGCTTAAATATATCGAATCTAAAATGAATGAAAAAAGCTCTTTGTCTGGCCGAAAACCGACCTAATAGTGATATTTCAACCTAACTTTCAAGTTACCTCGGGCAAACGCAAAATCTGTTGCTGACGAGCTCTGTGTATTGATTTTGTGGGTGATTGCGTAGCAGCGTTCATTGTTTTTATTTTTTCAAAATAAGCCTCACTGATCTGTTAAGTTCTCTTAAGGGTTTGCCCCCACTAGTATTAAAAGGTTAAACGGACGTAATAGGCAGATAAATGCTCAGAACATGCAATTTTTTGAGAGTACAGGTAGCTAACTGTTCCAGTTTGTAGATAGTGCCCCAAGTAATAAATGTCATGTGGGCATGGTTGGCGTGTGGCTAAGTGGCGTTAACTAAGGCTTTGCCCAATCAGCCCTGATGCCCAAGGGGTAAGTAAAGTGTTATAACAAATCAAATATGAGGCGAAGATTTAAATTGAAACTATAAATTCTCTATATGTATAAAAATGAAAATATAGTTTCACTTTAACCGGCTTGCCATATCAAATAGTCACTTTACTCAAAGGTAAAAGTGAAGCTATATTTTTACTATCTGAATATTTAAGAAAATATAGTCTCACTTTCAAATATTCGACTCACTCAGAGCTTTTGCTCAGCGTTGATCTTGATACCCATCAGCACGCTTCCCCTCTTCACAAAAGTAACAACATTGTCGTATATTCAGTTGCCTTTGCTCTCTGAAAAGGTACACTTTCACTCTCATTTATATTGCCAAGCCGTATAGATGCATGCATTTTCGCTAATATTATCCGAATATTCGTACCTTAAAAATAATTCGATGACTTCATTAGGCCTATAAAGAACTTCATGAAAAGATTAGAAGACTCCCTGACACTACAACTATTAAGAGCACGAGAGTCTTCCATGGCTTTTTTCCGACCAGTGTTACAAAAGGCAGGATTTACCGAACAGCAGTGGCGCGTTTTACGGGTGTTAAACGATCATAAAGAATTGGAAGCCAAACAACTGGCGGATTTATGCTGTATTCTCAGCCCAAGCCTAACGCGCATCATCACGCGTTTCGAAGAGGATGGTCTGCTAAAGAGAAAAAAATCTCCGACCGATCAACGCATCTCATTGCTGTCCCTAACACCCAAAGCCAATAAAATTGTCAAAGAGTTTCGTCCAGAAGTGGATGCGTCTTATCAGCGAATTATTGAAAAATTGGGCGAAGAGAGGATGAAAGAACTTAGCCGCCTCCTGAGCGATATTATCGCACTAGAAAGCAGCCACGATTGAGTCGGATATAACTAGCAGTTGTTAGCCAGCAAACTATAGCTGGATAAACGGTCAGCCTGACTATAAGTAACGGTAACTAAAGAAATTTCATCCGTGTTGAAAGTCTGCGAAAAAACCTCAAATTCCGACCAACATTGCTCTGGGGTACCAATGGTATAACTGGCTTCAACACGATCAAATAACGCTTGATGAGACACGGGCATGGTACGGTAACGATCGCGCACTTCCGATGGTGTCAAAAAGTCCTCACGTTGACCAATTTGCGAAGCAAACTTGCGATACACCGCTGTACCCGCTCGTAATTTCGCTTCCTCTTCTGTTTCCGCGCAGATACAAGCGATAGACAACATACGCTGTAGCGTATGCTCGTGACCTGCCTCTTTCCATGCCTTTTCATGTTCTTCAAAAATGCGTGGATGACAACTATCCAGATCGATAAAACGCGCTAACGCCAAATGATAACCAAGTTGACCTGCCAGCTTAGCACTGCCGCCACTGGAGCCTAACATCCACAACTCTGGCACATCGCGCATTTCTGGCATTACGTGAATCGCTGACAAAGGGTGCTCTGTATCAAATGAACCCCGCAAAAACTGGGCAAGTAACTCCGCTTGCTCAACGTAATACTGGCCATTCGAAGGTTGATTAGGATACGCAAGTGCAGCCGATGTAAGTCTAGAGCCTCCCGGGGCGCGCCCCACACCAAGGTCAATACGACCAGGAAAGAGAGACGCCAACATGGCAAAACACTCCGCTACTTTCAAGGGGCTGTAGTTCGACAGCATCACACCACCACTGCCAACCTTGATGTTTTTAGTCACGCTGGCTAAGTGCGCCACCAGGATCTCGGGGCAAGGGTTGGCAAAGTGCACACTGTCATGGTGTTCCGCTACCCAATAACGATGGTAGTCCAATTCATCGCACAACTTGGCTAATTCCACTGACAATAAAGGGGCCTCTTTTTTACTGTGGGAACCATGCACAGGTGTTTGATCTACAACCGATAATTTTATCGCCATCATTTATTCTCGCTGCTGATAGGAATGAATTTTGAGGAAAATAAGGCTTAAAAATCGCCTCAAAAAATTAGTTAACATGTTAACCTGTTTACTTTGAATGATGAAGTCTAGATAATGGTTAATACAATTAAAACTCTAAATAGGTAGTACGCATGTTAAAAGATATGTCTCTTCTTAAGTCTCGCTGTTTAGTCAATGGTGAATGGGTTGACGCCACAGCAAAAACCACCCACCCAGTCACTAACCCTGCCACGGGCGAGGTAATTACACATATTCCTCACCTGAGCGCAGAAGAAATCCCTGCGGTAATTGACGCATCGAAGCAAGCACAAAAGAAATGGGCAGCTCTACCAGCAAAAGAACGTGCTGCTATTTTGCGACGTTGGTTTGAACTCATGCTAGAAAACGCAGACGACCTTGCCATGATCATGACTACTGAGCAAGGTAAGCCCTTGGCTGAAGCCAAAGGCGAAATCACCTATGCCGCCTCTTTCATTGAGTGGTTTGCCGAAGAAGCAAAACGCATTTACGGCGATACTATCCCAGCGCCTCGTGCAGACCAACGCCTAACGGTGATTCGCCAGCCTATTGGTGTCACCGCTGCGATCACACCATGGAACTTCCCTGCCGCCATGATTACTCGAAAAGCCGCACCTGCTCTGGCTGCCGGTTGTTCAATGATCGTTCGCCCAGCCGATTTAACGCCACTCACCGCGTTGGCGATTGCTGAATTAGCACAGCGTGCTGGCGTACCTGCTGGGGTATTTCAAGTGGTCACCGGCTCAGCAAGTAAAATTGGTAAGGTGCTCACAGACAGTCATATTGTTAGTAAGCTGTCATTTACCGGATCAACAGAAGTTGGTCGTTTATTGATGGCACAATGTGCAGACACTATTAAAAAAGTGTCTCTCGAATTAGGTGGTAATGCGCCCTTTATCGTCTTTGATGATGCAGACTTAGACAAAGCCGTCGAAGGCGCCATGGCTTCAAAATACCGCAATGCAGGACAAACTTGTGTATGCGCCAACCGCATTCTAGTACAAAGTGGTGTTTATGAAGCATTTGCTGCTAAATTGGCTGAAAAAGTAAAAGCATTAAAAGTTGGCAATGGCGTTGATGCTGGTACTGACATTGGCCCTATGATCGAAGACAAGGCTATTGTTAAAGTTGAAGAACATATTAAAGACGCAGTAAGTAAAGGCGCGACCTTGGTGTACGGCGGAGAGCGATTAGGAGGTTTGTTTATCTCACCTGCTATATTAACGGGTGTCACACCGGAAATGAATGTTGCTCAAGAAGAAACCTTTGGACCACTTGCGCCTTTGTTCTCTTTTGACACCGAAGAAGAAGCCATCGCGATGGCAAATGACACCATCTTTGGTCTAGCCGCTTACTTCTTTACCCGAGATCATGGCCGCATGGTTCGAGTTTCAGAAGCGTTAGAATACGGCATGGTGGGACACAACACTGGGTTAATCTCTAATGAAGTCGCTCCTTTTGGTGGTATCAAGCAATCTGGTTTAGGTCGAGAAGGATCTAAATACGGCATCGAAGACTACCTAGAAATGAAATACATTTGCAGTTCTATTGATTAAGTAACTTCGTGTTTTAAGCGTTACGAGACCGACATTACCTAGTATTTTCTCAGCCTCAAATATCAGTTAGTACCTGTCTATCGGGACAGTTACTAACTGACATTAAATAACTAGCTTCTATTTTCCGGTGTAGATGTCTCCGTATTCAGAACACATTTTTGAAAATCGAGCAGCAGGATTGGCCACCTAAAATCGGCTAGGGAGCACCCTCCGAAGGAGGAGGGTGGGGAATAGCCAAAGATGCGTAGCATCTTAATGT
>NZ_JAGSSV010000048.1:1773-5090 GCF_018145875.1 Marinomonas vulgaris | reverse complement strand
CCCACACTACCATCGGCGATGGCGCTTTTCACTTCTGAGTTCGGGATGGGATCAGGTGGTTCAACGCCTCTATGATCGTCAAGCAATTCTTTTTGCGTTCGTTCTGGTTAGGTTTGTTGCCTTACCAAAACACGCGAAGACGTGCTTGGATCTTTAACAATTCTTTTTTTGAAATAACGTGTATCAAGGTTAAACCGATTTCTTAATCGTATATGTGTCTAAAAACCACTTTGGTGTTATATGGTCAAGCCTCACGAGCAATTAGTATTGGTTAGCTCAATGCCTCACAGCACTTACACACCCAACCTATCAACGTCCTAGTCTCGAACGGCTCTTTAGGGGACTTATGTCCCAGTGAGATCTTATCTTAAGGGAGGCTTCCCGCTTAGATGCTTTCAGCGGTTATCCCGTCCGAACATAGCTACCCGGCAATGCCACTGGCGTGACAACCGGAACACCAGAGGTTCGTCCACTCCGGTCCTCTCGTACTAGGAGCAGCTCCTCTCAAATCTCAAACGTCCACGGCAGATAGGGACCGAACTGTCTCACGACGTTCTAAACCCAGCTCGCGTACCACTTTAAATGGCGAACAGCCATACCCTTGGGACCGGCTTCAGCCCCAGGATGTGATGAGCCGACATCGAGGTGCCAAACACCGCCGTCGATGTGAACTCTTGGGCGGTATCAGCCTGTTATCCCCGGAGTACCTTTTATCCGTTGAGCGATGGCCCTTCCATACAGAACCACCGGATCACTAAGACCTACTTTCGTACCTGCTCGACGTGTCTGTCTCGCAGTTAAGCGTGCTTTTGCCTTTACACTCTATGCATGATTTCCGACCATGCTGAGCACACCTTCGTGCTCCTCCGTTACTCTTTGGGAGGAGACCGCCCCAGTCAAACTACCCACCACACAGTGTCCTCGATCCCGATAAGGGACCTGAGTTAGAACCTCAAACATACCAGGGTGGTATTTCAAGAGTGGCTCCACCAAAACTAGCGTCTTGGTTTCAAAGCCTCCCACCTATCCTACACAAGTAGGTTCAAAGTTCACTGTGAAGCTATAGTAAAGGTTCACGGGGTCTTTCCGTCTAGCCGCGGATACACAGCATCTTCACTGCGATTTCAATTTCACTGAGTCTCGGGTGGAGACAGTGTGGCCATCGTTACGCCATTCGTGCAGGTCGGAACTTACCCGACAAGGAATTTCGCTACCTTAGGACCGTTATAGTTACGGCCGCCGTTTACTTGGGCTTCGATCAAGAGCTTCGCTTGCGCTAACCCCATCAATTAACCTTCAAGCACCGGGCAGGCGTCACACCCTATACGTCCACTTTCGTGTTTGCAGAGTGCTGTGTTTTTAATAAACAGTCGCAGCCACCTGGTATCTTCGACCGACTGGTGCTTACGGGGCAAGCCCTTCACACTGGCCGGCGTACCTTCTCCCGAAGTTACGGTACCATTTTGCCTAGTTCCTTCACCCGAGTTCTCTCAAGCGCCTTGGTATTCTCTACCTGACCACCTGTGTCGGTTTGGGGTACGGTTCGATCATATCTGAAGCTTAGAAGTTTTTCCTGGAAGCATGGCATCAACCACTTCGCCCAAAAGAGGGCTCGTCGTCAGTTCTCGGTCTTCCCATTAAAGGGGGGTGCCCGGATTTGCCTAAGCACCCAACCTACCGCCTTAAACACAGACAACCATCGCTGTGCTGGCCTAGCCTTCTCCGTCTCTCCATCGCAATATGGTCGAGTACAGGAATATTAACCTGTTTCCCATCGACTACGCATTTCTGCCTCGCCTTAGGGGCCGACTCACCCTGCCCTGATTAACATGGGACAGGAAACCTTGGTCTTCCGGCGGGGGAGTTTTTCACTCCCCTTATCGTTACTCATGTCAACATTCGCACTTCTGATACCTCCAGCCTGCCTTACAGCTTGACCTTCAACGGCTTACAGAACGCTCCTCTACCATGCCTAATAAATTAAGCATCCGTAGCTTCGGTGTACAGTTTTAGCCCCGTTATATCTTCCGCGCAGGCCGACTCGACTAGTGAGCTATTACGCTTTCTTTAAAGGATGGCTGCTTCTAAGCCAACCTCCTAGCTGTCTAAGCCTTCCCACATCGTTTCCCACTTAACTGTAACTTTGGGACCTTAGCTGACGGTCTGGGTTGTTTCCCTTTCCACGACGGACGTTAGCACCCGCCGTGTGTCTCCCGTAATTGCACTCATTGGTATTCGGAGTTTGCATGGGGTTGGTAAGTCGGGATGACCCCCTAGCCCAAACAGTGCTCTACCCCCAATGGTGAGATACGAGGCGCTACCTAAATAGCTTTCGAGGAGAACCAGCTATCTCCGGGCTTGATTAGCCTTTCACTCCTATCCACAAGTCATCCCCAGCCTTTTCAACGGATGTGGGTTCGGTCCTCCAGTTAGTGTTACCCAACCTTCAACCTGCTCATGGATAGATCGCCCGGTTTCGGGTCTATTCCCAGCAACTAAACGCCCTATTAAGACTCGGTTTCCCTACGGCTCCACTACATGCTTAACCTTGCTACTGAAAATAAGTCGTTGACCCATTATACAAAAGGTACGCAGTCACGGAACTAAGTCCGCTCCCACTGCTTGTACGTACACGGTTTCAGGATCTATTTCACTCCCCTCACAGGGGTTCTTTTCGCCTTTCCCTCACGGTACTGGTTCACTATCGGTCAGTCAGGAGTATTTAGCCTTGGAGGATGGTCCCCCCATATTCAGACAGGATAACACGTGTCCCGTCCTACTCGTTTTCATGATTAAGGTGTTTTCGTATACGGGGCTATCACCCTCTACGGCGGCCCTTTCCAGAGCCTTCTACTAACACCAAAACCACTTAAGGGCTAATCCCCTTTCGCTCGCCGCTACTTAGGGAATCTCGGTTGATTTCTTTTCCTCCGGGTACTTAGATGTTTCAGTTCCCCGGGTTCGCCTCCACACAGCTATGTATTCACTGTGGGATACTCTACAAGTAGAGTGGGTTTCCCCATTCGGACATGTTCGGATCAAAGTCTGTTTATCGACTCCCCGAACCTTTTCGCAGATTACCACGTCCTTCATCGCCTCTGACTGCCAAGGCATCCACCGTGCACGCTTGGTCACTTGACCATATAACCCAAAATAGTTTCGGATCACATACCTAAGAGCTTTTGTACCTCTTAGGATTTACGATAATAAGAAACACTAGGTTAAAGTGTTTCTCACCGGTTTAACGCTTGATTCATCGTTATTTCAAAATTTGAATTGTTAAAGAGCAAGTTTAGTGCAAAGCACTAAGTCAGAGA
>NZ_JAGSSV010000047.1 GCF_018145875.1 Marinomonas vulgaris | reverse complement strand
GTCGATGAACTCTTACCATGGAACATTGACCTAAGCACACCCACCCAAAACGAAGCTATCTAAATCAGAAGACTAAGTGTCCACTAAAAAACAAGTGGACACTTAAGTGAAGATACTGGGTGTAGTGGCCGGACGGTTACTGTTTTGCATCGTAGCCACCATTAATAACTCATCATTCGCGCTTTTCAGACCCCACAATCGAAGTCGATTGAAGTTGAGATGGATTTTCATATGGGCGAAAAGCACCTCGACTTTCTTTCTCTGATTACGGCTGACATTCTCGTACTCTTCGGTGGGGGTTATCGCTCTTGCCACATCACGTGCTGCTTCATGGACACTTTGAGTTGTCTTCCTAAAAATTGTGTCTGGGCAGCAGCGTTCCTTCAGGGAGCAGGTTCTACAATCAACCTGACTGGAGCGGTAAATAATTGTGTCAGCCTTGGTTACCGTAGACTTCCTGTATGACTCCGACGCTGCCGGGCTTTGTTCTGCATTAGATAACCGAGCGGGCTAGTCGTCAGTTATCTAAGTTTCGCTTTTTTCTGAATGAACTTTATTTGTAAAAACTAATCCACTCTTTTTGCGCATGTCTCGCTCGGGCTCTCCATAGTGCCCATGGACGTTCTACTTGACCTTCGTTGGCCGCTTGTGACGCGATGGTTTCACCAGGAGTGAGATACTCAATCGGGCCAAGCTTCATCGATTCGGATTGAAGTTTTGCATTAACTTCTACGTAGACGGCCCGGTAAACCGCTAGCTTTATAGATGGCGCCACGACAGTGGATCCGTGACCGCGCATGAGTACCAGAGTGTTGCTGGATAATTCAGTTGATAGAGACTCGCCTAGGTATTTATCGGTAATTAGTAGAGATGTTTTATCACCGGCATGGTCACGTATTTCAAAAATTGGCACGTGAGTCCCAATAAATCCACTCATGTGGCAAATGGGTCTTAGTGGTGTTTCCTTAGCAACGCTGAACGGTACGACGGAAGGGGAGTGGCTATGTACGATAGACATAACATCGGGGCGAGATTTGTAGATCTCACTATGAATGAATCGTTCTAAATAAACCTTCCTCGTGTCGCCATCTGATACTTCACCGTTCATATCGAATTCGATGATGTCGTCAGTTGTGACCAATCCGGGCGCCATGTTTCTGGCTAGGTAAAATCGGTCAGTGTTTGTCGGGCTTCTAACGCTTATGTGTCCAAACGCATCTAAGACGCCTTCGTTGAATAGAATCAAATTGGCGTCAACTAGATTTTCTAGCGTTTCACTTAGGTTGATGTCGCTCATTGCTATTGATCTTCGTCTTGTTAATTGTGTTGGTGCGAAAGGGAAGTCGTATCCTTGGAAGCTTCGCTTGCGAGAAGCGCATGACAGATTTCCAGTGATGCACGTCCCCAGTATCCGTCCTGTAAAGGGAGTACTCGATTACGCACAGCCTCAAAGAGCGTGTCGAAGACTTCTGCTCTACTGGTTCTGAAAGGGGCTTCGTGAAAGGCGCATCCTTTGATATTGTGGACCTCTACCCCTGTTGGCGTTAGGCGCAGATCACCGAGATCACCAAAGACGAAAACTTGTCCGAAATGTTCGTGCGTATCGGCTTTCGGACAGCTCTCAAGCGATACGAATCCACGTGAAGTTTTGAAGTCTGCTTCATTGGCTACGGTTGTGAGCTTTTGTCTAGCGGTTTCACCGGTATCTGGAGATTTAGGTGTGCCCAGTTCCGAGATGTCACCCATAAGACGGTCTCCATCAAAGTGTGCATATCCAGAGTAGGTGAGGCTTGCAAACAGCTCATCTTCAAAGTCGATCAGCATGGAGTAGGCGCCTTCGGTCGGTCGTTCTGAATCCCAAGCACCGCCTGTTCTAGCGGTTACTCGTTGAGCGGGCTTTCCTGCTAGTCGTCTAACTAGGTCGACTTGATGTACAGCCTGGCTGAAGACTACACCGCCACCGAGGTCGGTTGAAAGTTCGGCAGAAGTTCTTGGGCGGTAAAGAAAATCGGTTGCATAAAATGCATGAATCATTCGGACTCGTCCGATCTCACCGCTTTTGATTAGCTTTTCAGCCAGAGCAACCGGACCGTCGAAACTGTGACTGGGGCCGACAATTAGCGTTACTCCAGCCTGCTCAGCAGCCTTTATCATCTCAGTAGCGTCAGCTAGGGGAATGGTCATTGGCTTTTCCACCAGTACATGCTTTCCTGCCTCGATGGCGGTCAAAGCATGTTCTTTGTGAAGTCCATGAGGGGTTGAGATGTAGACGGCCTCGATATCTGCTTCGTCGAGCATCGTCTGGATATCCGCGTACGTATCACCATGAAAAGCCTTGGTAAACGCCTCCCGATGAGCACGATTGGGCTCGGCCGCTGCGACTAGATCAATGCCCGAATGAGAACTAATTGCGGGGGCTGATAGAGCAAATGCTCTGCCAAGCCCGACGACTCCGAGCCGGATAGGATTATAGGTCGAGGACAAGGTGATCTCCTTTTGCGCGCGAAACACAGACCATGATCTGAGAGTCCTTTTCATCGTTCATTAGTACGAGGTCCCGATGATCAACTTCACCTTCGGTATAGCGACATTTACAGGTCCCGCACGTGCCATTTTCACATGAGCTAGTAAAAACAAAATCGTTGTCACGCATTGCCTCAAGTATTGTCTTATCTGCAGGGACTTCGAACTCCTTACCAGAGTTGGTTAGCGTGACTGTAAAACCTCTGTCGTTCTCTCTAATGACCTCAACGGGCATAAATTTTTCCAGATGGACACGACCATCCGGCCAGTGTCCTGTAACCGCTAATACTTCTTCCATGATCGCCTCGGGCCCGCAGCAGTATATATGTTCGACAGTCGGGGTCATTAATAGATCCCAGAAATCTAGCCGCCCGCCCGGGTTGCCTTGAGAGAAATGCAGCGTGAGATCGCTGCCGCACAACTCTTTTAGTTCGTCTAGATAAGCAGTCTGTTCCTCTTCTCGAGAACAGTAGACGACTCTGAATTTTCTTCCTTCCTCTTTTAGCGCTTGAGCCATTGAATAGATAGGAGTGATACCAATTCCTCCAGCAATCAGCAACGCTGCGTGGCTGTATCCGAGAGGAAACTCGTTCTCAGGTTTCTCGACATCGAGAATAGTTCCGATGGTTGCATCTTTGTGCATAGACTCAGATCCACCACGAGACTTAGGCTCTAGCTTTATGGCTACTGTATAAGAGCTGAGGTTGTCTCCCGGATGAACGAGGGAGAAGCGCCTATGAGCTCCAGACGGTGTAGTTATAGTTATGTGAGCACCAGGTTCTGCTCTGTGAAGGTCTTGCCCATCTGTCGATGTGAGGGTGAACTCCTCGATGTCGCTTGTCAGAGCTCTCCGAGCAGTAACTATCATTTTCATGTTCTTATTGTCTCCGTTTTGTAGTTGTTAGAGTCTGGTTCTGTCTAGACCAAGTACTTTTAAACCAACAACATATAAAGTTATCTATATATAAAGTTGTCTATAAAGCATTTTGAAAGAATACTATAGTTGCTCGAAATCAAATATATTAGCATGCTAATTTTTTTTATCAAGATAAAAAGTAGCCATCTAATAATTCGGCTGAAAAATATTAGCTAGCTATTTTTTTCTTGTAAATAATAAATTAGATATCTAAGATATGTGGACGGATTTGATAGATCCGCCTTTGCAGGCTGAGTAAATAAGTTCGGGTTAACTTCTACGTTGGTCCACCTGAGATTGGTAGGCCTTGTTCAAAGTTGATCACGGGAAAAGTTGGCCTCATTTTTGAATAAAAATTATAATTAGGAGAGCAGAAGATGCTAACGCCTGAAGAGAATAAGTTGCTAACACATGTTATGCCTGGGGATCCAATGGGAGATTTGATGCGACAGCATTGGACGCCTGTGTGTTTGCTAGAAGAAGTCAAAGATAACGATGGGACACCTGTATTAGTTGAAGTACTGGGTTCTCGTATGGTTGCTTTCCGTGACACAGAAGGTCGCGTTGGACTTCTGGATGAACTATGCCCACATCGGTTGGCTTCATTGGTATTCGGTCGTAACGAGGGCTGTGGTATTCGTTGTCTTTACCACGGTTGGAAGTTTGACGTGGAAGGTAACGCGGTAGCTATGGCGTCTGAGCCTCCTGAGACTGAAAAGAGCATGTGCTCTAAAGTAAAACACAAGTCTTACAAAACTGTCGAATGGGGCGGTTTCCTCTGGGCTTGGCTTGGTGAAGAAGGCAAAGAGCCTGAATTCCAGCTGCCTGCATTCGCACCTAATAAAGAAGTTCAAGTTTCAATTCTGAAAATTCGAATTCCTGCGAACTGGGCTCAGATCCTTGAAGGTCAAATTGACTCTGCTCACTCTTCATCTCTGCACTCGTCTGATATGGTGCCAGCTAAAGTCGATAGTGCTGCTGCTGATGACAAGAGCTGGTATCGCCCGACTACGGATAAGTCACCTCGTATGCAGGCAGCTAGAACCGATTACGGTTTCCAGTATTGCGCAATTCGCCGTCCTATCAGCAACGCAAGTACGCATGATTACATTCGACTAACTCAGTATGTTGCGCCGTACTATGCAATGATTCCACCAAACACATCATATAATGTGTCTGCTGTTATCGTGCCGATTGACAACAAAAACTCGAATTTCCACTTCATTGCTTGGGGTAACCCAGAAACTACTCCCGATACTAAGGCTTGGCGTGAGTTTGCTCATGCTGTTCCTGGTGTTGATGTTGATCCAATTACTTGGGCAACAGTCGGTAACATGGAAAACCGGTTCCGTCAGGATCGGCTCAAGATGAAAGAGGGTGATTTCACGGGTATTTCGGGTATTCCAAATCAGGATATCGCAATGTGGGTATCTATGGGGCCAATCGTGAACCGCACCGATGATATTCTTGGCGCTTCGGATCTAGCAATTGTTGAGTTTCGCCGCGTCATGGTTGAAGCTGCGCAGAAAGTTGCTAACGGTGAACCTGCAATTGGAACCAATCCGTCGATTCCACAAGCGAAAATCGCTTCATTCCAGGGCGTTGTTCCAAAAGAGTCCGATTGGCGTGAGCTCTGGAAAGAGAACGTTGTCTAAAGATACCCAGCGTCTGTTACCTTCTTAGCGTGTTATCAGATAGATTGGTAGAGCTTGGAGGTATGTCTCGTCCTAAAATACGTTGACGATTTTTGTTAAGCCAGTATGGATTCCATGCTGGCTTTTTCATGCACTTCTTCTGGTGTTTCCATATTAAGACTTAAGTGAGGTCGATATCTATTATAAATATCAATAGATTCACTAATCTGCCTCTCTAATTCTTTAAAAGTTCTACAGCGTTCAATCAAATGCATATTTCGGAGCATTCCGACCAGTCATTTCGGTATTATCCGGCCACTTTTAGCCTCACTCCGAAATCAGTGATCGGATTAGCGAAATGTGCGGTCGGAATGACCGAAATC
>NZ_JAGSSV010000046.1 GCF_018145875.1 Marinomonas vulgaris | reverse complement strand
CTCAGTTGGGAGAGCGTCGCCCTTACAAGGCGAATGTCGGGGGTTCGAACCCCTCCACACCCACCAACTTTTTGTCAATATTTCAAGAAATTCATAAAGCCTCGAAACTCAGTCATACCAAGCCTTTCAGCATTATTCAAAATTTTCTGTTACCTTAAAATCTATTCCTATTGTAATTTATTATTAGTCTCTGTATGTTCGATTTTGGTCAATGTGACCAATGTGACCAATGTGACCAAATTTTGACCAAAGTATAAATTTAACCATATTATTAGCCTTCCTAGTTTTCTGTGCATTTCTGTGCAAAAAGGTATGTTTTCTTTATTGCTATTAACTGAGTGGCAGATGTTGATTTTACGAAATCAGTTTGCAATTTATGCGATATCAAGCGGCAGTAATCAACGTTGCTGGTTTGAAGCTAACGGGTATAGGTAAGGTTGTAGAAGTGATAGTGTCTGTCGTAAATCGTTAATCGAGGCACGCTAGCGGTAGTCTAAAGGTGCTACCTTGCTTTGATGAATTATTGGTGGTTGTCAAGTAGCTTGTTTTTCCACATGCTCAACATCTTTATGTGGCTAGGCCAAATGCCACAGCAGCCACCAATTATATTAGCTCCTAAGCTGTGCCAGCGTTTAGCAAATCTAAGGTATTCCTCAGGCGATACATCTCTATAGTCTTGAATGTTTTCATTGGCTTGATGGTTTTGTGGGATTGGGGAGAAGCTATTAGCAAAAACTCCAATATTGACCGAGATGTTGTGTTTTTTTAGGACTTTATTGGTGTCGCAAATGGCCTGCTCTATCACTTCTGGGATAGAGCAATTGAAGAAGATGCCATCGATTTTTTCTGTTATGACAGCTTCAATTGCATTGCATATTGGCTCCCCAGAGCGCAGCCTTGCGGGTGCGGCCATTTCGTCATTTAAGGTGAAGGCATAATGGCAAGGTTTTTGTGTTTGCTCAAAAATGCTTTGAACGAGGCGAGCTTCTTCAATGCTGGCAATGGTCTCTGCTAGCCAAAGATCCACATAGTTATCTTGAGCTGAGAATAATGTGTTTAAAATTTCTTTTGCACGTATGGGTTGGAATAGGTCTGGGCGATAAGAACCGAACGGAGGTGGTAGTGAGCCGGTTACTAAAACGTTATGTTGTGCCTTAAGTGCGGCATCCTTAGCTAATATAGCGGCTTGTGTCGCCAGTGTGCTGCCTTTCTCGTTATAGAGAGCTTCACCAAGGTGGAAAGGGACGCACGCGTAGCTATTTACTGTGATGATTTCAGCGCCAGCCTCAATAAAATTTAGATGGGCCTGTGTTACATATTCTGGCGCTTCGATGAGTGCTTGAGCGCTCCATAAGGGCTGAGAGAAAGGAGCTCCAATACGTTTTAATTCACGTCCCATGCCGCCGTCTAGGATTGTTAGTGTTTTCATATTTGTTCTTTCTGGTGATAGAGGTATAGAAGCGCTATTTGATCACATTGACTAACGAGTTATCATGAAAAAAGGTCATGAGTGGAGTGAAAAATCTAAATTTCGAATGGTTTGCTTTCGTAAGTTCTGGTGAGGAAAATAACGAATCGAATTGCATAAAGAACATCGAATACCCCTTAAACGAGGCATAGTAAATCCACTTTAGTTAGGGCCGCTGAGTTAAAGAGCGCACCAAAATTCTTTCATTTGAGCGAAAAAACATGAGGTGTCACTCATTTTAGTGTTTTCTACAAGGTAAAGACCTTTCGTTATTGCCGCCCCCATTCCTTTCCACCCATTTCTTCCAACCGAGATGCGGCTCGTCGAAAGGAAAAGGCGAGATCATTGGCGGACGAGAATTGAGCAAGTGACACGCCAATTCGCCCCGTCGCTGACCACTCGAAATATTTCCCCTCTTTGGTGCGAATCATAGTCGTCGCAAAAGAACTCGAGTTTCCCCCCTTCTCATTGACAATCAATTCCTCATCTCCTTCACTGCTTTCAACCTGCGCTTCAAAATCGACGAACAATTCGTTGAGCGGGACGTGTGCCGCCAGCACCAAGCGGGTGTGAGATTCATAACACGCGTCAATGAGGTTCACGAATCGTCGCGCTTCATTGAGGTGTTTGGCGTCCAGTTGGGGAACGTGGTCTATGATGAGGACCGGAAATCGGCCGCAGAGGGAGATATAATCTGCTGCCCCGAGCGGTCGGTAGCACAACTCGGAAAAGTCAAACCAGGCGCATCGGTCATTCAACCGGACGGCCTGGACGGTGCGACCAAATAAGACGGGAATGATCTCGACCTCAGTTTCGGGTGCAGTGCTGCCAAATATTGCTTCCAACTGCGCCTGCATGTTGTTATCAATATTATTGTCGCCATGAACATCCTTGCTTGACCAAAAATAGGATTGACCACACGCTCGATTTTCGAGTCGGTAATCTTTGCTGGAATCCTCCATAGAGATAACATCAGACGTGTGTTTCAACATGTCGATGAATGGCAAAAAAAGGGATCGGTTAATGCCTCCCTTATACAAGGCATCGGGGGGTCTATTCGAGGTAGCCACTACCACGACATTCCAATCCAGTAATAGTGAAAATAGTCGCTTCAAAATCATGGCATCGGCAATGTCTGTCACTTGAAATTCATCTAAACAGAGGAGTTGGGCTTCTTGTGCCAATTGTTGCGCAATGATGGGAATCGCATCAACTCGTGGGTGCTTCTGTTTGTAGACAAAGATTCGATGATGGACGTCTAGCATGAATTCATGAAAGTGGGCGCGGCGTTTGGTAATCTTTGTGTGTTTGTGGCTGTGATTATTGCAGCAAGAATCATCAGTAACCGATGCGTAAAAGAGATCCATTAGAAAGCTCTTGCCGACCCCGACCGTTCCATGAATGTACATGCCTCGTGGCGGTGGTCCATAAAAGCACAAATGGAGCTTCTTGCGAAGAAAGGTCTTGGAGGATGCCAGGAATTGCGTCAGTAACAGTAAAAGTGGATTTCTGCTTGTGCAACTGTTCTCTGTAGGATCACCGGTGCGTACAGGTACTGGCGGGAGCGAGGCAAGAGACTTGTGAAGGGCATCGAATTTTGCCGCTAAAGCGACTTGAGCGTCATCTCGTCGTAACTCCCCCGCGTTCACCTTGAGTTCATAAGCCGCTGTCACGGGGCCTGTCGAGAGGCACTGCCGAGCTACTGGATGTTGCGCTATCATCTTTTTCATCGTCTTCATGATGGTATGGAGCCCTAGATTTTTGTATGGTATCAAATAGATTTGTATTAGAGACTCAATTTTTGGCGTTCAACTTGAACGCAAATTCAGCAGGGCTAACTAAATAATATAAAAGCCTTATTATGGTTAGTTAAACTAAGTTTTAGCCTTGTTAACTCTTTTCCTGATTCTCAAATAGAGCGTAAACCACTGTGTGGCTAGGCTTCAAAAAATTCTTCGTAAAATTTTTTAATGTACAAGGTCTGCTCATTACAACTGGCAATACTGTAACGCAGCATGAGCTTGGCTAGATCACTTAAGTTCACTATCGCGATTCTTGTACACAGTTTTTTGAGCGGTCTCTATGGCTGAGCTGGTAAAGTCTGATGTGGTGATGAATGGCCCTTTTTAGGCGTTTCGAAGCGGCTCATCGGGTGTGATGGCGCTGTTGTCTTCAACATCCAGTTTATTGGATGTCTGTGGTATTTTTTCAAGGTTTTCTTTAGCGGTGTAGAGATTTTTAAAGGCAATAAATTCATCAAATTGTTTGAAGCAGAGATTATTAATCTCAAGGTTTGGTGTGTTTAAGGCTGTAATGTCACGCTCTGTAATGACAAAGTGCTCACGACGTGAGTTATTGATTGATCCAGTTTTTGCAGGGTAGGTGTGCGCCCAGCCCACACGATTGTCGAAAATGGGCTGTTTATCACTGGGTAGTGGCTCAATATGTTCTCATGCAATGGCTATTGGGCCCAACTACATTGACTGAGAACTCGATCCATCTTCTTGGGAAGTTGTCAAAAAATAATCGGCGAAAGAAAAATGAAATGCTAGAAATTTTGATAGAAGATACATGGCTTGAAGTGAATGGCCAAAAAAAACCAGCTAGACAATTTGTCTTACTAGTTTTCTATTGATGTACTTTTTGATGTATATTTTCTAGAAACACTCTGTAAATCCATGACTCTAGAGGGATAATGGCGGTGGGTAAGAGATTCGAACTCTTGATGCCTTTCGACATACACGCTTTCCAGGCGTGCTCCTTCGGCCACTCGGACAACCCACCGAAATAAGCTACAATTCCATGCTGCTTAATTTGTGCCGCGTATAATAGTCTCGCTTATTCGATATTGCAACTATTTTATGATTTATTCTTAGATATTAATCTCTTACCCAGGTTACTAGTTTATCCAGTTCTACGTCATGAGGTGTATTTGCTTTGTCTGTTGCAGGGGTTCCAACGTAAATAAGCCCGATAATTTGGTCGTTGTTATCAAGAGATAAAAGATCTTTGGTTTTTTGAGTAAAGCAAGCGGGGCCGCTTCGCCATATTGCGCCATAGCCAAGGGCATTTAGACCTAATAGTACTTGTTGGGTTGCGGCTGACGCAGCCATGATTTGTTCAATAGCAGGGACTTTGGGGTGTTCTTGAACGTGGGCATACACTAATAAAACGGTGGGTGCTCGATAAGCTTTTTTAATAAATGCTTCTTCCTTTTCTGGTGAAATAGTACTCACTTCAGATACGGCATGCTGCCAGTAGATTTGGCCTAATTGCGCGCGACCTTCTCCTTCGAATACGCAAAACCGCCAAGGTTTTAAATTGCCGTGGTCAGCGGCTCTTGAAGCGGCGGCTAAAATAGACATCCATTCCTTTTCTGACGGTGCAGGCGAGGTAAGGTTGGCATGGGATACGCGATTGCGCATAAAGGATATAAATTCATGGCTCATGGATAACGCCTTTCATGTGAATGAAGTTGAATCTTTTTATCATGAGAGCCATTTGTACGTCTAGGAATGAGTATGTATTTGTGACATTTCTGATGGCGTTGTTGATTGGATGTTGTTGGATACGGAGGCGTAAAAAAAGCCGAATGAAAATGTCATTCGGCTTTTTGGTGTTTACTCAATGAACAAAGACCTACATGGCGGCTTTAAAAATTGCGACCACTTCTTCGTGCGTTGGCTGAATGGGGTTAGTTAAACCACATGCGTCTTTCATTGCATTTGTTGCAAGTGTGGCAAAATCTTCTTCCTTCGCGCCTAACTCTTTCAATCCTGCTGGAATGTTTACGCTTTGAGACAAGGCAACAATTGCAGCAATTGCAGCATCTGCACCTTCTTTATCGCTCATGTCGCTGACATTCACACCCAAGGCACAACCAATCACTTTTAAGCGTGGTGATGCGACCTGTGTGTTGTAGCGTTGAACGTGTGGTAATAACACCGCGTTACAAACACCATGCGGCAAGTCATAAAAGCCACCAAGCTGGTGAGCCATAGCATGGACATAGCCCAATGACGCGTTGTTAAAAGCCATACCGGCTAGGAACTGTGCATACGCCATTTGTTCACGAGCCACCATATTGGTGCCGTTGTGTACTGCTTCGTGTAGGTTATCTCTGATCAATTCAATGGCTTTAATAGCACATGCGTCTGTAATAGGATCTGCCGCCGTTGATACATAAGCTTCTACCGCATGGGTTAGGGCGTCCATACCGGTTGCTGCTGTTAGTGATGGTGGCATGCCCGCCATTAAGCGAGGATCGTTAACAGACAAAATTGGCGTAACGTTTTGGTCAACAATGGCCATTTTAATGTGACGATCTTGATCGGTAATGATGCAGAAACGAGTCATTTCAGACGCGGTGCCTGCTGTAGTATTAATACTAATCAATGGAAGCTGAGGTTTTTTAGAAACATCAACACCTTCATAATCACTGATGTGGCCGCCGTTAGTTGCTACTAATGCGATGCCTTTTGCACAGTCATGAGCAGAACCGCCACCTAGAGAAACGACACAGTCACATTCATGAGCATGCAGCACTTCAAGGCCAGCATTAACGTTATTAACTGTTGGGTTTGGTTGAACTCCATCAAACACAGCACTTTCTACGCCGCGTTCTTTGAGTAAATTTTTAACTTCTTCCGTGACACCTAATTTAGTCATACCAGGATCGGTTACGATCAATGTTTGTTTAAATCCTAGATTTGCTATTTGTGAAATGGCGTCGTTAAGGGCGCCTTCACCCATGATATTGACAGCAGGGATATAAAAAGTACTACTCATGGTGTTCTCTCCTTTGTGTGTGGTTGTTTCAACCCTTGAAACTCATTATTGCACCGTTTTTATCGGTGTATCTTGATCTAGGGCAAGCCTGCACCAAAAGCGATTGTAAAGATGTTTGGAGTCTAGGTAGTAGGTGAATTCGCCATAGTGAGCGAAAAATATAATTATTTTCAAAAAAGATTAGACATTTAATTTAGTTGGTGTAATATGCGCTCCGTCTTCAGGGAGAAACATTGTTAGCAGCGCTTGCAGAGTTTAGTTTCTGAAAAACTTTAAGTTATTAAACAATGATTTAAAGCATGTTGGAGTGGTAGTTCAGTTGGTTAGAATACCTGCCTGTCACGCAGGGGGTCGCGGGTTCGAGTCCCGTCCATTCC
>NZ_JAGSSV010000045.1 GCF_018145875.1 Marinomonas vulgaris | reverse complement strand
AGTTTTTGTAAAATGGCTTCTTTAAAGGCACTTGAATGTCTTTGGTAATCCACTGGTTTTCACTTACCGTCCCCTGTCTATTTATAATAACAAATGAGGCGACAACTATCCTGACACAGGGGGATATTGTTGTTTGAAATCGCGGATTAGTGGCGCAAGGTGTAACGTTGAAAAGTCCACTGGTGCACTAATCTGTAAAAGCCCTTTTGCAGTACTGTGCAAATCACCAAAGTGATTTTCCATATCATGAATACTTTCCAGAATATGCATAGTCTGTTGTAAGCACTCTTCGCCTTCTTGGGTTAAGCGTACACGCCGCGTTGTTCGATTAAACAGCCTGATACCGAGTTGTTCCTCCAAATGAGATACATATTTGCTCACAAGTTGGTTTGATGTTTCTAGCTTTTCAGCCGCTTTAGTAAAGCTACCGAACTCTGCCACGGCGACAAATGCTTTCATCGTATCTAAGCGATCCATTAAATATACTCATATTTCAAATAATATGTTGGTAATTATTCCATAATACTATCATTAATTCATCAATTTGTTGTTAGTAACATGGACTTCATCCTAACTGTGGCAATGAAGTCGACAGTTTCAATTAATAAATAAAAGAGAAACTTAACTATGAATAAACAAACTGTACATAACATATTGAAGTCAGAGGCGGGCGTTGCAGCTTTAGCTTTGAGAGTTCCCGTCGGGATCATTCTAGTAGCCCATGGCGCGCAAAAATTGTTCGGTTGGTTTGGTGGGTACGGACTGGAAGGCACTGGTCAATGGATGGCTAGTATCGGATTAGAGCCAGGATATCTGATGGCTTTATTGGCTGGAAGTGCTGAGTTTTTCGGAGGACTGGCCTTGATATTAGGCTTGCTAACTCGCCCTGCAGCCGCACTGAGTGCATTTACAATGCTAATAGCCATCTTAAGTGTTCACTTAGAACATGGCTTTTTCTTGAGTAATAACGGCTATGAATATGCACTTGCATTGTTAGCTGCAACAGTAGCACTTACGGTTCAGGGTTCAGGGAGCTATTCAGCTGATAACGTGATAGCAGATAATCTAAAGGAAAGTAGTCCTGTTAACGAACCATCAAACTGATAAAAGTTCGCATAGTGTTGAATAAGTAATACCTTCCTGCATTGCAGGAAGGTTATTTCTAAATAGACAGCTAAGAATGAAAACAGGTAGCTCTTAACCTCACCAAAATGGTTTCCGTTACCTCTAAATTTTAAAAGTTACAGGAATTATCATGAATAAAAAGCGCAATATTGTCTTCATTTCCCATGGCGGAGGGCCCATGCCTCTGCTAAAGGATCCCGATCATTCTGAAATGACCGCTACACTAAAAAAAATTACGGCAGCAATGGATAAGCCTAGCGCGATATTAGTCATCAGTGCGCACTGGGAAGCGAGCCTGCCAACAGTCACCTCAGGAAAAAATCCTGACATTATTTATGACTACAATGGCTTTCCGAAGGAAGCGTATGAGATTAGGTACCCAGCATCAGGTGAACCTGAATTAGCAAAAGATGTTGTGAATGCGCTTAAAAAAAATGGTATTGAGGCAGCACAAGATGATCAACGAGGGTTTGATCATGGCTTATTTGTGCCACTTAAAATTATGTATCCCGAAGCTGATATTCCATGTGTTCAGTTATCTTTAGTCCACAGTCTTGATGCAGGTTTCCATATTCAAATTGGTAAGGCGTTGCAGTTACTTAATTGGGAGAACTTGCTAGTCATTGGATCAGGGTTTTCGTTTCACAACATGCGTGGCTTTTTTAGTCCAAATTCACAAGAAATACGTGAAAATAACATGGCTTTTGATCATTGGCTAACGTCAGTTATTAGTGATAAAACGCTGCCAGAAAATACAAGAGAAGAGATGCTTAACAATTGGGATTCTGCGCCGGGCAGCAGGTTCTGCCACCCACGAGAGGAGCATCTACTCCCTCTACATGTTTGTTATGGTATGGCCACTCAAGCGTGTGAGACAACATTTAAGGCGAAAATCATGAACAAACAATCGTCAATGTTTTATTGGGGAAAATAAGTGTGGTGACGCTTATCACGATTGAAGGACTTTAGGCCGCGTCAAAAGCTCCGTGAGTCTGAAATTAAGCTTTGTTTGTCAGACCCAAGCACAGTGCCTTAATTTCCCTTAAAAATAAGCGGGCAACCGGGCCCAGTCGATCGCCATCTTTAAACGTCAGGAACAATTGAGCGGAGCGCTCGTTATTGCGGACAAGGCGCAATAACTTTAAACGATTGTCTTTAAGATGGGGGTCAATCAAGCTTAGTGGCAACCAGGCAAATCCCAAACCATTGACGATCATATCGATAGAACTCTGCATATGACTAACAGTCCAACGCTGATTCGCTTCTAACCAGCCTTCATTAGTGCGATGTTTATTGTCCATGGTAGACGAATCCCTTACCACAATTTGGCGGTGGCTTTTGAGCTCTTCAAGGGTGAGGGGCTTTTCAATGGCGTGCAGAGAGTGATTTGGGCTGGCGACAGCACCAAATTGTATGTAACACAAGCTTTCACTATTGCCTGCACCAAGTGAACTAGGTGAAATGGCGATTTCGACCTCATCATTCTCAATCATTTCCGCCCCGCCCCCTAAAATCGATTCAATCAGTTCAATTTTCACCAGTGGAAACTGCTCAGAAACCATTTCTAGGGCTTTATAAAGCAGCGCACGCGGAAAGATTTCATCCACCGCAATACGCAATTGTGTTTCGATGCCTTGGCTTAGTTTTACGCCGATGGCTTCGACCTTTTTGGCTTCATCGAGCAGGTAACTTGAGCGCCGTAAAATCATTTCGCCCTCTTTCGTTAAAACAGTTTTGCGGCCTTCAATAACGAATAATTTTACGCCCAACGTATCTTCTATTTTACTTACTGCGTTGTGTACACTGGATTGGCTTTTGTGTACGCCCTGAGCGGCCTGATTAAAACCTCCAAACTCAACGACAGCATGGAACATACGCCATTGTTCTAACGATATTTTCAACATGGCTTACTCTCTTTATTACTTGATAGCGTGATTAATTCGCGATTTTTGTTGAAATATGGTGACGTTAACACCTTAAATGCACGTAGTATAATATTATAAAACAAAAACGATCAATTTACTTTTCTCTTGTTTCTCTTGTTTCTCTTTTTACTTGATAGCATCATTATCATAGGGAAAGCTAGCAGCTTTGAGCAATAAACAATGCAGTTAAATGATAAATTGAACCAGAAACAAAACATCTGCCACACTAATCAACCCTTTTTCATAAACAAGAAAACAAGCAGAAAAAAAATAATAATAAAAAAAACAAAAAGGAAAGCCGTCTGTATATACAGATGAAAAGATGGTAGAAGAAGAGAAAAGGAAATTTGATAGGTTAATTAATAAAAATAAACTACGTGCATTTTTGTATATAAGGATAACAATTATGGCGAAAAATAGAACAACATTCAGTATCTCAGCCTTACCGCACGATTTTACCTTGTTCGTGTGCAATCACTTCGTTTCAACAAGTATCAGTATCGTGCTTACCTCTGTTGTCCCTTTCCTTGCCTATAATTATTACATCAGCAATGCTCTTTTTGATGCGGCGCAAACATTAGGTAAGACACCACAACACAGCCTTTTTATCTCAGTTACTTATGCTGATGTAATGATTAGTTCTCTTAAGTTGACGACAGAAACTGTTCGCAGCTTAGAACCCTTTATCGATAACTTAGGTAATCACACTCTTGAACGAATCAATCCATTTCGGTTAATCATACTTATTCTGCTCTCTTATCTGGCTACTTTCCTGTTTACTACATACGATCGTATTATTAGCTACAATGATCGTCGGTCGACGCAAAATAAAATAAAGAGTCTGGTTAAAACTCCTTATATCATCTACCCATTCATTTTTTCATTCATCACTCGCATCGACAGTACCATCCACCTTGTCATCATAACGATGATATATGTTTAGGGGAGCCAAAAATGTCAAATTCAATACAGGACTGTCTAAACGCTTTAGCGGCAATTCGAGTAGATACCCATACGCTTAGACAAGTTTGCCTCACAGCTTTACGATATGACATTCAATATTTACCACCACTATTCAGCAAAGATTCCAACCTAACCGACGATGGACCCGTTGAACGAGTTTTGGATTTTACAGGCAACGAATTCTCTCCCATCGATGTTCGACTAAATGATCGTATCAACGATGTCTGGGGATTCACTGCACCACCAAATCGCGTTAAAAGTTCTCTGCCTCGCTACCTCGGTTACATAGCCCTACCAAAAGAATATATTGATTATGCCACCTCTTTAATTAACAGCATTAACGATAATAAAGCCCAATTCCTAGCCAATGGACGCCAACTCCACAAAGAAATTGGCCTCAAACAAGATCGAATCACTGACACTCTGATTCATTCTCTTATTATTGAGCCTACTGAAAACTTCGAACTGATTACACGCCCTATTATTGATACTCAACATCACAAAGTAACCAAAGTATCCAATCGCTGGGTCATTAAACCTTCACAACCTAAAACCGCAAAACCTGCAGAAGACACTATTGCCACACTTGAAACGGATGGGAAGTACATTATTATCGAAGCCATCAAGCAATTTGAGATCCTACACCCTGGTAGCAAATATGCCGTGCGCTACGAAAATCCCCCTTCCCCCGAAATTCGATTTAATTACTCTGTCGATACTAATATTAATGAACGGGGGCTAGCTCTCAAACGCATTGCTAACTCTAGCCCGCTTATCGTGCTGAATTGGGACGAAAACACGCAATTTAATGGCACTCTTAAACCGCTAGACGTTGACTACAACCCAACCACCAATACATTTTCCGTTATAAATCGTAAGCACAAGGAAAACGAGCCTGTGCGCTTATTGGCCACAGAAAATTGGTATGGATTTCCCGTAAAAAACTAGCTCCCCAGAAAAAGTAAGGAAGTACACATTGAACATCAGCCGAATACCCAAACCGATTTTACTGGAGCTGGAAAAAACCGGTATCAACAAAAGAGCATTTGAAACAAACACACCCGATCAGTTGTTCTCTATGTACACCATCAACAAAGGTGTACCCTTTGACGCATCAAGACTGGTGGTGTTGTTTGATTATGTTCAGGATGCAAAGATGACAGGCCAATATCGTAAGGGCCCAAATTATGACAGCATTTTCAACGTCATCGACACCAGCGGCTTAAGCTGTGAAAGCATGGTATGCAAAACCGACGAAGAGGTAATGGCATCACTTATTGCCATCACTCATAAAGAATATGCTGCATGGGGCACGGCACTTTGTAAAATACTCCACTGCCTAAGAGCGGCTTTCACACCCTACATTGAAGCCAAAGAGAGCTATAAGCCCTGTCGTGATGTCAGCACCTTCGAAATCAACAACAACGCGGTAATGTTCAACTTTAACGCAAAAATCAAAGAATACGATGACCCTAAAAGTGACACATACAGCAGACAATATTTAATGTCTGTTGAGAGTCGCTCTAACCAAGGTTTCAAATCCATACAGCTATCTGCGAGCGAAATTGCAACCTTGTATATGGTGTTAGACTCAGCAATTAAACATACTTTAATCACTGAAAAGAATTACATCGCCCAAAGAGAATCAACCAGTGTCGTGATTGCTTTCCACGAGGGCAAAGGCCTACAGATTTACCACAACACCAAAGAAGGTAACCGGTTTGCTGGCTTAAAAGGGGCGGATGTCATGATGCTTAAAGCCAAATGCCTGCAAATTTTAAAACTTTCACTTGGCATGAGTGGTGCTGAAGTTGTGAATATGTTGGCAGTGTAATAAATGAAACCAGAAATTTGTAGACGGGTGGTTGCGGGGGCTTTGTGATACGGCAAGCTGATAGACGACCTCTACCATGTCAAGGTTACGGTGGATATTGCCAATTCTTACAACAGTTAAATTTTCCTTGCATATACAAGGAATTACCCTCATCAAACACCCTTAGGATGCTTTGAATCAAAGCAAAATAAAGCAAGAAATCGCTATTTCATGGGGTTTTGGCCCATCTTACCCCATGACCTCTACCCTTCGAATCAAAGCATCTCAAATTAGCTCATACCTTAAAGACCAAAATATCCATAAACGCATGATTTCAATTGCTTTGAATCAAAGTATATTTTTGGACATTTGTTTTGCTTTGATTCATAGTAAAATAGAATTTCCGTGGAATTGAAGCCTTATCAGCACCATAAAAGATCTACAAAAAATAACCTATTAAATGTTATTTTGTAAACCAAGTCACAAAATGATTTGTTCGAGACCACCCCGCTTTCACGCTCAACTTCCCCTTATAGCAACTTTCATTTACACACTTTTCAGAACGTCTATGATGAGTTTATGGACTCTATTCAAACTACATTTTGATTTGATTACCCATGCTATTCGCATTAAAGTTTGAGTAGATTAATCATGTTATTCAAGTCATAGGGTGTGTTATGTGGATATGGCAGCAAGACAATTAGCCTCACTTTACATGGGATAAAAGCGCTATAGAACCCATGTTAAGAAAAGCTCGTCTTAACCAAGGAATACTATTAGGTAAGATGGCCAGTCAATCTCATGATGCAAAGCAAAACATGCTCGATACACTTTTGGCTAACATTATAAACTCAAGCGCCATTGAAGAAGAGAAACTGAATGCCTTTTCAGTACGCTCCTCACTAGCCAACAAACTCGGTTTAACAGAAGAAAACTCGTTTCCTACTACTGAACAAACCGATGGGATCGCTGAGATAATGGTCGATGCCATTGAGAACTTTGATTCAACACTGAGTTTACAGAGAATTCTACATTGGCATGAAAAACTATTTCCTAAAGGCTATACCATGCTCAGCCCTATCATGAGTGGCCAGTTACGATGTAGTGGTCAAGTAAAACTGGCCACGGTTTTATAGTTTTTCCAGTGCAGCTCTTCCGCTTTATTCGGTGGCAACAT
>NZ_JAGSSV010000044.1 GCF_018145875.1 Marinomonas vulgaris | reverse complement strand
GATGTGGAATTAAATCCAGAGCAACATAAAGACGCTGCTTAATTATTTTAGGCGACAACTACCTTGAAAAACGCCGCCTCTTCCGAGCCATATAAGTGCGCAATTTCTAAGTCCAACCGCTCGCCTTCCAGCATGCAGCTTACATCAGGCCGAATAGGATCATTGTGCCAAATATGACGAATCACCTTGCCGGTATTATTTTCATAACAACGCATGAACAACTTGGCGGCCTGATGCTCAAGGGCTATTTTTTCTTTTTGGCTGTTGTGCATACTGACCTCCTAGCGACGATTAAAAAATACGTACTTTTTGTACGTAAGTATAAATTTAACTTTGGCTGCACCCCAGTATAATACGCTCAAAACAAAACAGTGTAAGAGCCTTCACATTGTCACTACTTCTTAATGGAATCCCTATGGAAAACGCACACAACAACACCTTCTCTTCTGGAATGGGATCAAAAGAATTCACATTATTAGTCGCGCTCTTAATGTCCATTGCCGCACTTTCAATCGACGCCTTGCTACCAGCACTTGGGGTAATCGGTGAAGAATTGGGTGTGGTCACAGCAAATCAGCCACAATTATTGATCAGTATGTTGTTCTTGGGTCTGGCGCTTGGTCAGTTAATTTGTGGGCCCTTATCGGACGCGCTAGGTCGACGCCCTATATTATTCAGCGGCTTTGCTTTGTATCTCGTTGGCACCTTGGTGTGTTATCAAGCAGAAAGTTTGTCGATGCTTATGTTTGGACGCTTCATTCAGGGTCTTGGTGTAGCCGGGCCTTATATTTCAGCCATTTCCTTGGTGCGGGATTTGTACCACGGTACTCAAATGGCACGAATTATGTCGTTGGTCATGATGATTTTCGTTTTAGTGCCCGCCATTGCGCCATCACTTGGGCAAGCCATTATGTATTTTGATGATTGGCGGGGCATCTTCGAATTATATCTTGCTTACGCCATTCTACTAATGGTTTGGATTGCTTGGCGTTTAAAAGAAACCTTACCGAAATCGAACCGCATTGCTTTCACGACAACCGGTTTTTACGAAGGTTTCAAAGAGGTACTTACCAACCGAATTACCGCCAGTTACACGGCTTGTATGGGATTGTTTTTCGGTAGTTTTATTGGTTATTTAAATTCATCACAACAAATCTTCCAAGTGCAGTTCAAAACTGGCAACCTGTTCGCCCTCTACTTTGGCTTACTCGCTTTAGTGCTAGGTTTTGCTTCCCTGCTCAACTCTCGTGTAGTAGAAAAACACGGCGCTAAATACATCGCCTTTCGTGCAATGTGTGTTGTCGTAATCGCCTCTACTGGCTTCTTTGGTCTGCATGCTTTTGTCGACATTACTCTTTGGATGTTCTTGCTTTATGCCGCGATATTATTCTTCTGCTTCGGTCTATTATTTGGCAACGTCAACGCTTTAGCCATGGAACCTATGGGGCACGTGGCAGGCATTGCCTCCGCTGTCATCGGCTCGGTCTCTTCTATTATGTCCATGTGTATTGGAACCCTCATTGGGCAAATGTACAACAACACTCTACTGCCAATCTCAGGCAGCTTCATCATCACCGGCGCGTTAGCACTTTGCATGATGTACTGGGCAGAAAAAGGGCGTGTTGTGGCAAAATCTTCAGCATAGTGTAAATATTTATGACACAAGTATGTAAAGTACCTCCACATTTGGTTATGATCGCTTTGCAATTTAAATTAATATCTTAAAGGGAGTTAACATGAAAAAAATCATCGCGGCCGCATTTTTGGCCTCCACTATGCTGCTAACTGGCTGTGCAACTATAATTTCTGGCTCTAACCAGACACTAACTTTCAATGCAAACGTAGACGACGTTAATGTTTATGTTGATGGTGCATTAATTGGTAAAACACCTGTTAGTGCACAGTTTAAGAAAAATAAAGCTCAGACTGTTATGTTCAAAAAAGAAGGCTATGAGCCAGTTACAAGATCGATCACGAAAGAGTTCGATCCAGTTGCTGTTCTAAATATTTTTTGGGACGTATCAACAACTGACTTTATTACTGGCGCAGTATACGAATACTCTCCAAATGCTATTTTCGTAGAAATGCCGCCTAAGCAACAGTAAGTCATGCTCTATAGAAACCAGCATTTAAGTTATTTTATAAAGCTTGTGCTGGTTTTTTTTACTTTAAGCTCTGATTTAACTGCCAAAACAATTCGATTCGATCCAAGTCTATCTGAGTTTTTACTGAAAAACGCCCTATCTCTTCAATATCAAATGAAAGCAAAAAAAGGACTTGGTTATAAAAGCCTAGTTAGTCAGATACAAAAATATGGATGTGGAGCTGAATTGCTTTCCACTCCATCTTTACTGGAAAAAATCGAGAGCTATGAATTCCATAAAAACTTCCTAACACTTTTAGACCAATGCTCTAAGAATTCATACTCTGAATATGAATATAATGAAGAACTGAACAAACTTCTTGAGAAAAAAGAGGCGTATTTAGTTATTGCTGGTGAAAGTTTAAAATCTCCTATGTCTTATTTCGGACACTCACTGATTGTCTTTTTAGATAAAGACGACTTTTACTTCTCTCCCGTTATTTCTATTCTCGCACCGACAGAGGGATTGTCCGCGATAGAACAAATTGGTAAAGGTGGTTTTTCATTTATCAAAGCTGAAATGAATGTTATTCCACTTCATCAAATTATCGATTTTTATAGTGACAAAGAATCGAGAGATCTTAGGTTTCTAAAACTTTCATCGAATACTTTTGATAGACAGAAACTAGTTGATTACTTTAATAACAAGCTTACTGATCAATTAGTCTATAATTTTTTCACTAAAAATTGTTCTACTTATCTTTATCAAGCACTTGACCACTCCTGTAGTTGTTTTACTGAAGCTTCTACAATCATCACTCCTGTAAAATTAGAAAAAACAGTTTTAGAGAATCATAAAGGTACTGTTAGCTTTTCTATTGATTCGCTTTTTAATAAGTTTAATGCAAGTTATGAAAAGCTAACCATTGACGAAAAAAGTCTAACCAAGAAAATATTCCTAGATGAACTAAGTCAATTTCCAGAAAACAGCACTGAAGCAGGACGTGCTGCAGTTCTAGCGTCAAAAATGAGCTTCAAAACCTATGCAACACCCAACGATGCTTATGAAAAAGTCATTAAAACATACGGCATGGATCACCTGCTTTTAGAAACACTGCCTGTGGGGAGCATCTTTGAAGAAAAAGAATTAGATGGGCTATCGATTTCATCTATAAAAGGTGTTTTTAGTGAAGGTTCAATGAAAATTAGAGTTTCTGCTGTTGATTTTGATCTTTTTGAGCAGCGAACAAAACACTTTGTCTCGTCAAAGCTTTCTGCTGGTGCTTTTGAGTTTTCAACGAAAAATGATGACACTTCACTAGAGAGTATTGATTTACTAAATATAAGAGCAATCACTCCACTTAACTTTGTTACAAAGAAGCCGTCTTGGAGCTTAAGAATTGGTGGTGAACGTAACTCAAACAATCATTTTCAAGGTATTTTGAGTGGAGGCCTTGGTGCCTCAATTTCTGTTAGGGGTTTAGTATTCTTTGCGTTGCCAAGCTTTGAATACACCTCCAATTTTGACTTACCTATTTACTCTGGCATTCTTTTCAATTCAGAGCAGTTATCTGCAAAGTACGAAACGAGAAACCTTGAAAGTCATAAAGTGAGCTTATATCGACGAGAAAATAATTATTTCGGTTATGAGTACAGCTTCCTAAGTGACGATAAAAACGCCGAAAAACATAGTTTTACGCTATCTTATTATTTTTAATGTATATGACCCCTTCTAATACTGGTCTAACTCATTTTTAATATAACGCACAAAGTCACTTCTAGATGCACCTCCTAAATTCATCAATGCCGGTGTCAATAGTGCTTCTCGACTAACGGCTTTCATGGCAAAGAGGTTTTCTGTTTTCACTGAAGTAAAGTCAACCCAGTCGAGCAATACTGCTTCAAGTACGGCTTCAAATTCTGCAAATAAAGCAAAGGTGGAAGGCTGCATTTTATGTTGTTCACCAAGCATTATCCGGTAGACGGCAAGATGCTCTGGCTTGTTAACCCAAGTTTCCCAAAGGGTAATCCATCCATCGGTAAAAGCTCTATCAGTGTGCTTTTTTAGCTTGTCTAAGCAGGTTTGCATTTCAATGTGAGATGCCTCGATCAGAGCGATAAGCACTTCTTCCCATAACACCAGTTTGGTTGGAAAGTTACTGTATACCGTGGGTTTGGACACAGCGGCGGTCTGTACCACTTGGTCAATACTGGTGCTTTGATAACCCTGCTTAGTAAACAAACCACCAGCGGCGGACACTATGTGCGCCTTTTTACTGGGTCTTCCTCTTGCCATAACATCCTCTGCATAAAAATAATATAAAGGGGCATTCCCTTTAATGAAACACTTGACGTAGCCCTATCATCGCATTAAATTAACTAAACGGTATAGTTAAATAATTAATTGGAGACACAGCATGCAAAGCGAGAACGGTTTCTACGGGCAGTACGGCGGTAGCTATATTCCTGAAATCCTTTTTTCCAGCCAGCAACAAATTCTGAACGCGTTTGAAGAGGCGAAGAATGACCCTGAGTTTCTCGCGGAGCTGAACAAACAATGGCAGCAGTTTTCTGGCCGTCCAACGCCGTTAACTTTTTGCGCTAACCTAACCGAGCATTTTGGTGGTGCGCAAATTTATCTAAAACGTGAAGACTTAAATCACAGTGGCGCCCACAAGATGAATAATGTGATTGGCCAAGGTTTATTGGTCAAACGCATGGGTAAAAAACGCGTTATCGCGGAAACAGGCGCTGGTCAACACGGTATTGCAACCGCCCTTGTGGCAGCGCGTTTAGGGCTGGAATGCACTATTTACATGGGTGCAAAAGACATCGAACGCCAGTACCCAAATGTGTTTTGGATGAAGCAGCTCGGTGCGACCGTGGTGCCCGTGACAACAGGTGCTCAAACTCTTCGTGATGCCTTAGACGAAGCACTTCGCGACTGGTCATCCAGCCATGAAGACAGCCATTACCTAATTGGTACGTCTTGTGGTTGTGCACCCTTCCCTGAAATGGTGGCGTTTTTTCAATCCGTCATTGGCAACGAAGTACGCGAACAAAGTGTCGCCCAGTTTGGACAATTTCCAGATCGTCTATACGCTTGCGTCGGCGGTGGTTCTAACGCCTGCGGTTTGTTTTTGCCATTTTTAGAGGACAAAGACGTCAAAATGGTCGGTGTTGAAGCCGGTGGTAAAGGTCTAGAACTGGGTGAACATTCGATTCGTTTGTCCCACAATTTAGGCCAGCCAGGTATCGCTCAAGGGTTTGCCACCATGTTTTTGCAAGACAAAGCAGGTCAGTTACAGGAAACTCACTCCATTGCAGCCGGTTTGGATTACGTTGGTGTATCTCCTATCATCGCGCACTTAACAGAAATTGGTCGCATAGATATGACCTACGCCATGGACGATGACGTCATCGACGCTTGTACCATGTTACTGAAAAAAGAAGGCATTATTCCGGCACTGGAATCTTCTCACGCCCTTGCGGGTGCCTTTAAAGATGCGCCGAATTTACCAAAAGACTGCAACATTGTGATCAACCTGTCTGGTCGTGGTGATAAAGACATCTTCAATGTGGC
Organism: Marinomonas vulgaris; assembly: GCF_018145875.1. GTDB lineage: Bacteria > Pseudomonadota > Gammaproteobacteria > Pseudomonadales > Marinomonadaceae > Marinomonas > Marinomonas vulgaris. The sequence continues at coordinate 1,349 of NZ_JAGSSV010000044.1, read as the reverse complement.
CAAAGCGGTACAAGATGAAACCTTCCCGCAGTTTTTAACCGACTATCTCGCGGCTTACCCAACGAGCCATTCTGATCAACAGGAGCAAAACGCATGAGCCAGTTAGCCGCTTTTATTGAAGAGAAAAAGACTCTCAAAGCAACGCGTCAGCAAGACCCTATTTTGTCTATGACCCACGTGGTTTATGGCTATCCGAGCGTTCAAGAAAGCTTGGATTGGATGGAAAGATTGATGAGAGAAGGCGTGGATTTCATCGAAGTCCAGTTTCCTTTTTCAGACCCCGTTGCCGATGGGCCAAGTATCGTCGCGGCGTGCCACAAGGCGTTAGAGCAAACACTAGACGTCGACACCTGCCTATCACAACTTGGTGAACTGGCCAAAAAATACGCCGACAGTCGTATTGTGTTAATGAGTTACCTTAATCCCATGTACCGTTTTGGCTTAGAAAAACTGGCGCAGCGTGCCGCAGAAGAAAACATTCAAGGCCTCATTTTACCCGATTTACCAATAGAACAAGCAGCGACGTATCAAGCGGCTTGCAAGCAAAATGACATTGATCCAGTTTGGTTGGTCACACCGGTAACACCGCCAGCACGCTTGGAAATGCTCGCCAGCCAAGCCAGTGGTTTCCTATATTGTGTTGCCCGCTCTGGAGTAACGGGGCATTCGAGCCATGAAAGCAAGGTTAAAAGCACTTCCCTTGATGATTACCTAGCGCATATCAAACAACATGCTAGTGCACCAATGGGTGTAGGCTTTGGTTTGCGTGAGCGAGCACAAATTGAACAGCTTATTGGCAAAGCTGACATCGCTATTTTAGGCTCTGCTTTGCTTGATGCTTATAATCAAGGCGGACAAGATGCCGGCATTAAATTAATAAACGATTTATTTAACTAATTTAGCTTTCTCTTTATTAATTTTAGTATGCAAAATAAAAGGGTAAATACATTATGTATTTACCCTTTTTAATTTCTAGCGTTTTTTACGGTATCAATTTAACTGTAAGAGCCAAACTACAATAAGATTTTATTGCTTAGGTAAAAGAACGGTATCAATAACATGGATAACACCGTTAGATTGTTTTACGTCAGCGATAGTGACGTTAGCAACACGGCCATTTTCATCTTCTAACATGATCTTATCACCCATGTAAGTTGCCATTAAAGTGCAGCCACCGATAGTTGGTACTGGGTGTTTGCCCATGTCGTCATCAACCATTTTCATGATGGCGCCAGATAAGGCATCGGCTTTTACAACGTGGCAAGCTAAAACTTTAGGGAAACTGCGATTAAGAATTCGCATTGTGCCCAGAATGCCTAATTTGGTTAAAAACCACAAAAAGTCACTCA
>NZ_JAGSSV010000043.1 GCF_018145875.1 Marinomonas vulgaris | reverse complement strand
CAAAGCCTGCGGCTGGGATGATAAGTATCTGTTTAAAGTGATGGGACTGGTTAAATAATATTCATGCGTTTGCCCTGGGTTGTAGAGCCTTGAGCTCCGATGATTTTTCCTTTCATAGCCGCAGGTGAAACGTCTTTTAATTCAATGTATTTATCAGCAACAAATGTCATTGCCGATGCCTGATACGGGCTACTAAAAGCAACTTGTTTTTTTCTTGCTTCAGTTATAAACATTGACGCCAATACCAAGTCGTACTTATTGGCCAATAATGCAGGTATTATCCCATCCCAGTCTTGAGCAACAAAAATACATTCTCTCTCCATTTCAGCACAAATTGCATTTCCAATATCAATATCAAAACCTGCTAATTGACCATCGGCTTTATAATAGTTAAAAGGAGGATAGGCACCTTCGGTACCTATACGTAAAGTCTCATTCGCGATTGATATGTTTGGCATGATGGAAAGGCACGATAGAACAGCACCAGTTAATAGCATCATCTTCATATTGAGTTCCTTTGGTTATTTTAATGATTTGATTCACAGTGTAGGTCTAGTGTTTCTTTGATCTAGGTTGAGTATCCCTAAAAAATTAACATTGTAATAATGATGAATTTGTATGTTATACATAGCCTGTGGTTATGTATCGGGGTTGGAATGAAGGTAAGAATAAATGTCATCAAGTAAAGAAAAATTGCTGCGGAACTTAGATTGGAACCTAATTTATACATTTTTAATCATAGTTAACGAGGGAGGCATCAGTGCAGCTGCTCGCAAGCTTAACCTTAGTCAACCTAGTGTGAGCAATGCACTTAAGAGATTAGAAGAGCACTTCGGTAAGCGTCTTATACTAAGGAAGAAGGGCGTGTTTGCGCTTACACTTCAGGGTATGAGGATATACGAGTACGCTTCAAGTGCTGGTCGTATGCTAAGTAACATGGCTGATCATTTCGTTGAACAGCAAGACACGGTGCAAGGTGAGATTGTGATTGAAGTAGCAAGTTACTTGCAATGTCCTGCTTTTGATAAGGCTATAGCCAGTTATCATGCTTTATATCCAAATGTTATATTTTGTATTAATACTCAACCAAGCGCAGATATCGTTAGTCATGTTGCTGAGGGTGGGTTACGTATTGGATTAAGCAACAAGAAGATTTCTAAAACAGGGCTAAGGTTCGACTTCATAGGCTATGAAAAAATGGCTTTTTATTGTGGATCAAGTCATCCTTTTTTCAATAAAACAGATCTCACTTTGGATGATGTGAAAGGCAGTTCATACTTATCTTTTGAAAGTGATCAGCCTGGAGAAGGGTTAGATGTAATCGCACAATTTAGGGAAGGTCATCAGTTTTGGGGGAGGTTAGTTGCTGTATCTTCAAACGTCGAAGAAATTCGTCGGCTTATTATGACTGGCATTGGAATAGGGGCTCTTACCACAGATAGTGCACAGACTTATGTAGATCAAGGGTTATTGTGGCCCTTACCTCCTTACGATGATTTTCCTATGACAGAAATATATCTTGTAACACCCGAAACCGTTACTTTAAATGATATTGAAAGAAATTTTATAAAACAACTTAAGAAGCATGTGAGAGAAGATGCCAAGGCTATCTATAAATAACTAATATACTAAGAGGATCTAAATCTAATATCGACTTATTCGCAGCATCATTTTTGACGTGCATGTTTCGCTTCGCTCACAATTTTAGCCAACTACAATTTGCTCTTTAACAGGGCGTTATTTCTCGTATATAAAGGAGTTCCGGTGGTAAAAGTTCTCGTTACTACATTTCCGCAATCGCATCCATGCTCTCAGGTAAAATCTGTCCACCATCAACTACGATTTGTTGCCCTGTAATATAGGACGCTTCATCCGACGCAAAAAAGAGTGCAGCATTGGCAATGTCTTCAACGGCACCTAAACTTTTAAGGGGGATAGAAGCGGCCATAGAGGCAAGGTATTCTTCTCCTAAATCATCTAATCCTTCCGTTGCTATGTTGCCTGGCATCACTGCATTGATGGTTGTGTTAAAGCCGGCCAATTCCATAGCCGCAGTTTTAATAAAACCTAATTGTCCTGCTTTCGAGGCACCATAATGTGACCACCCAGGATAACCGGTGATTGGCCCAGTGATAGAAGAGGTAACAATGACTCGACCTTTATTTTGTTTCTCAAAAATCGGTATACAGGCTTTAACGCTTAAAAATGTACTTTTCAAATTAGTCGACATAACTTGATCCCAGTCATCGGGGCTCATTTCTGACATTTTAATTTGTGGGAAAATACCGGCATTTGCACATAAAATGTCAACACTGCCAAATTTTTCAAGGGTCGTATTTACTAACGCCTGCACAGAATCCCAATCAGAAACATCACAAAGAACATAATCTGCTATGCCGCCTTCCTTGATAATCTCATTGACAGTTGCTTTTGCAGAATCTTCACCGCGGGCAACAATCATGACTTTAGCCCCTTGTTTAGCAAATACCTTAGCGATGCCTTTTCCGATACCTTTTGAACCCCCTGTCACAATAGTCACTTTGTTTTTTATAGGCGTTAGCATGCTGTGTCTCCTCGAACCGAATAGTTGAATGCCTTTATAATTTACCTAATAAAAGTCACAAAGCAACATAAAAATGTTGCAAGTCAAACAAAATAAACTTCATAATGACTGTTATTGATTAATGAGAGGTCACTTATGGCAGGCGCACATCATCAAGATTTTATTGACCGATTAACTAAGGGTGTGGAAAGTGTGAAGCATCACTGGGGGATTGATTCAGGTGCCCGTGTCCGATTACTAACCTTATCTGAAAATGCGACTTTTATTGTCGAAGCTTCTGATCATAAGCCATCAATTATTCTTCGAGTACACCGTCTCGACTATCATTCTCACGATGAAATTCTGTCTGAACTTGATTGGATTGGCGCATTACGAAAAGAGTCTCAAATCAATATTCCTGAACCCCTTCCATTAAAAGACAACTCCTACATCGCATCATTCGATGATGAGGGCCAAACTCGATACGTGGTTGCCTTTGAATTTATGGCTGGCAAAGAGCCGTCAGAAAATGACTCGCTGAGCGATGGGTTTGAATTACTAGGAAAAATCTCAGCAGAACTGCATAACCACGCAAGCCAATGGAAGCTTCCAACGTCATTTCAGCGAAAAAGCTGGACGTTTCAAACCAGTTTCGGTGATAAGCCATTATGGGGTGACTGGCGAGAAGCCATTGATCTCAATGCTGATGATCAAGATATTCTGGAAACGCTGTGTCAAACGCTAAAAGTTAAACTCGATGAATACGGTACTCAAGAAGACCGTTTTGGATTGATTCATGCCGATTTACGACTTTCTAACTTGTTAATGGAGCAAGACACTCTGTCCGTTATCGACTTCGATGACTGTGGGTTTAGCTGGTTTATGTATGATTTCGCAGCGGCCATCTCTTTTTATGAAACGTCACCTCAGGTTCCTGCATTAACCGAAGCATGGCTGAAAGGCTATAGAAGCGTTCGTCTGCTAGAGCAACAACATGAAGACATGATTCCGACGTTCATTTTATTTAGGCGTTTATTATTAACCGCTTGGATCGCTAGCCATTCGGAAACAGAAACCGCAATAGAAGCTGGACTAGGAGACTATACCAAAGGCACGGTAGCGTTAGCCCAGCAATATCTAAAGGGTGACTATTTAAGAGCATCATTTCTAGAAGAAAGACGTTTATGATCGATAAAAAAGTTCGCCCAATCCTTGAAATGAACGCGTTCGACAAACAATGTCCTCAAAGCGACAGTGTCGCGCGGCGCATTGCTAATTCAGGTGCATCATCTGTTTTGTTTTATCGTGACCCTATTGAAATGGTATCTGCAGAAGGTGCTTGGATGACCGATATAAAAGGCATTCGCTATCTCGACTTTTATAATAACGTGCCCTGTATTGGACACAGCCATCCAGCTGTTCTTGAAGCTGTGAGCAAACAAATAGGGACCTTAAATACCAACACACGCTATATAGTACCGATTGTTGATGAGTATTTAGAAGCGCTAAAAAGCACTTTTCCCGAAGCATTAAACCTGACGAATATTGTCTTAACATGTTCTGGTAGTGAAGCCAACGATCTCGCTATGAGATTGGCTTGCAAGCATACACAAGGAACGGGGTTTATAGTCACTGAATCGGCTTATCATGGTAATACAGCTTTCGTTACTCAAGTCTCACCGTCAGCGCTTAAAAACACAAAATTGCCAGATCACGTCATTGCCATTCCTCCCCCAGCAAAAAAATATTACGGTGAAGAAGTAGGGCAGGGGTTCGCTAATCAGGTAAAGGCAGCGATTGATCAGCTTAACCAAAGAGGTATCAAGGTTGCGGCTTTATTGCTTGATAGTGTTTTTTCTTCCGATGGCGTTTTCACTGAACCGTATGGACTACTCAATAAAGCGATCGAAGTGGTTCACCAAGCGGGTGGATTGTACATAGCGGATGAAGTACAACCCGGTTTTGCTCGAACAGGTACGGCATTTTGGGGGTTCCAAAATCATCATGTTTCACCTGATATTGTGACGCTGGGAAAACCAATGGGCAACGGTTTCCCAATGGCGGGTGTCGTCACAAAATCAGAATATCTGGATGCATTTTGCGCCGATGTGGGCTATTTCAATACATTTGGTGGAAACCCTGTCGCGGCGGCGGCGGGTCTTGCGGTACTGAAAGAAATCCAGGTTAATAACCTTCAAGAAAACGCTCGGGTGCTGGGTGATTATTTAAAACAGCAGCTTCAAGCTATTGCTGAAGTCTCTCCTCATATTAGTGAGGTTCGTGGTTCTGGGTTATTCATAGGTATTGATGTTTGTGATTCATCTTCAGCGCAAAAACCCGACGCTGAATTCACAGTAAAAATGATAGATAGGTTACGAGATGAGAATATTTTGATTGGAGCCGCTGGACCCGATGGGTCAACATTAAAGCTTAGACCGACGTTATGTCTAACGAAAGAAGAAGCCGATTATTTTATCCAAGCATTCGCCAAAGTGTTAGGGCTCTAAAAGGAAGCAGTATTTTTAAGGTGTAGTTAATTTGATATCTACACTTTCCGCGACAAGTTGCTTACGAAGTGGCTCACTTGGGACCTTATCAGTGATTAAAAAATCGATATCGCTCCAATGACTAAATTGTGCGATGGCTTGTCGATCAAATTTAGTGTGGTCTGCGGTGATCATGCAGCATTCACTTTGAGCAATCATTGATCGATAAACGTCAGCTGCCTCCATTAAAGCATCGCTAGGCCCTGTGGAGGTTATGCCGCTCGCGCCAAGTATCGCCCAATCCGCGCTTAATTCAGATAAAAAACGAACGGCCTGAGCACCATGAACGGCACCTTCACTAGCGTAATACTCTCCAGGTGCCATAATCACTTTAATAGTAGGATTAAGAGACAATACCGTTGCTACACCAAAAGAGTGCGTAATCACAGTAATATTGTTCATCTCAAAAGCGATGCGTTTAGCAACATGCACTGTAGTTGCACCAGAGCCAATCATGATGGTTTTTGCACCTTTCAATAATGGCACAGCCACTTTGGCCATTGCAGAACGTTCTTCACGCTTTTCTTTATGGCGCTCGGATAACACCGCTTCTGAAGGTTGTCGTAAAACAGCACCGCCATACGTTCTGCTGATAACGTTCTGCTCTGACAGCTCTTCTAGGTCTCTACGAATGGTTTCTTTTGTTACTCCGAGTACTACAGACAACTCTCCAACACGCATAGATGGGCTAGAGCCTAGTTCATCAATAATGGCTTTGTGGCGAAGTACTTTTTTACGGGTCATGCAATTCCTTAGTAGCATCAGAATAAAACCGATTTATTGTAATTATACCTGTTGGGGTCAAGCCTGAAACTAGAAGTTATCATTAGATCTGGTTGTTAAGCACAGTGATGAGGCTGAATGCCATTGTGTAGTCAGTCACTAACGCGTTTATATAACTGCTTGTTTCCTGATTTTTACACCTGAAAATAAAAAAGCTCGTTACACTTCAGCGCAACGAGCTATCAAGTCTATCTTTATTAGGTCCCTAGCCAATTGCTTGTCCAAATGTCTAAGGAAACTGCGATTAAGAAGTTGAACAGTAGACAGTGTTTCTAACTCGGTTAAAAAATCGCAAAATATCACCCATTTCAGTATTTTGCCCTTTAATAAGCTCATTCAGCCTTGTTTACGGTCTTTTAGACGAATTATCCCTCTGCGGCTCGTATCATTGGTCAATTCTAAACACGTTGGCTAAGGCAAACAGCATCGCCAGTTTGTTATCATTTTTCTCTAAGCCGCGATAGACGATTTTCCTAAAACCAAACTGTCGCTTGATGATTCGAAACGGGTGCTCTACTTTTGCTCGAATACTGGCTTTTATGTATTCCGTTCGGATTGGTAGCTTGTTTATCCTTGGATGTTTCTTGAGAAGACGTACCTTGCTTGGCATCTGAGCAATCAACCAATCGGCCTTGATGTCTTTGAGCTCTTCTCGTTTTTGTGCGCCTCCATAACCTGAGTCCGCTGAGATAAAACGCTCCTCACCATGAAGCAGATGTTCTGATTCTGTTATGTCATGTACGTTAGCCGCTGTCGTACTTAAACTGTGCGTTAGCCCTGTTCTGGCGTCAACGCCGATGTGAGCTTTTAGCCCAAAAACCACTGCTTACCTTTTTGTGTCTGGTGCATCTCGGGATCGCGTGCTTTTGCTTTATTTTTGGTTGAACTGGCCGCCTCGACAATCGTGCCTTCTTTTAGATAAATACCAGCGCTGGACAACCACTTGTTAACCCCTTGGAACAGCTGACGGGAGAGCTTATGCTTTTCCAGTAAGTGCCTAAAATTCATGATGGTTGTGTGGTCCGGGATAGCATTGTCCAGCGACAATCCAGCAAACAAACGCATGGACGTGATTTCATAAAGCGCGTCTTCCATAGCAGGATCGCTCATGTTGTACCAATGCTGCATGCAGTGAATGCGAAACATCGTAGACAGCGGGTACGGTCTTCTTCCTTTTCCAGCTTTGGGGTAAAAAGGCTCAATCACGGCTTCAAGCTGGCCCAAGGCATCCATCCGAGAAAGGAAAATTTCTTTGCGTGTTTTACGACGATTGTTGTTGAATTCGCTGTCGGCAAAAGTGAGTTGATGTGACATGGTCAGGCTTGAAGGTTAAAAATTAATTGTCTCATGCGCGGGAATTATTCGCATCTTCCCTAAGTATCGGGCTCATTTTTACCAGTGTAATCGAACAACACATAACAATTCGAACGGGTTCCTTTGATGATTTTAAGAGTCGTGTCAGAAGCTTTTATCACGGCTTGCTAAAGCAAGGTTGTATGAAATCGATCATAAAGGGGCTGTAACTAAGTAGAGCGTTTTAACATCCAGCCCGAAATCGTCTGTGGACTTAGCGGCGTTTTTCAAGGTAGTTGTCGCCTAAAATAATTAAGCAGCGTCTTTATGTTGCTCTGGATTTAATTCCACATCA
>NZ_JAGSSV010000042.1 GCF_018145875.1 Marinomonas vulgaris | reverse complement strand
TGAGTGACTTTTTGTGGTTTTTAACCAAATTAGGCATTCTGGGCACAATGCGAATTCTTAATCGCAGTTTCCCAAGCTGATATTGTCGGTTGCATGCCTAATTCACTAAAGGTAAAACTATGTCTTTGCAGAAAGTTTTGGTCGGCTTAACCCTGATTTGTAGTTCTGGTATCAACATAATTATAAAGCAGCACAAGCATGTTCACCCTAAGATCTTACTGATTGCCTTACTGCCAATTATCCGTTCCTCAAATTGTTATTTTCATTTAATAAGGGTCGAATCCGTGAACATCGCCGCTGCAAACACAATAATAGTCAAGCCAGCAGGCCAATCAAGTTGAACAGAGACCAACATAGCGATACCGACAAAAAGCAACGAAGTAAAGGTAGTAATCAGTACCATACCTTTCATTGAGGCAGTCCATTGTGCAGCGACCGCAGCAAGTGGAGTTAACATAAGATTAACCCCACAACCTGAATAAGTAACACTACTTTGACAGCGATAATCACCAATAGTAAGCGGTCTAGCCAAACAAAGGGCGGACCGCGCAGGCTCATAAACTCCGAATCTAGAGCAGTCGCAATCATGGATTTTCACAAAACAATTAATACCACTGCGACTATACTTAACCCAATCGCCATCATCCAAAAACGCTCTGGGCCCGTTGTCAAAATTGAACCAAGCAAAAAGCTTATTAACTGTACGCTATGGCCTGGGGTATGAGCGATAAATGGGATCCCTATCGCCATTCCAATTGCCCAAACCGCACCGATTATGGCATCTTCACAACTATGACTTTTTACCAAAACTCCTTTTACAACGTCAACTACAGTTGATATTCACCAGCCCTTTCAGGTTGGAACGTCACTTGTATGATTTTAATCTTTAAATTTCCACCACCGGGTTTCGGCCATTCAATCTCATCACCAATAGAAAGACCAAGCAATGCGCTACCCACAGGCGCTAAAATTGAAATAGTTGTTCCATTCGATTCCATGTTTTTTGGATACACCAACGTCAATTCAAACTCTTTATTTGTAGCTTCAACAATAAACTTAACCGTTGAGTTCATGGTGATAATATTGTCTGGAACATCTTTAGGAGCAACAATCGTTGCGCGTGTAAGCTCTTCTTCTAGTTCACTCACACCAGCGATATCAGCTTTAGGAAGCGAATCAATTAGGTCTTCTAGTCTCTTCAAATCCAACGAAGAGATCGTTATATCAGGTCTTGTTATCATTATTTCCTCATTAACTATTTACAAATTTTGCTTAGTACTTGAAGTAGTTGCTGTACACAAATCACATACCACTACCGTCGCTGATAGTACGTCTGGCAATCTGTAATAGAAAGCCAAATGAACTACTATATTATTAACCTAAGATGCTTCGTGTAAGCTGATATTAAAATCAGGTAATGATGATAGTTATCATAAAAACATTAATAATTGCACATTCGCCAAATAAAACGCACCAAAACAAAACAAAACAAAACAAAACAAAACAAAACAAAGCAAAGCAAAGCAAAGCAGTAATAATGCACAAAAATGTTGCGAATGTATGTAACATACACTGACTAATGAAATCTCTCGACGGAGTTGTTTAGGATAACTAATGCGTAACAATATGCCCATCACCAACAAAGAACAGACCTTTGATCGCGATACAAAACTCATCACTGTCACTGATAAGACAGGCATTATTCTCAGCTGTAACAAAGCATTTGTGGACATCAGCGGTTTTGAAGAACATGAACTAATCGGCCAGCAACACAATCTAGTTCGTCACCCTGATATGCCTGCACAGGCATTTAAAGTTATGTGGGAACACCTAGATGCCGGCAAACCTTGGATGGGCATGGTCAAAAACCGTTGCAAGAACGGTGATTATTATTGGGTAGATGCGTATATCACACCCGTAACAGAGAATGGAACGGTGATTGGGTATGAATCTGTTCGCTCATGCCCAAACCGAGAAGACGTGGATCGTGCCGATAAGTTGTACCAAAACATCAATGCAGGAAAACACGTCAAAACCAGCACACCTATTTCGCTTCCCAACTTGTTTCTTGTGCTTGGATTAGGCGTATATGCAGCACTGTTCGGTACGGGCTACACGATGGCGTCACAAATCGAGCTATTGCTCACTGTGCTTATTTACGCTTTTTGGACGTCAGCTCAAACCAAATCCACGTTTGGTGCCTTGAACGCCATGTTAAAGCACTCTTTTTCGCACCCTATAGCGGTTAGTTCTTACACAGACGACAATGGCGCAATTGGCGAGCTTAAAGTTTCTATATTAAGCCAACTCGCGCATTTAGACACTGTGATCACTCGTATTGAAAGTGCGGCTGCAGATGTAGCAAGAGAGTCTGAAAAAAGCGCGTCGTTAACTAATTTGACGCAGCAAGCCATTGCCAGTCAACAAACCGAAACTCACCAGGTCGCTACCGCCATTAATGAAATGACGTCAGCCATTACCGAAGTATCCAAACACGTTGGTGATACAGCCACCCACGCTGAAACCGCCAATCAACTCGCCACAAACGGTAACCAGGTAGCAAACATCACGCACAGCGCAATCATGAAGCTCAAAGACACAGTGCAAGAAATTGGTCGTTCCGTGCATGGTGTTTCAGACCAAACAACAAAAATTGCCCAAGCTGCACAAATGATTGAACAGATTGCTGAGCAAACGAACTTACTTGCATTAAACGCGGCCATCGAAGCTGCTAGAGCCGGCGAGCAAGGTCGTGGCTTTTCAGTGGTGGCGGATGAAGTGCGCAATTTAGCCCATCGCACACAAGAATCCACCAAAGAAATTTATACCATAGTGGAGGAGCTTACCGAACGCGCTGACAATGCCGTGAAAATCTCCGAAGATGGCTCAAGAGATGCGGAAGAAGGCTTAAGCCACGTTATTGAAAGTGGTGAAATGCTTGCAGGCATCTCAAAAGCGGTGAGTCAAATCGCCACCATGTCCACTCAAATGGCCACGGCGGTAGAAGAACAAGCCTACGTCGCAGGCGACATCAAAACACAAGTTGCTAATATCTCAGACCTTGCTGACAGCAGCACACAAAGCTCTGATGAACTGTTTGACACCATTACCTACTTAAATAATATCTCGGATGAATTGCACGAGCTTGTTGTTCGATTTAAAAGGTAGTTAATAATGAAAAATATTCTGAACGATTTAGGTCTGCTGTATCAGGCCATGATGGATTCGGCTGCCGACGCCATTGTTGTTATCAATGAAAAAGGCATCATTTTGCATTTTTCTAAATCCGCAGAAGCGTTATTTCAACGGTCCGTCGAAGAATGCACGTATCAAAATGTTAATATTTTGATGCCTGAACCCTACAAGCACGCCCACGATTCCTACCTAGACAATTATCATAAGACTGGCGATGCCAAAATCATTGGCAGCGGGCGAGACGTTAAAGGCATCAAAAAAGACGGCACAGAATTCCCCATGCACTTATCTGTTGGTAAGGCCGTTATAAAAGACCATATTTATTACATTGGAATTTGCCATGACCTGTCAGACTACAAACAAACCCTTTCAGCAAAGCTCCAGCTCGAATCTCTGCAAAATGCGCTGTTCGATGCCGCCGTAAACGGCATTATCACCATCAATATCAAAGGCATTATCACCAGCTTTAACCGAGCCGCTGAAGCCATGTTTGGCTACACAAAAGAGGAAACAATCGGTCAAAACGTCAAAATGCTGATGCCCTCTCCCTATCATGGTGATCATGATAGTTATTTACAAAACTACTCTAATACAGGTAAAGCCCAAATAATTGGCACAGGTAGGGACGTTCCAGGGCGTAAAAAAGATGGCCGTATTTTCCCGATGCGCTTGTCGATTGGTGAAGCTAAAACAGAACTTGGAACAAATTTCATTGGTATATGCCACGATCTAACGGATTATCAAAATGCCCTAATTGAACTTTCCCAAGCAGAGCAGCGCTATAAAAGTATTGTTGAGTGCCAAGGGCAGATCATCTGTCGTTTGGATACGGACTTTAAACTCACCTTTGCAAATCAGTCTTTCTATGATGTTTTTGAGTGTACGAATCAAGAAGTCGTTGGCTTAAATTTTGTTAACTTTTTATACGGTAACAAAAATAATATGAAGGATACGCTTCATACTATTTCTAGCAGCCAAGATGCAACGCAAATCAAATGTAACGCAACCATGCGCCGAAAAAGTGGTTTACTGCAAGTTGAATGGTGGTTTACAAAAGTGAATAACCATTTGGGCTTAAGTGAAATCCAAGGATTTGGCATTGATGTTTCAGAAAAGGAAGAGGCACTCAGAGAGGCGGCATTCCTAAAAAATCATGACACCCTTACAGGGCTTTTAAATGCAGAGGCCTTTTTCTTAAGCTTACAAAAATGGGCATCCACGGAGCGTTTCGCCATTTTTTATCTTGATTGCAATCGCTTTAGCATGATTAATAATCGTTATGGTATAAACGTAGGCGATCAAATCCTTACCGAGATCGCAGACAGAATAAAAAGTAATACCCATCAAAATATACTGTTAAGCCGACCCAGCTCTGATGAGTTTATTATCGCCGTGTTTGTAAATGATGCCACAAGGGCAAATAATATTGCTGAGGCTGTTCTAGAAAAGGTCAATAAACCCTATTTAATAGACAAAAAAGAGATACGTATCAGCGGTAAAATCGGTATTTCTATCTATCCTGATGATACAAAAAACATAGATCACGTTGTGCTACAAGCACAGTCTGTACTATCGAAAGCCAGAAGCAGTCAAAACGACATCGCTTTTTATGATGAAAAATTTAATGCATGTTTACAGAGACAGCTTGATATAGAGCAACGACTTATAGTCGCACTTGAACAAGATATTCTGAAAGTTCACCTACAACCTAAAGTCAATCTATACACCGATGAAATAATAGGTTACGAAGCATTACTACGCTGGAACGACCCTGTACTTGGTCGTATATCACCGGTTGAGTTTATACAAGTGGCCGAGAAAATGTTGCTAGCAAAAGAAGTTGATCGTTATGTTTTAAAAACAGTATTTAACTGCTTAAGTCGTTGCCTTAATGACAAGAGAAAAGTACTTCCTATCGCTGTCAACATTACCTCTTCTCATTTTAATGACGCCGCCCTAGCTAGTTACATTTTCTCGTTATCTGACGAGTTAGAAGTACCCCTCACTTATTTAGACTTAGAAGTGACGGAAGGTGTGCTGCTTGAGATGAACCAGCAGGTTTTAGACAACCTACACTCACTAAGATTGAAAGGCATTGGAATCTCCTTAGATGATTTTGGAACAGGCTATTCGTCTTTAAGTTACATTCGTAAACTTGCTGTTGATGAATTAAAAATAGACAAAAGCTTCGTGGACGATGTGCATGGAGAAGTAGGTCAGCGCCTGGTAGCAGCGGTTATTGATATTGCAAAAGCCGTGAACTTAGAAGTAATCGCTGAAGGAATAGAGACTGAAGCACAACGGCAAATTCTTATGAAATTAGGCTGCCGTATTGGACAAGGCTACCTGTTTGCAAAACCAGACTATATATGCAAAGTGCTGAATTTAACAAAAGCTTAAATTACAAATAATCATGCCATCATTAGTAAGCTAAAGCCCTTCTTTCTGATTGATTGGAGGGCTTACGGACAAATTGTTACCGTTTTCTGTTTTGGAAGGTGTTAAATGCAAGTTCTCTTAATCATCACTGTATTGTATAAGTCGGTTACGTCCTTGAGCCTTTGCTTGGTAAAGCGCTATATCTGATTTTTTAATTAATGAATCTAGTTCCTTATCTTGAGGTGTTAGCGTAGTAAAACCAAGAGAGACGGTTACATTTAAGGTCTTGCCCAATGGCGTTTCTATGTCCAACCTTTCGACTGTATTACGTATTCTTTCCGCTACACGTGCGGTTTCATCATCTGACTGTTCAGTAAGCAGGATAATAAACTCTTCTCCACCAAAGCGAGCAAACAAGTCAATGTCACGTAAACACTTACCAACTTCATTGGTAAGAAGTTTTAATACTGTATCTCCTACATCATGACCATAGTTATCATTAACTTTTTTAAAGTAGTCAATATCAAACATAATGATTGATACTTTACCGTCACTGCACTTGGCACGTTTAAACTCAGTATTAGCTTGTTCGTAAAAGTGACGACGATTACTGACGTTTGTCAATGGATCAATATTAGCAAGTGTTTCTAATTTTTTTTCCAGCTTTATACGATCACTTATGTCGAATACGCTAGCACGTGCAACAGCAAAATTATCTCTTTCACTTTGTAATGATCTAACAGAACTGGATGCATGAAAACTACTCCCATCTTTACACTGCATCTCCAGGACTTCATTCTCTATCTTTCTTTTTACCTTTAACTCATCAAATAATTCGTAAAAGCGGCCTTTACTCTCGTTCTTGAGAAAATCTACAAAAGATCGTCCTATGACCTCATCTCGTGAATACCCTAACCAGTCAAGCTCAGTTTGATTGATACGAACAAAGAAACCATTTTTATCTAAACTGTGATAACCACACGGAGCATGATTGTACAAATCATCCAGCTCCTTTTGCTTTATCAAACGAGCTTGTTGTTGAGTTAATAAAATGGCGACCAGTGCAGCTAACCCAGCAACAAAAAGGGTTATAAGAACAAAAAATAACTGCCCAAGAGGCTGATACAAGATAGATTGTGATTTTATATAGTCATTAGGTATGTAAACGACTATCTTCCAATCACTGTTTGACAGTGATGAAGGAGAGAACAGAGGATAATGATCGGCTTTAAAATGACCGTGCTCTGACTTAGCAAAATCAAGAGGTTCAATACTCTCAAACCGAAACACGCCCTGCCCAGTGAAAACAGTCCCTGAAGCACTAGAAGATATCTTAGGCCAAGCCTCTGGATAAAGACGAGAAAATGTATGTTCTGGACGACCTAAGTCGGCCCCCCATTCGTTGATACGCTGATGATTACTTAGCCAATAACCATCAGGATCTATAAGCATTCCTTGTTGACCTACGCGTTGAGACATTTGGTAGCGGAAATTATCTAACATTCCTTTAGCTAAATAATTTACTACTAAAACACCTGCTCTATTACCTTTTGAATCTATTACTGGAGTGGCGATGCGTAGCATGGGTTTGTGAGGTTGTTCAATTTGACCTTGCTCTATGTTGAGATCTAACTGAGACACATACACTTGGTGATCAGACAATCGGTTTGTCTCATTAAAATAGTAGCGTTGGGACTTATCCTGTAAATCTGCCAAAGGCACAGCAACACCTTGACCTTTCTCGAAATTTACTCTGATCAATTCAAACCCTTCGTTGCTAAGCAAACGAATTTGGTCAAACCGGTGGAAGTTAGTTGAAATATTTATAAAACTCGACTCTAGAGACTCTCTGTTTTCTTGTGTCCTATTTGTCACAAACTTTGTTAACAATACAGAGCTTTTTAATGCAGCCAGTAAATGTATCTGCTCGTATATTTCCTTTTGTACCTTCTGTTTTGCTGCCACCACAGAAATTTCTTCAGTAGCTAAAATTTCATTTTGAACGCCATGATAATATTGGGAATAGATAGGGTAAGAAATAGCCAAAAACGCTATTGAAAATAAGAAAAGCAGTACAAAAAAACGCTTAAAGATCATTTTTACCATTCCGTGTAAATATTTTTGTAATTATAACAGCATTTAGACTGTTAAACGTATGAGCACTGTCTTCTTCGACTGTCATCTTGCACTTTTAAAGTGCGCCTTACCATTTAATTGCTGCCTTGCACCTTTAAAGTGCATTTTACCATTTTATTGTTGTCTGAATAAACTACATAGAGTGGGATACTTCCTTTAAGGAAGATGCGAATAAGTCCCGCGCATGAGACAATTCATTTTTAACCTTCGAGCCTGACCATGTCACATCAACT
>NZ_JAGSSV010000041.1 GCF_018145875.1 Marinomonas vulgaris | reverse complement strand
TTTGCCGTGAGACCAAAACAAGCCATATCAGATAATAGCCCTTTTGGGGGCTTTTGCCGTGAGACCAAAACAAGCCATATCAGATAATAGCCCTTTTGGGGGCTTTGCCTTCTTAGTGTTTATTTCTTTTACAGGTGGCTTCCTTCCGTTATCTCTTTTTGAATGATAAAAACAATATGTGGTATACTCTTACTACGGTATAAGCCAGCATACACAGAGTGCCCTTTCAAATTGCTTCGCATTTGACGGTCATCTGTGAGCTGGAAAGGGGTGCTACGCCCCCTTTACCCCTGTTTAGGCACGGATCTCACTACCTCGTTCCGAGCTAGATTCTATCCGCACCGTTATTTTTGTTGAGGTGGCTTTATGAGAGACGCGGAAAAACGCACAAAAGAGATCAAAATTCGCTGTACACAAGGGGAATATGAGGCTCTTGTCCTTCGTTCAGACCGGCCACGATTAGCGGAATGGATGCGTGAACAGTGCCTTGGTGTGCGTGCTCCCCGTTCTCGGCCGGTTCCGCTTGTTGAACCGGCTTTACTGCGTCAGCTTTCTGGATTAGGAAACAACCTTAACCAGATTGCTCGAGCGCTGAATGGCGAGCATTTTCATGCCCTAGATCGAGCCACGATCTTGTCGGCGTTAGCCGCACTACAGCGTGACCTGGATGTGATACGAGAGGAGTACACCGGCCATGATCGTTAAATTCTTTCGTCGCGGTGCCGGTCGAGGTTCTGGCTCGGTGGATTATCTGTTAGGAAAAAACCGAGATCGAGAGGGCGCGACCTTAGATCGAGGGGATCCTGATATGATCCAGGATCTCATCGATTCGTCTCCTTACGCGAAAAAATACACGTCTGGCGTCTTGTCCTTTGCGGAGCCTGACTTGAGCAGAGAAATCAAAGACGACCTCATGACGTCCTTTGAACGTGCCCTCTTTCCTGGTCTAGAAAAAGACCAGTATTCCGTGCTGTGGGTTGAGCACCGAGACAAAGAACGCCTAGAGCTGAATTTCGTTATTCCGAACGTCGAATTAACGACCGGTAAGCGGTTGCAACCCTGGTTTGAAAAAGCGGATAAGCCACGCATTAACGCCTGGAAATCGATCGCGAATATCGCTTATGGCCTACATGACCCTGATGACCCCATTAACCAGCGAGAAATGATCACGCCTAGGGATTTGCCGCCGATGAAGCAACAGGCATCACAGGCGATCACAGACAGCCTCATGATGCTGGCGAAAGCGGGGGTCATCCATGGCCGTGATGATGTGGTCAACGCTCTACAGAGTGGGGGCTTTACGATCAGCCGAACCACCAAAACAAGTATTTCTATTGCCGATCCTGATGGAGGGCGAAACATCCGACTAAAGGGGCTTTTGTATGAGCAAGATTTTAGACATGGCGCAGGACTTCGAGCAGAAATCGAAGGCGCAAGCCAGCGCTACCGAGCAGCAACTCAAGAGCGACTTCAATCGCTTCGCACAGTCTATCAAAGAGGAATTAGCCGCAAGCGAGAAGAACTTCAAAAAAGACATCCGCGCCTACTCTCGTCGCATGTGGTGGGTGACCCTAAAGACGTGGTTCTGGCTCTTTCTGAGCGTGGTAATCGTGGCTCTAACGTTATGGGGAATCGTCCAGTACCAGCTCTACGACATTCAGAGCAACTACCAACAGATCCGCGACCAGAAAGAGACCATCCAAACATTGAGCGCCCAGGGCGGAAATATGTCGATCAGTCATTGCGGGAAGACCAAACAACTGTGCGCTCAAGTCCGTCCAGAACTGGGGTTGTTTGGGGAGGACGGCGAGAACTACATGATCCTAAAGGGGAATTAGACGATGACCGAGCTAGAAAAACAGCTATTGAGCGCATTCGAGGATTTACAGAAAACGCACGTCGCTCAGCACAAGGACTTCGTCACGGCGTACAAAAACTTAGAGAGCATGTTCAACACTACCTCGTCCGAGAACGCGACGTTACGCCAAGAAGTGAACCGCTTGAGCGAGCGAGTCAACGTCTTGAGCAGTCTATTGGAAAGATTGACCAAATCGTGACTCAGAAAGAACGTGAGAGACAGAAGACGCGAGGGATGAACCGAGGTTTGGGGTTTTGAGCGTTTTACAGTAGTATGACCCCTATAAAACAAAACCCCACACGAATCTTATCAACTTGGCGGAAGATTATTCGATGTGGGGTTTAGGACAAATCCTAGAGGAACTTTAGCACATGCCCCTACCAAATAAAATATTTTACCGCCATTTGTGCGGTGTTGAGTGAACGAACAGCTCGACCTATTCCGACAGACTCTTCCTAAGAAGCCCTACCACTCAAACGATTTGATGACAGGTCTTCAAATATCGCAACTCAAAAATGCGATCCAGTCGCGTTTTATCCAACCGAATGGACCGACGCATAAATATTGGCTGGTCTTTGATGTGGACTCGTCCACGGCCACCCTTGATTGGTATGACCAACACGCTCCCGCTCCCAATATCGTGGCGACAAACCCGTTTAATGGCCATGCCCATTTGTTTTATGGTTTGGCGGTACCGGTGCGCACCGCGCCCGATGGAAAGCCGGCGCCTTTGCGTTACGCTGCGGCCATTGAGAGCGCTCTCAGAGAGAATTTGGATGCAGATGTGGGATACAAAGGGTTGGTGTGTAAAAACCCTTTAAACGCGCACTGGAGGGTTACGCAGTGGGAGAAAAACCTCTATACACTGGATTGGCTTGCGGATTGCCTCGATTTACGAGATCACCCGATCAAACAACATCAGTATGGACTTGGACGTAACTGTGAGCTGTTTGATTTGTTGTCTCGTTGGGCTCGTCGAGCGATCCGTCAAGGTTGGCCGAGTTACGATCAGTTTTTACAGGCGTGTCACGACCGTGCGATGGGTTATAACGCCCAACACTTCCCGAACAATCTCCTGCCTCTCAATGAAGTTCGTCATACCGCTCGCAGTGTGGCGAAATGGACGCACGCTAAGATCACCCCCGAAGGGTTTAGTGCATGGCAGTCGATACAAGGGTCGAAAGGCGGTAAAAAATCGAAAGGTGGTGGTAGGAAAGCCTGTTCTAGTTCTGTAAGACAAGTTAAGCCATGGGAAAATATAGGGATAAGTAAGGCGACATATTACAGGAACAAACAAAAAACTACTGGTTGAGTACATTTATGATTTTAAGCCATCGTCCTGTAGAATTCTAATTATTGAATTTTTAAGTGTAAGCAGTACTAAGATGACTATAGCTTAACCGGACACCTCGGCCTCTGTGCCTTTACTGCTTTTCGGTACAACCGTCAAGAACAGGCAGAGCGCTCCGATAGTTATCGCCACATCAGCGAGGTTGAAGGCGGGCCAGTGCGCAAGTCGCCAATGGAAGTCAAGGAAATCAACAACCTGTCCACGCAGCACACGATCCGCGACATTGCCCAGCGCACCGCCGAGGATCAGGCTGTATCCCATCGCTTCGAGACGGGGCAATTGCTGGCACAGCATGCGTCCCAGCCAAGCAGAAACGACCAGGCCCAGCGTGATGAAAAAGTAACGTTGCCAGCCGCCAGCGTTCGCCAGAAAGCTGAATGCCGCGCCGGGATTCAGGACATGGACGAAGTTGAAGAAGGGCGTGACTTCGACCTGTTCACCGTAGGCAAACGTGCGGGTGATGGCGAACTTTGCGAGCTGATCGGTCATGACAGCACTGGCGGCCACTGCGAACCAGACCCAAGTCGATGTGCGGCGAGCCGATTGCCACACAGGGGCGGCCAGCGGCATCAGCCACCCGGCGAGCGCCGTGCAACTCAATCCAAGTACCCACCCCGCCAGCACATCGGCAGGAAAGTGCATTCCGGCTGCGATGCGTGACCAACCGACCAATGCGGCGTACAACACCAAGCCGATGCGGCCACGACGGCCTATCAAAGGCCAGAGCGCGCCGACCACCAGCGCGGCATAGGTGGCATGCCCGCTGGGCAGGCTGTAGTGTCGTTCGATGCCCCCGATAACGCGCACCATGTCGCCAAAAACGGCAGGCGGGCGTGGAAAGTCGATCCATAGCTTCAAGATGGTGGCGACGAGAAATGCCAACGCAAAGGCCACGCTAAAGACTCTGAGTCTGTACCGGATGGCATCGGCCCGCGTTGGGTCAGGTGCCGACTTTGACCATCCCCACATCGCCAAGAGCATCAGTGGTGCAGTCCAGTAGTTGCCTATCACAAGGTTGAAGAACGATGCCAGCGGTTCCAGCGCTGCAGGTGTGCTCATGTTGATGGCTTGGAACAACGCGATGTTCAGACCACCCCAGTCGTAGAGAAAGAATTTCCAGCTCATTTGCGCAACAGCCTCAAGCCATTGCCAATGACGAGCAAGCTGGCCCCCATATCAGCAAACACCGCCATCCACATGGTCGCTTGACCCGTGAAGGTCAGCACCAGAAATACTGCCTTGATGCCAAGGGCCAGCACAATGTTTTGCATCAGCACCTGCGCCGTCGCACGCGACAGGCGCACGAAGGTCGGAATCTTGCCCAGGTTGTCGTCCATCAGGGCCACGTCAGCGGTCTCGATGGCGGTATCTGTGCCAGCCGCTCCCATGGCAAAGCCGATGTCCGCACGCGCCAAGGCCGGGGCATCGTTGATGCCATCACCGACCATGCCGACCTTGCCCTTTATGGCCAGTAGCTCAACTTCGCGCAGTTTGTCGTCTGGGAGCAGATTGCCTTGCGCACGGTCGATCCCGGCTTGTGCGGCAATGGCCTGTGCCGTGTGGGGGTTGTCGCCGGTCAGCATCATGGTGTTGATGCCCAGTGCATGAAGCTCGGCAATGGCGCTCCTGCTGCTTTCCTTGATGGTGTCCGCTACGGCAAATAAGGCATGAACCCCTTTTGCGCTGACCAACATCACGACAGTTTTACCCATGGTTTCCAGCGCCGCGATGCGCTGTTCCAGCTCGGGAGTACGCTGCCCCAGCTCTTCTAGCATCCGCTGGTTGCCAAGATGGTAGGTTTCACCGTTGATTTGGCCCTGCACACCCCGACCGGGCAGCGCGTTGAATTCGGCCACGTCGAGCAAGGCAACCCCGTCCGTCTGCGCGGCCAGTGCCACCGCCTTGGATACAGGATGGTCCGAGCGGGCCGCCAGACTGGCAGCGATGCTGCGGCTGTCCGAGGCGAGTGCATTGCCCCATGTGACAAAGTCGGTCTGTGCGGGCTTGCCGTGCGTGATCGTGCCGGTCTTGTCCAGAGCCAGCCAGCGCAGCTTGCGGCCTTCTTCCAGATAGACGCCACCTTTGATGAGAATGCCGTGGCGGGCGGCGGCGGCCAGGCCGCTGACGATGCTGACCGGTGTAGAGATCACCAGTGCGCACGGGCAGGCGACCACCAGCAGAACCAATGCACGGTAGATCCAGTCGAGCCATGCCGCACCCATGAACAGCGGCGGCAACAACGCGACGGCGATGGCAACGCCGAATACAACGGGGGTGTACCAGCGGGCGAACTGATCGACAAAACGCTGAGTCGGCGCACGACTACCTTGCGCAGCCTCTACCGCGTGAATGATCCGGGCCAAAGTGGAGTTGTTGGCCAAGGCGGTGACGCGGTACTCGAACGAGCCGGATTCGTTGATCGTGCCAGCGAACACCGAATCACCGGGGGATTTTTCGACCGGGAGGCTTTCACCCGTGATCGGGGCTTGGTTGACGGCAGAGCGGCCTTCCAGCACCTCACCATCAAGGGCGATGCGCTCACCTGGTTTGACCCGGACGCGGGCGCCGATGGTGATTTGCTTGGCGCCCACCTCGCGCCATGTGCCGTCAGCCTGCTGTACCGTGGCCTGTTCCGGGGTCAGGTCGAGCAGGCCACGGATAGCGTTACGAGCGCGATCCAGCGATTTGGCTTCGATTACCTCGGCCAGCGCGAACAGTACCATCACCATTGCCGCTTCGGGCCAGTGGCCGATCAACATGGCACCCGTGACCGCAATCGACATGAGGGCGTTCATGTTGAGATTACGGTTCTTGAGCGCAATCCACCCCTTCTTGTAGGTGGAGAGGCCACCCGTGAAGACCGCGACAAGCGCCAGAACGACAACCGACCAGTGATTGCCGTTGTGGAGCCAGTAGACCGCCTCGGCCGCCGATGCAGTGACCAAGGAGATGCCCAGCGGCCACCAGTTGGTCGGCGTGGTCACAGGGGCGGCGGATGGAGATGCGACCTCTGCCGTGTCCACGACCTGCGCCTCGAATCCAAGCGCTTGCAGTGCCACGAGCACGTCTGGCAGAACCTGGTTCGCATGGCGTACCGACAGCGTGCGCTGCATCAGGTTGAAATCGAGATCAGCAACACCGGCCACGGTGCCGAGCTTGTTGCGGATCAACGTCTCTTCGGTCGGGCAATCCATCTTGGCAATGGACAGCTTGGTCGTCTGCTCGGCCGACGCCTGATCCATGCGCACAGCTTGCATGCCGATGGCCTTCAGCGCCTGCTCGACGGGAGACAACGAAGGCAATTCGTGTCGCACGGCCAAGGTACGTTGCATCAGGTTGAATTCAAGACCCGCCACCCCCGCCAGACCGGCCAGTTTGCTTCGGATCAGCGCCTCTTCGGTCGGGCAATCCATGTTCTCGATGCGGTACACCGCTTGAGCCGATCCGGTTGCCAGCGGGGCCGGTGCCGTGGGTTGGATGATCGGCTCAGTCGTGCAGCCACACCCCTTTGAAGCGCATTCGCTCATGAGTAACTCCTGAAAATCTTCTATTCAGCCTCCATTAAAATCTCTATAGTCACTATAGAGTCAAGTGATAATTGGAGATTGATGCATGGAAATCAGAATTGGCGACCTCGCCAAGCGCTCTGGGTGCGAGGTCGTGACCATCCGCTACTACGAGAAGGAAGGGCTACTGCCGAAGCCAGCGCGAAGCGGTGGCAACTTCCGGCTGTACGGTGAGGCGCACATTGAGCGCTTGCAATTCATCCGTCATTGCCGTTCGCTCGAGATGACGTTGAGCGAGATTCGCGCATTGCTGGGTCTGCGAGACAACCCGATGCAGGACTGTGGGGAGGTCAACACGCTGCTGGAGGCCCATATTCAACAGGTGGAAATGCGTGTGTCCGCGCTGTTGCAGTTAAAACGGCACTTGGTTGATTTGCGCGAGAAGTGTTCTGGCTCTCGATCTGTAGAGGCGTGCGGCATTTTGCAAGGGTTGGGCAATTGCAATTGCCATGGTGAAAGTGCCACGAACAGTCAAACATCTGGGTAAGTAAGGGCTTAGCGTGCTTTATTTTCCGTTTTCTGAGGCGACCCCAACTACACTAGGCCAGGAAAAGATGATATTCCTGACAAAACCATAAAGTTCTTATTTTCATATTCAGACCATTGCTTTACTGATCACTATGGCGTTGAAAACTATATATATAGCCGCTCCCCTTCTGGAAAATATAGATATTTCTGCGAACTCAGATACAAGCTTTCACTTGGCCTACC
The DNA here is from genome assembly GCF_018145875.1 of Marinomonas vulgaris. GTDB lineage: Bacteria > Pseudomonadota > Gammaproteobacteria > Pseudomonadales > Marinomonadaceae > Marinomonas > Marinomonas vulgaris. The sequence goes on along the minus strand of NZ_JAGSSV010000041.1, from coordinate 861 downwards.
TGATCTGTTAAAGGAAATTATAAAAAGTAACCCTCATTTGCTAATGACCTTTGTTGAACATAGTGAACAGTTTTTCTACGTAGAGCAGAACTACCAAGATGAAACTTACAGGGTCTTTCTAGAAATATCTCCCCTTAAAGATGATGCGAGTGGAGTGATAGAAGGCGTTCGTATAGATGTTAGATTAGCATATGACGAAAAGTCTCATGCAACCCCAGTTAGTGGTAGTGACTATCTAAAAATCTGGAAGATTATTGATGCTAGAATGACTGGTGTTAAGCTGAATAGAAAGAAGAGAAGATAAAAAAGGCGACTTTATAAGTCGCCTTTTTTATCGTAAAAATGGTGGAGGTCTTTGTATATCGCGGCTCGGCCTGCGGCCAAGAATTTCTTGGCAGACACTAACGTACTCAAAGAGTCCCACAGATCGTCAGTAAGTTTAGTATAGCAATCGCAATACTAAAGTAAAGCCCTGCTTTACCAATTCTAGGTGCCAAAGAGTGGTGAGACCAAAACAAGCCATATCAGATAATAGCCCTTTTGGGGGCTTTTGCCGTGAGACCAAAACAAGCCATATCAGATAATAGCCCTTTTGGGGGCTTTGCCGTGAGACCAAAACAAGCCATATCAGATAATAGCCCTTTTGGGGGCTTTTGCCGTGAGACCAAAACAAGCCATATCAGATAATAGCCCTTTGGGGGCTTTTGCCGTGAGACCAAAACAAGCCATATCAGATAATAGCCCTTTTGGGGGCTTTTGCCGTGAGACCAAAACAAGCCATATCAGATAATAGCCCTTTTGGGGGCTTTTGCCGTGAGACCAAAACAAGCCATATCAGATAATAGCCCTTTTGGGGGCTTT
>NZ_JAGSSV010000040.1 GCF_018145875.1 Marinomonas vulgaris | reverse complement strand
GATGTGGAATTAAATCCAGAGCAACATAAAGACGCTGCTTAATTATTTTAGGCGACAACTACCTTGAAAAACGCCGTCCAGACCTTAATATCATGGTTGGCTTTACAAAGTTCATTGGTGATAATTGGTCATTAGGTGCTGATGCAACCTATGTTAGTGAGTATTACTCCGATCTTGATAATGAAGAAGAGTACAAAGCAGGAGACTACATAGTAAGCAATGCTAGAGTGAAGTATGAGCTAGATGACTTAACCTTGGATGCCTATATCAAAAATCTGACCAATGAAGATATTATTTATTTAGACCGAAGCAGCACATCTTCCGTTGGACAATCTCGAACTGTTGGCATAAGTGCCACTTACAGGATGTAAACACTAACACTGTGGTGCAATCAGAAAATTAACTAGCACTAAATATGCATCCATGGAAGTCATACCTTCCTTGGATGCATCTTGTCTATGCGTCAGCGCTTTTTCCACACAAATATCCAAGATGGTCGTGCGGCTATTGATAACAACTCGGCGGAGCGGTCTATCCGTCCTATTGCACTGGGTAGAAAAAATTACTTGTTCGCAGGCTCTAAAGCCGGCGGTGAACGAGCTGCAGTACTGTATACCATTCTCGGTACAGCGAAATTAAATGATATTAATCCGAATCAATATCTCACAGCAGTATTAAAACGCATAGGACAACACTCAATCAATAAAGTCGATGAACTCTTACCATGGAACATTGACCTAAGCACACCCACCCAAAACGAAGCCATTATAAATCAGAAGACTAAGTGTCCACTAAAAAACAAGTGGACACTTAAATGAAGATACTGGGTGTAGTGGCCGGATGGTTACAAATCTACTACCGAACCCGTTGCCGGATATTTCTTCGCCGCATGATTGGCCAGTTTCGCTAGCGTTTTGGTTGGTGCTATGCCAATACCGACCGTAATGCCTGTCCACTTATCAACCTTGGCTTTAACTTGTTTACCGAACGTCAGCAAATCAGTCACATTAGTAACACCCGTTAAATCAATAAAGGCTTCGTCGATAGAATAGACTTCCAGCCGTGGCGATTCCTCTTCTAAAATAGACATCACTCGGTTTGACATATCGGCATACAGAGCGTAATTAGACGAAAAGCACACAATGCCATGCTTTCTTATCTCATCCTGGACCTGAAACATCGGCACGCCCATTTTAATACCCAGCGCTTTAACCTCTTTAGATCGTGCAACAATACAACCATCGTTATTTGATAACACCACAACTGGCGTGTACTTTAAATCTGGTCGAAACAACTTCTCGCAACTTGCATAAAAGTTGTTGCAATCGACCAAAGCGAAGACAGTCTGCATTAATGACGCTCGTATTTACGAATCACGCCTGTTACCACACCAAAAATTTCCAACTCAGACTCTTCGGTAATATAAATGGCTTTATAGGCTTTATTTTTCGGACAAGGCAACACATTGGGTTCCAACTCCAAGGTCTTCACTGTCAATTCCCCATGAATACAAGCAATCACAATGTCACCATGACGCGCTGTTAGCGAACGATCAACTACCAACACATCACCCGAATGTATGCCCTCTTCTATCATCGAATCACCCTGAGCACGAACATAGAACGTCGCGCTCGGGTGAGCGACACAGAGTCAATATAAAGTGGAATTCGCACACTATTTGCCGCGATAAAATCCAACGACTCCGACACGCCTAAATAAGTAATACGCATAACTCACCAAAATATACTGTATATATTTAGAAAATACGAATAGCCAAGAGAATTCACACGAAAAGATTTATTTCCGACTCTGCAAGAAAATTAGGAACTCTGCTTTAGGTAACATAACAGGACACTTCAGAACCAGGTACATTCCATCAGAACTACTGAATATGCTGACTTTAGCTCTTTAAGTGGTTCTTTAGCTTAAAAGCCCATATTGGTGTTGACGCTAGAACGGAGTTAACTAACAGCGTGAGCACAACGGCGGCCAACGTTCATGAGCGAATCTTCTTCATGACGAAGAGTGTTTTGTCTCGGCGGATTCTGGCTATCATGGTGCTTTAAAGAGAGAAGAGTTAAAAGGAGTCAAAGCAGACTGGTTGATTGCGGATTCCGAGCAAAATAAGAATCTTAAAAAAACACCCTAGAAAAAATAAACAGCCCATCCGAACGGAATATATCAAAGCCAGTATTCGAGAAAAAGTCGAACACCCCTTTAGAATCATCAAGTGTCAGTTTGATTTTAGAAAAGCTATTTATCGCGGGTGGCTAAAAATGACTTTAAGCTCGCCATGCTGTTTACTAATGCAAACGTGTTTCTAGTTGATCAGATGATCCGAGCCACAAGGGGTTAATCCGTTTACAAACTGCTAAACAAGGTTCAATTATCTTGTTTAGCAGTAGAAAAATGATAAAACGGCCACATTACTGACTGACATTGGGCTTTTCAGAATGTTAAGGCGCTCAGCTCGACTTGATCGCATGTTCCCTAGGTGTCGGAACATTGAGCCAACAACTCAGCCATTGCTATTTTCTAAGTATCGGAACAAATATTGTACTTTCGACAGTTTGCCTCTTATTTAAGATTATAAACCTTCTCCCAAGTACAGGCGATGAGCTTGAGCAACCTCGGCCACAAGTTTATCCATATCACCAAAGTCCACCAAGCCGGATTTTTTTGCATAATCCGACCAATTAGAAACCGTCTCCACCACAGCTTTTATTATCTTCTTAGCTTTAGCCTTACTAATGTCAGCAAAATGCGCCACAGCCAATAAATCGTCTAACTGAATATCTCGTGTTTTACCATTAATGGTCATTTGATGCTTACTTGTCCATCCAGCACCATTGCTATAAGTGATATCGTAAGCCGGCGACAGCGTCCAAACACCAGACTGATCCATTAAAAATGAAATATTCTTTGTATGATCATCTTGGTTAACAGACACCACATTGAACACCATCCGCAAATAGAACTGTTCAATTTCTTTTGCTGATAAACCAATCTCACGCATAACACCTATCGCCTGCTCATAAGAGTAGCCACCAGATTCATTAAAATCATAGTGAGCCATACCACACAGCGATTGCATATGAATCTTGTCACCACCATTGAGTCTGTCAAAGCGCTTGGTCATAAAATGAGAACGGCCATTTTCTTTAAACAAACGACATTCATTCATTTTAACGCCAGCTTCTTCGGCCATTAGGTAATAAGCGTATTCAAGTAAACCAAAGCCTTTCGGATCTGAAAGCAACTCTTTATCTTTATTAGCATCAACACCGTCAAACTTTAACAAGTAGTAATCGAAACCGTCACCCGCTGGGGCTTGACCAGTTTTTATGACATTCGTTTCTTTATCCCAAGCAATAACTGCCTTTGCTCGCGCACCACCAGCTGATGTACCAACTAAAATAATTTGCTCAATCGTTTCGCGTCTCTCACCCTGATTATCATGATCAAATGTCGCATTCAACTCAGCCTTTTCTTGGAGCGCCTCATTCGCCAAATCAACAAGTTCACTTAATTGAATCTCAGATACGCTTTCTTTGAGCTTACCAACAGTTGGCTTGAACTCTAATCCCCCCATACCACGAGAGCCGATATAGCAAAGACGCTCTATTGGACTGAATGATTCTGGATCGCGAGAATTGCGCTCTAACCATTGGTCAATTAATCGGTTACCAAATTTGTCTGGCAAACTATCGGCCAACATTCCCGGCAAACCTTTAAAGGTTTCTTTTGATAAACTACTAAATGAATAAGACTTGTCGCTTAATGGCATTTTAATTGGTGACAACTCTATGCCTGAACGCTGAAAGTGTTTTGAATACTCAAAGAACCCCATCCCCCTTTGCCAAGTGACTGAACCTATTAATGTATCCCACAGGTATACATCAGCCTTTTCGATCAACTTTGCCATTACCTGTCCTTATTTCCATTTAATTGTTGAATCGTCTTATTCCACTCGAAACCCGTTGACGGCTCTTTTTTGCTTTTAGATTTTGATACACGCTTACGCTTTTCATTTCTTGCTGTTAGTAAAGCTGCCGACTTCACTGGAGGCTCTGGCATAAAGTTTTCTATTTCATGCAACTTACCTAATGCACGCATTACAGCTAACACCTTTATCATTCCAACGCTTCGTTTACCGCTCTCTAAGCTCTGCACAGTTGAGACATTTACACCAGCTTTATCTGCCAACTCCTGTTGCTCTAGTCCTTCATTCAGCCGCGCCTGTAAGAATCTCTCACCTATCATCTTCAAGAGAGCTGCATTACTTTTCCTGTCGATTTCCATAATATTGCTAATTTCCGTTAATGTGTCTGATTTCTGACATTATAGCGCAAAATAGCATTATTGTTAAAAACCATTAATAGTGTAAAAAAACATTTTCCGTGCAAGACAATCACATTACAGTGCTTATTTTCACTATTACAGTTTCAAGCTTGCGGAAACATTATTCAGCCAAACAATTAAAACACGTCAATTTGATATTGCCTTTTGTCAGCCCTGGAATAATCAGTTAGGGAAGATACGAATAAGTTCCGCGCATGAGACAATTCATTTTTAACCTTCGAGCCTGACCATGTCACATCAACTCACTTTTTCCGACAGCGAATTCAACAACAAGCGTCGTAAAACACGCAAAGAAATTTTCCTTTCTCGGATGGGTGAATTGATGCCTTGGGGCCAGCTTGAAGCCATGATTGAACCTTTGTACCCCAAAGCTGGAAAAGGAAGAAGACCGTACCCGCTGTCTACGATGTTTCGCATTCACTGCATGCAATATTGGTACGACATAAGCGATCCTGCTATGGAGGATGCGCTCTATGAAATCACGTCCATGCGTTTGTTCACTGGATTGTCGTTGGACAGTTCAATCCCTGATCACACAACCGTCATGAACTTTAGACACTTACTGGAAAAGCATAAGCTCTCCCGTCAGCTGTTCAAAGAGGTTAACAAGTGGTTGTCTAGCGCTGGGATTTATCTAAAAGAAGGCACAATTGTCGACGCGACTATTATCGAGGCGGCTAGCTCGACTAAAAATAAAGCGAAAGCACGCGATCCAGAGATGCACCAGGCTCAAATTCGCGGTCTATACTCAAAAAGAGACTACTAAGAGCCTCCCATGAGTCTGTTGCGATGTTTTTTAGCTGCCTTGGAATGTAACTTAACTAAAATCCTGACGGATTAAATCGTAAGAGCCTCTCAAGAGGCTGTTAAGAATCTTTTTCATTGTTAGTCAGTGGTTCTAGCAAGACAGCGGTATTCGTAGTAATCAGTGAGTCCTAAAAGTCTGCTACTGCGCTTTGTTCGACCTCATATCAAGCACCAATAAAATCATGGAATTTGCTGTGAACCTCCCAAAATATACTGGGAGTAAAAGTAAAATTTCCACATGAATGGTAAGAGCAGAAGTCATTGCTGTCATTACTATTGGAGAATCGAGCAGTTTTTCCAAAACTCTATAAAGCCCTTTAAGGCTCTTTAGGGCGTTTTTTTTCAACACCCATACCTTAAAGCAAATCAATCAAAACAAGCTCAAATCGACTCTATGAAGGTTTGATCGGTAAATACCAGCCACTCCAGGGAGGAAATTGATTTGTTTAACGCTGTACCGTTTCTTTCCTTGTTAAACCGCAGACCACCTCTGCCTCACCGTCCCCCTTTGGGAGGAAGGAGGAGAGAAACGGCTAAAAAAATCAAAATTCGCGCTCGCTTTTCTCTTTTTGGGAGGTTGACGACAATTCCCAAAAGAATAGTATTGTGGAAATAGGGGGGTAGCTGTCCCTTTTACTATTTTAAAAAGATTGCTTATGGAGTTTCGTTATGAACAGAGATTCAGAGTTCTACAGGGGCTGATTGGTTTGGCTGGTAAGGATCGTCGCATCCATTTGAATTTAGATGAGGCGATTGAGGATCACGACAATTTTATTAGCACAGGCACTCAATCTTCGTGTGTGTTCCACTACAGTAACAGCCGTGCCCAGTCAGTTCCATTGCGCCTCTTATCCTCAGACACCAGCCATCGTGATCAATGGCTATGAGTGGTATCAAAAAGCCAGTGATGAATACCAGATAACGTGTTTAGGTTGCTGGGTTCATGCCCGACGAAAGTTTAAAGAAGCCAAAGGCGTACAGCCTAAAGGCAAAATAGGAAAGGCTGATCAAGGGCTTAATTACATCAAAAACTATACGGTATTGAACAACAAACCAAAGACATGCCTCCGGATAAACGTCGAGCGGTATGACTTTGTTATATCTAAATATTCAGTGGGATCGGCTCACTGGCTACGTGAAAAAAGGCCATTACCCGATAGAAAATAATGCGGCAGAACGAGCTATACGTCCTTACGCTATTGGACGTAAAAACTGGCTCTTTAGTAAAAGCCAAACAGGAGCAACCGCCAGCGCTAACTTGTACAGTCTAATCGAAACAGCTAGAGCCAACGGTCTTAATGAATACGATTGGTTAAAGCAGATCTTTAAGGCACTTCCTAATGCATAAAGTCTGGCAGACATCGAAGCACTTTTACCTTGGTATTGTAAGAATGTGGTTGTTTAAGCGCTTACGGTATAGGTAATCAAAAGAGATTTAATCAGAAGCCTTATGGCGGCCTTATACTCGTAGGTAGCAATGACTATAGCCAATACCGAAAACGCCACTAGAAAAGCTCTAAGAGGTTTTGAGATGTGCAAATAAGCCTTCCCATGTTTTAATAAAGAGTATCAAAGATTAAAATGTGTTGTCTCATGGAAGGACTGGTTTGCATTTTCCCAATACCAGGCTCTCTCAGGAACACAAGCGGCACCTCACGTTTTTAAACGAACAAAATATGGGTATACAATGCACATTTGTCCTACCATTTCTGGTAACGAAGCCTATTTTGAGTCATTTGATAATGATATTTTCTTAACAATTTCTAAAATAGCGACTGAAGAAGACCTAGAAAACAACCACAACCTTGAGCATGAAGGACAAGTAATCGAGCAAGTGTCTATTCCTGTGACATTCTGCCCTTACTGTGGCGAGAGGCTCACTAAGTTATCGGTGGACGTAACGGAATATGAGCACTACAAATTTGCTTGATAGTTTAAATTCCCTAGTTCACTGTTAGCTAACGCCCAACATCATTTTCCGCGAGGTGCTGCAGGCTAATTAGTTCATTCTAAGGTCATATCCCGTTGAATCTGCTGAGCTGCCGCCATTGCAATCTCGGTAAAAGCCAATGCCGTCGGCGTTAGCTTAACTCCGTCAAAGTGGATTTGTGTCAGTACCTTACTGTCGTCATTCTGAATGCCAATAAAGCGGCAACCTTGGGTATAGAGCTTGGCAATACAGGTTGGTGCGATCGCCACTCCTAAACCTGCGGCCACCATGGTAAGCATGGTTTGCATATGCTTAGGCTGGGCAGAGATCTTTGGTGAAAACTGATTTTTCTGACAAAGGTTTATAATGCTATCAAACAAGCCTACGGCTTCTTCCCGCTGAAACAAGATAATACTCTCTTGCTTGATATCTTCGAAAGTAACCCACTCACGATCTGCTAATGCATGATCCGTTGGCACCACAATTGATAAGTAATCCGTATACAAAAACTGGCTTCTAAATTGCATTTGTCGCTCTTTAGGCAGTGGTCTTGAAATACCCACATCGATTTCATCACGGTCAAAAGCTGCGATTTGCGCGGAGGCTGTCATCTCAAACAAACTTATGTCCACATTAGGATACCGACGATGAAACTGCTTAACCAGCTCGGGTATAAAGGTCAAACAAGCCGAAGGAAGGTAGCCTATTCTTAATGACCCTAGCTCCCCTTGTGCCGCTTTTTGAGCTCTTCGCTTTGTGTTCTCTACCTGTTTTAACAATGCATTGGCATCTTGAAGAAGCTGCAAACCAGCAGACGTAATGCTCACATCACGAGTATTACGAATAAATAACCTTGCTCCAAGCTCATCCTCTAAGCTGGCGATATGTCGACTGATCGCCGGTTGCACCGTATTAAGCTCACGGGCAGCGGCAGAAAAGCTTTTCAGCGTAGCCACAGTAACAAAACTTTTTAAAGGCTTAAGTTCCATACCATTTATACCCAATCTGTATAAGTCTAATCAAAACATAACATTTCTATTATATATCGAATCTTCATAAGATCACGCTCTATCGTTAACCCAGACTAAATCGAGTCACCTATGCAAACTAACACCTACCACGAACCTTTAGGCATCAGTAATAAGCTGATCTTCTTAATTGCTGCTGCTGTTTCCGCCACTGCAGCCAATCTCTATTATAACCAGCCCATTTTACCGCTGATCGGCCAAGAATTAGCGTTAAGTGACTTAGGAAGATGCGAATAAGTCCCGCGCATGAGACAATTCATTTTTAACCTTCGAGCCTGACCATGTCACATCAACTCAC